>NZ_JAAKVU010000005.1:0-256668 GCF_049175815.1 Aeromonas sp. 600276 | reverse complement strand
GCGGTAGTTCAGTCGGTTAGAATACCGGCCTGTCACGCCGGGGGTCGCGGGTTCGAGTCCCGTCCGCTCCGCCACTATTTAAGAAGCCCAGTCTAACGACTGGGCTTTTTTTCGTCTCTACGATCTCTTTATCTCATCTCGATTAGCCTGATTTCGTTGCTCCATCCCGTTTCATGTTTATCTGAAATTCGCCGCCGCCCATGGTTGTCGCTATAATGGCCGCCCTCAATCAAGGTGGTGGTATGAAAGCAGAGTATCTACAGCGATTCGGGGGCATTGCCCGTCTTTATGGTCAGAGTGCACTTGGTTCCTTCAGCCAGGCGCGTGTCTGCGTGGTCGGGATCGGCGGCGTCGGCTCCTGGGCGGCAGAGGCGCTGGCCCGTGCCGGCATCAACCAGATCACCCTGATCGACATGGACGACATCTGCATCACCAACACCAACCGCCAGATCCATGCCATGCAGGGCACGGTTGGTCGCCTCAAGACGGAGGTGATGGCCGAGCGCATCCGTGCCATCAACCCGGATTGCGAGGTGATCGAGGTGGATGACTTCGTCACCGCCGACAATCTGGCCGAGCATATCAAGCGAGAGTTTGACTATGTGGTGGATGCCATCGACTCGGTCAAGGCCAAGGTGGCGCTGATTGCCTTCTGCAAGCGCAACAAGATCCCGGTGGTTGTGGCGGGCGGTGCTGGCGGGCAGATGGACCCCACCCGGATCACCGTGGCCGATCTGGCCAAGACCATTCAGGATCCGCTGGCCGCCAAGGTGCGTTCCGACCTGCGCCGGCAGCACAACTTCAGCAAGAATCCGGCGCGCAAGTTCGGGGTGGAGTGTGTCTTCTCAACCGAGCAGCTGAGTTATCCGGACGGCCATGGCGGCACCTGTCAGGCCAAGGCGGCCAGCGACGGCAATATGAAGATGGATTGCGCCTCTGGCTTTGGCGCCGTGACGCCGGTGACGGCCACCTTTGGCTTGGTCGCCGCCTCCCGGGTATTGAAGAAGATTGCCGAACGGGGAGCCCGTGCCGAGCAAGAGGCTGGGAATGAAGACACAGGGTCGATTGGTGAGGCCTGATCGACCACTGAACAAGGCGGGTTAGACGGCCTGTTGCCGGATCGCCAACACGATTGCCCTGAGCCCGTTGCCCCGCGACGGGCTCAGGTGTTTTTCGAGCCCTAGCTCGCTGAAATAGGTATCCATATCGAAAGCCTGGATAGCGTCGGCACTCTGATGATTGAGTGCTGCCAGCACGATGACGATGAGGCCACGCACGATGCGGGCGTCGGAGTCGCAGGCAAAGTGCCAGTTGCCGTCCTCACCCACCTCTCCCTTTAGCCAGGCCTGGCTTTCGCACCCTTTCAGGCGGTTCTCTTCCTGTTGCCACTCTGCGGGCAAGACGGGTAGCAGCTTGCCGAGCTGGATGATGAGGCGGTACTGGTTCTCCCAGCCGTTCGCCGCCGCAAACTGCTGGCGGATGGTATCGGCGTCGGGCTCAAGGCCGATCCGGGTATAGGTTGCGAGGCTGTTCATCGGGTGTCTGCCTTAGAAGAAGTCACTGAGTTTGTGCAGGGCGGCCAGCAGGGCGTCCACATCGTCACGGTTGTTGTAACAGGCCAGCGAGGCTCGCATTGTGCCGCCTATGCCAAGGCTCTCCATCAACGGCATGGCGCAGTGGTGGCCGACCCGCAGGGCGATCCCCTGCATGTCGAGCAGGGTGGCGGCATCCTGCGGGTGGATATCCCTTAGCAGGAAGGAGACTGCGCCGGCACGCTGACCGGGTTCGCCGACCAGACGCAGCCCAGGTATCTGACGCAGGCCGGCGACCAGGTAGTCGGTCAGCACCGCTTCATGGCTGGCTAATGCCCCCCTGTCTTGCTCCATCACAAAATCGATGGCGGCAGCCAGGCCGATGGCACCGGCGATATGGGGGGTGCCCGCCTCGAACTTGAAGGGCAGGGTATTGAAGGTGGTGCCACCGAAACTGACCCTGTCGATCATCTCGCCACCGGCCTGCCAGGGAGGCATCCGCTCCAGCAGTTCGGTGCGCCCCCACAGCACGCCGATACCGGTCGGGCCGTAGAGCTTGTGGCCGGAGAAGGCGTAGAAGTCGCAGCCGATGGCCTGCACATCTACCTCCAGGTGAGCCACTGCCTGGGCACCGTCGATCAGGGTCAGGGCACCGACCGCCTTGGCGGCTGCCACTATCTGCTCAACTGGATTGACGGTACCGAGGGCATTGGAGACGTGGGCCACGCTCACCAGTCGGGTACGTGGTCCCAGCATGGCCAGATAGGCGGCTATGTCGAGATCGCCCCGCTCATCGAGGGGGACGACCCGGATGACGGCGCCGGTGCGCTGGGAGACCAGCTGCCAGGGGACGATATTGGCGTGGTGTTCCAGGGTGCTGAGGATGATTTCGTCTCCCGCCTTGAACTCGCTCATTCCCCAGCTCTGGGCCACCAGGTTGATCGCCTCCGTGGTGCCACGGGTCCAGATCACCTCGTGGCTGCGAGGGGCATTGATAAAGCGGGCGACAGTCTCGCGGGCATCTTCGAAGGCCCGGGTGGCCCGGCCGCTCAGGGCGTGGGCGGCACGGTGCACGTTGGCGTTGTCGGCCCGATAGTAGTGATTGATCGCATCCAGCACGGCTTTCGGCTTCTGGGTGGTTGCGGCATTGTCCAGATAGACCAGCGGGTGGCCGTTGACCTCCTGCGCCAAGGCCGGAAACTGGCTGCGCAGCCGGTCGTGCTGTTGCTGGTTCATGCTCCCCTCACTGTCTGGAAAAGTGGTCATCATCTCGAAAAGTCGGTCATGATCCTGAAAACCGCCGCCGAACACAAGGCATCTGGCGAGCTATTGCTCGATGGGGCTGGCCGGGTGATTTCTGTTACAATGCCGCCCCTCATCATAAGCCAAGAGATCCGGCCCATGAAGCTCAACCCCAATCAGAACGAAGCGGTCAAGTATGTCTCCGGCCCTTGCCTGGTGCTGGCGGGTGCCGGATCGGGCAAGACCCGCGTCATCACCAACAAGATTGCCTATCTGGTGCAGCAGTGCGGCTACAACGCGCGCAACATAGCGGCGGTCACCTTTACCAACAAGGCGGCGCGGGAGATGAAGGAGCGGGTCGGCCAGACCCTGGGTCGCAAGGAGGCGCGGGGGCTGATGGTCTCCACCTTCCATACCCTGGGGCTCGAGATAATTCGCCGCGAGCACAAGAGCCTGAATCTCAAGGCCAATTTTTCCCTGTTCGACGATACCGATCAGTTGGCGCTGCTCAAGGAGCTGACCGAGGCGGAGCTCGACAACGACAAGGACAAGCTCTCGGCCCTCATCAGCCAGATCTCCAACTGGAAGAACGACCTCATCCTGCCTGCCCGCGCCATGCGCATCGCCCGCGGGCCTGAAGAGGTGCTGATGGCCCAGCTCTACGAGCGTTATCACCGCCAGATGGTGGCCTACAACGCCCTAGATTTCGACGACCTCATCGTGATGCCGACCCTGCTGCTCAAGAGCAACGAGGAAGTGCGCACCCGCTGGCAGAACAAGATCCGCTATCTGCTGGTCGATGAATACCAGGACACCAACACCAGCCAGTACGAGCTGGTGAAGCAGATCGTCGGCGAGCGGGCCCGCTTCACCGTAGTGGGAGACGACGACCAGTCCATCTACTCCTGGCGCGGTGCCAAGCCACAGAACCTGGTGCTGCTGAACGAGGACTTCCCCAATCTGCGGCTCATCAAGCTGGAGCAGAACTACCGCTCCAAGCGGCGCATCCTCAAGTGCGCCAACATCCTGATCGCCAACAACCCCCACGTCTACGACAAGGCCCTCTTCTCCGAGCTGGACGAGGGGGTGAAGCTCAAGGTGCTGTTTGCCAAGAACGAGGAGCACGAGGCGGAGCGCATCGCCGCCGAGCTGATGGGTCACAAGTTCATGAATCGCACCCGCTTCAAGGATTACGCCATCCTCTACCGGGGCAACCATCAGTCGCGCATCTTCGAGAAGGCGCTGATGACCAACCGCATTCCCTACCGTATCTCGGGGGGCACTTCCTTCTTCTCCCGCACCGAGATCAAGGACATCATGGCCTACCTCAAGTTGCTGGTGAATCCGGACGAGGACACCGCCTTCCTGCGGGTAGTGAATCTGCCGCGGCGCGAAATCGGCCCCACCACGCTCGAAAAACTGGGCCAATACGCCAACCAGCGTGGCAAGAGCTTGTTTGCTGCCAGCTTCGAGCTGGGGCTGGAGCAGCACCTCTCCGGCCGCGGCCTCACCGCCCTGCAGGCTTTCACCAACTGGCTGGTACGGCTCGGTGATCAGGCGCTGCGCGGCAATCCGGTGGAGGCGGTGCGGGACATGATCAAGGAGATCCACTACGAGGAGTGGCTCTACGAGACCTCCCCCAGCCCGAAGGCGGCCGAGATGCGGATGCAGAACGTCTCCACCCTCTATCGCTGGATCAGCGAGATGCTGGAGGGGGACGAGCTGGAAGAGTCGATGACGCTCGCCCAGGTGGTCACACGCCTCACCTTGCGGGACATGATGGAGCGCAACGAGGGAGAGGATGAAGCCGATCAGGTACAGCTGATGACATTGCACGCCTCCAAGGGGCTGGAGTTCCCCTATGTCTACATGGTGGGTATGGAGGAGGGGCTGCTGCCGCACCAGACCAGCATCGACGAGGACAACGTGGAGGAGGAGCGGCGCCTCGCCTACGTGGGGATCACCCGGGCCCAGACCGAGCTGACCTTCACCCTCTGCAAGGAGCGGCGCCAGTTTGGCGAGTCAGTGCGGCCGGAGCCGAGCCGCTTCCTGCTGGAACTGCCGCAGGATGACCTGGAGTGGGAAAACCAGAAGAAGGTGAGTGCGGAGGAGCGTCAGCAGAAGGGGCAGATGGCGGTAGCCAATCTGCGCGCCATGTTCAAGAAGGATTGAGTCGCTCCGCTTATTTGCTCTGGGTCAGCAGGGGTGTGATGTCGGCGCCCGGCATGGGTGGTGAAATGTAGCGCCCCTGGCCCATCAGGCAGCCCAGGTCGATCAGCTTCTGCAGTTGCTGCTGGTTCTCTATCCCTTCCACCACCAGGGTGAAGTCCAGATCCTGGCAGATGTCGCGCATGGCGCGAATTAGCGCCAGATCCTTGGGAGATTGCAACATGCGATGGGTAAAGCTGTCATCCACCTTGATGTAGTCTACCGGGAAGTGGAACAGGGCATTGAGGGAAGAGAAGCCAGTACCGAAATCATCCAGGCTGATCTGGATGCCCTTGGCCCTCAGCTCGTGCAGTGAGGTGAGGGCATCGGAATCCTGCCGTGACAGTTCCCGTTCGTTGAATTCGAAAATCAGATAGCCGGGGGAGATCCCTTCGGATTCGATGATCTCGACCAGTTGCATGATCTGTTCATGGCTGACCAGATGTTTGCCGGACAGGTTGATGGCCACCTTGAACTTGCTCTGGCCGGAGAGCGGCAGCCACTCTTTTAGCTGCTGGCAGGTGTGGCGCAGGATCTGGTAATCCAGCTCCTGGATGAGGCCACACTGCTCCGCCAGCGGGATGAAGTCGAATGCGTCCTTGAGTACCCCCTCTTCGGTGATCCAGCGTGCCATGACCTCCAGCCCGGTCAGGCGGCTGTCCTTGAGCCGGATCACCGGCTGGAAATAGGGCACGATGCGGCCTGCCCGCAGCGCTCTGGCCAGCATCTCTTCCGGCGAGGCCCAGGTCTGGGCCGAGCACTCTTCCGAATAGCTGACGATGCGGCTGCGACCGTTGCGCTTGGCCTGGTACATGGCCAGATCGGCCTGATGCAGGAGCTGGCTGATGTCGGATGTCTGTTCCGACACGCTGGCGACCCCGAGACTCACCGTGATGCCGAGTTCGTTGCCCATCAGCCGGAAGGGATAGGAGAGGCGGCTGATGATGCGGTTGAGCACCGGGCTGATATCTTCCTCGGTCTTGCTGCTGTCCAGATAGATGACGAACTCGTCCCCCCCCAGCCTTGCCACCATGTCGTTTTGTCGTATGCAGGTTTGCAGGCGGCGGCTCATCTCCTTGAGCAGCTGGTCGCCGGCGCTATGGCCGAGAGTGTCGTTGACCTGCTTGAAGTGGTCCACATCGATGAAGATCAGCGAAAACCCGGGCGACTTGTAGCGGTGAAAGTGGGTCATGGCGTGGTTGAGGTGGTTCATCAACAGTGCCCGGTTGGGTAGCTGGGTCAGCGGGTCGTGCAGGGCATCGAATTGCAGTCGGCGTTCCAGCTCCTGGTGCTGCTTCAACTGCTTCTGCAGTCTGAGGTTGGTCTGGCGCAACTGCTGCAGCCGCTGGTTGATGGAGTCTTCCGAGTTGATGTCGTGGAGCTGCTGGCGGATCCGTCTCAGCTCCAGCAGCAGAGTCAGCTGGCTGCGCAGGAAGTCGAGAAACAGCCGGTCGTCGGTTTCCAGCGGCTGCTGCAGGCTGATGAGGAAGTGGGCGAAGTACTGCTGCTGGAGACGCAGCGGCTGGCTGTACCAGTAAAGCTGCTCCTTGTGCTGCTCAATGTTGTTGGTGCTGTGGCAGAGCCCGGTGATGAATTCGTCGCTGTGGTGGGGCAGTTCCGGGTAGATCTTCTCGAGCCGGTGGCTGTCGATACGTACCAGCAGCATGTCCTGAATGGCGAGCATCTGGCGCAACACAGCCTCGAGCTGGGAGAAGAGCGCCTGGCTGGGCAGGGTGTTGGCCAGCCGGATGATGCGGTTGATGCTCTCGATCTTTCTCTGCCAGTCCGGATCCTTGCGAATGAGCGGCGAGGCCAGCTCTGACAGCTGGGAGCCAGCCTGGGTCTCGTTCAGCCGTTTGGCCAGGCACTCCAGCAACAGGCGCAGTGTCGGCAGCTCCTTGGGCTGGCAGCAGGCCAGCAACCACTGGATCTGACCGTGTTCGACCGGCAGGGTGCACCAACCCTCGGCTTCGTCCAGCTGGGTCAGTTGATCCGTGATGCGTGACTCTTCCAGCCCCAGCTGCAATTTGAAACTGTCGGGGACCTGGTATTCACACACCCAGTGCAGTCCGGCTTCCGACAGGCCGAGCATGCCGAAATGTTGCAACGGGCAGAGCTGGTTCAGCTGCTGGATCAGGGTGTCGTAATCTTTGGCTGTGGCGACGGAGGGGGCGGGGAAATCCATAATAGCGGAAACCAACGCCAGCAAGGGAGTCGAGTAATGTGGTGCTGTGGGTTGCGCTGACATGAGTGACTCCCGATTTATCTACCCTTCAAAGAGTAGTCGGAAGTCATCAGATTGAAAGGGCCGCATATGCGGCCCTTTCAATCACTTAGAGCTTGTCGATCATGTAGTGAATGGCGTTTTCGATCTCTTCATCGCTACAGGTGGCGCAAGTCCCTCTGGGGGGCATGACGCCGGTCTTGCCTGCGAAGCCGGCAATGGCATGTTTCTTAAGCGTTTCAATGCCTTGTGCGATACGAGGCTCCCAGGCAGCCTTGTCGCCGCGCTTGGGCGCGCCGGCGATGCCGGCATCGTGACAGGCGAAGCAGGCGCCCTTGAACACGGCTTCTCCGTCGCGCGGGCCGGATGACGCGGCCGCCGCAGGGGCTGCGCCTGCGGTCGCAATCCCTTCCAGATCCTTGGCGGTGTAGACCTGACCGACAGGCTTGATGCGCTCGGCAATGGCCTCCGGCGACATATCATCGGCAGCCAGCACGGCACCGGACAAACTGGCGGCCGTCATCCCGACCGCCAGCAAATAGCTCAGTTTTTTCAACACGCTCATGTACTCCCAGCAGGCTTTTATTATCCCTAGAAAACGACTGGATTATAACCGAATAGTTACAGCCATTTAAACGCTTGTGTGTGAAGTGTTAAGCACTCTGCGTGCAAAGTTTCTTCGTCGGATCACAAACTGGCGAGGCCGGCCTGCAAAAAAGAAACCCGGTTTTCACCGGGTTTCATCTGATTGAAGTGCTGAAAGGCTTATTTGTCCCAGCTGAGGATCACCTTGCCGGACTGGCCGGAGCGCATGGCATCGAAGCCCTGTTGGAAGTCATCGATGTGGAAGCGGTGGGTGATGATGGGGGAGAGATCGAGCCCGGACTGGATGAGGCTCGCCATCTTGTACCAGGTTTCGAACATCTCGCGGCCGTAAATCCCCTTGATGAACAGTCCCTTGAAGATCACCTTGCCCCAGTCGATGGCCATGGTGGCGGGGGGAATGCCGAGCATGGCGATTTTGCCGCCGTGGTTCATCTTGTCGATCATGTCCTGGAAGGCGGAGGGGACGCCGGACATCTCCAGCCCCACGTCGAACCCCTCGGTCATGCCAAGCTCGCTCATCACGTCGGAGAGCTGCTCCTTGGCCACGTTGACGGCGCGGGTGGCGCCCATCTTGCGGGCCAGCTCGAGCCGGTACTCGTTGACGTCGGTGATCACCACGTGACGGGCGCCCACATGGCGGCAGACGGCGGCAGCCATGATGCCGATGGGGCCGGCGCCGGTGATCAGCACGTCTTCACCCACCAGGTCGAAGGAGAGGGCGGTGTGCACCGCGTTGCCGAACGGATCGAAGATGGCGGCCAGCTCATCCGGGATGTTGTCCGGCAGCTTGAAGGCGTTGAAGGCCGGGATCACCAGGTACTCGGCAAAGGCGCCGGGGCGGTTGACGCCGACGCCTATGGTGTTGCGGCACAGGTGGGTGCGGCCGGCACGGCAGTTGCGGCAGTGGCCACAGGTGATGTGGCCTTCGCCGGAGACCCGGTCACCGACCGCGAAGCCGCGCACTTCCTGGCCCACGGCAACGACTTCACCGACGTATTCGTGGCCGACCACCATGGGCACCGGGATGGTCTTCTGCGACCACTCGTCCCAGTTGTAGATGTGGATATCGGTGCCACAGATGGCGGTCTTGCGGATCTTGATCAGCAGGTCGTTGTGGCCCAGTTCGGGGGCCGGTACGTCCGTCATCCAGATGCCGGCTTCTTTGTGCAGTTTGGAGAGTGCTTTCATGGTTGTTCCTTCACGATGAACGCAGAAAAAAGGGGCGCCGGGCCCCTTGATTCAAATCAGATGATGCCGAGTTCACGGCCGATGCGAATGAAGGCATCGATGGCCTGGTCCAGCTGTTCGCGGGTATGGGCGGCGGACATCTGGGTGCGGATGCGGGCCTGGCCCTTGGGCACGACCGGGAAGGAGAAGCCCACCACATAGATGCCGGCGGCCAGCATGCGGCTCGCCATCTCGGCTGCCAGCTTGGCATCTCCCAGCATCACCGGGATGATGGCGTGATCGGCGCCGGCCAGGGTAAAGCCGGCGGCGCTCATCCGCTCGCGGAAGTACTGGCTGTTCTCCTTCAGGCGGGCACGTAGGTCGTGGCCATCGGCCAGCATGTCGATCACCTTGATGGTGGCGGCGACGATGGAGGGTGCCAGCGAGTTGGAGAAGAGATAGGGGCGGGAGCGCTGACGCAACCAGTCGATCACCTCTTTCTTGCCGGAGGTGTAACCGCCGGAGGCGCCGCCGAGCGCCTTGCCCAGGGTGCCGGTGATGATGTCGACCCGCTCCATCACGCCACAATATTCGTGGGTGCCGCGGCCGTTCTCGCCGATGAAGCCGACGGCATGGGAGTCATCCACCATCACCAGCGCATCGTACTTGTCAGCCAGATCGCAGATGGATTTGAGGTCGGCGATGACGCCATCCATGGAGAAGACGCCGTCGGTGGCGATCAGCTTGAAGCGGGCACCATCGGCATTGGCCTGCTTGAGCTGGGCTTCCAGCTCGGCCATGTCATTGTTGGCGTAGCGATAGCGCCTGGCCTTGCACAACCGCACCCCATCGATGATGGAGGCGTGGTTGAGGGCATCGGAGATGATGGCGTCTTCGGCGCCGAACAGCGTCTCGAACAGACCGCCGTTGGCATCGAAGCAGGAAGAGTAGAGGATGGTGTCTTCGGTGCCGAGGAAGGCTGACAGCTTCTGCTCCAGCGCCTTGTGCTGATCCTGGGTGCCGCAGATGAAACGGACCGAGGCCATGCCGAAGCCGTGGCTGTCCAGCCCCTGGTGGGCCGCTTCGATCAGATCGGGGTGGTTGGCCAGCCCCAGATAGTTGTTGGCACAGAAGTTCAGCACCTGCTCGCCGCCCACCGCAATCCGGGCCTGCTGGGCCGAGGTGATGACGCGTTCCTGCTTGTACAATCCTTCAGCCTGGACCTGCTCAAGCTGCTCGGTCAGGTGACGATAGAATCCGTTAGACATCCTCGATCCTCATTGGCTATTTCAGCTGCGTATCAACAGAGGACGACATTTTACTGCAATCTGTTGCGGCGAATTCAAATTATTGTGCTGATGTTCAACAAATGTGAAACAGATCTCACCCAGCTGGTTGGGCCAGTTGACGGTAATGCTGCTCCAGCTGGCGGATCTGTTCGGCCACCTGCGGCTGCACATAGGGGCGCAGCAGAAACAGCACCCGCAAGACGCCCTGATAGAGCAGTGGCTTGGTGATGCGGGTGCTGGGAGCCTGGGCGATCTGGAACGGGATCCAGCAGGTCACCACCATCTTGATGGTCTGGCCCAGATCCGGCAGATCCTCGTCGCTGACGTCTATGATGCCGCCCTCGCGCAGGCTTCTGAGCAGGGCCACCACGGCGGCGCGTAGCTGCTCCTGGGCCTTGAGGTACTTCTGCTGCAGCGGCTCGTCGCGACTGAGAATGTCCGGCAGGTTGGCGTAGAAAAAGCGGAACTGCCACATCAGATAGAAGATGGCATCCAGATAGCCCATCAGGTTTTCCAGCTTGATCTCGTCGCTGCGGGCCGGTGTGAAGCTCTCGCTCAGGTGACGGGCGTACTGGTCGAAGATGGAGTGGATGATGTCTTCTTTATTGCGGAAGTGGTAATAGAGGTTGCCCGGGCTGATGCCGAGGTGGGCGGCAATGTGGTTGGTGGTGATGTTGCGCTCACCCTGATCGTTGAACAGCTCGGTGGCGCTGTGAATGATCCTGTCTCTGGTTTTCATCGCTGCTCCCTCTGCCGGGTCCCGGGGGCGATCTCGTCAAGGTCGAATCCCCCTGCGGCCCGTGATAAACTTTTCGGCAATTTTAAATTGGCTCACTATACACAGCTTTAACAGGCAGTCACATGTGACCATCAACGTACGCGAGGCAAACTCCATGATCGTAGTAACTGGCGGTGCTGGCTTTATCGGCAGCAATCTGGTCAAGCAGCTGAACGCTCAAGGACGGACCGACATCGTGGTCATCGATGATCTGACCGACGGCACCAAGTTCGTCAATCTGGTCGATCTGACCATTGCCGATTACATGGATAAGGATGAGTTCCAGGCGCGGATCGTCTCCGGTGACGAGTTTGAAGAGTGGGACGGCATCGAGGTGATCTTCCACGAAGGTGCCTGCTCCGCCACCACCGAGTGGAACGGCAAGTTCATCATGGAGGTCAACTACGAGTACTCCAAGGATCTGTTCCACTACTGCATCGAGCGGGAAATTCCGTTCATCTACGCCTCTTCCGCCGCGACCTACGGCGGGCGCAACGACAACTTCATCGAAGATCCCAAGTTCGAGCAGCCGCTCAACGTCTACGGCTACTCCAAGCAGCTGTTCGACCAGTATGTGCGCCGCTGGATGCCGGAGATCAACTCTCAGGTAGTCGGCCTCAAGTACTTCAACGTCTATGGCCCGCGCGAGCAGCACAAGGGCTCCATGGCCTCGGTTGCCTTCCACCTCAACACCCAGGTGAAGAAGGGCGAGAATCCCAAGCTGTTCGAAGGCTGCGACGGTTTCCCCAACGGCGGTCAGATGCGCGACTTCATCTATGTGGATGACGTCTGCAAGGTGAACCTCTGGTTCTGGCAGAATCCGCAGCACTCCGGCATCTTCAACTGCGGTACTGGTCGTGCCGAGCCGTTCCAGAACGTGGCCGAGGCGGTGATCAAGCATCACCAGAAAGGCGCCGTCGAGTATATTCCCTTCCCGGATCACCTCAAGGGCCGCTATCAGAGCTTCACCCAGGCGGACATGACCAAGCTGCGCGGTGTCGGCTATGACGCCGAGTTCAAGACAGTGGCCGAAGGCGTGGCCGACTACATGGCCTGGTTGAACCGGGCTTGATCCCCCTCTGACGGGTGGCTGCTGGCCACCCGTCGTTCGGATACCCTCCCATGAATATATTGATGGCACTCTCCCAGCTCGAAGTGACGGGCGCTGAGGTCTATGCCACCACGGTCGGTAACGAATTGACCCGGCGTGGCCACCAGGTTTTCTATGTATCGGACACTCTGACCAAGCCCACGCTGGGCCAGGTATTCAAGCTGCGATTCAACAAGCGCAGCATACTGCGCCGCTTCTGGCACGTGTTTTACCTCGTCTACCTCATCAAGAAGCATCATATCCAGTTGGTGCATGCCCACTCGCGCGCCTCCGGCTGGAGCAGCTATGTGGCCTGCAAGCTGACCGGCACTCCCATGATCACCACGGTACACGGGCGCCAGCCGGTGCATGCCTCCCGCAAGGCCTTTCATGCCCTCGGTTTTCGGGCGGTGGCGGTGTGCGAAGATATCGCCAGCCAGATCATCGACAACCTGGGGGTGGATCCGGCCATCGTACAGGTGCTGCGCAACGGCATCGAGACCGACAAGTTCCAGCCCGTGCCGGCTCCGGACAACGCCAAGCCGGTGATCGCCATCATAGGTCGGCTCAGCGGCCCCAAGGGGGAGCTCTGCTACCGGTTGCTGGATGAAGTGCTGGATCTGGATGCCTGCCAGGTGAAGGTGGTGAGTGGCAGCCAGCTGCCCGAGCGCTTCGTGCGTTTTCGTGACCGGGTCGATTTCGTCGGTTACGTGGAGGATGTCCCTGCCCTGATGGCGCAATGCGATCTGGTGATCGGTGCCGGTCGGGTAGCGATGGAGGCCCTGTTGTGCGGTCGCCCGGCGTTTGCCATCGGCGAGGCCAAAGCCATCGGCCTGGTGACCGGGCAGAATCTGGACGAGGCGCTGGCCAGCAACTTCGGCGACATAGGCCCCAGGGATCTGGCTATCGATTTTTCCGCGCTGAAGACGCAGATTGCCCCGGCCCTGGCCAGCGGCAGCGTCTCCGACGTTATCCGTCAGCGCATTCAGGCCGAGTATGGCTTGGCGGGAGTCGTCTCCGGGCTGGAGTCAATCTATCAGGATGCGGTGGTCGAAACCCTGCGCCGCGAGATGCCGGTCATCATGTACCACCGCTTCATCGAGCACGAGAGCGAGAAGGGGGTGCACGGTACCTGGATGCCGATCGCCATGTTCGAGAAGCACCTGCGCCTGATGAAGTGGCTGGGTTATGAGACCCTGACCTTTCGCGACCTGGCGGACAAGGGGTTCATCCATCGTCTGCAATACGGCAAGAGATACCTGATGATCACGGCTGACGACGGCTATCAGGACAACCTGACCCGCATGCTGCCGCTGCTGGAAAAATATGGTTACAAAGCCGTGGTATACGTGGTCACGGGGGAAGGGTATAACCGCTGGGACGTGGAGCAGGCGAGCAACCCGGACACCCGGGTGGATCTGATGAATGGCGAGCAGCTCAAGGCGCTGGTGGCCTCCGGCCATGTGGAGATCGGCGGCCATACCCTGACCCACCCCAGGTTGAGCAAGCTTGCACCCGAGCAGCAAGCCCATGAAATACAAGAGAACAAGCGGCAACTCGAGACTCTGCTTGGCCACCCTTTGCTGTCGTTCGCCTACCCTTATGGGGATATGGATGAGAGCGCCAAGGCGCAGGCGATGGCGGCGGGCTACCGTTTTGCCGTGGCCACCAACAGCGGGCCAAGAGGCATGCACCAGGACCCTTTCCGGATCCGCCGCATCGCCATCTTCCCGCGTACCGATGTGTTTGGCCTGTGGCGCAAGATCCGGGGTAACTATGTCTTCAGGAAATCGTGATTGATGCTCAGCAGAAGCCTCGTTTTGCTCGATAAGGTGACGACAGCCCTGTTCGGACTGACCATCATCTTTGCCTTTTGCGGCCTGTTTCTGGTGCCAGCCGGCCAGAGCATGCAGTCCAACCTGCTGGCGGTGACCGGGATCTTCGGTCTGTTGAACTACTTTGTCGGCAAGCAGCGGGATGTTGGGCTCAGGGATCGACGGATTCTCTGGGGCCTGCTGGTGTACGCCGTCATGATCTTCGTGAACCGGTTGATCCATGGCGATCAGTACGGGGTGATGCGAGGGCTGTTTTATGTCGCTGTCTTCGCGCTGATGATGCCGCGCAAACCCGTGCTGCTGATGCTGGGGTACCTGGCCATCGTGCTGGGTGGCGTCGGGCTCGGGATCCTCAGCTTCTGGCAGTACCATCACGGTATCGTCAGGGTGGAGGGGTTCACCAATGCCATTCTCTTCTCGCAGGCGGCACTTGCCCTGGCGATTCTCAACTGGTTTGTCTTTCAGCAGGGGCAACTGGCCGCCTGGCTGAGAGGGGGGGCTCTGGTTGGCCTGCTCGCTGCCCTGTTTGCGCTGTATCTCTCCCAGAGTCGGGGGGTCTGGCTCGCCTTCGGGATCATTCTCGCCTACGTCATCTGCTACAAGGCCTACTTCAAACCCTGGAAATACATTGCCGTCGCCGTGCTCTGCATGGCCACGACAGGTGCCATCTATCAGGCCAATCAATTGGTACAGGAGCGGGTTGCCGAAGCCGTGTCGGACCTTCAATCGGCAGAGAATGGCTCTTATGAGTCATCCTGGGGCCTGCGGGTGATTGCCTGGCAGAGCGCCTGGCTGGGCTTTCTGGATTCGCCGGTCGTCGGGGTGGGTACCGATGGCTTTGATGCGCTGAAGCAGACTCAGGTCAACAATCATCAGATTTCCCAACTGATTTTGCATCCGTCGCTGGCCCATTCCCATAACCAGTACATGCAGAACCTGGTGATCCGGGGTGGCATCGGCTTTGTCGCACTGCTGGTTTTTCTGGGATGGCCTCTCTACCTTGCCGCGACCAACATCAGCAAGATTTCCGCCGGGGTGCTGGTGCCGCTGGCGTTTTCAGTTAATTCATTGAGTGATGTGCCGTTTGAGCATCAAGGGGTGCTCTATCTGTACACGCTCAGCCTGGTTTTCATCTGGTTTGCCCATGAGTTGAAAAAGGATACCCGTACGTCATGATTCCAGTTTTTGTCATCAGTCTGGCTCGCAGCGTTGAGCGACGGGCGATGGTTGTTCAGCAGATGGCGCATTTGGGCATCGATTTCGAATTTGTAGACGCAACCGACGGGAAGGCGTTGAGCAGTGCCGAACTGACCAAGGTGGATTTTGAACTGGCCAAGGAGGTGTGCGGCCATGCGCTGAGCTTTGGCGAGATAGGTTGTGCCATGAGCCATATCCGGCTTTATGAGCGCATCGTTGCCGAGGGCATTGAACGCTGCGTGGTGCTGGAGGATGACATCTACCTGCACATGCACAGCAAGGCCATCATCGAGGCCATAGTGCACTCCTGCAAATCGGAAATCGTCTTCCTGCACCATGGCAAAGCCAAACGCTGGCCGTTCCTGTCATCCCTGCCGGGTGGTTATCGACTCGCCAGATACCTGACCCCCAGCCGCACCTCCAAACGAGGTGTGCTCTCTACCGCAGGGTATGTGCTGAGTCTGACCGGGGCCAAGAAGCTGTTGCAGTGCGCCTATCCGCTGCGGATGCCTTCCGACTATCTGACCGGCCGCCTGCAGCTCAACGGCCTGACCGCATCCGGGGTGGAACCCAGCTGTCTGGATGTGGATCTGTTCACCACCACCATAGATGACAGGGCCTACGGCCACTATCTGAAATAGGGCGGAGTGTGCCGACGGCGGGTCGGCACCCTGCGGGCCTTGCCAAAGCAGCGGCCACACATGCTGGATGACCCATGAACCTCAAAAAGTTGCTTACCCATTCCATTGCCAGATGGCTGATTGGCAGAGAGCCTGACGCCGCCCCATGCCCTGCCGGAGCGCAGGTGGAGAGAGTGCTGGTGGTCGGTTATGACGCCATCGGCGACTTCATTCTTACCCTGCCCGCCATCGCTCGGCTCAGGGAGATGTACCCCGCCGCGCGGCTCGAGCTGGTGTGCAGCCGGCGCAACCAGCTGCTGGCGGCATCGGTCGCCGGGATCGACGAATGTCACGTGATCACCCTCAACGACACCCTGTTGCCGGCGAGCATGTGGTGCAAGCTGCGTGAACTCAGGCAGCGGCGATATGACCTGGTGATCAATCTGTTTGACGAGCCTGACGATATCGCCATGGCCAAGTTGCTGTTGCTGGCCAACGGGCGCTTGCAGTCGTTGCCCCTGCGCTTCAAGAGCGAAGGGCAGCAGAAGTTGCTGCCGCTGTTCAACAAGAAGGCCACCATAGTGTCGTCACGTCCCAACCGGGATCACTTCGTCTATCGCATGCTCAGCGTGACCGGCGAGCAGACCGGGATGCCGGTCACCATACCGTCGCCCTGCAATGAACAGCTGGATACCCGTGCGTATGGCCGTTATCTGCTGGTCAACCTGACGGGTAGCCAGGTCGGCAACTCGATGACGGAGGCGCAGATTGACGGCATCCTGGCGCAGTTGCCTGCCTATGAGGGGATCTCCTACCTGGTCTTCTCCAGGCAGCCAGTGGCCTGTTCGCGGCAAGACATGAGAGCGCTGTTTCCCGACACCATTCTCGATGCCGCCAAGATCATCAAGGATGCGCGAGGGGTCATCTCCACCGATACCTCCATCATCCATATCTCCTCTTCCTTCGGGGTGCCCACCCTGGTGTTGATGAACAACGAGCGCTGGCGCGATGCCTTCATCCCGCTGGCGGGCCGCAACATAGTGCTGAGGTCGACCACGGATCAGCTGGCGGCCCTGTCGCCGGCCGAGATCAGCCGTCAGGTCGATGCCCTGATGGCGCTCTAGCCGCGTCAGGCTGGTATTATCCTTCTCCCAATTCAACGGCTCTTCTGGTGGATTCATGTCATTAATCAACGATCTGCAACTCCAGCGTGACATTCTTCGCCGCAAGCTGGGGCAGCTGCTGTTCGATCGCAAGCGGCCGGCTCCGCTGCACGAGCGCAAGGGGAAGATAGTGTTGCTGCGCTGGGATGCCAAACTGGGCGATGCCATCGTCTCGTCCTGGGTGGCCCGTGAGATCAAGCGCGCCAGCCCGGAGCGGGAGGTGTGGATCGTCACGACCGCGGCCATGGCGCCCCTGTTTCGCGATCATTTCGGCATGGACAAGGTGATAGAGGTGCCCAAGCGGCCGGGCTATGGCCAGCTCAAGCGGCTGGCCCATTCGCTGGGGGAGGTGGAGTGCCTGGTGCATTTTGGCAAAATGCTGAAAATGAAGGATATCTTCTTCATCAGTCAGGTCAGAGCAGATTGGGTCGCCGGCATGGACGATGCCCTGCAGGCGGTCAACCTCAAGCTGGGCAAGGCCTCCAGCGGCATGCACTTCTCCGACAAGTTCGCCCTGCTGCTGCAGCGGCTCGGCGTGAGCAATCCGGATCAGCAGTACATAGTCCCGACCATGAGCCCGTCCGATGCGCTGGCCAGCTGGTGGCCGGCCGCGCCGGTCCTCTGTTTCAACCCTTATGGCAGTGGCAGCTCCCGCCGCCTGCGGCCCGAACTTATCAGCCAGATGATTGAGCAGATGCTGGCGGCCGGTTCTTGCGCCATCTGCCTGCTCTATCCGCCGGGCATGGAAGAGGAGGTGGCCGGGATCCGGGCCGGCCTGAGTCAACCGGAGCGCCTGCTGCTGTCACCGGATGCACCCTCGCTGGCCGGGCTGTTTGCCCAGCTGCGCCAGTGTCAGGGGCTGATCTCGGTGGACACGGCGACGGTGCACATCGCCGCCGGGCTGCACAAGCCCATTCTTGGCCTCTACAACCCGGACATAGGTGGCGGCAACGAGAACTTCCTCGAGTGGCACCCCAACTCCCCGTCGGCCACAGTGCTGTTCTCGACCAATACCAGGGAGCAGGATATCAACTCCCTCGATCTGGCCGAATTCGAGCGTACTTTCAGGGCGTGGCTGCTTGCCAATCAGGCAGCGCTGTCAGCCGTGCAATCACCAGCTCGGGAGTGATGGCGCGCAGCAGGGCTTCGTCGATGAAGTCCTTCTCCGCGTTCTGCGGCAGCTGGAAGCCGGGCCCCTTGGCATCGAACACATCGATGGCCTGATAACGGGGGTGGTTGACCGGGTTGGCGATGATCTTGTCGCCACCGGGGGCCACTATGGTCAGCAGGGGCAGGTCGATGGCCTGCGCCATGTGGCGGGGGCCGGTGTCATTGCCGACAAACAGCCGGCAGTGGGCGAACAGCCCCACCAATTCCCGTACCGAGCGGGTCTTGATGTGATCGAAGACGCTGGCTTGCAGGGTGGCGGGCAGCAGCGGTTTCAGGCCGCGGTTGTACTCCTCCTCCCCCGGCCCACAGTAGATCAGGATCTGGGCATTGTGCTGCTCGATCAGCCACTGGGCGACCTTGGCGAAGCAGTCGATGGGCCAGCGCTTGTAGTGCCCGAGCGAGTTGACGCCCATGGCGATCAGCGGGCGGTTCAGGTCGACGCCGGCGGCCAGCAGGGTATCCCTTCCTTGTTGTTTCTCTTCTTCACTCAGCCAGAGGTAGTAGTTGCGATCCTCGCGGGCCAGCTTGAGCGGCTTGAGCAGCGAGAAGCGGTCGTCGACCAGGGTGCTGTTGCCCTGAAACTCGGTGTCCTTGCGAAAACGGACGATGCGGTTGTGGCCGAGTCGCCAGGGGAAGGAGTCAAAGCCGATGCGCAGGCGGGCACCGGAGAAGAGGCAGCTGAGCAGACCGATCATCTGGCCCTGGCTGTTGACCACCACGTCGTAGCGTTCGCGGCGAATGGCCAGCAGCAGATCCTTCATGTAGCGCCACTCGTTGCGCCTGGCCTTCTCGATGATGATGAGCCGATCGATATTGGGATTGCCCTGCGCCATACCCGCGCAATAATCCATGACCAGATAGTGAACCTCGCCGCTTGGGTCATTCTGCTTGAGGTTGTTGCACAGCGCGGTGGAGATCAGTACATCCCCTATCTGTTTGGTTTGAACTACTAGGTATTTCATAAGGCAGGCCTCAACAGAGGTCATGGTTGATCGTGAGCGTGACAGCATACCGCACAAGTGAGTCAGATGCTGTCGGTGCGGCGTGAAAATCCGATCTGGCGCAAGCCGACCGGGCCGGCATCCGAGGCACATAAAAGAAAAGCCATTTTGACAATGGCTTTTCTGCTGCTTAGAAGGTGAGCGAGGTGGAGAGCTGGAAGGTGCGTGGCGCCCCCAGGCCGCCGGAGAGGCCGCTGCCGTCGCCGCCGGACCAGGAGCCGATCCAGTAGTCGCGGCCGGTGAGGTTCTGCACCGCGGCCCGCACGGTCAGCGCGTGGTCGGCGATCCGCATGGTGTAGCGGGCCCCCAGGTCGAAGGTGGTGTAGGAGGGCAGCGAGAGGCGGTTGTCATCGGTGACGAACCGCTCGCCGATGAACTGGGTGTTGCCGGTCAGGGTCAGCCCCGGCACGGCGGCCAGATCGTACTCGGCGCCGAGCTTGGCCATCCACTTGGGCACCCCGGTGGCCTGGTGGCCGACGTTGCTCTCGTTGAGCGCTTTGGTCAGCTCAGCCTGGGTGTAGGAGGCCCCGCCCAGCAGGCGCAGCTCGGGGGTGAGCTCGCCGAACAGATCCCACTCGATGCCGCGGTTGCGCTGTTCCCCGTAGACCCCGTAGACGTTGGAGCTGGGGTCTGTGTAGGCGCTCGGCTTGGCGATCTGGAACAGGCTCAGGGTATGGGCGAAGTGGCCCAGATCCAGCTTGGCACCGACCTCATACTGCTTGGTTTGATAGGGCTTCATGATCTCGCCGGCATTGCTGGCGGTGTTCGGCGCCGCGCCACCCTGGCTCAACCCCTCGATGTAGTTGGTGTAGACGGCGAAATCGTCGCGCAGCTTGACCAGCAGGGTGGTGGCGGGCGAGACCCGGCTCTCCTCGTAGCGGGCAGTCTGGTCGCCGCTGCCGTTGAAGTTGCTGCTCTCGACCGTCTGGCGGCGGGCCCCCAGGGTCCACTGCAGGTCGCCATCGAGGAAGGAGAGGGTATCGACCAGCGCCACGCTCGCCAGGGTCGCCTCGCTGCGCGAGGTGACGGCACCGTACCCGGCGAGATCCGGCGCGGGCCCGAAGTCCAGCCGGTCGTAGTTGGTCATGGCGTGGTTGAAGAATATCTTGTCCCGGAAGGTCTGCTCCGAGGTGTAGCGGGTGGCGGCCAGCGACCAGGCGTGATCGACCGGGCCGGTGCCGAAGGTGCCGCGCAGGCCCGCCTCGCCGGAGCGCTGGGTACCGTCCCGCTCGGAGCGGGCCGCCATGGCATTGATGTCGCCGGCGTCATTGAGCAGGGTGTTGCGGGTGATGAGGGCGCTGTAGCCGCCGTCACGCTGGCCCCAGGCGATGAAGGCGGTGAGGTTGTCGGTCAGATCATATTCGGCGCGCAGCACGGCGGCCTTGGTGTCGTTGATGGTGTAGGCCCAGGCCGGCGCCAGGGAGTAGTCACCACGCTTGGGCTCGGGCAGCTGGGTCACCTGGCTGGCGACCGAGAAGATGCCGAAGTAGTTCACCCCGTCCACCCGCTCGTGCTGACGGTAGAGATCGGCCGAGGCGCGGGCCCGTTCGCCGCGCCAGTCCAGCCCGACCGAGGTGAGCTCCATCTTGTGCTGCTGGTCGTTGACCGCGGTGTCCCCGTCCCGATAGACGCCGTTGAAGCGTACCCCCCACTGCTGCTCGTCGCCGAAACGGCGACCCAGGTCCAGGTGCACGCCACCGAGGCCGTCCGATTCATAGCTGGCGGTGACCTTGGCCAGGGGGGTCTTGCCGGCGCGCTTGGGCACTATGTTGATGTTGCCGCCCACGCTGCCATCCGGCGGCATGCCGTTGAGCAGTACCGATGGCCCCTTGAGCACGTCGACCCGCGCGGCCATCTCGGTGGAGCTGCGCATGTTCGGCGCCATGCCGATGAGGCCGTTGAAGGTGATGTCGTTGGCGTTGGTGTTGAAGCCGCGGATGTAGAAGGTCTCGAACAGGCTGCGCTTGCTCGGCACATAGACCGAGGGGTTGGTGGCACCGGCCACGGCGCCTATGTCCTGGGCCTGGCGATCCTCGATGTACTCCTCGGTGTAGCTCACCGTGTTGAACGGCGTCTCCAGGAAGGGCTTGTTGCCGAGCAGGCCGACCCGGTTGTCGGCGGCGACCTGGCCGCCGGCGTAGGCCTTGCGACCCTCCACCACGACGACTTCGTCGGGACGGGGGGCGGCTTCTTCACGGGGAGCCGGAGCGGCCCAGGCGCTGCCCAGTTGCAGGCCGGCCAGGATGGCCAGCGTCAGGCGGGAGAGTCCGTGGCGCGGCACGGCAAGGGAGGATGAGTGCAATGTCTGCATGCAGGATTCCTTTCAGGGTGAGGAGTGCGTTTTTGTCTCCTTATGCTTTCCGGATGACACTCTAAAACCCTCAAATAAAAATAACTCTCATTTGCGTATTGATGCCCGGCGTTGGCCGGGCACGGGGGATCAGCTGCGATAGGCGGCCATCACCTCGTCGGCGATGCGGTTCAGGCAGGTGAAGCTGGCGGTGCAGAGGTACCAGGTTTCGGGGTCGACGAAGCGCACCTTGCCGTTGCGCCACGCCTTGGTCTGGCGCAGTAGCGGGTTGTCCAGGGTACCGGCGTCGATGGCTGTGCGTCGCTCCATCACGGCGGTGCGGTCGATGACGAACAGGATGTCCGGGTCGGCCTGCTGGATGAACTCGTTGGAGATGGGTTGGCCGTGCATGCCGGTGTCCCGCTCCAATCCGGCCGGCTTGACCCCCAGGGTGTCGAACAAGAAGCCGTAGCGGGATTGGGTGCCAAAGGCGGTGAAGGCGCCGTTGTTGTGCAGCACGATCAGCGCTTTTTCCGGGCGATCCCGCGTCAGTGCCTGCACCTCGGCGATCTTGGCGTCCATCTGTTGCACCTTCTCTTTGGCCAGCGCCTCCTGGCCGAGCAGGGTGCCGAGGGTGAGCAGGTGGGCCTTGGCGGCCTCCAGGATGTGGCCGTCGCGGTTGGTCATGTCGATGTCGTAGTGCAGGGTCGGGGCTATCTGGCTCAGCGCCTCGTAGCTTTGGGCCTGCAGGGGGGAGATGAGGATGAGATCCGGCTTGAGCTTGTGCAGCCGCTCCAGGTTGGGCTGGATGGTGGTGCCCACGTCCATCACGGCCGGGTCGTCCCGATAACGCTGCAGGAAGTGCGCCACGTAATCCTTGGCGATGCCGGCCACCGGGGCCTGCAGCTGATCCAGGGTATCGAGTTCGCTCATGTCAAAGGCCACCACCCGCTTGGGCGGGGTGACGACCCGGGTGGTGCCGAGCTGGTGGGTCACGGTGACCAGGGTGCCGTCGGCCCCGGTGGTGGCCTGCTCCCTGGGGGCGTCGCAGCCGGTGAGCCCTGCGATGGCGGCCAGCAGCACGGCGGTGAGCGTATTGATCCTCATAACAATTCTCCAGACGGGGTTGGGTTGAAGTAGTTGCACAGCAGGCCGCGCTGGCTCGGCAGTATGTCGAAGCGCAGGTCGTAGAGCGCCTCCAGGTTGGCCGGGGTGACCATCTCGGCGACCGGGCCGCTGCCCGCAAGCGCGCCCCCCTTCATGGCGACGATGTGGTCGGAATAGTTGGCGGCGAAGTTGATGTCGTGCACCACCAGGATCAGGGTGCGCCCCTGCTCGTCGCTGAGGCGGCGGATCGCCTGCATCAGCTGCACCGCGTGCTTCATGTCGAGGTTGTTGAGGGGCTCGTCGAGCAGCAGGCAGTCGGTCTGCTGGGCGACGGTCATGGCGAGGTAGGCCAGCTGCCGCTGCCCGCCGCTCAGCTCGTCGAGGTAGGCCCGGCGCAAGGGGGCGAGGGAGAGAAAGTCGATGGCCTCGTCGACCGCGATGCGGTCTTCCCGGGTCAGGTTGCCCTGGCTGTAGGGGAAGCGGCCGAAGGCGACCAGCTCGTCGACCGTCAGTCGCAGCCCCACGTCCGGCGACTGGCGCAGGGTGGCGACCCGCTTGGCGTAGTCACGGGCGGTGAAGCGGTGCAGGTCGGTGTCCCCCAGGCGTATCCGTCCCTGGCTGATGGGCAGCAGACGGGCCATGGCCATCAGCAGGGTGCTCTTGCCGGCGCCGTTGGGGCCGATCAGCGAGGTGACCCGGCCGGCCGGGAAGTCGACTGTGATGTCGCGCAGGACGGCGCGATCGCCGTAGCGCTGGTGAACCTGTTCGAGGGAGATCATGGCGATCCTCTGGTTTTGACCATCAGGGCGAGGAAGTAGGTGCCGCACACCAGGTTGATGAGGATGCTGACCGTGGTGCGGTAGTTGAAGATCTGTTCCACAAGGAACTGGGCCAGGATGAAGAGCGCGATGGCGATGGCGCAGCCGAGCGGCAGGGTGACCCGGTGGCGGAAGGTGCGCGCCAGGGCATAGCTGATGTTGGCCACGAACACCCCCATGAAGGCGGTGGGGCCGACCAGGCTGGTGGAGACGGCCACCAGCACGGCGATGAGCGCCAGGTGCAGGCGTACCGCCCGCCGGTAATCCACCCCGAGCGAGCTGGCCTGCTCGCGCCCGAGCGCCAGCACGTCGAGCTCGGCCTGGCGGCGGGCGATGACGAGACAGACCAGGGCGACCAGGCCGCCCCCTATCAGCAGCTCCAGCGGCTGGGCCCGGTTGAACGAGGCATAGCCGAACCCCTGCAGGATGGCGAACTCCCCCGGGCTGGTCTTGAGCTGGACAAACTGGGTCAGGGTGCCAAACACCATGGTCAGCACCAGCCCCGTCAGCAGCAGCTGGAACAGGTCGGTCTGCCCGGGCCGGAACAGCCAGCGGTGGATGATGGCCGAGTACCCCAGCATCAGCAGCAGCGACAGCATGCCGTTCTCCTCGCGCCCGAGCAGCAGCAGGCTCTGGCTGCCGAGCAGCAGCACCAGCAGGGCTTGCAGCAGCAGATAGACCGCCTCGTACCCCATGATGGCGGGGGTCAGGATGCGATTGCCCGCCAGGGTCTGGAAGCTGATGGCCGAGACCGCGATGCAGACGCCGGCCACCGTGATGGCGGCCAGGCGCAGCAGCCGCTGGGGGATGATGTAGCCGGTGTCGAGCTCCGACCCGAACAGCACAAAGGTCGCGGCAAGCAGGGCCAGCAGCCCCCAGATCCCGTAACGCATAAGAGTCTCTCTCATCGGCGCTGCCAGAGGATCAGCAGCAGGAACAGCACGCCGCCGAGGCTGCCGGCGGTGAGCCCGATGGGCACCTCGAAGGGGTGGATCAGCAGCCGGCTCAGCAGGTCGCACGCCAGCAGCAGCAGGGCACCGTAGAGGGCCACCAGCGGTAGAGTCTTTCTCAGGTGCTGGCCGTGGCGCAGCACCACCAGATTGGGGATCACCAGCCCGACGAAGGGGATGGCGCCGACCGTGATGACGGTGGCGGCCACGGTGACCGCCACCAGCAGCAGGCCGAGGGTGGCGGTGGCCGAGTACCCGAGCCCCAGGCTGGCGGCGGCCTCCTCCCCCATGCCGAGCACGGTGAAGCGGTGGGCGTAGAGATAGGTCAGCAGGGTGATGGGCAGGATGAGGTAGATGATCTCGTAGTTGCCCTCGACCACCTTGGAAAAATCCCCCAGCATCCAGCCCTGGATGCTCTGCAGGATGTTGTGCTGGTAGGCGTAGAACTCGGCGAGGGCGCTCAGCACGCTGCCATACATGAGGCCGATCACCGGGATCAGCACGGTATTCTTGAAGCGGATACGGCGCACGATGACGATGAACAGCAGGCTGGCGGCAAAGCAGAAGGCGAGCGCCAGCAGCATGCGGCCGGTGGTGCCGGCGGCGGGCAGCTGGGTCAGGGCGATCAGGATGCCGAGCTTGGCGGCGTCGAGCCCGCCGGAGGTGGCGGGCTCGACAAAGCGGTTCTGCACTATCTGCTGCAGGATGACGCCGGCCACCGCCAGCCCGGCGCCGGTCAACAGTACCGCCGCCAGCCGCGGCAGGCGACTGGCGGTGAGGGTGAGCAGGCCATCCCCGGCGAAGAGCTCCGCCAGCGGGAGGGGGCGCGCCCCGATCAGCAGGGAGCACGCGGCCAGCACCAGCAGGGTCGCCGGCAGCAGGAGCGCCCTCACGCGTCCTCTCCGGTCAGGCGCCACCCCTTGGCGCTGGCACGCTGCGCCAGGAAGTGAGCGTAGCGCCCCGGCTGGCGACTGAGCACGGCGTGGGGGCCCTGCTCGCACACCATGCCATCGTCGAGCACCACTATCTGATCGGCCATGGCCACGGTCGAGAGCTGGTGGGCGATGACGATCAGGGTGCGTTTGCCCCGCAGCCGGGCCAGCGTCTCTGTGATGGCGGCCTGGTTCTCCGCATCCAGCGCGGCGGTGGCCTCGTCCACCAGCAGGATGGGGGCGTCCTTGAGCAGGGCGCGGGCGATGGCGATCCGCTGGCGCTCGCCCCCCGAGAGGCGCGCACCACCCTCGCCAACCTGGGTGTCGAGCCCGAGCGGCAGGCGCTCGACTATCTCGCTCACCCCGGCCTGATGGGCGGCGTGCAGCAGCTCGGCATCGCTGGCCTCGGGCTTGCCGATGCGGATGTTGTCGGCAATGGTGCCCTGGAACAGATAGGCATCCTGGAAGATCTGGCTGATGTGACTGGCCAGGGTCTCACCGCTCATGGCGCGCACGTCCACCCCTCCCACCAGCACAGCCCCTTCGCCGACGTCGAAGAAGCGGGCGATGAGCCGCAGTACTGTGCTCTTGCCCGAGCCCGAGGCACCGACCAGCGCCATCATGCTGCCGGGCGCCACCGCCAGATCCACCCCCTTGAGCACCTGCGGGTGGGCCGGGTCATAGCCAAAATGCACCCCGCGCAGCTCCACTGAGCCATCCAGCGGGGTGGCAGGAGTGGCCGGCTGCGGCTGGGCCGGGTAGTCGAACATGGTTTGCAGGGCCGCCAGCTGGGCACGGGCGCCGCGCAGCACGTCGCTGTAGCCGGCCACGTCGAGCAGGGGATCGATGAAGCGGTTGATGAGCACCAGGGTCACCAGGGCGGCGATCAGGCTCTCCCTGTCGGCACCGCCCAGGTGCTGGGCGGCCACCAGCAACAGGGTGGCAAAGCAGGCCTGCACTGCCCAGACGTTGAGCCCCGAGGCCAGGGCAGTGAGCCGGATCAGCTGCCTGCCGGAGGCTTGCTGCTGGGCGATGGCCTGCTCGAGGAAACGGGTTCCCCCCTGCTCGCCGTTGAAGGCGCGCAGCACCGACTGGGCCTGGGCAAACTCCACCATGCGCTGGCTGGTATCGGCGGCATGCTGGTGGAAGGTCTGGTCGGCGTTCTGGTTGAGGCGGGTGGTGAGCAGGAAGACCGCCACCAGCAGCGGCAGGGCGATCAGGGCGATGAGGCCGAGCTGCACATCGAGGGCAAACAGGGCCACCAGCACCACCAGCGGGGTGATCACCCCGCCGAGCAGGGGGGTGAAGACGTGGGCCGGCAGCTGGGCCAGCTCCATCATGCCTTGCGAGGCCAGGTGGTTGAGGCGGGCGGTGTTGGCCGGGGTGAACCAGCCGATGGGCAGGCTGCCCACGTGCTCGCCCAAGGCGTGGCGGCCGGTGCGCAGCACCGCGATCCCCACGGCGATGCCAGCCTTTTCCACCCGGCGGCGCAGGTTCCAGCAGAGCAGCACGCCTATCAGCTGCACCAGCAGCCAGCCGGTGGAGGCATCGGTCTCGGCACGCAGCAGATGTGTGAGCACCGGGATGAGGCAGACCAGAGTCAGGCCGCAGAGCAGGCCGTAGAGCAGGGCCAGTAGGCCGTAGCGGCGCAGCAGGACGGCGTCGTCGCCGAGCAGGCGCAGGAAGGTGTTCAGCATGTGGGGACGGCCTCCTGATGAGGGGTCTGGGTGGGAGTGTCGTATCCCCCCTGTTCCCACAGACGGGCATAGCGGCCGCGGCGGGCCAGCAGTTCGTGGTGGCGCCCCTGCTCGCACAGGACGCCGTTGTCGAGCACCAGGATCCGGTCGGCGTGCATCACGGTGTCGAGCCGGTGGGCGATGACGACCAGGGTGCGGCCGCGGGCGAAGGTGGAGAGCGCCTGTTGCAGCTTCACCTCGTTGTCGGCGTCGGCGGCGGCGGTAGCCTCGTCGAGCACCAGCACCGGCGGGTCGAGCAGCAGGGCGCGGGCGATGCTGACCCGTTGCAGCTCGCCGCCGGAGAGATTGGCGTCCTCACCGACCACGGCGTCGTAGCCCCGCGGCAGGGCCAGAATGCGGTCGTGGATGTTGGCGCGGCGCGCGGCGGCCTCGACCTCCTGGTGGCTGGCGCCGGGGCGGCCGAGGGCGATGTTGTCGTGCAGGCTGGCGTGCACCAGGCGCACCTCTTGCAGCACGAAGCCGATGTGGCGATAGAGCTCGCGGCTCTCGAGATCGCGCAGGTCCACCCCACCCAGGGTGATGCGCCCCTCGCTCGGGTCGAAGAAGCGCAGCAGCAGCCTGGCCAGAGTCGATTTGCCGGCCCCGGAGGCGCCGACGATGGCGGTGACCGTGCCCGGGGTCAGGGTGACGGTCAGCTCGCTGAGCACCGGGGTCTGGTCGTCGTAGCGGTAGCTCACCTGCTCGAGGCGCAGGGTGTTGTCGACCGGCAGCAAACCGGTGCCGGCGGCAGGCTCCGTCAATACCGGAGTGGTGAGCAGGCCGTGGAGCCGTTCGGCGGCCGCGGTGGCGCTGCCGAGATCGTGCTTGAGGTAGCTCAGCAGCATCAGGGGGGCGCACAGCCCCGGCGCCACCAGCACAAAGGGCAGCACCTCGGCCGGCGCCATGGCGCCCGCTCGTACCATCACCACGGCGCCGGCCAGTACCACCCCGAGGACCGAGGCGGGGGCCATGATGGCGTTGGCGTTGGCCATGGCCGCGACCAGCGGACGGGTGAAGTCGGTGAAGGCGCGGGCAAAGTCATCGATGGCGTTGCGGTAGCTGGTGTGCAGCCGGCCCTGCACGCCGAAGGCCTTGACCACGGGGATGCCGCTCACGAACTCCACCACGGCGTTGTTGATGCGGGCCATGCCGGCGCCGAACTGCTGCATGTTGGCGGCACTGGCGCGGTGGGCGCGGGCAGAGAACAGGAAGAAGAGCGGGAAGGGGGAGAGGGCGATGAGGGCCATCCGCCAGTCCATGGCGAAGAGGTAGATCAGGGAGATAAGCACGGCGCCGCTGCAGCGGCCCAGGGTGGTGTAGAAGTGGGCCGTCAGGCTGTGCAGGGTGCCGATGTCGTCCTGCATCGCCTGTTTGACCTCCCCCGAGGCGCGGGCGGTGAACCAGCCGAGGGGCACCCGGGCCAGCCGCCGGGTCAGGGCCAGGCGCAGCTGGCCGGTGATGCGGTTGTCGGCCAGGTGGGCCACCAGATCGCCGGCACTGAGCAGGATCATGCCGCCAAACAGGCAGGCCAGGCTGATCCCGAGCACTGCGGTGATTGCGTCGCTTGGCACGGCGGCATCGGCCAGCATCAGGCCCGCCAGGTGGGCGATCCCGGCCAGCGGGACCAGGGTCAGCATGGCGCCGATGGCCGCCAGCAGGGCGGCGGCGATCAGGTGGCCGCGAATGGGGGCCAGCACGCGGCTGATGGGCCCACCAGTATTGGCCTCGGGGCACTGCACATCGTCTGCCTTCATGGCTATTTCTCCACGGTGAAGTGATGGTGGCCGCAACGAGCGACCGGATCTCTGTGGTTTTCCGTACGAGGGACAAAAAACCTCAAATGAATCTTTTTATTTCCCCCATCCGGGTCAGATGCCGCCGCCAGGCCGGCTGCGATGGCAGCTTTGCACGCCCTGGGCGATATACTTCTCGACCGATGAAACGGACACCTGCAGCTGGCTGGCGATGTCCTGATAACCGAGGCCGCCGAGGCGGGAGAGCAGCAGGGCCTGGCGGATCTTGGGGGACTGGCGTTGCAGGGCCGATGCGACGGCTCCCAGTGCCTCGCGCTGCATGGCGCGCAACTCTTCCGAGGGGGCCTGAGCGTCGGGCTGGTAGCTCTGCTGCTCGAGGTAGCGGGCCTCCAGCGCACGCCGGCGATAGAGATCGATCACCTTGCCCTTGGCGATCTGCATCAGATGACGACGGCACTCGGTCGCCGTGGGGATGTGTCCCTTGCGCAGCAGCTGAAGGTAGATGTCGTGCGCCAGATCCGCGGCGTCGCAGCTGTTGCCCAACCTGCGTCTTAGCAGCGAGCAGAGCCATCCGTGATGTTCCTGATACAGACGATGCAACTGCGCCTGGAAGGAGCCTGTGCCCATTTCCACGATTTCTCTCCTGAACCTCGTGTTATTTTTATTTGAGAATGAAAATCATTATGGTAATCATTTGCACGGTATCGTGTTCATCGATATATCGCAATGCCTTTCCCGCCAATTAGGGGGGAGGGGCATGCGTCCGTGGTTATTTCAAATAAAACAGACGTTATTCACAGGGTTATATTTCCACAGAGAAGGAGATGGCTTTTGCTGCAATTCCATAATGAGGGGCTGCTTGAGCTGCCTGTCAGTGCCCATGAAGAGAGCTGCTGGTTGTTACAACAACAGCAGCCCGAGCAGATAATTAAACAGGCGATGTGTTGGCCGCTTCCTGACGATATTGATATTTCGCTGTTGATACTGAGTGTTGAGTTATTAATAAAGGAGCAGCCGGAACTCAATGCCCGTTATTTTTTCAGTGCCGATGGCGATCTATTTAAATATCAGATAAATGGCTGGTATCCCTGTCTGGAATTTCATCGTCTGGCGGCCGACGAGGTGGATGAGCTGGTACGGCGAGTGCAGCAGGCCCCCTGGGACAGTGCCCGCCAGCCGCCTTTCAAGGCATTGATTATCAACGCAGAACGAGGTGTGACACTGGCGCTGGTGCTGCATCCTGTGCTTGCGGAACAGGGTTCGCCACAGACCCTGATGGCGGCGCTGAAGGAGCACTACGATCGGTTGGCTACCGGCCAGGCCGGGCAAACGCCGCTGCTGCTATCATCCCCGGCATGCATTGCCACACCAGCCTCTTGTGCCCCTGCTCATGATGTCGGCAAGAATATTTCACGGATTATTCTTGAGGAATTTCGCCGTGCCTTGTCATCGCCAGATATGGGACCGGATGATGACTTTTTTGATAATGGTGGTCACTCCCTGCTGGCGACCAGAATTATTGGGAAATTACTGAGCGAGCACGGTATCGAGTGCCGCTTCAACGACTTTTTCGAATCGCCGACGGCGGCTGCCTTGGCACGCAAGGCCGTGATATCAGAGCTGGCTTCATTGCCGGAAGTCGTTTTGGAAAATAACAGGGCACCGGCTCCGCTCGCCCTGGCGCAGGCCTCTCTGTGGCGGGCTTATGAAGCCCACGACTTTGGCACCATTTTTAATCTTCCCTTTGCCCTCGACTTTATTGACGAGGTGGACGAGCCCCTGTTTGCTCGCGCCTTTGCCGATATTATCGAGCGCCACGCCAGTTTGCGGACCCTGTTCATGACGCAGGATGGCGAGGTGCGGCAACGCATTCTCCCGGTCGATCAGCTGGCTGGCTATCGCTGGTTCTGGGGCAGCGCCGAGTCGAAGGGGATGACCCTGGCCGACGCAGCGGCCCATCGCTTCGACCTGACCCGGGAGCTGCCGCTGCGGATCCGTTTCCTGCGCGATCCGGCCACGGGGCGCCAGCAGCTCTCCTTGTTGGTGCATCACATGGTGGTGGACGAGTGGTCCATCAACCTGATGATGGGGGAGCTGGCCCAGGCTTACCTGGCTCGCGCCGCCGGGACTGCCCCCCGCTGGGATGCACCGGCGCCGGCGTTTCACGATTTTGCCCGCCGGCAGGCGGCGGATGGCATCAACGAGACGCACCTGGCCTACTGGACCCGTCTGCTGCACGGCGCCGTGCCGGCTTCCCACCGTCCTCCCTTGCCGGTGATGCCCCTGCAGGGGGAAACCTGGGCCGCCCGCTGGCACGAGTGGCAGCCGGCCGAGGGCACGTTGGCCCGGCTCTATGAGCTGGCCCGTGGCCACGATGCCTCCCTCTTTACCCTGATGTACACGGCCATCGCCCTCTCCTTGCACCAGCTGGGTCAGGCCGAGGAGATCCTGATCGGTACCTCGACCTCGGGGCGCACCGATCCCGCCTTCTTCGACTCGGTGGGCTATTTCACTACCATGGTGGCGCATCGGGTGTCGTTTGCCGCGACCACCCGGTTTGGCGATCTGCTGCGCCAGGTGACCCGCACCATCAACGACTCACTCTGCTATGCGGATGTGCCGCTCGAACAGATCCAGCAGGGATTGGGCATGACGCCTGCCGACGGCTTGCTGTTCGACGTCTACATCCAGATCCACGCCAGCAACGCCCTCAACGGCCGTCTGCCGACCCCGGCGGGCGAGGGGCTGCGCTACCGCCAGATCGATGCGGACAAGACCGAAACCATGTTCGGCCTGCAGTTCGAGATCATGGAGGATGTGCTGGACGATGAGCGGCGGCTGCGGCTGGTCATTACTTACCGGGACGGACGCTACAGCCCGGCCCAGATACAGACTCTCTGTGTCCTGCTTGACCGGTTGCTCGAACAGCTGGTGCGGGAGGGGACTGCCAGCCCGCTCGCGGCCCTGGCCCCACAGGTGTAATGGCGTGAGCCCCCGCAAGGGGGCTCACTGTTTGGCTCAGTCGGTCGGCAGACCGTAGTGCTGGAAGGTGGTGCGGGCGGGCAGGTGGTAGTGGGCGCGGCCCAGCAGCTGGTTGAGGATGCGGGCATTGCGGTTGGGCCCGAGCCCCAGATCCGGCGAGCCTACCCCCTGCTGGAAGATGTCGGCGTTGTGGATGAAGACCCGGCCTGTGCCCCGATCGGCGCGGCGGGCGGTGAAGTCCTCCTGCACTATGCAGTCCCCCTGTTCGTCCACGGCCAGCACCTCGCCCTTCAATTGTTCGAACCAGGCGGGCCAGGCGTGGGCATAGCCGGTGGCGGCCACCACGGCATCGGCCTCGAGGGTACAACGCTGATCGAGCTGGGTGTGGTGGCAGGTCAGACGCAGGGCTCCGTCGCTCAGGACTTCGGCCGCCTCCAGATTGCAGCTGGAGAAGAGGGTCAGCCCGGGTGTCTGGCCGCCGATGGATCGCTCGTAGATCAGGTCGAACAGGGCGCCTATGGTCGCGAAGCTGATCCCCTTGTAGAGCATCCCCTGTCCGGCCACGATGGCGCGCCGTTTCTCCCGCGGGATGCGCTGGAAATAGTCCATGTAGCCGGGGGTGAAGCACTCCTGCCCCAGCTTGGAGTACTCCATGGGGTGGAAGCCGGGGGCCCGAGTGATCCACTGGATGGCCGCCCCGGCGGCCACCCGCTCCGGCGTGAGCGTCTGGAACAGGGCCAGCACGCACTCGGCCGCACTCTGCCCGGAGCCGACCACGGTCACCCGGCGGCAGGCGGCCAGGCGCTCCCTGGCGTGCAGGAAGTCGGCGGAGTGCAGCAGATTCGGGTGTTCGATCCCCTGCGCCCAGGCTGGCAGGGCCGGGCGGGTGCCGATGCCGATGGCCAGATCACGGCTCTGGTAGTGGTGGGCCCGGCCGTCGGCGTCGCGGCTCTCGAGGCAGAAACGCTCCTTGCCCGCATCGTAATGCACCGCCACCACCTCTTCGCCAAAGCGGCAGCTGGGGAGCTGCTCGGCGGCCCAGCGGCAGTAGTGGTCATACTCGCGGCGCGGGATCTGGAAGTGGTCGTAGTAGTAGAAGGGGTAGAGCCGGTCGTGCCGGTGCAGGTAGTTGAGGTAGCTCAGCGGATGGGTCGGGTCGGCCAGGGTGACCAGGTCGGCCAGGAAGGGCACCTGCAGCGTGGTGCCCGGCAGCAGGAGCCCCTGGTGCCAGCTGAAGGCCGGTTTGCGGTCCAGAAACACCCCGCTCAGCTCGGGATGTCGGTCCAGCAGGGCGGCCAGCCCCAGGTTGAAGGGGCCGATGCCAACCCCGGCGATATCCACGTGTGTGGTCTCCATAAACACTCCCAAAAAAAGGTGATGCGCCCCGGCCATGCCGGGGCGCAGGGTCAGGCGTGCACGCTGGCCAGCAGCCCCTCGACGTCGGCCGCCGTGCGGCAGGCCAGCAGCTGGCCCGGTGACAGCTCCACGGCGAAGCGTTCGCGCAGCCGGGCCGAAATGGTCTTCAGGTGCTGGGGCCGCAACCCCAGCGCGGTAAAGGGCTGCCGGCTGTCGGCACTGCCCGGTGCCGCGCCCAGCACCTCCAGATAGATGTCGAGTACCCCGTGACGGGGGGCGGGTTGCGCCAGCAGGGTGCGTGCGGCGGGCTTGTCCGGCTTGCCGTTGGCGGTGAGGGGCAACTGCTCGACGGCCAGGGCGCGGGTCGGCACATGGGAGGCCGGCAACCGCGCGCGGGCAAACTCGCGCAGGGCGGCCGGGTCCAGCCGGTGGCCGGTGGCGCAGACGTAGAGCAGCCCGATCCCAAGCTCCCCCTGTCGCTCGTCGCCGTACTCCACCACCAGCACCTGGGCTAGGGCCGGATGGGTGATGAGGGCGCTCTCGACGTCGGGCAGCGAGACACGCACCCCGCGCACCTTGATGTAACCGTTGACCCGGCTGTCGAACAGCAGGGTGCCGTCGCGGCGGTAGCGGCCCCGATCGCCGGTGCGAAACGCACGCACCGGTTGGCCCCTGTCATCGGTGAGGGTGACGAAGTCGGTCTGGACGAGCTGCCCCTGTTCGAGGTAGCCGAGGGCCAGGTTGACACCGCTGGTATGGATACGGCCCGCCACCCCGAGTGGGCAGTGTTCACCGCGCTCGTCCAGCAGCCAGTAGGCATTGCCCGGCAGCGGTGTGCCGTAGGGGATGCGCTGCCGATCGTCGGCGCTTATCTCGTGCCAGATGCTCCAGATGGTGGTTTCAGTCGGCCCGCCGAGGGAGAAGAGGCGGGCGACAGGCAGGCCGGTGCGCAGGCGCTCTATGATGCCCGGCTTGATGTAATCCCCCCCCTGGGCGATGAGCCGCAGACTCTGCAGCGTGTCGACCGGGTGGCAGGCGAGCAGCATCTCCAGCATGGCCGGCACCGAACACCAGAGGGTGACGCCGTGGCGCGCGATGAGCCGGCCCCAGTGCACTGCGTCCTTGTCGGCGCCGGGCTCCGGCAGCACCAGGGTGGCGCCGGCGGTCAGGCAGCCAAACACGTCGAAGACCGACATGTCGTGGTGCAGCGGGGTGACGGAGAGAAACTTGTCCTGCTCTGTGATGTTCCAGCGCTGCAGGGTGCTGCCGATCACGTTGGCGGTGGCCTGGTTGCTCAGCACCACGCACTTGGGGCGCCCCGTGGTGCCTGAGGTATAGAGGTAGTAGGCCGGCGTGGTGCGGGCACTGTGCCCCGCCCAAGGCGTGCCGAGGGGGGCGTCGGAGCCGGCCAGCAGGGGGGCCGGGGTCAGCGTGGGGTGGCCCGTCTCTGCGCCTGGCTCTGCCACCACCAGATCGGGGCAGCAGTTGTCCAGCAGATAGCGGCGGCGTTCGGCTGGCGAGGCGGCATCGACGGGCACCCAGATGATGCCGCTGAGGGCGCAGGCCAGGGTCACCATGGTGTGCTCTGGGCTGCGCGGCAGGCAGATGGCGACGACCTGCCCGGCCTCGATGCCGGCCTCGCTCAGGGCATGCATCACTCGCCCCACGCCGTGACCAAGCTCCCGGTAGCTGAGCCGTCGTTCCCCCTGGATCAGGGCCACCGCCTCGTGCTGCGGATGGAACAGGCGATCGGCGATGCGCTGCAGGAAGTCGGTGTGGCAGGCGGCGTCCGGCAGGCTGTTGTGACGGGCATGGGGGGGGGTGACCAGATCTGGGAGGTGAAATGCCTTTCCCTCCGCCAGCCGGGCCACGGCACGCGCCATGGCAGCGAGCAGATCGCTCACCAGCGCGGCCTCCAGGGCCTCGCTGGTGTAGTCGATGTCGAGCACCAGGGTACCGTCGGCCTGCTGGCTGATGCGAATGTCCATGGCGACCTGGGGTGTCTGGGTCAGGCCCCCTTGCCACTGCATGGGGCTCTCTGGCGCGGTCACCGGCCAGGCCAATCCGTTGGTGATGACCACGGGCAGGGCGGGCCCGCCGCCATGGGTCTCCACCAGTTGGCGGGCGATATCGACCCCGGAGAAGGCGAGCCGATCCAGCCCCTCCATGACGTCCTGCTGCAGGATGTGGGCCCGCTCCAGCAGGGTGCCCTCCGCGGGTTGCCAGGTGAGGGCGATAAAGCTGGAACGGTTGGTCAGCGGCCCGCCGGGTGGCGGGGCCACCGGCACGGCCACGCAGAGATCCCCCTCGTCGCGCCAGCGGGAGAGCACCTCCAGGATGACGGCCATCAGTGTGGTGTTCTTGAACAGGTGCTGGCGGGCACCCAGCTTGTAGAGCGCGGCCGCCTGCCCGGCAGGTATGCGTTGCCGCTGGCGTGCGTAGCGGGCACAGCGCAGACCTTCGAGCGGCTGGGTCCAGGGCAGGCGCGGTGGCCCCTCCAGCCTGGCCAGCTTGCGCCGCCAGTAGTCCCCGGCCTGCTCCCGCTGCGCCGCCGTGGGCTCGTGAGCGGGCGGGAAGGGCAGCGCGGGGGCCACTATCCCTTCGAACAGCTCGCGCATCAGGGTGGCGATGGCGTGTCCATCCAGGATCAGGGCATCGATGCGCACGAAGGCGACCAGCTCGTCTCCCGGCAGGTGCAGCAGGGTCAGATCCCAGGGGGACTGCGTCAGGTCGAACAGGGCATGGCTGTATGCCTCCCGGTGGCGAGCGAGCCTGGGAGACACCTCCTCTTCGGTCAGCTGACGCAGGTCCTGTTCGTGCAGATTGAGGTGCGCCTCGTCATCGACGACCTGTACCAGGCGGTCGGAATCGATGCGGGTACGCAGCGCATCGTGGCGCTGCACCATCTCCCGCAGGCGGGCGCGCAGCAGCGCCGGCTCCATCTTGCCGCGGTACTCCCGGTACTCCTGCATGGCCACACCCCCGAGCGGAAACTGGGTGGTGCGACCGAGCAGGTAGGCCTGCTGCAGCGGTGTCAGGGGGGCCTCGCGGCGGCGGTGCAGCTGGGCGTCGAGCAGGGCGGGATCCCGCGCCAGCTGGCGCAGATGTGTCACCAGATCGTCGAAGAGGGCGGTGATCCAGGGGCGCGGCAGGGCATCGAGGCGGACGTCCCAGTTGATGAGCAGTTCGCCGCGCAGGCGCACCAGCTGGGCATCCAGCGCCACCTGGGGGCCCTGGGAGATGACCCAGTTCATGGCGCCGAAGACCCTGTGCACCCGTTCGTCAAACAGCGAGCCCCCTTCCAGATCCAGGGCGGCGGTGAAGACGATGGGGGCCAGCTGGGCCGAGCCGTGGTGGCGGGAGAGATCGCGCATCACCGCCACGCCGGAATAGGCGCCGTGGCCGAGGCGCTGGTGCCATTGGGCCGCCAGTTGCCGGCACAGCGCATCCAGCGTGCCGGCCTGGTCAAGGTCCACGTCCACCAGGGTGAGGTTGGCGAACTCGCCGACGATCCGCTGCTCGTTGCCGAGCACGGGCTCGCGCCAGAAGAAGGGGACATTGAGGCGAAAACGCCTGTCGCCGGTGGCCTTGCCCAGGGCGTGGGCAAAGACGCCCAGCATCAGGCTGGAGAGGGTCAGGCGCCGCTGCCGTGCCAGGGCGGTGAGGGCCTGGCAGGTGGCGGCATCCAGAGTGGCGCTGAGACGCTCGCTGGCGGGGGGAGTCTGCTGCGGAGCGGGTGGCAGGGTGGGCGCCGGCGCCAACGCGGGCAGTTGCTGTCGCCACCACTGCCGATCCTGTTCCCGGCGCGCGCGCAGGCGCGTCTGCACAGCCTCGTGCCAGGCAAAAAACGAGGGGGCTGGCGGCGGCGTCCACTCCGGCTCTTCGTACCATTGGGCCAGATCGGCGAGCAGGATCCGCACGCTGGAGGGATCGATGGCCATCATGTCGGTGTCGATGTGCAGCCGCTGGCGCTGGTTTGCCAGCCGGGTGACGGAGAAGCGGGCCGCCTGGCCCCGGCTCAGATCGAGTTGCTGATGGGTCCACTCCTGCCGCTTGCGGGCCAAGGCATCGGCCAGTGGCTGGCCGCTCAGGGAGCGGAAATCATCTATCTCCAGCACGGCCGGGGCAGGCTCCCCCAGCGTTTGGGCGCCGTCCCGGGTGACGGTCAGGCGCAGCATGGGGTGCGCCTGATAGAGACGCTCCAGCGCACCGTGCAGGCGCGCCAGATCGAGGGCCGGGCCGTCAAACTCGGCGTAGAGGTGGGCACTGACGCCCCCCAGATGGGCATGCGCGCTGCGTCCCATCCAGCAAGCCGCCTGCATCGCGGTCAGTTCTTTCATCTCATTCATGGCGTTGACAACTTGTCGTGTTTCGTTGTTTATATATTTAAAGGTGAGAATGATTTTCATTTCAAGGTTAATTTAATCCGTCAACCCATATGGTTATATCGATAAGTCGCTTAATTAAATTGGCATCAGTCGTGGCCAGAGATGACTCTGGACGGTATTTCAGGCCGGTATGACTGGGCCTCTTTTTTGGCAGTCGTCGATCCAGTTTTCAGCAATTGGGTGGGGGCGTTGATTAAACAATCACGACTAGAAATAACCATGACAGACAGTGAGGAAATAACATGAGCAGACCAACATTCATGACCCGTGAGTGGTTGAATGAACGAGTACAGAGCTTGGTGGAGGAGGGGGAGCTGGATCCGGAGGAGAGTCTGGTGCTGTATGGGCTGGACTCCCTCAGCATCATGCGCTTTACCGCAGAGCTGAAGGCTCAGGGGGTCGATGTCGGCTTTGACGAGCTGGCGCGCAGGCCCACCCTGTCAGCCTGGTGGGCGCTCCTGAGCGGCTCCCAGGCGGCCTGACTGGCTGTATATATTCAATCAATTTCACGCATTGCTCTTATCATTCAGCAAGGGCGGCGCCAGTTCATGGCGCTCGCCACGGACACCATCATGACGCTGTCAGCAGAAGATCAGCACAGGCTCGAGCAGTTTTGGCAGTTCTGCCTTACCCATCAATATTTCAATGTCGGTTATCCGGAGGCTGCCGACTTTGATTATTCCCAGCTGCACAAGTTTTTACAGTTTTCTATCAATAACTGTGGCGACTGGGGGGCGCCTGGAAATTATTTGCTCAATACCTTCGAATTTGAGCGAGAGGTCATGCACTATTTCTCATCGCTATTTTCAATCCCGCCAGAGCAGAGCTGGGGTTATGTGACCAATGGTGGCACCGAAGGCAATATGTTTGGCTGTTATCTTGCCAGAGAGTTGTTTCCTGAAGGCACCCTCTATTATTCACAAGAGACACACTATTCGGTTGCCAAAATAATCAGATTGCTGCGGATCAAGGCCAAGGAAATTCCCACACTGCCCAGCGGGGAAATTGACTGCGATAAATTGGCAGAGCAGATAGTGGATGATGGCGAGCGTCATCCCATCATATTTGCCAATATCGGTACCACCATGAAGGGGGCGGTCGACGACATCGGTGCCATTCAACGGCGGCTGTCGGCCATCGGCATCCCCCGTCAGGATTACTACCTGCACGCGGATGCGGCCCTGAGCGGCATGATACTGCCGTTTGTGGACGATGCGCCGCCCTTTTCATTTGCTGACGGCATCGATTCCATCAGTGTCTCGGGCCACAAGATGATGGGGTCGCCGATCCCGTGCGGCATCGTGCTGGCCAGGCGGCGTTTTGTGGAGCGCATCGCCGTGGAGGTGGACTACATCTCGGCCAGCGATCAGACCATCAGCGGATCGCGCAGCGGCTTCACGCCCCTGCTGATGTGGGCCGCCATCAAGGGACGGACGCTGGCACAGTGGCGTGAGCGGACCGGGCGCTGCCTGGCCATGGCCCAGCAGCTGGTAGAGCGGCTGAATCAGCAGGGGGTGTCGGCCTGGCGGCATCCGCACTCCATTACCGTGGTCTTCCCGCGCCCATCGGAGCGCACCTGGAAGCGCCATTGCCTGGCGACCTCGGGTGAGCATTCCCACCTCATCACCCTGCCCCATCATCACAGCCTTCATCAGCTGGATGCGGTGATCCGCGACATAGTGCGGGATCTCGGCCCGGCGGCCGAGCCCACCGCCTGTACGCTCCCAGTGCGCGCCTGCTCCGCATAAAAAGAAAAAGCCATTGTCTCCAATGGCTTTTTCACGCTATCGAACCGGGATTATTCGATGTTCTGAATTTGTTCGCGCATCTGCTCGATGAGCACCTTCAGCTCCACGGCGGACTGGGTCACCTCGGCGTTGATGGACTTGGAACCGAGGGTGTTCGACTCGCGGTTGAACTCCTGCATCATGAAGTCGAGGCGACGGCCACAGGCGCCACCCTTCTTCATGATCTTGTTGGTCTCGCTGATGTGCATCTCCAGCCGATCCAGCTCTTCGGCCACGTCGATCTTCTGGGCCAGCAGCACGATCTCCTGCTCGATGCGAGCCGGATCCAGCTCCACCTTGGCTTCGGCCAGCCGGTCGGTGAGCTTCTGACGCTGCCACTCGATGATCTGCGGCAGGTGCACGCGCACCTTCTTCACTTCTACCTGAATGCCGGCCAGGCGCTGTTCGATCAGGGCCTTGAGGTTGGCCCCTTCGCTGGCGCGGGAGGCGAGGAAATCTTCCATGGTCAGGTCAAACCCGCCGAGCAGCTCGGTGGCGACCACGTCCATGTCCTGCTCGGCGGCAGCCATGACGCCCGGCCAGCGCAGCACGTCGACCGGATTAAGCTGACCCTGGCCCGCCTCTTTCATTACCCAGTTGGCGCTGTCGATGATGAGCTTGGCCAGCTCTTCATTGATGTGCAGCTGGCTGGCGGCAGCTTGCGCGGCCTCGAAACGCAGGTTGCACTCCACCTTGCCGCGCTGCAGCTTGGCGCGGAAGCGCTCACGCAGAACCGGCTCCAGGCTGCGCAGTTGTTCCGGCAGGCGAATGTAGGTCTCCAGATAGCGCTGGTTGACCGAACGAATTTCCCAAACGGCTGTGCCCCAGTCGCCCTTGAGTTCCTTGCGGGCGTAGGCGGTCATGCTGTGAATCATTGATTGTTCCGGGCTTGATGAAGTGTGGGGCCAGTATACTCAGCCAGCCCTGCTCCGTCAGCCGACAGCGTGGTTTTAGCGGCTGATATTTGGGCTGGGATCACTTATACTCCTGCGCCAATTCAGCCAGCCCAGAGGTCCGTCCCATGTCACGTCCCAGCGATCGCACTGCCGCGCAGCTTCGTCCGGTCACCATTACCCGCCACTTCACCAAGCATGCTGAAGGGTCCGTGCTGGTGGAATTCGGCAACACCCGCGTGCTCTGCACCGCCAGCGTCGACACCAGCGTGCCGCGCTTCCTGAAAGGGAAGAACCAGGGCTGGGTGACTGCCGAGTACGGCATGCTGCCGCGCTCCACCCACTCCCGGATGAACCGCGAAGCGGCCTCCGGCAAGCAGAGCGGCCGCACCCTGGAGATTTCCCGGCTGATCGCCCGCTCCCTGCGCGCTGCGGTAGACCTGACCGCGCTGGGCGAGCACTCCATCACAGTTGACTGCGACGTGCTGCAGGCCGACGGTGGCACTCGTACCGCCGCCATCACTGGTGCCTGCGTGGCGCTGGTGGACGCGCTGAACTGGATGGTGGAGAAGGGCATGATCAAGCAGAGCCCGCTCAAGCAGATGATCGCCGCCGTCTCCGTCGGCATGTTCGAAGGGGAAGCCATCTGCGATCTGGAGTACATCGAAGACTCCGCCGCCGAGACCGACATGAACGTGGTGATGACCGAGGATGGTCGCATCATCGAGGTGCAGGGCACCGCGGAGGCCGAGCCCTTCACCCACGAAGAGCTGCTGGAGATGCTGGCGCTCGCCAAGGGCGGCATCGCCGACATCATTGCGCTGCAGAAGCAGTCGCTCTCCTGATTTTAAAAACGCGGCATTGACCGCGTTTTTTTATACCCCCACACCAGTAAACGACAAGCCAAGCAAGGAGCCAGAATGAAAGCCTACCAGCGTCAATTTATCGAGTTCGCCCTGGAGAAGCAGGTCCTCAAATTCGGTGAATTTACCCTGAAATCCGGTCGTAAAAGCCCCTACTTCTTCAACGCCGGTCTGTTTAACAGCGGCCGCGATCTGGCCCGTCTCGGGCGTTTCTATGCCGCCGCCCTGATGGATGCCGGCATCGAGTTCGATGTGTTGTTTGGCCCGGCCTACAAGGGGATCCCCATCGCTTCCGCCACTGCGGTACAGCTGGTTGAGCAGCACGACGTGGACGTGCCCTGGTGCTTCAACCGCAAGGAGGCCAAGGATCACGGCGAGGGCGGCAATCTGGTGGGCAGCCCGCTCAAGGGGCGCATCATGCTGGTGGATGACGTCATCACCGCCGGCACCGCCATCCGCGAATCCATGGATCTGATCCAGGCCAACGGCGCCTCCCTGGCTGGCGTGCTGATCGCGCTGGACCGTCAGGAGAAGGGCAAGGGCGAGCTCTCCGCCATTCAGGAGGTGGAGCGTGACTACGGCGCCCACATCATCGCCATCATCCAGATGAGCGATCTGATCGCTTATCTGGAAGAGAAGCAGGCCGAGCAGCCGGAGCTGGCTACGCAACTGGCTGCCATGAAGGCGTACCGCGCCCAGTACGGCATCTGAGCCGATCACACCGCGCAATAGTTGAAGTCGGCGCCCGTTTGCTCACTGGCAGCAAACGGGCGCCGTTTTTTCATCTGCAAAAAGTGAGTCAGATGGCTTGAGCTTACCCTTACAGTAAAGGTTAGGGTTTGCTGGTCAGCGCTCGTTCTGGCCGACGGGTTCCGGGGAGGAACAAGATGACCACTCATATTCAATTACCCATTCATCTGCAGCTGCCGCTCACAGGCATGAGCTGCGCCAATTGCGCCAGCCGCATCACGACCGCCCTCAACAAGCTGGAGGGGGTCGAGGCGACCGTCAACTTCGCGCTGGAGCAGGCCGCCATCGACCTGGCCAGCCTCGACCGTTTGCCGGCGGTGCTGGAGAGCATCCAGGCACAGGGCTATGACTATGGCCACGAGACGCTCTCCTTCCAGATCAGCGGCATGACCTGTGCCGGTTGCTCGGCTCGTCTGAACAAGATGCTGGCCGCGCTGCCCGGCGTCATCTCAGCCGACGTCAACTTCTCGCTCGAGCAGGCCCGTATTGTGCTGGTGCCCGGGATGCAGACCCCCGCCGCATTGCGCGAGCAGATCGAGGCCCTCGGCTTTGGTGCCCAGCTGGCGCAAGGCTCGGCCAGCGGCCGCCGTCAGCAGTTGCTGGAGCGGGAAGCGCAGGAGGCCGCCAGTGCCCGTCAGGTGCAGACCCGGGTCATCGTCTCGGCGCTGCTGACCCTGCCGCTGCTGGTGGGCATGTTCTCAATGGCCGGTCTGCTGCCCTGGCATCTGCCCGCCTGGCTGGAGCTGGTGCTCGCCACCCCGGTGCAGTTCTGGATCGGGGCCCGCTTCTATCGCGGTGCCTGGCTCGCCATCAAGAACCGCTCCGCCAACATGGATGTGCTGGTGGCGACCGGTACCAGTGCGGCCTACTTCTATAGCCTCTATCTGCTGCTGACCCTGGGGATGGCCGCCAGCGGCCAGCTCTATTTCGAGGCGAGCGCCATCATCATCACCCTGATCTCCCTCGGCAAGCTGCTGGAAGCCAGGGCCCGACGCAGCACCCAGTCCGCCATTCGCGAACTGATGGCGCTGCGGCCGGAAACCGCCACCGTCTGGCGCGGTGAGAGCTGGCAGAGCGTCGCCATCGACGAGGTGCTGCGCGGCGATCGGCTGCGGGTGCTGGTGGGTGAGCGGGTGCCGGTGGACGGCAGAATCGTGAGCGGCGAGAGCGAGCTGGATGAGTCGATCCTCACCGGCGAGAGCCTGCCGGTGCCGCGCGGCGAGGGCGACAAGGTGCTGGGTGGCGCCATCAACCGCTCTGGCGTGCTGGAGATCGAGGCAACCACGGTGGGGGAGGACTCCAGCCTCAGCAAGATCATCGCCCTGGTGGAGAGCGCCCAGATGGGCAAGGCCCCGCTGCAGCAGCTGGTGGACAAGGTCTCCGCCGTGTTCGTGCCGGTGGTGATGGCCATCGCCCTCTTTACCCTGCTGGTGTGGTACGCCATCGGCAACGATTTCGGTCAGGCGCTGCTGGCGGCGGTGGCGGTGCTGGTGATCGCCTGCCCCTGCGCGCTGGGACTGGCCACGCCGGCCGCCATCGTCACCGGCACCGGGGTGGCGGCGCGCCACGGCATTCTGATCAAGGATGTGGATACCCTGCAGAAGGCCCACGCCATCAAGGCGCTGATCTTCGACAAGACAGGTACGCTCACTCAGGGGCGGCCGGTGCTGGCGAGCTGGAGCGGCAACGACGAGCAGCTGCGCCTCGCTGCCGCACTGCAGCAGGCGAGTGAGCACCCGCTGGCGCTGGCCATGCGCGAGGCGGCCGGTCAGGATGCCGTGCTGCCCCAGCCGGAGGCGGTGGAGGTGCGGGTCGGGGCCGGTATTGTCGGTCAGGTAGCTGGTCACACGGTCGCCATCGGCAATGCCAGTCTGCTGGCCCAGCTCGGCATTGACGTACCACAACAGGATGAACAAGCCGCCGACGGCGCGACCCGGGTCTGGGTGGCCATCGACGGCGTGGTGGCGGGCATAGCCGCCCTGGCCGATACCCTGAGACCGGAGAGCCCCGAGGCCATCGCTACCCTGCGCCAGCGCGGCATTGCCAGCTGGCTGGTGAGCGGTGATGCGCCGGCGCCGGTGGCCCATATCGCCGCCAAGCTGGGGTTGGACGGGGCGTTTGACTCCGTGCTGCCGGCCGGCAAGGTGGAGAAGGTCGAGGCGCTGCGGGCGCAAACCCGCGGGCTGGTCGCCATGGTGGGGGACGGGGTGAACGATGCCCCGGCGCTGGCGGCGGCGGATGTGGGGATCGCCATGGGCTCCGGCTCTGACGTGGCGATGGAGACCGCCGCCATCACGCTGATGCGCTCTGATCCGCGGCTGGTGGCCGATGCCATCGACATCTCGGCGGCCACCTGGCGCACCATCCAGCAGAATCTGTTCTGGGCCTTCGTGTTCAACATCATCGGCATTCCGCTGGCGGCACTGGGTTACCTCAGCCCCGAGCTGGCGGGGGCGGCCATGGCCCTGAGCAGCATCACAGTTTTGAGCAATTCCCTGTTACTGAAACGCTGGCAACCGCGGGCGCTCGCTCAGGTCAGCCACCATGTCAGCACTGAATCGAACCGTTAAGGAGTCATCCATGAACATCAGCAAGGTAGCCAAGGCGACGGGACTGACCGCCAAGACCATCCGCTACTACGAGAGCATCGGCCTCATCTCTGCGCCGGTGCGCAGCGACAACGGCTATCGCAGTTACACCGAGGGGGCGCTGCGCGAGCTGCGCTTCGTCAAGCGGGCGCGGGAGACCGGCTTCAATCTGGAGGAGTGTCAGGAGCTGCTGGCGCTCTATCGGGACGAGCACAGAACCAGCGCCCAGGTGAAGAAGCTGGCGCAGGAGAAGATCGTCGATCTGCGCGCCCGCATCGCCGGCCTGCAGGCCATGCTCAGCTCCCTCGAGGGGCTGGTCGGCTGCTGTCACGGGGACGAGAACCCCGAGTGCCCGATCCTCGACGAGCTGGAGCGAGGCTGACTAACCGCTTAATAACGGACGTTTTATTGTTGGCTCCGAAGGGGTAGTGGTAGACTGTGCGGCTCTTGTACAGGGAGTACGCAGTTGACCCAGAGTGTGACACGTCAGGTAAAGCAGGCCATCATGGCCCAGCTCTATACCCACGCCTCATTCAGCCTGCCTTGCCTGGGTCTGCTGGCACTTGGCTGGAGCCTGCTATTCCACGACTACCTGCCCGCCAGCGAGGCGCTCGGCTGGCTGGCGAGCGTGATGCTGCTGCTGCTCTGCCGGGGCTGGCATCTGCGCTGGCGCCAGCCCAGGCTGGCACAGATCCCGCTGCCGGTGCTGGAGCGCGAACTCTTCATCGGGGTGACCATCACCTCCATCATCTGGGCGCTGGGCGTGCTGCTCTACATGGACAAGCTGCCCGATACCTACCGCGCCGCCATGATGATGCTCGCCAGCCTGATCCTCACCGGCAGTGCCATCATGCTGTTCGGCAGTCGCCGCTCCCTCTATGGCGCCGTGCTGCCGCTCGGGCTGGCCATGGTGTTCGAACTGGGGGCGGGCAACGAGCAGGAGCGGATCGTCTCCAGCATGCTGGCCGGCTACCTGTTCGTCTTCCTGCCGACCCTGCTGCGTCGCCTGCGGCGGGATCAGGTGGCCTCCCTCTATCACCGTTTCTCCAACGCCGACCTGGTGGCCGAGCTCAAGGCGGTCTCCGAGCACCTCAAGCTCACCTCCCGGCTGGACGGGCTGACCGGCATCGCCAACCGGGCCCACCTCGACTACTGCCTCGAGCGCGCCTGGCGTCGCTGCCACCGTGCCCGGGCTCCCTTGTCGCTGGTGCTGGTGGATGTGGACTACTTCAAGCAGTTCAACGATCTCTACGGCCATCAGCTGGGGGATGAGTGCCTGCAGCAGGTGGCGGGTCTGCTGGCCGAGGTGCAGCGGCGGGAGGACGATCTCGCCGCCCGTTACGGTGGCGAGGAGTTTGCGCTGCTGCTGCCCTGCACCAGCATGCAGGGGGCCATGCAGATCGCCGAAAACGTGCGGGTGGCCCTCAAGGAGTTGAGCATTCCCCATCAGAAGTCCCTGGTTTCCGGTCGGGTCAGCTGCAGTTTCGGGGTGGCGACCCTGGTACCGGATCAGACCCTCTCCATCAGCGAGCTGATACAAAAAGCGGATGCGGCCCTCTATCAGGCCAAGCATAATGGGCGGGATCGTATCGAAGTAGCCTTGATGGGTAAGGTTGCCTGAGTTTCACAAGACAGATTAAAGAGGTCGTCTATGCAATGTCATCGTATCGAAGAGCTGCTGGAGTTGTTGCAGCCTGCCTGGATCAAGGAACAGGATCTCAGCCTGGTACAGTTTGTTGCCAAACTGGCCGAAGAAGCGGGATTTGAAGGGCCTCTGTCCGAGCTGACCGACGACATGCTGATCTACCACCTCAAGATGCGTGAATCCGACAAACAGGCGATGATCCCCGGTCTGGCCAAGGACCACGTGCCCGACTTCAAGGAAGCCCTGCTCAAGGCCCGCGGCATCAAGTAAAGAGTGCGCTTGCTGGAAGCTTGAAGGTTTTCAAAAGAATCTCTCAAAAAGGCGTTTCGTCAACTGGCGATACGTCTTTTTTGTTGCTTGAAATTGCGACACCACTCGAACATTAGATACATTTTACCCACACAATTAGCATGCTGTTTAAGATATAATCCGCCCCATAACAATTAATTAATGGAGCGAAGTGTTGCAATGGCCGACCAGGACAAGATAGATATCAAGGATGTCACCGGCGATGTAACGGGGACGTTCAACCCCAATACCTTCAAAGCCAGCGACGACAGGTTCAACCCCGGCAACCGCATCTATGTCCGGGCCCAGACCGGCTACTGGCAGCGGATGCGCAAGGCCATGGGCTGGTTCTTCGTGGTGCTCTTCGTCGCCATTCCCTGGTTGCGTTATGACGGTCGACAGGCCGTGTTGTTCGATATCGGCCATCAGCAGTTCCACATCTTCGGTGCCACCATCTGGCCGCAGGACCTCACCCTGCTGGCCTGGGTCTTCATGATCGCCGCCTTTGCTCTCTTCTTCGTGACCACCTTCCTGGGTCGGGTCTGGTGCGGCTACCTCTGTCCACAGACGGTGTGGACCTTCATGTTCATCTGGTTTGAAGAGAAGCTGGAAGGCTCCGCCAACAAGCGCCGCAAGCTGGACGCCTCGCCCTGGAACGGCGAGAAGCTGGCCCGCAAGGGGGCCAAGCACCTGGCCTGGCTCCTGCTGTCGCTGGGCACCGGCCTCACCTTCGTCGCCTACTTCCAGGATGTGTTCCAGCTGGTGCCTGACTTCTTCACCCTGCAGGCCAGCGGCTGGGTCATCTTCTGGGTGGTGCTCTTCGCCGCCTGCACCTACGGCAACGCCGGCTGGATGCGCGCCATCATGTGCATTCACATGTGCCCCTATGCCCGCTTCCAGTCCGCCATGTTCGACAAGGACACCTTCATCGTCGGCTATGACACCAAGCGCGGCGAGACCCGGGGGGCCCGTTCCCGCAAGGCCGATCCCAAGGCGCTGGGACTGGGGGACTGCATCGACTGCGACCTCTGTGTGCAGGTCTGCCCGACCGGCATCGACATCCGCGACGGCCTGCAGTACGAGTGCATCAACTGCGGCGCCTGCGTCGACGCCTGCGATCAGACCATGGAGCGAATGGGCTATCCGAAAGGGCTCATCAGCTATACCACAGAGCACAAGCTGGCCAACGACTCCACCCATGTGGCGCGGCCCAAGCTGATCGGCTACGGCCTGGTGATGGTCATCATGCTGGGGGTGTTCGTCTACAACGCCATGTCCATCATGCCGATGGGGCTCGACATCCTGCGGGATCGCAACCAGCTGTTCCGCGAGAACAGCGAGGGGCTCATCGAGAACACCTATACCCTCAAGATCCTCAACAAGACCCTGCATCCCCAGACCTATCAGCTGGATGTGGAGGGGTTGCCGGAGCACGAATGGTTCGGCCCGCGCGAGGTGACCCTGAAGGCGGGCGAGATCTATACCCTGCCGGTGAGCGTGGCCGTCGACCCCTTCAACCTGAAGAAGCCGACCCTGGACATCCGCTTCGTGCTCAAACGCGAAGGGGCGGCGCCGGACGACAGCAAGGGGACCCTGCGCCAGCCCAGCAAGTTCATCAGCCGGTTGTGACGGCAAGGCACACCGCCATGCACGGCAACGGCGGACAGTAGTGATAGAATGGGGCGCAACGGCGCCCCTTTCTCATGGTGGATGACATGCGTTTCAACTATTCCGATCTCACTCCCGACCTCATCATGGATGCGCTGGACCTCAGCGGTCTGCGGCTCGACTCGGGCCTCATCGAGCTCAACAGCTACGAAAACCGGGTTTATCAGTTCCAGGACGAGGATCGTCGCCGCTACGTGGTGAAGTTCTATCGTCCCGGCCGCTGGAGCCGGGCCCAGATCCTCGAAGAGCACGAGTTTGCCGCTCGCCTGCGCGAGGCGGAGATCCCGGTCGCTGCTCCCATCGCCTTTGCCGGCGAGACCCTGCTGGAGCATCAGGGCTACCCGTTTGCCATCTGGCAGAGCGTGGGGGGACGTCAGTTCGAGGTGGACAACCTCGACCAGCTGGAGTGGGTGGGGCGCTACCTCGGCCGCATCCATCAGCTCGGTGCCAGCAAGCCGTTTCACCACCGGATCCGGCTCGACGTGGAGACCATGCTGCACGAGCCGCGTCAGCTGCTGGCGTCCGGCGAATGGCTGCCGAGCGGGTTGGCCAAGCAATTCTTCGGGGTGCTGGACGAGCTGATCAAGCATGTCGGCGACGCCATGACCCTGGATGTGGCGCAGATCTCCCTGCATGGCGACTGTCATCCGGGCAACATCCTGTGGCGCGACGGTCCCATGTTTGTCGATCTCGACGACTGTCGTACCGGCCCCGCCATCCAGGATCTCTGGATGATGCTGAACGGCGAGCGCAGCGAGCAGCAGATCCAGCTCGATACCCTGCTGGCGGGCTACGAGGAGTTCATGGAGTTCGACCCACGCGAGCTGGCGCTGATCGAGCCGCTGCGGGCCATGCGCATCGTTCACTACATGGCCTGGCTGGCGCGGCGTTGGGAGGATCCCGCCTTCCCCCGCCACTTCCCCTGGTTCAATACCGAGCACTACTGGCGCCAGCAGATCGCCACCCTGCACGATCAGCTGGAGGCACTCAAGGCGCCGCCCCTGACCCTGATGCCGGGCTGGTGATGTGGCAGGTTGCCGGCCGTTCGTCATGCCTGCCGCAGACCCGCGGCAGGCAATCAAGGCGTTCGCGCTGACGCGGGCGCCGGGGAGAGAACTTGACGACCTGGTGAGCGAGGGATGGGACTCGCACCCCCTGCTTGATCATTGACTGTGCAGTGGTGACGCAATAGGCTTGGCACTGCTTCGGTTCGCCGGGCGTGCCTCACAGTGATCCCTTAACAGGAAACGTCATGAAAAAAATTCTGTTTTTCCTTGCTGCCATGCTGATGATGCCCATGGTTCACGCCGCCCCCGAATTCAAGGAAGGCGTCAACTATGATGTGGTCAAGCAGACCGGTAGCGCCCAGCCGGAAGTACTGGAGTTCTTCTCCTACTACTGCCCCCACTGCGCCAAGTTCGAGCCGATTGCCGAGGATCTGAAGAAGAACCTGCCGGAAGGCGTGCCGATGAAGAAGAACCCGGTGGCCTTCCTGGGCCGCGAAATGGGTCCGGAGATGCAGCGTGCCTACGCCGTTGCCAGCCTGCTGAACGTTGAAGGCAAGCTGACCCCAGCCATCTTCGACAAGATCCACACCCAGCGTCAGATCCCGCAGAGCCGCGCCGACGTGAAGCAGATCTTCGTGGACAACGGCGTACCGGCCGAAGAGTTCGACGGCGCCGTCGACAGCTTCGCCGTCTCCGGCATGGTCTCCCAGTTTGACCGCAACACCGAGAGCTACAACATCCGCGGTGTGCCGGCCTTCCTGGTCAACGGCAAGTACATGGTGAAAATCGAATCCATTACTTCCCAGGAGCAGTTCAACCAGCTGGTGAAATTCCTGCTGGCCAAGAAAGACTGACCTCGTCTGATCCCATGAAAAAAGCCCGCCGGTGCAAACCGGCGGGCTTTTTGTTTATCAGGAGCCTGCGTCAGATCTGGCAATCCCGCTGAGTGGGGGCCGGGCGCGGCAAGCGGGTGCGGCGGCTGATGGCCTCCGCCAGCCAGACCAGCAGCAGGATGGCCAGCAGCAGGGTGGCAGTCTGATCGTAACGGAACAGGCTCAGGGAGACATAGAGCTGCTGCCCCAGCCCACCGGCGCCGACCACGCCGAGTATGGTGGCGGCCCTCAGGTTCATCTCGCCGCGATAGAGGCTATAGGCCAGCCACTGGCGCGTGACCAGGGGAAACAGCCCATACCAGAAGCTGGCAATGGGCCCGGCCCCGCTCAGCTGCAGGGCGAGGCGGGGGGCAGGATCGGCGTTCTCCAGGGTCTCCACGAACAACCGCGCCAGCACCCCGGTGGTGTGCAGGGTCAGCGCCAGTATGCCCGCCACCGGCCCCAGCCCGACCGCGATCACCAGCAGGCTGGCGAAGATGAGCTCGGGTACCGAGCGCAGCAGGTTGAATAACAGCCGCAGCGGCCAGCAGTGGCGAGCGAGGCAGGCCAGCGGCAGGGCCAGCAGGGCGCTGAAGAGGGTACTCAGCAGCGCCATCTGCACCGTATCGAGCAGGCCGCTGGCCACCGTCTTGAGGAAGGGCCATGACCAGTCCGGTTGCAAAAACTCCCCCACGAAGGAACCCAGCCCGCTCAGGGAGAAGCTCAGCATGCGCCAGTCGAGCTGATAAAGGGCGAGAGCTGAGGCCAGCCCCAGGCAGATCAGCAACAGCAGGCCGGGGGAGCGGCTGTGGCGCAACCAGGCGCTGAGGCCATCCGCGAGCGTCACCAGCAGGATAAAGGCCAGCAGCAGGGTCACCACCTCGCCACCGGCAAACATGCGCAGGGAGAGCTCGAGCTGCTGGCCGAGCCCGCCGGCACCGACGAAGCCCATGATGACGGAGGCGCGCAGGGCGCACTCCCAGCGGTAGACGGTGTAGGAGAGCAGCTCCTGGCGCACCGCGGGCAGCACGCCGTACCAGAGTGCCTGCAGCCGGCCACTACCGCCCAGCAGCAGGGCGCGGGCCGGTTGCAGGGCGCCGCTCTCCATGATCTCGTTGTAAACCTTGGCCAGCATGCCGCCGTAGCTGACCGCGATGGCCAGGATGGCGGCCAGCGGCCCGAGCCCGGACAGGCGCACGAACAGCAGCGCCCAGATGAGCTCGGGCAGGCTGCGCAGCACGATGGCGACGAGGCGCGAGAGGGCTCGCAAGGCGCTGCGCAGCGGGCTGGGCACCGGCCCCAGTTCGGCCAGCGACAGGGCGCGGGAGCCGAGCAGGGCAAACGGCACGCCGAGCAGCAGGGCGCCCGCCAGCCCTAGGGTGGCGACGGCCAGGCTCTCCAGGGTCGCGGTCAGGGTCAGGGCGAGAAAGTCCCGATCAAAACGGGGTGGCCAGCTGGTGGCGAGGAAGTTACCCATCTGCCGCCAGCTCTGGCCGTCGAACAGGCCGAGCCAGCCGTCGGCCTGCTGCCACAGGCTGAAGCCGATCAGCAGCAACAGCCAGGGCAGGGGATGGCGCCAGCGGTGGGTCAGTTCAAACACGCAGCCGCCTCGTCGTCACCGGCGTAGAGCTCGGTCAGCATGGCTGGCGTGACGGCCGTCGCCGGACAGTCGAACTGCACTCGCCCCTCGCGCAGGCCGATGATGCGGGGGAAGCGGCCGAGCGCCAGCTCGACCGCATGCAGGTTGGCGATGAGTGTGCTGCCCCGGGCGCGGGCCTGGGCCAGCAGGGCATCCAGGCTGCTCTGGGCGAGCACGGGGTCGAGGGCGGAGACGGGCTCGTCGGCCAGGATCAGATCAGGCTGCTGATAGAGCACCCGGGCGATGCCGACCCGTTGCAACTGGCCACCGGAGAGCTCGCCGCAGCGCTGTTGCCATTTGTCGGCAAGGCCGAGGCGGGCCAGTTCGGCCCGCGCCCCTTGCGGGTCGCAGGGGCGCAGCAGGGAGAGCAAGGAACGGCCGAGGGACCACTGGCCGAGCCGGCCGGCCAGCACGGCGGTCACCACCGGCTGGGAGGCGGGCAGCGGCGGTTGCTGCCAGACCATGCCGATCCGGCTGCGCAGCCGCTGGCGGTCCCGGGTGGAGAGACTCCAGGGATCCTGCTCCCAGAGGGTGAGCCTGCCCTCGCCACGCAGCTCGGTGCCGATCAGCCGCAGCAGGCTGGTCTTGCCCGCGCCGCTTGGCCCTATGATGGCCACGCACTCGCCCGCGGCTATCTGCAGGTTGAACGGCTGCAGGATGCGGCTCTGGCCGAGCCGCAATCCTTCCCCGTCCAGCGCGACGGCGATCACTTCAGCAGGCCGGCCTGGGTGGCGGCGGCTTCGATGCCCAGGTAGTTCTCGGGCTTGGTCTCGATGAAGCGGCTGGCGCGCTGCAGCTTGAGGATTTCGGCCTGGGCGGGCACCGCCGGATCCAGACTGAGGAAGGCCTGCTTGATCTTCTCTTGCAGGGCCGGGTCCAGGCCGCCGCGCACGGTCCAGTTGTAGTCAAAATAGGTAGGTGTGGTCCAGATCACCTTGACCTTGGCGGTGTCGACCTTGCCCTCTTCCACCAGCTTCTCCCACACGGAGGCGTTGAGCGCACCGGCCGGCACCTTGCCGGAGGCGACCCAGGCGACGGTGGCGTCGTGGGCGCCGGAGAAGGCGACGTGGGCGAAGTCACGCTCGGGGTTGATGCCCTGCTCGGCCAGGAAGTGGCGTGGCATCAGGTGGCCGGAGGTGGAGGAGGGGGAGCCGAACGCAAAGTCCTTGCCCTTGGTGTCGGCCAGGGTCTTGATGCCGCTGTCTGCATTGGCGATGAACTTGGAGGTGAACTGGGCGTCCTCCTGGCGTTGTACCAGGGGCACCACCTTGTCGGCACGGCGATGGGCCTGCACATAGGTGAAGCCACCGAGCCAGGCCATGTCCAGCTTGCCGGCGGCCAGTGCCTCGACCACGGCGGCGTAGTCGTTGACCGGTACGAACACCACCTCGCGGCCGGTCTTCTCGGCCAGGTAGTCACCCAGGGGGGCAAACTTGCGTTGCAGCTCGGTGGGGGCCTCGTCCGGGATGGCGGAGACCCGCAGCGGTTCGGTGGCGACGGCGCTCAGGCTGGCGAGCAGGGTGGTGAGGGCGAATATCCATTTGCGGGTCATGGTGCATTCCTTGGTGGGCTGTCGTTCGGGCAATAGAAAGGCCCGACACCAGTCGGACCTGACGAGGAGAGAATGGTAGGGGGCCACTGGCCACTGGCGCAAGATGCGCCCCCAAAAATAGGCGTTAGACCCCGACGTGGAAGGCCTGCTTGAGGTTGCGGATGAAGTCCGCGTCCCGGCACAGGGTCTTGCCCGGGCTGTCGGAGATCTTGGCGACCGGGCCGCCGTTGCACTCGATCAGCTTGAAGACGATGTTCATCGGGCTGACGCCGGGCAGATCGCAGGTGAGCTTGGTGCCGATACCGAAGCTGGTGTTGATGCGGCCGCGGAAGTGGCGCAGCAGCTCAACGGCCTTGTCGAGATTGAGGCCATCGGAGAAGACCAGCGTCTTCTCGGTGGGGTCGATGCCGAGCCGCTGATAGTGGCTGATGGCCTTCTCGCCCCATACCACGGGATCGCCGGAGTCGTGACGCAGCCCCTGATAGCGGCTGGCCAGCTCGAAGTCAAAGTCGCGCAGGAAGGCATCCATGGTGATGCAGTCGGTGAGCGCGATGCCGAGGTGGTTGGTGAACTCATCCAGCCAGCTGGTGAGGGCGGCACGCTGGCTGTGCTCGAGCGGGAAGCCGAGCTGCTGGTGGGCTTGGAACCACTCGTGAGCCTGGGTGCCCACCGCCGGCAGGCCGTACTTCTGGGCCAGCAGGTAGTTGCTGGTGCCGCGAAACGCCGGCAGCCGCTCCTGGAGGCGACCCACCACCGCATCTTGTACCGCGAGGGAGAAGCGGCGACGGGTGCCAAAGTCGATGAGGTTGAATTCGCTCATCTCTTCCCGGCTCAGCTCCCGCTCCAGCTTGTCGAGCTTCTGATCGAGCCGCTCCAGCGCCTGGCTGACGCCAAACTGGGGGTAGCGGAAGCGGTTGCGCATCTCGCTGATGATGGCGAGCACCGGGATCTCCCACAGGATCACGTCCTGCCAGGGGCCCTCGACCCGCACGTTGATGCGACCATCCTGCTCGAACACCTTGAGCAGCGAGGCATCCAGCGGCTTGCGGCGCAGGTGGTCGAGGTAATCGGCGGTAAAGAAGGGGCGCTCCGCCAGGAAGTTGAGCTCGGGCCGGGTCAGCCGCAGGGAGCCGGCCAGGCGCAGCTGCTCCTCGATCTGGCCCATCATGGGCAGCAGATCTTCCTCGTTGCGGCTGTGGAACTCGGCCACCACCTCGGCATCCGGATAGCGATGGAACACCGCCTGCTGCATGTGCAGCTTGTAAGCATCTGTATCGAGCAGGCTGTTGAGTATGGGTGGCATATCAGACTCCCCGCAGGGGGGTGAACGCAAGAGCGCTCCCCTGCCGCTTTTGTAGATTGCAGACGCCGGTATCGGGCAGGCTGTTGAGAATAGGAGGCATATCAGGCGTCCAGCAGGCGTTGTACATCGGCAAGGGTCTGGGCCAGTTCGGCGCCGGCCTCGATCATCTGGGTGTGGGCCTGAGCGACCGTTTCGGGGGCGATGCCACGACAGGCATCGAGATGGACGATCACCCGGAAACCGGCGCGGCGCAGCTGCAGCACGCTGGTCTTGACGCAGTAGTCGGTGGCGAGGCCGCCGGCCAGTACGGTCGTGACGCCGCGGGACTGCAGGAACTCGATGAGCCCTGTGCTGCGGCGCTCGGCCAGATCGTGGAAGCAGGTGCCGTAGGGGTGCAGATCCGGCTCGACCCCCTTCCAGACGAAGAAGTCGTAATCGACCGGGGCCGGCAGGCCGTCGAGCAGTTCGAAGCCGCGAGTGCCCGGCACGCAGTGCACCGGCCAGGTGAGGTCGGCGTTGGGCATATCCAGCGGCAGCAGCATGCCGGCAGGGTCGCTGACGGCCCAGGCGGCGTTGGCCGGGTGTGAATCCTTGCTGCCGACCCGCAGGCTGGCGAGGGTGGCCTGAGCGTTGAGCGCAGCCACAATATCATCCCCGCCCGCGACGGGCAGTTCGTTCGGGCAGAGGGGGGTAAACCCCTTCTGCGCATCAATATCCAGGCTGGCGACGGTTCCCATTGAGTGGCTCCTGCACATACTATTCGTGTGATATTATCTACCAAACATTAATCGAAGGCGAGCAGGGCGATCGGCATGTTGAGAATGAGTCTGGATATGGTGGTGCTGCGGTTGAACGAGGAGCGGCTCGAGCTGCTGCTGGAGACCCGCGATCGCCCGCCCTTTGCCCACTGCTGGCAACTGCCGGCCCTGCGCATCGACGAGACCCGGGATCGGGATCTGGACGCGGCTCGCCATCGCCTGCTGACCGAATGGGGGCTGGGCCACTGCTACAGCGAGCAGGTCTGTACCCTGGGCAACCTGGAGCGGGATCCCCGTGGCTGGTCCACCACCCTGGTCTACCTCTGTCTGGTGGATCCCGAGGTGGAGGTTCTCCACGGCTGTTGGCACCCGCTTGCAGCCCTGCCGGGGCTCAGCCTCGCCTTCGACCACACCCAGCTGATCGCCAGAGGGCTGGAGCGACTGCGCATCAAGAGCCGTTACAGCACCCTGCCGCTGCAACTGCTGGGGGCCGAGTTCACCCTCTCCGAGGTGCAGCGGGCCTTCGAAATCATCCTGCAGACCCCGATGAACACGGCCGCCTTTCGCAAGCGCATCCATCGCGCCGATATCCTGGTGGACACCGGCCGCAAGCGCACCGGCAAGCAGCGTCCCGCCATCCTCTACCGGCTGGAGAGCCCCTGCTGCGTGATGTTCGATCAGGTGATGCACGGAGCGGAAGCATGAAGGATGTCGGCGTGCACAAGGTATTGGTAAGCGCCTGTCTGCTGGGACCATGTTCGTTGTGCTACGAGGGCCCTGGTTTTAGCCAGCGGGGGAGCAAAGCATGAGTGAGACCAGCGTGCACAAGGTACTGGTGAGCGCCTGCTTGCTGGGTCAGCCGGTGCGCTACGACGGTCAGAGCAAGGGCATCGTCAGCGACTGGCTGCAAACGCTGGGGGCTGAAGGGCGGGCATTGGCCTTCTGTCCCGAGGTGGCGGGCGGTCTGCCGACGCCGCGCCCCCCAGCCGAGCGGCAAGGGGAGCGAGTGATGACCGCAAGCGGGCTGGATGTGACGGCGGAGTTTGCCCGTGGCGCCGCGCTGGCGCTGGCGACTTGTCAGCAGCAGGGCATTCGCTTCGCTCTGCTCAAGGAGGGGAGCCCCTCCTGTGGCAGCGGCCGCATCTACAACGGCCGCTTCGAGGGGCAGTCCGTGGCGGGCGAGGGCATGACCACTGCCCTGCTGCGCCGCCACGGCATCGCCGTGTTCAGCGAGGATCAGCTGCCCGAGCTGGCCTCGGTGCTCGCCTCGGCTGCCTGCGGCTCGGTCTGAGCCGCCGCATCGGCCGCCTGCCACTGCGCCAGCACGGCGTCCTTCTCCTGCCAGCGCTGGTTCAGCCACTCCTGGAAGCCGCGCTTGAACTGCTTGTCATTGAAGTAATCCCCCACCAGCTGCTCGTCCACCGGCAGCTCCTCGATCCGCACCCGGATGCGCTTCATCCGCCCCATCAGGAAGTCCTTGAAGGGGGTCTCGACGTTGTCCGGATAGCTGATGGTGACGTTGATCAGGCTGTCGAACTGCTCCCCCATGGCCGCCAGGGTGAAGGCCAGCCCCGCCGCCTTGGGCGGCATCAGATGCTGGTATCGGGAGCGGGAGGCATCGCGCTTCGCCTCGGTGAAGCGGGTCCCCTCCACGAAGTTGATGACGGTGGTGGGGATGTGGCGAAACTGCTCGCAGGCGTTGCGGGTGGTCTCGATATCCTTGCCCCGCAGATGCGGGTTGCGCAGCAAGAACTCCCGCGAGTAGCGACGCATAAAGGGCATGTCCAGCCCCCAGCAGGCCAGTCCCAGCAGCGGTATGTAGATGAGCTCGTGCTTCATGAAGAACTTGGGCACCGGCAGCCGGTCGCGAAACAGGTGGCCCAGCACGACTATGTCGGTCCAGCTCATGTGGTTGCTGATGATGAGATACCAGCCATCCTTGCGCAGCCGGGTGTCGTCCTCCACCTGCCAGTCGATGCGGGTGGTGAGGCGGATCACCAGGGCGTTGCAGGCCAGCCACAGCCGCATGAAGCGGTTGTTGAGTCGGCTGCAGGCACGGGCCAGGGGCGGAACGGGCAGCAGTTTGACCAGCGACACCAGCAGGATCAGGCTGGCGCACAGGGCGGTAAACAGTATGGTCAGGCTGGCGCTGATGAGCAGCACCAGCGGACCCGGAAGCAGGCTTAGCATGGCGTAGTTTGGGGCGTCTTGTCTGCCAGCAGCTGGTTCAGGGTCTGGTCCTTCTCGTGCCAGATCCCGTTCAACCACTGCTGAAACTCTTGTTGGAACTCGGGGTCATTGAAGTAATCCCCCACCAGATTGCGTTCGATCGGCAGAAAGCGGACCCGAACCTTGATCTCCTTGACCCGACCGCACATGAAGTCCCAGTAGCTGGGGATGCCGCCCGGATAGGCGATGGTCACATCCACCAGCTTGTACAGCTGATCGCCCATGGCTGCCAGGGTGAAGGCGATGCCGCCAGCCCTCGGATGCAGCAGGTGGCGATAGGGCGCTGCCTGTTTGTCGTGCTTGCGGGCGGTGAAGCGGGTGCCCTCCACGAAGTTCATCACGCTCACCGGCATGTGGCGGTACTTGGCACAGGCCTTGCGCGTGGTCTCTATGTCTTTTCCCTTCAGATGGGGCTTCTTTTCCAGCAGTTTGCGGGAATATCGCTGCATGAAGGGGAAGTCCAGTGCCCACCAGGCCAGCCCGAGAAAAGGTACCCAAATCAGTTCTTTCTTGAGGAAAAACTTCAGGAAGGGGATTTTTTGATTAAAAACCCGCTGCAGTACCAGTATGTCGACCCAGGATTGATGGTTGGCAATCACCATATACCACTCATTCCGGTGCCCTTTGTCCACTCCGACCACATCGAAAGGAGTTCTGATGATGGTTTTCTGGATCAGGTTGTTGAAACCGATCCAGCAGCCGGCGCTGCCATCCAGCAGGGCATTGCAGAAGGTACGCCAGCCCTTGAGGGGCAGCACCAGCTTGAGCAGGCCCAACGAGAGAATGGGGATAAACCAAAACAGGGTGTTGAGAAAATAGAGCAGGGTCGAGAGGCTGCCGCGCAGTCGCTCAATCAGCTTGTTGGGCATGGGTCGGGTCCGTCTTGCTGTCGATAAAGGGCCATCAAGTGGTCAGATCTGTGGCCATAATATCAGCCGATGGCCCGCGAGACCATGCAGGGCCGTCAGGTGCGCTTGCGACCCATCAACCGCTGCGCAGCCGTGACAGCAGCCGATCCATGGCCCGATAGCCGAGCGCCTCGATCAGGTGCTCTCTTTCGATGGCGGCGTGCCCCGCCAGATCGGCGATGGTGCGCGATACCCGCAGGATGCGGTGCCAGGCCCGGATGCTGAGCCCAAGCTTCTGGATGGCGTTCTCCAGAAACTCGGCATCCTGCGGCGATAAGCGGCAAATTTCTTCGATTTCACGGCTATCAAGCAAATTGTTGAGCTTGCCGTCGCGGCTCAGCATGCGCTCCCGCGCGCCCAGCACCCGTTCGCGGATCTGCTGGCTCGACTCCCCCCGCTCCGCCTTGCCGGTCAGGCTCCCCTTGGGCAGCAGCGGCACCTCCACCGTCAGGTCGAAGCGGTCGAGGAAGGGGCCGGAGAGCTTGCCGAGGTAGCGCAGGATCTGATCCGGGCTGGAGCGGGTCTGGCCATCGCCGTAGTGGCCGCAGGGGCTGGGGTTCATGGCGCCGACCAGCTGGAAGCGGGCGGGAAAATCCACCTGACGGGCGGCCCGGCTGATGGTGATGTGGCCCGTTTCCAGCGGCTCGCGCAGGGAGTCGAGCACCTTGCGCTCGAACTCCGGCAGTTCATCCAGAAACAGCACCCCGTTGTGGGCCAGGGATATTTCACCGGGCCGCGGGTGGCTGCCACCCCCCACCAGCGCCACCGCCGAGGCGCTGTGGTGCGGCGTGCGATAGGGTCTGTGGTGCCAGTGACCGGCGCGGGGGGTGAGGCCGCCAATGGAGTGGATGGCGGCGGTCTGCTGCGCCTCCTGCTCGCTCAGCGGTGGCAAGATGCCGGGCAGACGGCTCGCCAGCATGCTCTTGCCGGTACCGGGCGGGCCGATGAACAGCAGGTTGTGGCTGCCGGCGGCGGCGATCTCCAGCGCCCGTTTGGCCTGGGATTGGCCGATCACGTCCTGCAGGTCCGGCACATCGGGCAGGGCCTCCGTGGTCTGAGGATCCGGCAGCGGCAGCTCGTATTGACCCGCCAGCCAGGCGGTGACGGCCAGCAACTGATGGGCGGTGCGTACCTCGGCGTCCTGGATCAGCGAGGCCTCGGGGCCGTTCTCCTGCGGTACCAGCAGGGTGCGTCCCGCGTCCCGGCAGGCGAGCACGGCGGGCAGCACGCCGAGCACGGGACGGATCTCGCCGGTCAGGGCCAATTCGCCTAAAAATTCGTGATCGAGCAGGTATTTTGCGGGTATCTGCTTGGAAGCGGCGAGGATGCCGATGGCGATGGCCAGATCGAAACGGCCCCCCTCCTTGGGCAGATCGGCGGGGGCCAGATTAACCGTGATGTGCTTGCTCGGGAACTCGAAATTGCCGTTGAGCAGGGCGCTGCGCACCCGATCCCGCGACTCCTTCACCGAGGTTTCCGGCAGGCCCACCATGTTGAAGGCGGGCAGACCGTTGGAGAGGTGCACTTCCACCGTGACTTGCGGGGCCGCTATTCCCAGGCTGGCACGGCTATAAACCACAGCTAATGACATAAATCCCGTCCTTGGTTTGATGTATATGCTGGTTAACCGTTTTTTATTAGTTTTTTGTTCCAACTGACGCGATTGGACTCAGTGAAAATCAGAGTCTTGTCAGGCAAAAAACGCTTGCCCAATAAAATTCACCGTGCTAGTTCTAATAGCCATTCGCGGTAAAAACCGCCCCAATTTCACAGGATTTCCGGTTGTAACTATGAACATGGCCTCCCGTTTCGTCAGCATTATTGTGGTCCTAGTGGTGATTATTATCTCACCGCTCGGGGCTCGTTTAGCTGCACGGAACAAGGGATAGACCCACCACCGGACAGAACGAAACAAGCGACCCCCGAGCCTCACGGCCCGGGGGTTTTTTTTCGACCAAAGGACAGGATTTTCCAGATGAACGGCGCGCAGTTTTTGGTACAGGCTCTCAAGAAACAGGGTGTGACCCAGGTGTTTGGTTACCCGGGCGGGGCCATCATGCCGGTCTACGATGCCTTGTATGACGGCGGTCTGGCGCACCAGCTCTGCCGCCACGAGCAGGGGGCCGCCATGGCGGCGGTGGGCTTTGCCCGCGCCTCCGGTCAGGTGGGGGTTTGCATCGCCACCTCGGGCCCGGGTGCCACCAACCTGGTGACTGGTCTTGCGGAGGCGCTGCTCGACTCGGTACCGCTGGTGGCCATCAGCGGCCAGGTGCCCTGCGCCGCCGTGGGAACCGATGCGTTCCAGGAAGTGGACGTGCTCGGCATGTCTCTCTCCTGCACCAAGCACTCCTTCATGGTGACGGACGTGGCGGATTTGCCTCAGGTGATCGCCGAGGCCTTCGCCATCGCCAGCGAGGGGCGCCCCGGCCCGGTACTGATCGATCTGCCCAAGGACGTGCAACTGGCCGCGGTGCCGGCCCAGAGCCCGCTGTTTGCGGTGGCTGAGCCCGAGCATCTGAGCCAGACCGAACTGACGGCCGCCCGTACCCTGCTGGCCGCCGCCGAGCGTCCGGTGCTCTACGTCGGTGGCGGGGTGGGCATGGCCAATGCCGAGCAGCAGCTGCGCGACTTTGCTGCCGCCACCGGCATGCCTGCGGTCACCACCCTCAAGGGGATAGGGGCGCTCGATCCCGACAGCCCCGTTTATCTGGGCATGCTCGGCATGCACGGCACCAAGGCCGCCAACTATGCGGTGCAGCAGTGCGACCTGCTGGTGGTGGTGGGCGCTCGTTTCGATGATCGGGTGACCGGCAAGCTGGAGGAGTTCGCCCCCGAGGCCAAGGTGATCCACCTGGATGTGGACGCCGCCGAGTTCGGCAAGCGCCGCGCCGCCGAAGTGGGCATCACCCAGGATCTGAAACAGGTGCTGCCGCACCTCGTCATGACGTTGGCCATCGAGCCCTGGCGTGAGCACTGCGCGAACATGGCCCGCGAGTACGCCTTCCGCTACGACCATCCCGGCCAGCCCATCTATGCTCCGGGGCTGCTCAAGCAGCTTTCTGCCAGGTTGCCGGAAAGCAGCGTAGTGGCCTGCGACGTGGGCCAGCACCAGATGTGGGTGGCACAGCACATGCGCTTCACCAGCCCGCGCAACCACCTCTCCAGCGCCGGTCTCGGCACCATGGGCTTCGGCCTGCCCGCCGCCATCGGCGCCAAGATGTCGCGCCCCGAAGACGAGGTGGTGCTGGTGAGCGGCGACGGCTCCTTCATGATGAACGTGCAGGAGCTCGGCACCATCCGCCGTGCCCAGCTCAAGGTGAAGATGGTGCTGCTGGACAACCAGCGCCTCGGCATGGTGCGCCAGTGGCAGGAGCTGTTCTTCGACGGCCGCTACAGCGAGACCATCCTTTCCGACAACCCCGACTTCGTCGCCCTGGCCGCCGCCTTCGGCATTCCGGGCGAGACCATCACATGCAAGGAGGAGATAGCCCCGGCCCTCGATCGCCTGCTGGCCAGCGAGAGTGCTTACCTGCTGCATGTGGCCATTTCAGAGGAAGAAAACGTCTGGCCCCTGGTTCCGCCAGGAGTCGCCAACCACCAGATGATGGAGCAACGCCCATGAGTCAGTTCAATACCTTGCAAATCCATGCCCAGCCCAGACCCGAAGTGATGGAGCGGGTGCTGCGGGTGGTTCGTCACCGCGGTTTCAACCTCTGCGCCCTCAACATGGAGCAGGATTGCCAACAACTGCGGATCACGGTTACTGTCGAGTCGGTGCGTCCCATCCAGCAGTTGTGGAGCCAGCTGGTGAAGCTGGTGGACGTTTCCCGGGTCGATGCACTGGAACAGCAACCCCGGATCAGAGCTTAAGGAGCCAAGCCAATGTCACAGCCTTCCCAATCCGCCACCCACCCGCAATACATCTGGTTCAACGGCACACTGGTGCCCTGGCAGGATGCCCAGGTGCACGTGATGAGCCACGCCCTGCACTACGGCTCCTCTGTGTTCGAAGGGGTGCGCGCCTACGATACCCCCAAGGGCACCTGCATCTTCCGCCTGCAGGAGCACACCCGCCGCCTGTTCGACTCCGCCAGGATCTACTGGATGGACGTTCCCTACAGCGAGGCTGACGTGAATGAAGCCTGCCGCACCGTGGTGCGCGAGAACGGCCTGAAGAGCGGCTATCTGCGCCCGCTGGCCTTTGTCGGCAACGTGGGGCTGGGGCTGCATCCGCCGCTGGATGCCAAGGCCGACCTGATGGTGGCTGCCCTGCCGTGGGGCGCCTATCTGGGGGAAGAGGGGCTGAAAAACGGGGTGGATGTCTGCGTCACCTCCTGGAACCGGCTCGCTCCCAACACCATTCCCACCGGCGCCAAGGCGGGCGGCAACTATTTGTCCTCCCAGTTGATCAGCCGTGAGGCCAAGCGCAATGGCTTCGCCGAGGGGTTGGCGCTGGACGTGAACGGCTACCTGAGCGAAGGGGCGGGGGAGAACCTGTTCCTGGTGAAGAACGGCGTGCTGTTCACCCCGCCCGCTACCGCTGCCATCCTGCCCGGCATCACCCGTGACACCATCATGACGCTGGCCCGTGACTTGGGATACGAGGTGCGCGAGCAGGCGCTGCCCCGTGAGGCCCTGTATGTCGCAGACGAGATTTTCATGACCGGCACCGCCGCTGAAGTGACCCCGGTGCGCTCCGTCGATCGGATGCAGGTGGGCGCCGGTTGCCGCGGTCCGGTGACCGAGCAGCTGCAGAACGCCTTCTTCGGCCTGTTCAATGGCCAGACCGAAGACAAGTGGGGCTGGCTGACGCCGGTGGCTGACTGACAAATGAGGGGAGGCGATGTGCCTCCCCGAGTCGCTTCCGGTCAGGGCATCCGGCGGTGCCCTCACCAGGATCGATTCCCGATCCGAGAGTCACTTTTTCATTTCCAAAGATAATGAGCCCGCTGGGCATTCAGGGAGTAGAGACAATGCCGAAGTTGAGATCCGCCACCACCACCCACGGACGTAACATGGCCGGGGCCCGCGCCCTCTGGCGTGCCACCGGCATGACCGATCAGGATTTCGGCAAGCCCATCATCGCCGTGGTCAACTCCTTCACCCAGTTCGTACCGGGCCACGTCCACCTCAAGGACTTGGGCCAGCTGGTGGCGCGCGAGATCGAGGCCGCCGGCGGGGTGGCCAAGGAGTTCAACACCATAGCCGTGGATGACGGCATCGCCATGGGCCACGGCGGCATGCTCTACTCCCTGCCGTCGCGCGAGCTTATCGCCGACTCGGTGGAGTACATGGTCAACGCCCACTGCGCCGACGCCATGGTCTGTATCTCCAACTGCGACAAGATCACCCCGGGGATGCTGATGGCTGCCCTGCGCATCAACATCCCGGTGATCTTCGTCTCCGGCGGCCCAATGGAAGCGGGCAAGACCAAGCTCTCCGACCAGATCATCAAGCTGGATCTGGTGGACGCCATGATCCAGGGTGCCGACCCCAAGGTCTCCGACGCCCAGAGCGAACAGGTGGAGCGCAGCGCCTGCCCGACCTGTGGCTCCTGCTCCGGCATGTTTACCGCCAACTCCATGAACTGTCTGACCGAGGCGCTGGGCCTCTCCCAGCCGGGCAACGGTTCCCTGCTGGCGACCCATGCCGATCGCGAGCAGCTGTTCAAGCTGGCGGGCCAGCGCATCGTGACCCTGGCCAAGCGCTGGTATGAACAAGATGATGCGAGTGCCCTGCCGCGCAATATCGCCACCAAGGCGGCGTTCGAGAACGCCATGGCGCTCGACATCGCCATGGGCGGCTCTACCAATACCGTGCTGCACCTGCTGGCGGCGGCCCAGGAGGCTGGCGTCGACTTCACCATGGCCGACATCGACCGCATGTCGCGCAAGGTGCCGCAGCTGTGCAAGGTGGCGCCCTCCACCCAGAAGTACCATATGGAAGACGTGCACCGTGCCGGCGGCGTCATCGCCATCCTGGGCCAGCTGGAAAAAGCGGGCCTGGTGCACGGCGACGCCCGCAACGTGCTGGGCACCTCGCTGGTGGAGCTGCTGGCCGAGTATGACGTCAGCCGCCAGCCCAGCCAGGAGGTGGTGGACTTCTACCGCGCCGGCCCGGCTGGCATCCGCACCACCAAGGCGTTCAGCCAGGATTGCCGCTGGCCGGAGCTGGATCTGGACCGCGCCGAGGGTTGCATCCGCTCGCTGGACAACGCCTACAGCCTGGAGGGGGGCCTGGCCGTGCTCGCCGGCAACCTGGCGCTGAATGGTGCCATCGTCAAGACCGCCGGGGTGGACGAGGAGAACCTCACCTTCCGTGGCCCGGCCCGGGTATTCGAGAGCCAGGACACGGCGGTCGCCGGTATCCTGGATGGCACAGTCCAGGCAGGTGAAGTAGTGGTGATCCGCTACGAGGGTCCGAAAGGGGGCCCCGGCATGCAGGAGATGCTCTACCCCACCACCTATCTGAAATCCATGGGGCTGGGCAAGGCGTGCGCGCTGATCACCGACGGCCGCTTCTCCGGCGGCACCTCGGGTCTCTCCATCGGTCACGTCTCGCCGGAGGCGGCCTCTGGCGGCACTATCGGTCTGGTGGAGGATGGTGACATCATCAACATCGACATCCCGGCTCGCAGCATGGTGCTGGAGGTGGCCGACAGCGTGCTGGCCGCCCGCCGCGTCGCCGTCGAGGCCCGTGGCTGGAAGCCGCTCGATCGCCAGCGTCAGGTCTCCTTTGCCCTGCGCGCCTACGCCATGTTTGCCACCAGTGCCGACAAGGGCGCGGTGCGCGATCGCACCTTGTTGGGGGAATAAAGATGAATTCCAATATGAACTATGAGCAGTCGACCCGACTGGTCGGTCTTTGCGCCGACAAAGGGGTGATGTGGCGCGATCGCTCGATGCTGGGGGAATAAGTCATGGTCTCTGCGGCGGATTATCTACGCAAGGTGTTGCTCTCCCCCGTCTACGAGGCGGCGCGGGTCACCCCTTTGCAAACCCTGAAGAAACTCTCCGAGCGGCTCGGCAATCACGTCAGCCTGAAGCGGGAGGACCTGCAACCGGTCCACTCCTTCAAACTGCGCGGCGCCTACCACAAGATCGCCACCCTGACCCAGGAGCAGAAGGAGCGCGGCGTCATCGCCGCCTCTGCCGGCAACCACGCCCAGGGGGTCGCCCTGTCGGCCGCCAGGCTCGGCATCAAGGCGATCATCGTGATGCCCAAGACCACGCCGGACATCAAGATCGATGCGGTGCGCCGGCAGGGTGGCAACGTCATGCTGTTTGGCAACAGCTTCGACGAGGCCTACGGCGAGAGCCGCCGTCTCGCCGAGTTGGAGGGCTACACCCTGATCCCGCCGTTTGACGACGTCGAGGTGATCGCCGGGCAGGGCACCATCGGCAAGGAGCTGCTGGAGCAGGATACCCATCTCACCCACGTCTTCGTGCCGGTGGGCGGCGGCGGGCTGGCCGCCGGGGTGGCGGTTTACATCAAGCAGTTGCTGCCAGATGTGAAGGTGATCGGAGTGGAGGCGGAGGGCTCCGCCTGCCTCAAGGCCGCGCTGGCGGCCGGTGAGCCGGTCAATCTGGAGCGGGTCTCGCTGTTTGCGGACGGGGTGGCGGTCAAGCGCATCGGCGAGGAGACCTTTCGCCTGTGCAACCAGTATCTGGACGAGGTGGTGACCGTCTCCAACGACCAGATCTGCGCCGCGCTCAAAGACATCTTCGACGACTGCCGCGCCATTGCCGAGCCGTCGGGCGCCCTGTCACTGGCCGGCCTCAAGGCCTACAGCGAGCGGGAGCAGGTCAAGGGTGGCCGGATGGCGGCCATTCTGTCCGGTGCCAACGTCAACTTCCACAGCCTGCGCTACGTGTCGGAGCGCTGCGAGATCGGCGAGAAGCGCGAGGGCATGCTGGCGGTGACCATCCCCGAGCGCAAAGGGGCCTTCCTCGACTTCTGCCGTCAGCTCGGGCCCCGCATGGTGACCGAGTTCAACTACCGTTACGCCGATGCCGAGCAGGCCTCGCTGTTCGTCTCGGTGCGCCTCAGCGGCGGTGACGAGGAGCTTGGCCAGATCATCGATCAGCTCGGCGGCAACGGCTATCCGGTGGTCAACATGACCGAGAGCGAGCTGGCCAAGAACCACGTGCGTTACATGATTGGCGGCCGCCCTGCCCGGCCCCTCGGTGAACGTCTCTACAGCTTCAAGTTTCCGGAGCAGCCTGGCGCCCTGATGCGTTTCCTCGAGACCCTCGGCTGTCGCTGGAACATCAGCCTGTTCCACTACCGCAACCACGGCGCCGACTACGGCCGGGTGCTCTGCGCCTTCGAGCTGCCGGACGAGGACGTGGCCGCCTTCCACGACTACCTGCACGAGATTGGCTACGGCTGGAAAGAGGTAAGCGACGACCCCGCCTACCGGCTGTTTCTGGCCAGCTAGGTGCGTTGCAAGCAGCAAGAGGGAGGCCATCGGCCTCCCTTTTTCATGGCGCTGCCGGCGCACCCGCGGATACCCCTGCATGGGGCGTTTTGCGGTCGGGAATGCCGGGCGCTTCACACTCTTGAGTCCCAAGTCATTTGAGGCTGACAACAGATGGGATAACCTGATGGGCGGGGCCGGGTTTGCCCCATCAGGGAAGAGAGGCGCAAGAGCGCCCATCACGACTCATTGCAGAGGCTTTTACCATGAACAAATCGATACTTGCCGTGCTGGTCAGCGGCCTGCTCGTCAGCGGGGCCGTGCAGGCTGCCGCTCAGGACAACACCTGGTATGTCGGCGGCAAGGCCGGCTGGTCCAAGTTCTTCGACGTGGATCAGAAGCAGGTCGTCTCCGACACCCTGGGGGCGTTGCAAAACACCAGCACCAGCAAGGATACGCTCGGGCTGGGCGCTTTTGCCGGCTATCAGCTCACCCCCAACCTGGGCTTCGAATTCGGCTATGACTGGTTCGGCAAGTACACCTCGTCCGGCGAATTGAGCGGGGTGAGGGTGGAAGGGGAAGCCAAGAGCCAGATGATCCAGACCACCATGAAGATAGGGTTCCCGGTCAACGATGCGCTGGATCTCTATGGCCGGATCGGCGGTGGCTACGCCTGGACCAACAGCGAACTGTCGGCCCAGACGGCCACTGACTTCATCAAGGATACCGGCAACAAGCATGGCGCCGTGTTCGTCGGGGCGCTGGGGGCCGAATACGCCATCGACCGTGACTGGGCCGCCCGCCTCGAATACCAGTACACCACCCCGCTCGGGGATACCTCCCTCGATCGTTCCGGCATCGAGATGGACAACGGCCTGCTGGCCTTCGCCATGCTCTATCGCTTCGGTCAGCAGGGCGGCGAAGTGGCGACGCCCGCACCGGCCCCGGCAGCGGCGCCTGCTCCCGCCGTGGTGGTGGTGCCCAAAACCTTCAGCCTGAGCTCGGACGTGCTGTTCGAGTTCAACAAGGCGACCCTGAAGCCGGCTGCCAGCCAGGCGCTCGACGCCCTGTTCAGCCAGATAGTGGCGGCCAATCCGAAGGACGGGGTGGCAACCGTGATCGGCCACACCGATCGCATCGGCTCCGATGCTTACAACCAGGCGCTCTCCGAGCAGCGCGCCCGCAGCGTGGCCGACTACCTGATTGCGAAGGGACTGTTTGCCGACAAGGTGCGGGTCGAGGGGCGCGGCAAGTCTTCTCCGATCACCGGCAACAACTGCAGCAACGGCTCCAGACCGGCGCTGATCGCCTGCCTGGCACCGGATCGGCGGGTGGAAGTGCGACTGGAGGGGGTCTCCCAGCAGGCGCAATGACCAGGGTGTCAGCATGAACGACGAGGGAGGCCCAGGTCTCCCTCGGCTGTTTAGTCGGTACCAAGCCGTCGCTGCCATTTGACCCGCTGGAAGCCGTAACCCAGCAGGATCAGCAGCAGGGCGCCGGGCAGTACCGTGTGCCACAGAAAGGGCCACTGCTGCCCCGTCATCAACACCAGCAGGGGGTTGGCGCCGGCGGGCGGGTGGATCAGGTCCAGCCCCTGCATCAGCGCGATGGCCAGCCCCACGCCCAGGGCCAGTTGCAGCTCCAATGGCAGGGGCAGCTCCTGTACCAGCAAGCCGACGGTGGCCGTCAGCAGATGGCCGCCGAGTACGTTCCACGGCCGTGCCAGCGGGCTCGCCGGCAGGGAAAACAGCAACACGCAACTGGCCCCGAAGGGTGCCATGATCAGGGCGGCATGCCAGCTGATGTTCAACCAGCCCAGCACACCTATCGCCAGTGCCGCCCCCACTCCTGCCCACAAGGGGCCATACCATCTCGTCATCACGGTTTCCTTCTTGGTTTGTCAGCCGTGATTAGGCACATTAGGTAGACAGATCGGTGTACTTCAAGGGGAAAAACGCGATGAGCGAAAAACGGCAGCAGCTGATGGAGACGGCCTACCGTCTGTTCAACCGCCATGGTTTTCACGCCACCGGCATCGACCGCATCTGGGCGGAGGCCGGCAGCACCAAACGCACCCTCTACCGCCATTTTCCCACCAAGGATGCCCTGATCGAGGAGGTGCTGCAGTCCCGCGAGCGGGAGTTCTTCGCCCTGCTGGAAGCGCGCCTGCAGGGGCAGGAAGGGCGGGAGAGCCGGCTGCATGCCCTGTTCGACGGTTTCGGGGAGTGGTTTGGCCGCAGCGACTTCTATGGCTGCAACTTCATCAACGCCAGCGCCGAGTTTGCCGATCCCCGTCACCCGGTTCGCAAGCTGGTGGTGGCGCACAAGCAGGCGCTGCTGGACTGGGTCAGCACCAGGCTCGATTGCCACGAGGCACAAGCCACCTGCATTTGCCTGCTGCTGGAGGGGGCCGTGGTGATGGCGCACAGCTATCAGCAACCGCTGGCACTGGTGCAGGCAAGGTCGCTGGCATTGGCGCTGTTATGCGCCGACGGCGAGGCGTCTGCCGGCTGATATAGCCAATCGGTGTTAAGCCCGCCCCGGCAGCTGGTCGATAACTGACCAGATGTATGGCGCCGAGGGCGAAGATATGCGCATCGATCACTACGACCTCCAGGGGGAGGTGCAATACCAGCAGCAACAGGCCCAGGCCCGCAAGGTACGCCGGCTCGGCCCCGTGCCGCCAGCCAGCCAGGTGCAGTCCCCTGCCACGGCGCCGGCGGACTCTACACCTGCTGCTGCCGGCGGCGGCAGCCAGCTCACCTTCACCCGCAGCAGCCTGCTGACGCTGCAGATGGCCAGCCGCAGCGCCGCCGGTGCGGCTCAGAGTGCCCCTGAACCGGCGTCGGCCAAGCCCGCCGAGACCGGCAAGGGCGAGCAGGATGGCATTCCCAACGACGGGCTCGACAACCGCCAGCGGCTCATCAAGCTGATGATCGAGGCGATGCTGGGCCACGAGATAGAGTTGCCGGAGCCCATCAAACCGGCTGACCAGAGCGCAGAGGGAGTCCCCGCGTCGACGGGTGAGGGGACCCAGCCTGCCGCCGAGCCGGATCAGCTGGTGGAGGTGACCGACAGCCTGCTGCAAAAAGAGCAGCTCAACGTGGTGGCGGCGGCGAATGTGCAGACCCAGGATGGCCAGACCCTGCAGCTGGATCTGGGTTTTGTGCTGGACTGGCGCCAGCTCGACATCAGCCAGCGCCGTACCACCCTCAATGCCCTCAAGGATCCGCTGGTGCTCAGTCTGGATGGAAAAATCGCCGGCCTGACCGACGCCCGGGTCAAGTTCGACCTCGATCAGGATGGCAAGGCCGACAGCCTGCCCGGCCTGAGCGAGGGGAGCGGCTTCGTGGCGCTGGATCGCAACGGCAACGGCACCATAGATGACGGCGGCGAGCTGTTCGGGGCCCGCTCCGGCAATGGGTTTGGCGAGCTGGCGACCCTGGATGAGGATGGCAATGGGGTGCTGGACGAGCGGGACAGCCAGTTCTCGGCGCTGCAGTTCTGGCAGCCGGACCAGTCACCCATCGCCCTGGTGGAGCTGGGGATAGGTGCCATCCTGCTGCATCCCCTCGACACCCCCTTCAACCATCTGGGGGAAAGCGGCAATCAGGGGGTGCTGCGTCAGTCCGGCCTCTATGTGACCGAGCAGGGCAAGGGAGGCTGGGTGCAGCAGGTCGACCTGCGAGTCTGAACCCTGCACCCGCATGGCAAACCCGGTCGCTGACGTTGCACGTTGGCGACCGCTTCACCCTCAGCAACCAGCACCTGACTCAATTCAGCTCGGTGGGGTCTATGTCGAGGCTCCAGCGTACCCGCTTGGTCTCGGGCCACCCCTCCAGCTCCTTCACCGCCCAATCCAGCAGCTGGGCCAGTGGCGCCCGGTTCGGCCCCTGTACCAGCAACTGCATGCGAAACTTGCCCGCCTTGCGCTCCATAAAGCCGCTGATGGGCCCCAGCACCTGCACATGTGGGTAGCGGGCGCTGCGCAGGGTGTCGGCGAGGCGGGCGAGGAACAGCTGCACCTCGTCGCGGCCGTTGGCCTCGGCCCGAAACAGCCCCTGATAGCTGAACGGGGGCAGCCCCAGCAGGCGGCGCTCTTTCAGCGCCGTGTCGGCGAAGTGGCCATAGCCGTTCTGGGTCAGATCCTGCAGCAGGGCGTGCTCGGGGTGGTGGCTCTGCAACACCACCAGCCCGGGCTTGCTGGCGCGACCGGCACGGCCCGCCACCTGGGTGTAGAGCTGGGCCAGTTTCTCGGCGGCGCGAAAATCGGCACTGAACAGGGCACCATCCACATCCAGCAGTCCTACCAATGTCACGTCCGGGAAGTGGTGGCCCTTGGCCAGCATCTGGGTGCCGATCAGGATCTTGTACTTGCCCGCCTTGATGTCGCCGAGGTGGGTCTCCAGCTCCCCCTTGCGACGGGTGTTGTCCCGATCGATGCGCACCACCGGATATTGCGGGAACACGGTGCCGAGCAGCTGCTCCAGCTGTTCTGTGCCGACCCCGGATCCGATCAGTTCGTTGCTGCCACACTCCGGGCAGTGGTGGGGCAGCGGGCGCACGCTGTCGCAGTGGTGGCAGTGCAGCCGCCGCCCGGCCTGGTGCCAGGTGTACCAGGCGTCGCAGCGCTCGCAGGCAGCGCTCCAGCCGCACTGGTGGCAGATCAGGGCCGGGGCATAGCCACGGCGGTTGAGAAACAGCATCACCTGGTTGCCGGCCGCCAGATGCTCTGCCATCAGCTGCTCCAGCTGGGGTGAGAGGCCGGCCTGCAGCCGCACGTTCTTGATGTCCAGGATCACCTGGCGGGCGGTCTGGGCGTTGCCGGCGCGCCGGGTCAGGCTGAGGTGGTGATACTTGCCGCTGCGGGCGTTGTGCAGCGTCTCCAGCGACGGGGTAGCCGAGCCCAGCAGGATGGGGATGCCGGCGCGATGGGCGCGCATCACCGCCAGATCCCGCGCGTGGTAGCGAAAACCGTCCTGCTGCTTGAAGGAGCCGTCGTGCTCCTCGTCGATGATGATGATGCCGAGGTCGTGAAACGGGGTGAACACCGCGGAGCGGGTGCCGATCAGGATGGCGGCACCGCCGTCGCGGCAGGCCAGCCAGGCGTCGAGCCGCTCCCGATCGTTCATGGCCGAGTTCATCGCCACCACGGGTACGTTGAAGCGGCGGCGAAAGCGGTTGATAGTCTGCGGGGTGAGGCCTATCTCCGGTACCATCACCAGCGCCTGCTTGCCCGCCTTGAGCAGGGGCTCAAGGATGCTCAGATAAACCTCGGTCTTGCCGGAGCCGGTGATGCCGTCCAGCAAAAAGGCGCCGAACCTGTCGCTCTGGCTGGTGACGGCAGAGACCGCCAGCGCCTGCTCACCGTTGAGGCGAAGCCCCTCGCCCGGCTCGAAGCGGGCGGCCCAGTCACCCTCATGGCTCGGCTCCAGCGAGCGCTTCTCCAGCAGCCCCTTCTTCTCCAGTGCGCTGAGTGCGGCACTCTGGATCTCCTCCTGCTTGAGAGCGGAGGGGGTCTGCGGCCCCTTGCGCAGCAAGGCGAGGGCCTGCTGCTGCTTGGCCGCCCGCTTGAGCTCGTTGAGATCGACCGCCATGCCGGCCTCGGTGGCGAACCAGAACTCCAGCTCGCGATAGGCGGCGGGCTCCCCCTTGCGCACCAGCACCGGCAGGGCGTGGGGCAGCACCTCCCCCAGCGGGTGCTGGTAGTAGCTGGCACTCCAGTTCATCAGCGCCAGAATATCTGGCCCCAGCACCGGCGCCGCGTCCAACACCCGCTTGATGGGTTTGAGCTTGTTGCGCGGTACCTGGCTATCGGCCGGGTGATCCACCACCAGTCCAACCAGGGTTTGCGGGCCGAACGGGATCTCGACCCGGCAGCCGGGGGCAGGCAAGGGCAGGGGGGAGAGATAGTCGAAATGACGGCGTAACGGTACCGGCACAGCCACACGAACCAGATCCAGGGTTTGGGAAGAATTCACCAGAGATTGCCTATTTTTTCTGCGAAGCCACTTGCCTGATCTCAGGCATTTCCTATATTATTCGCAGCCTTTGAAACTGTGTTCAACAATCGTGTGGTGTCCGACAGAAGATCGGATGGCGACACGGCCTATTACTTTGAGGTTGTCCATGAAAGCTGGTATCCACCCTGACTACGTAGCCATCACCGCCAAGTGCTCTTGCGGTAACGTCATCAACACTTTCTCTACCGTTGGTAAAGATCTGAACCTGGACGTGTGCTCCGAGTGCCACCCGTTCTACACCGGCAAGCAGAAAGAAGTTTCTAGCGGCGGCCGCGTAGACAAGTTCAACAAGCGTTTCGGTGCGATGACCACCAAGAAGTAATTTTACTTCTGAAGAATTCTGAAAAAGGCGCCCGATGGGCGCCTTTTTTATTGGTCGGCGTTCTGTCATGGCCCGCTTTGCCCTATGGTGGTGTGGTTGACGAGGGATGCAGAGCAGGAGCGAGTGAATGAGGAATTGTCTGGTGATGGGGGCGGCGGGCTACATAGGTTCTTACCTGGTGCCCCATCTGCAGGAGCTGGGTTATCGGGTGATTGCCGGGGCGCGGCGCCCCTGCCGGCTGTCGCCCGGGGTGGAGTTTCGCCTCGCCGACAGCCTCAAGCCCATCACCCTGCTGCCCGCCCTGGCCGGCATCGACACCGTCTTCTATCTGGTGCACGCCATGGGGGCGGGGGCCGACTTTCACCGGCTGGAGCAGCAGGGGGTGAAAAACTTCGCCGCCGCCGCTCGCGCCGCCGGGGTGCGCCGCATCATCTATCTCGGCGCCATCCAGCCCGAACCCTGCAACAGCCGCCATCTCAACTCCCGCCGCCACTGTGGCGAGCTGTTTCGGGGGGCCGGCGTGCCGACGGTGGAGCTGCGCGCCGGCATCATCATTGGCCCCGGCTCGGCGGCGTTCGAGGTGATGCGGGATCTGGTGTTCAACCTGCCGCTGATGGTGACCCCCAAGTGGGTGCGCTCGCGCACGCCGCCGATTGCGCTCTCCAACCTGTTGCACTATCTGGGCGGGCTGGTGGAGGCCGACGGGGTGGACGGCCGGATCTTCAACGCCGCCGGCCCGGAGTTGCTCAGCTACCAGCAGCAGTTGCAGAAGTTCGCCGCCCATATCGGCAAGCGCTGCCCCATCATTCCCATCCCCTTCCTGAGCCCGCGCCTCTCCGCCTGGTGGCTGCAGTTTGTGACCTCGGTGCCGCAACCTGTGGCCAAGGCGCTGGTGGGCGGCCTCAAGCACGACATCCCGGCCGACGACGACCCGCTGCGAGCCCTGCTGCCGCAAACCCTGCTCAGTTTCGACGAGGCGCTGGCCGAGAGCCTCTCTCTGGAGCAGCGGCTCGGCGCCGAACAGCAGGGGGAGGAGACCCCGCTCGGCCTGCGCTGGCGCCATCCTGAGTACGGCTTCTATGACCGCACCGCCAGCGGGGAAGCCATCTGCCTCGCCGCCCCCGAGGTGGTGTGGCAGGTGCTGCAGCAGCTGGGGGGCGAGCAGCGCTACTTCTACATGAACCAGCTGTGGGTGGTGCGCGAATGGATGGATCACCTGATCGGCGGCCCGGCGCTGACCCGTGGGCGCACCAATCCGGATCGCTTCGTGAAGGGCGACATGCTGGACTCCTGGCAGATCCTCGGGGTGGACGAGGGGCGCAGGCTGGATCTGCTGTTCAACATGCGGGCCCCCGGTGTCGGCCGGCTGGAGTTCAACATACTGCCGGAGGAGTCGGGGCTGACCCGGCTCAAGGTGACGGCTCACTGGCATCCGCAGGGGGCCTGGGGGCTGGCCTACTGGCTCGCCATGCTGCCGTTTCACCTCTTCATCTTCCAAGGGATGACGGAGGCGATCGCCCGGAAGGCGGAGGCCAGGGCGGGAATCCCCGTCATGGATTGAAACCATATCTATAACTAAATAGGTATTGGTGAGTGGTATGACATGCTAATTACTGGCTTGTCATTGGCGGGTTGGCGATACTTTCCTCTGTGAAAGCCCGGTGGTTTTCTTTATGATCCCCAGCCCTCGCCCGTGGGCGAGCCAATGCACCACTCATTCACTACCGTATCGGGGTCCCCCATGTCCGATCAGCAGCACGATCTCCGCCAACAGGCACTCGACTATCACGCCCAGCCCGTGCCGGGCAAAATCGCCATCGCCCTCACCAAGCCCGCCGAGACCGCCCGCGATCTGGCACTGGCCTACAGCCCGGGCGTCGCCGAGCCGGTGCGCGAGATCGCCGCCAACCCGGCCGATGCCTACCGTTACACCGGTAAGGGCAACCTGGTGGCCGTCATCTCCAACGGCACCGCCATTCTGGGGCTGGGCAATCTGGGCCCGCTGGCCTCCAAGCCGGTGATGGAGGGCAAGGCCCTGCTGTTCAAGCGCTTTGCCGGCATCGATGCCATCGACATCGAGGTGAAGCACGACACCAGCGCCCAGTTCATCGACACGGTCGCCGCCATCGCCGACACCTTCGGTGGCATCAACCTGGAAGACATCAAGGCCCCCGAGTGCTTCGAGATTGAACAGGCGCTGATCGAGCGCTGCGACATCCCGGTGTTCCACGATGACCAGCACGGCACCGCCATCGTCACCGCCGCCGGCCTGCTCAACGCGCTGGAAGTGCAGGGCAAGCAGATTGGCGACAGCCGCATCGTCTGCATGGGTGCCGGGGCCGCCGCCACCGCCTGCATGGACCTGCTGATCAAGTGTGGCGCCAAGCCCCACAACATCTTCATGCTGGACCGTCAGGGTGTGATCCACAGCGGCCGTACCGATCTGAACCAGTACAAGCAGCGCTTCGCCAACGACACCCCTCTGCGCACCCTGATGGAGGTGATCGACGGGGCTGACGTGTTCGTCGGCGTCTCCGGCCCGGACGTGCTGCCTGCCGAGGCGGTAGCGATGATGGCCCCCAATCCGGTGATCTTCGCCTGCTCCAACCCGGACCCCGAGATCAAGCCGGCGCTGGCCCACGGGGTACGTGGTGACCTCATCATGGGGACCGGTCGCTCCGACTACCCGAACCAGATCAACAACGTGCTCTGCTTCCCCTTCATCTTCCGCGGCGCCCTCGACGCCCGTGCCAGCCGTATCAACGATGCCATGAAGATTGCGGCGGTCGAGGCGATCCGCGGTCTGGCCAAGGAGCCGGTACCGGCCGAGGTGCTGACCGCTGCCGGCGTCAGCGAGCTCGCCTTTGGCAAGGACTATGTCATTCCCAAGCCGATGGATGCTCGTCTGCTGCCGCGCGTCGCCCGCGCCGTGGCGCTGGCTGCGGTGGAATCCGGCGTCGCCCGCATCGCCCTGCCGGCGGACTACATGTTGGGTTGAGTCACGGCAAGCGCGCAGAAAACAGAAGGGGCCCCATGTCGGGGCCCCTTTTCATTACGGGAAGCTTGCTGGTCGATTACTTGGTCTTGGGAGCAACCTTGACGGCCGGCGCCTTGGCGTGGGCAGCCTTGTGGTGTTTTTTCACGACCTTGGTCTGGGTAGCCTGGGGAGCGGCAGCCTTGGTCGGGGTGGCAGCCATGGTGAAGCCGGAGGTCAGGGCGAAGACAGCAGCCAGGCTCAGGGGGATCAGCTTGTTCATATTCCAGTTCCTCATTCGGGTTGATGACATGGAGCGTTTCTCCATGACTTCATCCTAGGGCTGTTCGACTTGCGGTTCAGTGAGTGACTGGTGACGGTTTGTATCCAAATGTACAGGCAGCATCAGGCAGAAGCGGGCACCGCTGCTGCTTGGCAGCAGCTGCACCTCGCCGCCATGGTGGCGGGCGATGCTGCGCACTATGGCGAGCCCCAGCCCGGCGCCGCCGGTGCGCCTGTCGCGGCTCTGATCCAGCCGCACGAAGGGCTCGAAGATCTGCGGCGCCAATGCGGGATCGATGCCGGCGCCGTCGTCGGCCACCTCCAGCAGATAGTGATCCTGCTGGCGCGCCATGTTGAGGGTGACCCGGCCGGCGGCGTGGCGCAGGGCGTTGCCGATGAGGTTCTCCAGCGCCCGATCGAGCAGGCGGATGTCGCCGCGCCAGGGCAGGGCCATGGCTGGGCGCACGAAGTCGAGCCGTTTGTCCGGTCGCAGCGCCTGCCAGTCGGCGAGGCGGCTGCCGGCCCAGCTGCCGAGCTCCAGCTCGCTGCACTGCAGCGGCAGCTCGGGGCGATCGAGCCTGGCGTAGGTGAGCATCTCCTCGATGAGGGCATCCAGCGCGCCGAGATCCCGCTCCAGTCCCTGCTGCTCCTCGGCCGAGGGGGCGGGATCCAGCATGGCGAGCCGGTAGCGCAGCCGCACCAGCGGGGTGCGCAGCTCGTGGGCGATGGCGTCGGTCAGCTGCTTGCGGCTGGCCAGCATGGCCTGCAGCTGCTCGGTCATCTGGTCGAAGGTGCGGCCGACCCGACCCAGGCTGCTGCCGGGGGGCAGGCGGGTGCGGCAGGAGAGATCGCCGTCGCCGACCCGACGGGCGGTCTGTTCGAGCTGCTGCAGGCCGCGCCAGTGCGGGCGCAGCCAGAGCAGGATCGGCAGCCCCAGCGAGAGACCGATGACCAGCAGCAGCCCCACGTCGACCCAGTGCAGCTCGTGCAGGTAGGAGAGATAGGGTACGGGGCCAACGATCAGCACCTGATCGGTGCCCGGAATGCGCTGCAGGAAGGTGTCATCCTCCTCGACGATGACGATGTTGCCGGCCTCCAGGAAGGCCTGATCCTCGTTGGCCAGCGGCTGGTTGGCGAGGGCGCCGATCTGCAGCGGCAGGGTAAGCTGGCGGCTCTGCTCCGCCATGCGGGCGGGCCAGTGCTCCGGTGGCAAGCGGGCCAGCTCGCCGGTGAGCAGGCCGAGGGAGCCCTGCATCATCCGCTCCAGATAGCGATCTCCCGCCCGCTCGGCGGTGACCTGATAGACCATGCCGACCAGCAGGATGGCCAGGGTGAAACAGCCGATCAGCAGCAGATAGAACTGGATAAACAGGCGGCGCATTGGGCTCTCCTCTTGCCTGGATTACGTCTGGGCATTGCATTGTTGCCCCCTCATCCCCAACCCTTCTTCCGCAAGGGGAGAAGGGAGCATCAAGGTCATTCGGCGGGGCTTATTCCCAGGCGTGGGGCACCAGCAGGTAGCCCTTCTGGCGTACTGTCTTGATGCGGGTCGGGTTGCTGGTATCGTCCCCCAGCTTGCGACGCAGGCGGGAGATGGCCACGTCCATGCTGCGATCCTGGCCGTCGTAGTCGCGACCGCGCAGGCTGCGAAACAGCGCCTCCCGCCCCAGGATCTGGCCGGCGTGGCAGGCCAGCTCCCACAGGAGATCGAAATCGGCGGTGGAGAGCGGAATGCTGTCGCCGTCGAGGCGCACGTCCCGGCCCGGGCCGTCGATCTGCAGCCGGCCGAACTGCAGGCGCTGGGGCGGTGTGCTGGCGACCACGGGCTGCGGGGCCTGTTGTCCCTGCTGGCGGAACTGGACCCGCAGCCGGGCCAGCAGCACGGGGGGCGGCGTGGTTTTGAGGATGTAGTCGTTGGCGCCCAGCTCCAGGCTCAGGATCTGGTTCATGTCGCTATCGAGGGAGGTGAGCATGACGATGGGACCGGCAAAACGCGGGCGCAGATCCCGGCACAGGGAGAGACCATCCTGACCCGGCAGCATGATGTCGAGCAGCACCAGGTCCGGCTGCTCTGCCTCGACCCTGGCCAGCGCCAGATCGCCCCTCGGCTCCAGCAGCACTTCCATGTCGTGGCGGGCCAGCCAGCTGCTGATGAGCTGGCCTATCTCGGGATCATCTTCAACAAAAAGAATGCGTTGCATGGTGGCATGACACCCAGACTGTGGCGCGGATGCGCGTGCCGCCAGCATAGCGGCTCCGGCCGCCCCATGCACAGGGTTAAATAATCAAACAGGGCCTGCGGGCCCTGTCTTGCTGGTCGAGCGGGGAGCTGTGCCCCTGTGATATCAACCTGCCTTGCGCTTGAGATAGACGCCGGCTTCCATGTGGTGAGTCCAGGGGAACTGATCGAACAGGGCGAAGCGGGCGATCTCGTGGGTTTCGCCCAGCACCGCCATGTTGGCCTGCAGGGTCTCGGGGTTGCAGGAGATGTAGAGGATGTTATCGTAATCCTGCACCAGCTTGACGGTGGCCTCGTCGAGGCCGGCCCGGGGCGGGTCGACGAAGATGGTGTTGCACTGGTAGGCGGAGAGATCCACCCCCTTGAGGCGGTTGAACTCCCGCTCGCCGCGCATCGCCATGGTGAACTCCTCGGCCGACATGCGCAGGATGATCAGGTTGTCGACGCTGTTGGCGGCGATGTTGAACTGGGCGGAGTCCACGCTCGGCTTGGCGATCTCGGTGGCCAGCACCTTGCTAAAGTTCTGCGCCAGGGCGATGGAGAAGTTGCCGTTGCCGCAGTAGAGCTCCAGCAGGTCGCCCTCGCTCCCCCTGGTCACGTCCAGCGCCCAGCCCAGCATCTGTTCGTTGATGGCGGCGTTGGGTTGGGTGAAGCTGTTTTCCACCTGCTTGTAGATCAGCTCGCGGCCTTGCACATTCAACCGTTCGATGACGAACTCCTCCCCCAGGCAGATCTTCTGCTTGTGGGCGCGGCCAATCAGCTGCAGCTCGAACCCCTTGGCCCGCAGGTCGGCCTGCAGCGCCTCGGCGGCCTGCTGCCACTCGCTCTCCAGCTTGCGGTGATAGAGCAGGCTGACGCAGATCTGGCCGGACTGGGTGGAGAGGTAATCGATCTGGAACAGCTTGCGGCGCAGTACGGGGTGCGGGCGCAGCCCCTCCAGCAGCACCGGCATCAGCTGGTTGATGAGGCGGCTGGCGGTGGGGAACTGGTCGACCCGGATGATCTCCTTGGTGGCCGGCGCATACATGCAGTGGTACAGGTCGTCACCGTCGTGCCAGATGCGAAACTCGGCGCGCATCCGGTAGTGTTCGGCGGGGGAGGCGTGCACTTCCAGCGCAGGCAGGGTGAAGTCGGCAAACAACCCGCAGAGGCGCTCGCGCTTCTCGTCGAGCTGGGCCTGGTAGTCGGCCGGGGTTCGAAGGGGCGCCGGGTCGGCGGAAACCTGCTGGGATTGGGTCATGATTTACCTCACATGCACACCGGTCTGGCCGGGACGAAATCGGGGGAAGCCTGCGGCCACCCAAAGGGGCCCGATTTTAAAAGGCCGCTGCGGATTGTCCAGCATTTTGTGGTCAAGAAGTGTGCAGTCAGGCCGATAGCTGATCTACAGGCATGGTGGGAGGACACATTATGCAGATCGACGGAGTGGGCGCGGCCCAACCCAAGGGAGTGGGTGTTGCTCCCAAATCGCCCCAGCAGGCGGACTCGAAGCCGGTAAACAACGAGGACGAAGTCTCGTTGCACAAGGCGCCGAAATGGGCGCAGGTGCTGGTGCAGCAGGCGCTGCAGTTCGCGCTGGAGATCAACGGCCAGGGCTACAAGGCGCCCAAGGCGCAGGATCAGCCGGAGGCGGTGACCCCGGATACCCTGTTCGACTTCCAGTCGGTGGCCGACAACGTGCTGCAGTTCGTCACCGGCCGGCTGGGGGCTGCCCGGGCCGACGGCAAGTCGGACGACAGCCTGACCGGCATGATGGAGCAGGCCCGCAAGGGGGTGGACAAGGGCTTTGGTGACGCCAGGAAACAGCTTGGCGACTGGGCGGACAACGAAGACATCAAGACCGGCATGGATCAGAGCTACAAGCTGATCCAGGAGGGGCTCGACCAGTTCGAGAAGGAGTTCTTCGGCAAGGTCTCCACCACCGACATGGGGCAGGCCGAGATGGCCAGCCGCCAGCAGGGCTCGCTGGAGATCCAGACCAAGGATGGCGACAAGGTGGTGCTGCGCTTCAACGACAGCTGGCAGACCAAGTCCCAGAAGGATGACAGCGGCAGCCAGTTCAGCCTCAAGTCGAGCCAGAGCTTCAGCTTCTCGCTGGAGGGCAACCTGAGCAGCGAGGAGATGGACTCCATCGGCAAGCTGGTCAAGGGGATCGACGATCTGGCCGGCAGCTTCTTCTCCGGCAATTTCGACGACCTGTTGAAGAAGGCGGGCGAGCTGAAGCTGGATGACAGCCAGCTGGCCTCCTATTCGCTCAAGCTCAAGCAGAGCCTCAAGCTGAGCCAGACCTATCAGGGGGCGCACTCCCTGCAGGAGATGCTCAAGCCGCTGGCCGACTACCTGCCCAAGCTGGATCAGGTGCAGCAGCAGGCGGATTCTCTGCTGCCGGCATCCCAGCAGCAGGCGCTGACGCCGGCGGTGCTGGCGGCCCGTGGCCAGAGCGATCCGGCCCAGGTGGGCAGCTTCACCAGCTTCAACCAGCGGATGCTGGATGCGCTGCGGATGATCGGCCAGTTCCAGCCGGCGACGGATACCAGCAGCAAGAGCGTTTGAACCGTTTTGGATTGAGAAGGACCATGACCGGCCGTTTGCCAGCTCCCGCAGGGGCTGGCAAACTGGCCTTTTTCCCGATCCGGCCACCCTATGAACCCGAAAAAGCCCAGAGACAAGCGCGAGCTTTGCTACCCCTTCATCTTCGAAACCCAGTTCCAGTGTGACTACGAGATCGCCACCGACGAGCTCTGCTGCCAGGTGGGCGCCGTATTGTCACAGCTGGCTCCGGAGGCCGAGATTGCGCCCATACAGGCGGATCTCGCGGCGCTGCAGCGGCTTATCTACAACCTCAACGGCTCGGTGCGCGGCCGGCTCGGCATCTTCGAGGAGGATCTGGCGTGGCTGAAGGGGCGTTACGATCACTACAACGAGGCGAGCCGCGGCCGGGTCACCGGTTTCGTGCTGCCGCAAGGGCCGCAGCCGATCCCGACCCTGCACCTGTGCCGCTGCGGCAGCAAGAAGGTGGTGCGGCTGCTGGTGCGGTTGGAGGAGAGCGGGGTGTGCTTCGACCCCATCCTCTATCGGTTCGCCAACCTGCTGGCCAACTTCTTCTTCGTGCTGACCGTCTACCTCAAGCAGCTGTGGCAGGTGGACGAGGTGCCCTACGTCAGCATCAACTACTGAATACGGCCAAAAAAGCTTTTGTTTTTCATGAAGATCAAACACGATCATCCCATTTGTCGGTTGCCGGGATGGTCCCGGTAGTGCAGGGGGAAGGTCATGACCATGCTTCATCTCAGTGGCAGTTCGTTCTTGATGCCGGGCAACCTCGCCTGGCGCCCCCTGGCTGAATATGGCGAAGTGCAGGTGGCCCCCCACGGCCAGTGGTTGCAGACCCTGATGCACCAGAGCGCCGATGCCGCGGCCGGAACCCACATCATCATCTGGTTGTGGGAAGATCTGGTGCCCGCCCGGACCCTGCAGGAGTGGGGCCGTCTGGCGCAGGACGATCAGCAGCTGGCGGTTGCCGCCTTCGTCGACGCGCTCTGCCAGCCTCTGTTGCAGCATCTGCAGCGCCGCCCGCAGGATCATCTGCTGGTGGGGGCCTGCAGCCATGCCCCGCTCTGTGTCTATGGCCCGGCCCCTGCCGTGCTCGCCGCGCTGGCCAGTGCGTTCGAGCAGCAGATGGCCCGCCTGCGCCTGCAGCAACCCGGCCTGGACGACCTGCACCTGCCGCTCTGGCTGCAACAGCATGGCCGCCAGCACTGCTTCGATCGGCGCAACCTCTATCTGATGTCCTGCCCCTTCTCCATGGCCGGTCTGGCCAGCCTGGCGCAGTGGATGCTCCCCTTGCTGCAGCGGTTGCAGCAACCCGCCCACAAGGTGCTGGTGCTCGACTGCGACAATACCCTGTGGGGCGGCGTGGTCGGTGAAGACGGTGTCGGCGGCGTCCTGCTGGGACAGGACGGGATGGGCCGGCTCTACCAGGCCTTCCAGCAGGCAGCCAGCCACTGGCACGAGCAGGGCATAGTGCTGGCGCTCTGCTCCAAGAATCTGGCGGACGATGTATGGCGGCTGTTTGACGAGCATCCGGGCATGATGCTGACACGGGCGCAGATCGCCGCAGCCGAAATCGGCTGGGAGCCCAAATCCAAGGGGCTGCAGCGGCTGGCAGCCCGCCTCAATGTCGGGCTGGACAGCCTGGTCTTCTGGGATGACAGCGAGCTGGAGCGGGCCGAGGTGCGGGCCAACTGCCCCGAGGTGTTGGTGATTACCCCGCCGGCCGATCTCTGGAGCTGGCCGGATGCCCTGCTGACGCTGCCGGCCCTGTGTAGTCGCCACCAGAGCCGGGATGACGGCCTGCGGCAGCACTCCTATCAGGCCCAGGCCGAGGCCGAGGCGGTGCGCCGGCAACTGGGCGACGAGCACGCCTTCCTGCGACAATTGGCGCTGCAGGCCGACTGGCAGATGCTCTCCCCAGGCAACCAGTTGCGAGCCGAACAGCTCAGCCAGAAGACCAATCAGTTCAACCTCTCCGGCCGCCGCTATCAGGCGGCGGAACTGGCCCGGCTGGCCGCCGAGGGGGGCGAGGTCTGGCTGGCCAGTCTGCGAGACAGATTTGCCGATCACGGCATGACGGCGCTGCTGGTGGTGCGCCCGCTCGATGAGGGCAGGGCGCTGCTGGATACCCTGGCCATCAGCTGCCGGGTGCTGGGGCGCGGTTTCGAATACTGGCTGCTGGCACAACTGGCAAACCATCTGCGGGCGCAAGGGGTGAGCGAGCTGGTCATCAGCCTGGTTGCCACCACCCGCAACCAGCCGGCGCGGGATTTTCTGGCGAGCCTGCCAACCCGGCCGATAACCACTCCAGCGGGCTTGCTGCCGCTGGCGGACGAGCTGTTCCTCACGCTTGATCTCTGCTCTCTTTCTCTCCCGTTTTTGGAGTTCTATGCCAATGAATGACCTTATCGCGCTGGCACACCAGCAGTTCCCCCAGGCCAGCATCAACGCACAATCTGCCCTCGGCAGCTTTCCCGAGTGGGACTCTCTGGGTCACTTCAACCTGCTACTGCTGGTCGAGCAGCACTATGCCGTGCGGTTCGAGCCGCAGGAGCTGGCCGAGTTGAAGAGCCTGGCCGACATCCAGCAAGCCCTGCTTAGCAAAGGGGTTGCCGTGTGAAACAGGCGCTCGAGCAGGCGCTGACCGCGCTGGGGATCCCCAGAGGCGGCGCCCTGATGGTGCACTCGGATGCCATGGTGGTGGCCCAGTTTGCCGGCATGGGCAACGCCGCAGGCATCGCGGCTTTCTGGACATGCCTCGAACAGTGGCTGGGCGGGCACCTGCTGGTGCCGACCTTCAGTTACAGCCCGATGGCGGACGAGTGCTTCGACCCTGCGCAGACCCCGAGCAAGGTGGGCTTGATGACGGAGCTGTTCCGCCAGCGCGAAGGGGTGGTGCGCACGCGGGATCCCGTCTTCAGCATGGCAATCAGCGGCCCGCAGGGGCCTGCGCTGGTGGCCCGGGAGTGTCACGACTGTTTCGGTCAGGAGAGCCCGTTCGGCTGGCTGGCGGAGCAGGACGGCTGGCTGCTGGGGCTGGGTTGCCACCCCGACCGCATCACCTTCACCCACTACGTGGAGCAGCGGCTGGCCGTCTCTTATCGCTATCACAAGATGTTTGCGGGTCAGGTGTGCGTCGATGGCCGCGTGCGGGAGTGGCAGGCGGATTACTATGTGCGCGACCTGTCGCTGGCCAGCGAAATCGACCTCTCCCGGCTGGTGGCCCTGCTGCAGGAGCGGGGCGCCTGGCGCCAGACGCTGTGCCAGCGGGTGCCGGTCTGGGCGGTGCCGTGTCGCGACTTCATCCTGGCTGCCGGCGAGTTGCTGGCGGCGGCCCCATACGCCCTGATCCGGGCGGGAGGAGAGTCCCATGCAGTTTGATCACATCGGACTGGTGGTGCCGGACCTGGCGAGCGGTGTGGCCTATTGCCGCGACGTACTGGGGCTGAGCCGCTTCTCGGCGGCAGTGGAGGATCCGCTGCAACGGGTCTGGGTGCAGTTCGCGCACGACGACCATGGCCTCTGCTACGAGCTGGTCGCGCCGGCCAGCGAGGAGAGCCCGGTCGCCCAGGTGCTCAAGACCCGGCGCAACGTCATCAACCACCTTGCATATCGGGTGAGCAACCTGCAGGAGAGTGCCGAACGGCTGCGCGCGCAGCGCCACCTGCCCCTCGGGCCCAGCCAGCCGGCCATCGCGTTTGGCGGCGCCCACGTCCAGTTTTTCCTGAGCCCCCTTGGCCACATTGTCGAATTGATCGAGGCACCCACCCCATGAGTTTTTCACCCAAGAGCGGCTATCTGCCCACCGACTGGGACGACCAGGCACAAGTCGGTGAACAGCTGCATCGGCTGCTCACCCTGCTGTTTCCGCTCAACCGCAGCCTGACCGGGGACGGGGTTCGGCAGTCGCTGGCCCTGTGGCGCGAGCACTGCCTGCCCGAGCTGCAGATCCATGAAGTAGCCAGCGGCACCGAGTGCTTCGACTGGACCGTGCCTGACGAGTGGAACGTGCGGGAGGCCTACATAGTGGGGCCGGATGGCCGCAGGGTGGTGGATTTCCAGGATCACAATCTGCATCTGGTCGGCTACTCGGAGCCGGTGCGCTGCACCCTCTCGCTGGCCGAGCTGCAACCCCATCTTCACTCTATGCCCGAGCAGCCGGATGCCATTCCCTATGTGACCTCCTACTACAAGCGCCGCTGGGGCTTCTGTCTGCCCCATCGGCTGCGAGAGGCGCTGCCGGAGGGGGAATATCAGGTGGTGATCGATGCCACCCTGGCACCGGGTTCGCTCACCTATGGCGACTGGGTGCTGCCGGGGGAGAGCGAGCAGGAGATCCTGCTGTCGAGCTACACCTGCCACCCCTCCATGGCCAACAACGAGCTCTCCGGCCCCTGCGTCGGTGTCTTCCTGATGGCCTGGCTGGCGTCACTGCCCACACGTCGCTACAGCTACCGGCTGATGCTGGTGCCCGAAACCCTAGGGGCCATCGTCTATCTCTCCCGCCATCTGGACCAGCTCAAGCAGCACACTCTGGCCGGGTTCAACCTGACCTGTCTTGGCGATGACCGCGGCTACTCCTTCCTGCCTTCCCGCCAGGGCAACACGCTGGCGGATCGCATCGGTCGCCATGTGCTCGGCCATCTGGCACCGGGTTACCAGGCGTACAGCTTTCTGGAGCGTGGCTCCAACGAGCGGCAGCTGTGCGCGCCCGGCATCGATCTACCGGTCACCTCGGTGATGCGCAGTCGATACGGCTGTTATGCCGAGTACCACACCTCGCTCGATGACCTCTCGCTGGTGACGCCGGCCGGGCTGGCCGGTGGCTTCATGGCGCTGCGCCGGGCCATCGAGTGTCTGGAGCTGGACGAGCGCTGCGAGGTCACCGTGCTGGGCGAGCCTCAGCTCGGCAAGCGGGGGCTCTACCCGGATTTGTCGACCCGCTATTCGGGCTGGCGGGTACGGGAGATGATGAATCTGCTGGCCTACAGCGACGGCAAGCTGACCCTGTTCGAGATCGCCGAGACCATAGGGGCGCCGTTCTGGCGGGTGGAGCCGCTGGCGCGGATGCTGCTGGAGGCCGGGCTGCTGCGTCGTCTCAGCCCGCAACCAGACTACTCGATCACCAGATAGGCCGGGCCCGGGTTGTGCGGGGTGCGGCGGATGGCGTAGCGATCCAGCCCCAGCACCTCCTTGAGGGCCAGGGTCTCCCCCGGAAAGGCGGGCCAGTTGAGCTCATCGAATGCCAGCACAGATCCCTTGGTCAGGTGCGGCTTGATGAGCTCGAGGCAGCGGCGGGTCGGCTCGTAGAGATCAAAGTCAAAATAGGCCAGCGCTATCATTGTTTCCGGCTGACGAGCCAGATAGGCCGGCAGCGTCTCTGTCACATCCCCCTTCACCAGCTCATGCTTGACGATATGGTCCAGCGGACTTTCCGCCTCATGGGCGGCGAGCAGTTGGGCCAGATGCTGCTCATAGCCCGGCGTCACCCCGTAGGCACCGGGCTGGATGGCGGCGTCGCTACCATCCTGCGGAGCGTGGGAAGGGAAGCCGCTGAAGGTATCGAATCCCACCAGCTTGCGGTTGTAGTTGTAAGGCTCATACATGCCGCGAAACGAGGAGAAGAGCGCCAGGTTCTGACCCCAGCGGGTGCCGAAATCCATGATGACGCCGTGGACCGGCACGATCTTCTGATACAGCTCGTGCATGAACAGGATGCGGGAGAGCGACTGGCGCTTGAGGTAGAGGCCCAGGTTGTTCTGCAGCTCGGCCGCGGGCAGCGGGCTGGCGTGCAGCAACTCGCTGAAGGTCTGGCGACGTGATAGCTCCTGCTCGGAGGCGTTGGAAATGGCCTTGATCATCAATGGTCTCCTGTGGTGTCGCTGGTCGGGGTCGACAGGCAGTGCACCACTTCATATTCGAGGTAGTCGGCTAGCCCCAGCCAGTCCTTGCGCTCCTGGCACTGCAGCAGGGCGGCTACCAGTCCGGGTGGCAGGTTGCCCTGCTCGGTGACCACCTCTTGCAGCAGTTCCGGCAATGCCTGACTCGCGGCAACCGACTGCCCCAGCCGAAACTGGTGTGCCAGGGCGGTTAGGCGGGTGATCTGGCCGTTTTTCATTGCACGTACTCCGGGTGATAGCGGCAGCCGGCGATCTCCGCCCCTTCCCGGCTGCAGTTCCAGAATTGCACCTCGGGGTGGCGCGCTATGTAGCGCTCGAGTTCGGTGCGGTAGGCGGAAAAGTTCGGATTGGTCTTGACCCGCCGGCCATGGCCGTCGAGGGCCCAGCTGAGTGCCAGCGCGGCACTGGGGCCGAGCGCACCGTCGGCCCAGCCCGAGTGGGTAAGCTCGCCGGGAAAGGCGAAGTCGGTACCCAGCAGGATGACCTGGTGGCAACCCATCTGTACGGCGAGATCCACGGCGGGATGAATGACGCTGCCGCCCGAGTGCAGCACGCCCTTGGGGAGCGTCTGCCGCAGCTGCTGATACATGGGGCTGCGGGAGTAGGCGGTCTTGCGCGGCCCCTGCCAGGCCAGCAGGGCTGCCGTGGGAACCGTGGGGTAATAGACCAGGGTGGTCTGGGCCGACTGGGCGGCGGGCAGCCGGTTGCCGTCGATGGCGTCATCGATGGTGACGACGATGTCCGGTCGGATGCCGTGGCCAAGCAAGAATGCCAGCGCGGTATCGACGCTGATCAGCAGGAAATCTTGCCGACGGCGCTGCAACTGGGCCTGCAGGATGGTCAGGTTGTGCTGCAGGGTCGGGCCGCTCGCCACGATCAGGGCCTGCTTGCCCTGAGCCAGACCAAACAGGGAGGCCACATCGCCGTCGCCGGCCACCAGTTCGCGGTTTTCGGCCAGCCGCCTAGTGACGTCGGGGTGCTCGGCGTCGAACCTGGCCCGGGCAAACGGCAAGTCGATTTCACTCACCAGCCGGTCGCGGATGCGGGCGGCGGCATCTTCCACCAGCAGCAGCTCGGGCGGCAGGGCGAAGAAGGGCAGCCGCACCTCCCCCTCGTCGCCGGCCATCATCAGCTCTACCCTGGGGTCCGTCAGCCAGTCCTGCTGATCCAGCAGGCGCAGCACCAGGGCAAACAGGGCGCCATTCATGATCTTCACTTCCAGCCGCTTGAGGCTGCTGCGCCCCAGCAGGGCGCGCGGCAGATCGCCTAGCCCGGTGCCGTAGAGGTGCAGCACAGCTTGCTCGGGCAGGCTGGCGGCCTGCAGCTCTGCTTCCTTCACCCGGTCGTGCCGGCTGGTGAGCTGGATGCCGTGGAGGCTGAGGGTGGAGCCGAGCCCCTCGGTCAGCTCGGCCGGCAGGCTTTCCACGTCCTGTGCCAGCAGGCGGAGCCAGAGGGCGGGCCAGCGCTGGCTGATGAGCCTGCCGTGCTGGTTGAAGAGATCATCACTCATCTTTGTCTATCCACTCCCAGCTCAGCGGTTGATTGGCGCTCAGGCTGCGGTTGACCCGCTTGCCGATGAGCCGATCGTAATCGGCCGGGGGCAGGCCGAGGGCGGGGCGCACCGACTTGATGTGCTCTGCGGTGAGCACCTCGCCGGCGGCCATCTCCTTGACCAGATAGAGGGAGCGGCGAAACGCACGGTTGCCCTGTTCACTGGCGGTGAGCTGGTAATCGGCCACCCCGAGGGCGGCATGGGCGGTGTTGACCGAGGCCACCAGCTCGGTGAGTTCGGCCGGTTCCATGGAGAAGGCGCAATCCGGCCCGCCGTCGGCGCGGGCCAGGGTGAAGTGCTTCTCGATGAGGGTCGCCCCGAGCGCAGTGGCGGCGATGGCCGTGGCCGATCCCAGGGTGTGATCGGAGAGCCCCACCTCGACCCCGAAGCGCTGGCGCAACATGGGGATGGTACGCAGGTTGTATTCGGCTGCCGGCGCCGGATAGCCGCTGACGCAGTGCAGCAGGGCCAGCTGGCCGTTGCCGTGCTTGAGCGCCATCTCGACTGCGGCGGCGATCTCGGCCTCGTTCGCCATGCCGGTGGACATGATGAGCGGCTTGCCGGTCTGGGCGGCGTAGCGGATGAGGGGCAGGTCCACCAGCTCGAAGGAGGCGATCTTGTAGGCCGGGCAGTCGAGGGATTCCAGCAGATCCACCGCGCTGAAGTCGAACGGACTGCTGAAGACCGTCAGCCCCAGCTCGCGCCCCTTGGCAAACAGGGCCTGATGCCACTCCCAGGGGGTATGCGCCCACTCATAGAGGTCATAGAGGTTGTGGCCATCCCAGAGGCCGCCATGGATCTGGAACTCGGGCCTGTCGCTGTTGAGGGTGATGGTGTCGGGCCGGTAGGTCTGCAGCTTGACCGCACTGGCCCCGGCCTCCTTGGCGGCGGTCATGATGGCCAGTGCGCGCTCCAGGTTGCCGTTGTGGTTGGCCGACAGTTCAGCGATCACATAGGGAGCCTGCGCCGGGCCGATGGATTGATGGGCGATCTGCATCTGTGTTCAGACTCCTGTGCCAAGTTGCCAGCCTTGCGGCGCCGGCTGCCAGGGGGCAGGGGGCGCTATCTGCGGTGGCTCGGCAAGATAGAGGGGAAATTGGGAGAAAATTGTTTGCAAGCGATGTGCCAGCTCTTGCCACGCCGTGGGCTGAAGTGGCTGAGTGGCCTGCCATGTCAGCCGCTGGCCGTTCAGGGTCAGGGTGAGCAGCAGTTTGCCATCATGGCGTAGTTGCCACTGCTGGCCATCTGGTAACAGTTGATAATCCGATTGTTGCAGCAACCGGGCGGTGAGCCGATCCAGCCCCAGCCCGTCCACCTGCTGCTGGCCGCGGCGGCGGTAGTCGTCTGACTGTTGTTCAAGCCGTTGCAGGGCCTGCAGCAGTCGCTCAGGCTCGGCCAGCTCGCTCAGGGTCAGCCGCTCGGCCAGCTGGAAGCGGGCGATCACCTGGTCGTTGAACTGCTGGTTGTCGACGATGGGCACTGCCAGGGTCGGCAGACCGAGACAGGCCCGCTCCCAGGTCATGCCGCCGGCGGCGCCGATGGCGAAGTCGTGCCGGCTCATCAGGTCGGCCATCTGGTCGCTCTGGCGCAGCAGCGCCAGGTCGAGGTCGGTCAGTTCGGCCACCCTCTGTTCCAGCTCAGGCCAGAAGGGATTGGCCCCGCCCGCCACCAGGGTCCACTGGATGGTGCGGGCCCAGGGCAGCCGGGCCAGGCTGTTGAGGGTGATGAGGCAGGCGCCGGCGGGATCGGCGCCGCCAAAGCAGACAAGCCCCCGTCGCCACTGACTGGCGTGTGGCCGCGCCAGCTGGCGATAGGCGGGACGCAGCAGGGCGTAGTCGGTACCCAGCAGCAGCCGACAGCCGGCGGGGGTGAGCGGCTGGTAATCGGCAGCGCGGCGCAAGGGGCCCTGATCCAGCAGCAGCTGGCAGTGGTGTGTCCGGTCGGCCAGATCATCGATCACTAGCACGCGGCCGCAGTGGGCGGCCAGCTTTTGTTCGATTGTGTGGTCAATCTGGTAGTGATCGAACACCAGCCAATCGGGCTGCAAGCCGGGCAGCGGGCCGGCGTCATCCAGCGCGCTCAGAGGATGCTGGTGATGGGGTCGCAGCAACGACAGCAGGTGTATCGGCAGATCGTGGCAGAGGAAGTGGCACTCGGCCCCGGCGGCGTGCAGCCTATCGGCGATGGCCAGGCAGCGCATCAGGTGGCCCAAGCCGATCTCGGCGCCGGCATCGAGCCGGAAGGCAACCTTAAACGTCATCTTGGGCCAGCACTTGATAGAGCAGTTCGGCCAGGTGCCAATCTTCCGGCGTGTCGATGTCGACCACCCTGTGCCGCGGCAATATGTGGCCAATCCCTTCTCCCCCCACCGGGCTGATCCCTCCCAGCCAGGCCGCGCGGCTGCCCCAGTAGAACTGGCCGGCATCCTGATAGGCGGGCTCCAGATCCTGGGAGCGTTTCGCCATCTGCTCCGGCCAGAAGGGGGTGACCCTGCCTTGCGCGTCCATGCGCACCGCCCGCTGGATCGGGAAGCCGAATTCGGCCACCGTGTAGACGAAGGGGGCCTTGCTGGCGAGCATGCGGTGGTGGGCGGCGCGCAGGTCATCGGCCTGGATCAGCGGCACTGTGGCATAGATGCAGCAGTAGTGCTCCGCCTGGATGCCGAGCTGGTCGAGCCGCTGGATGGTGTCGATCACCACAGGGGTGGTGCCGGTATGGTCATCGGCCAGCGCGGCGCCCCGCAGGAAGGGCACCTCGGCCCCGAGGCGACGGGCCACCTCGGCGATCTCCGGGTCATCGGTGGAGATCACCACCCGACTGAAACAGCCCGAGTCTCTGGCTGCCTCAACGGCGTAGGCAATCATGGGCAAGCCGCAGAAGGGACGGATGTTCTTGCGGGGAATGCGCTTGCTGCCGCCCCGTGCCGGGATGATGGCGATGGCCATGATGCTCTCTCCCTGAGGAGCCCGACGTGGTCGCCGGGCCGGATAATTGATGACAACTCGTTGATTATTTTTGAGATTATACCGAGTTTTCATCTTATATTATTGAGCTTTGCTACGGAATTGCCCGGCGATGGTCGATAACATGGGCAAGTGATGGGACGTCATTGGTATTGAACATGAGTTATGGTGTCGAATTGCGCCCGCTCCAGCCCTGGGATCTGCCCACTCTGCGACGCTGGCGCAACCAGGACGAGGTGCGGTTGCAGATGGTGGAGCAGGCGCTCATCTCCCCCCGCCAGCAACGGCAGTGGTTCGTCAGCAGCCTGGAACGGGCTGACCAGCAGCACTGGGTGCTCTGGTGCCGCGGCCTGCGGGCCGGCTACGTCAACCTGAAAGGGGAGACGAGTCAATCGCTGCAAGGGCAGCCGGTGGCCGATGCCGGCCTCTATCTGGGCCGCTCCAGCGTGCGCCACCCCATGCTGGCCGTCGCCGCCGCCCTGTCACAGCTCGATCAGGGCTTCGATACCTTCGGGCTCGGCTGCATCCGCACCCTGGTGCGTACCGGCAACGACGCCGCCCTGCGCCTCAACGCACAGCTCGGCTATCGCCAACAGGGGCAACAGGGCGACTTCATCGCCCTCGAACTGCAGCCCGCCGACTATTATGCCGCCCGAGAACGGCTACGGAGATTTTTCAGATGACTACAGCGTTGGAACAGGTTTTTGCCGATGCCCTCGGCATCGACGTCGGCAGCGTCAGCGACCAGCTGGCCTACAACAGCATTCCCCAGTGGGACTCCGTCGCCCACATGGGCCTGATCGCCCAGCTGGAGGATTGCTACGGCGTGCTGCTCGATACCGATGACATCATCGACATGAGCTCGGTCGCCAAGGCGCGGGAGATCCTCGCCAAGTACGGGGTCGCCCTCTGATGCAGGGGCTGCTGCAAGGCAAGCGGGTGTTGATCACCGGCGCCGGGCGCGGCATCGGGCTCGCCATTGCCCGGCTGTTTGCCGCGCAGGGGGCAGAGCTGTGGCTGGCGGGACGTGACGAGGCGGCCATGAGCCGGCTGGCCGATGAGCTCGGCGCCGAGTTCGGCGTGCCTTGTCACTCGCTCTGTGTCGACGTGGCGCAGCCGCAGGCGGTCAAGCAGGCCTTTCAGCAGCTGTTTGCCCAGACGCGCCAGTTGGACGTACTGGTCAACAATGCCGGCATGCTGGAAGAGGGGCTGCTCGGCATGGTCAATCAGGCTCAGCTGGAGCAGACCTTCAGCCACAACACCTTCAGCGTGGTCTATTGCAGCCAGTATGCCGCCCGCCTGATGCAGCGCAGCGGTGGCGGCAGCATCATCAACCTGGCCTCCCTGATGGGGCGGGTGGGTGCAGCCGGCCTTTGCAGCTATGCCGGCAGCAAGGCGGCGGTGATCGGCATCACCCAGTCGCTGGCCAAGGAGCTGGCTGCCAGCCAGATCCGGGTCAATGCCATCGCCCCCGGTTTCATCGACACCGAGATGGCCCACGCCATCCCGGACGACAAGTTTGCCGAGCGGCTCGCCAGCATCGCCATGGGGCGCATCGGCACCCCGGACGAGGTGGCCGGGGTGGCGCTGTTTCTCGCCTCCGACCTGGCAAGCTATGTGACCGGTCAGGTCATCGGCGTGGATGGAGGCATGACGGTCTGATGGATCACGCGCACGCACTGCTCGCCCACCTGCGGGAAGACAACCCGGCACCGGCCTGGCGCGACCCGCAAGAGGGCTGGCTCTCCTACGGCGAGCTGGCACGGCGGGTGGCGCGGCTGGCGGCCAGCTATCCGGACGAGCGCAGCTTGGTCTATCTGCCCTTTTTCACCCGCACCGCCCACCTGTTGCACTATCTGGCGGCGCTCAAGCTGGGGCATGTCGTGATGCTGGCAGACCCGGCCCTCCCTGCGAGTCAGCACGATGCCAGCTGCCGGCAGTTTGGCGTGAGCTGGCGGGTCAATGATGTCGGCCAGCTGGAGCGGCTCGCCGCGACGACGCCTGCCCTGCACCCGGCGCTGACGGTAATGCTGCCAACCTCGGGCAGCACTGGCAGCGCCAAGTGGGTGCGGCTGTCGGGGCGCAATCTGGCGGCCAACGCCGCCTCCATCGTCGACTATCTGGCGCTGACCGCGGCCGAGCGGGCCATCACCAGCCTGCCGCTGTACTACTCCTACGGCCTGTCGGTGCTCAACAGCCATCTGCTGGTGGGCGCCTCCCTGGTGCAGCACGAAGGGAGCGTACTGGAGCGCGACTTCTGGCAGCAGGTCGATCTGCACGGCGTGAGCAGCTTTGCCGGGGTGCCCTTTACCTATCAGATGCTGGCCAGGCTGCGCTTTGACTGGGCCCGCTACCCCTCTTTGCAGACCCTGACCCAGGCGGGCGGGCGTCTCGAACCCGCGCTGGCGCAGCAGTTTGCCGAGCAGGCCCTGCGGCTGGAGCGGCGCTTCTTCGTCATGTACGGCCAGACCGAGGCCACCGCCCGCATGGCCTGGCTGGCAGCGCCCGAGGTGGCCGCCCATCCCGATGCCATCGGTCGCGCCATTCCCGGCGGCCAGTTCACCTTGCGCGCGCAGGAGGGGGGCAAGCCCGGGGAGGGGGAGCTGGTCTATCGCGGCGACAACGTCATGCTGGGTTACGCCGTTACGGCCGAGGATCTGGCGCTGGGCGCCCAGCTGCAGGAGCTGGCTACCGGCGATCTGGCCCGCTGTGACGAGGCGGGCCGCTACTACATCTGCGGCCGGCTCAGCCGTTTTCTCAAGCTGTTCGGCAAGCGGGTCAGCCTGGCGGAGGTCGAGAGCCAGCTCCATCGCTGGGGCTGGACGGGGGCCTGCGGTGGGCGTGACGACTGCCTGCTGGTGGCTGTCGAGCCCCGCGATGACTTGACGACCGACGGCTTGCTGCGCGAGCTGGCGCAGTGGCTGCAGTCCCCGCCGCGGGCGGTGCAGGTGGTGCAGGTGACACAACTGCCGCGCACCGCCAATCACAAGATTGACTACGCCGCCCTGGCCAGACTGGCGGGGGAGGCGTGATGGAGCAGTTGCTGAGCGCGCCGGTCTTCGCCCTGCCCCAGGCCGCCAAACAGGCGCTGCTGCTGGCGCGGCTCAACGCGTTGACTGCGCACCACCAGGCACACTGCACGGCTTATAACAATGTGCTGCAAGCCTTCGGCTGGACGGCCGCGGCGACCGACTACGATGTGCTGCCCTACCTGGCGGCCCGGCTGTTCAAACTGGCCCAATGGCAGAGCGTGCCGCAGAGCGAGGTGTTCAAGGTGCTCACCTCGTCGGGCACCACGGGCTCGCCATCACGGATCGTGCTGGACAGGGAGACCGCCGCCCTGCAGAGCAAGGTGCTGGTGAAGATCTTGCAGGAGTTTGTCGGCAAGCAGCGCCTGCCCATGCTGCTGGTGGAGCAACCCGCCCTCATCCAGAACCGCAGCGGCTTTTCGGCGCGGGGCGCGGGCGCGCTGGGGCTCTCCTTCCTCGGCCGTGACCATACCTATGCCCTCGACGAGCAGATGCGGCCCAACTGGCCTGTCATCGAGGCCTTCTGTGACAAATATGCCGGCCAGCCGGTGCTGCTGTTCGGCTTCACCTTCATGGTCTGGCAATGCCTGCTGGAGCCGCTGCGCGAGCGCGGCCTGCAACTGCCGCTGACGCAGGGCATTTTGTTTCACAGCGGCGGCTGGAAGAAGCTGCAGCACCTGGCGGTGGACAATTCCGCCTTCAAGGCCCGCTGCCGTGACCAGCTGGGGCTGGGCCGGGTGCACAACTTCTACGGCATGGTGGAGCAGGTAGGCTCCATCTTCGTCGAGTGCGAGCAGGGACACCTGCATGCTCCCGTGTTTGCCGATGTACAGGTGCGCGATCCGCTCACCCATCAGCCGCTCGGGATTGGCAGCCCAGGCCTGCTGCAGGTGCTCTCCGCCATTCCCGGCAGTTATCCCGGCCACAGCCTGCTGACCGAGGATCTCGGCGTGCTGCTGGGAGAGGATGACTGCCCTTGTGGCCGCCATGGCCGTTATTTTCACGTAGCGGGACGCCAGCACGGCGCCGAGGTGAGGGGATGCAGCGACACCTTCCAATGACCCCGTCCGGAGTGACCACAGTGCTCTGGCAGGAGGGGCCGGCGGTCAGCTTCGTGGCACCGACGACGGGCTGGTCAACCTTCTGCCCGCAGCCGCTGCCCTGCTTTGCCCCCGTCATTTGCGACTTCGTGGCGGCGCTGTCGGCCCGCCTGCAGCAGGAGGGGCGTCGTCACCCTGATCTGGCTGCGTTCGGTTTCTGGCTGCGGCCCCGCCAGCTGGCCAGAGAACAGCAGCGCTTGCAGGGACGGGGGCCGCTGGGGGTTACCTTTCACCTGGTGCCCTCCAACGTGCCGACGGTGGCCTTCTACTCCTGGTTGATGGCTCTGTTGATGGGCAACCCCTGCGTGGTGCGGCTGTCGTCACGCCGCGATCCGCAGCAGGAGGCCATGCTGGCGATCCTCAACGAACTGTTCAGCCTCGGTGAATGGCAAGAGATCGCCGCGCGTACCCGCTTCATTCGCTATGAGCACGACGAGGACATCACCGCCTGGCTGTCGGTGCGCTGCCGGCTACGCATCATCTGGGGCGGCGACGAGACCATCCGCCAGGTGCGGGCCACTCCCCTGGCACCAACGGCGCAGGAGGTGGTGTTTCCGGATCGTCGCTCGATGGCGGTGCTCGACAGCCGCTGGCTGGCCGGGCTGGATCCGCAAGAGTGGCAACGGACGATGGATGCCTTGCAGCAGGACTGCACCCGTTTCAACCAGCAGGCCTGTGCCTCGCCAACCACCCTCTGCTGGCTGGGTGAGCCCGACGAGGGGCTGCGCCGCCGCCTGCTGGAAGCCCTGTTTGCCCCCTTTGCCACCGATCCCGCCCTGGCGATGGAACGGCTCATCCACAGTCAACAAAATGCCGCCGAGCAGGGGGTAATGAAGGTGACCAGCTTGCCCGGCGTCACCTTATTGACTCCGGCGAGCGGGCTGCGGCTCGCACACGTCGGAGGAGGTACAGTTGCCGAATTTGTGGCCGATACCCTGAATGAGCTGCTGGCGCAGCCCTGGGACATGCAGACCTGCGTCTGGGTCGGCGGTGACAGGGCCGGGGTCGAGGCGGCGCTGCCGACTGCCTCCACCTGCCGGATTGACCGGGTGGTGGCGCCGGGACAGGCGCTCGCATTCGAATGGCACTGGGATGGCATCGACATGCTGCAACTGTGCAGCCGTGGTCTCAGTCGACGTGAATAATCGGGTGTGGCTCACATAAATCCAGCAGCTTCAATGGATTAGCTTGGTCAGGCATACCTCTTGCAGTAAAACCTGACAGAGAGGGAGAAGGGTTGACAGGGACCGTGCGGTAGCCTTGCCCATTTTCTCCCATCCGCTTCTTTTCTATTCATTTTCCCTTGGATTTCCCTATGAAAGTCAGCGTATTGGTGCCCGTCTACAATCTGGCGCGCTTCATCGAACCCTGCCTGCTCAGCCTGCTTGAGCAGCAGACGGATTTCGAGTTCGAGGTGATCGCCATCGATGACGGCTCGAGTGATGACTCCTGGTCCATCATGCAGCGGCTGGCACGGCAGTGGCCGGCCCTGCGGGCCCTGCAAAACGAACAGAACATGGGGCTGGCCAGAACCCAGAAGCGGCTGCTTGGTGAAGCAAAAGGGGCCTACCTTGCCTATGTGGATGGCGACGACCTGGCCTTGCCGGGCAAGCTGCAGCGTCAGGCCGACTATCTGGACGCGCACCCCGGCTGCACGCTTTGCTATCACGAGGCGGAGATGTTTGATGATGAGACCGATGCGCGCATCAAGCTCTTCACCCACGATTACTACAATGCCCGTTACCTCGAACCCGTGATGACACGGGAGGCGTTGATCCGCTTCGGGGTCTTCGTCAATGCCAGCTCCATCATGTTCCGCCACTATGACGGCATGGCCGATGCCATCGATGAAGGGTGCAAGATCATTCTCGATTATCCCTGGCACATCCTGAATCTCTCCCTCAATCCGGGCACCCTGGATTTCATCCCCGAGCTGCTGGGGCGTTATCGCTTCCATACCCAGAGCTTCGGCGGGCAGACCCGCAAATCCGCAGAGCGGCGTGAGCAGTCGCTGCGCGACCTGCTGCGCGCCTGTGACAATGCGGCTGCATTCGGTGCAGACCCGGTGGTCATTGCCCAGGGGCGTGCCCATCACTACTACTCTGCCGCGCTCTACTTTTTGCGGCAGGATGATGTCGCCCGCTTTACTCAGCTCATCGAGCAGTCGGCGGCAGAGGTTGCGGAGCTGGCCCCTGGCTGGTTCTTCGACGAGCGCCATCAACTGGCGTGGGCGCAGCGAGCCCATCCTGCCCGGGTCGTACAACAACTGTTTGGAGAAGCGGCGTGAGTTATCAGGCAATCGTCATCGGCGCCGGGCTGTCTGGTGCCGTCATGGCTGAACGAATGGCCAGCCAGCTTGGCTGGAAGGTGCTGGTGCTGGAACAGCGCGATCACATCGGGGGCAACTGCTTCGACGAGTATGACGAGCATGGCGTGCTGATCCATCGCTATGGGCCGCACCTCTTCCATACCGACAGCAAGGAGGTGTGGGATTACCTGTCTCAGTTTACCGAGTGGTTGCCTTACGAGCATAGCGTGCTGTCACGTATTGACGGGCAACTGGTGCCTATCCCGTTCAACCTGACCAGCATCGAGCGCTGTTTCCCCGCCGACAAGGCTGGCGCCATGATTGAGGCCCTGCGCACCCGGTTCGGGGATAACGCCAGAGTACCGATTCTCGAACTGCGCAAGGAGCAGGATCCCCTGCTGGGCGAACTGGCGGATTTCATCTATCAGAAGGCCTTCGTCAACTACACCAGCAAACAGTGGGGGGTACCGCCCGAGCAGATCTCCCCCGAGGTGACGGCGCGGGTACCCGTGGTAGTCAGTCGGGATGATCGCTACTTCACCGACCCCTGGCAGGCGGTGCCGGCCGCAGGCTATACCGCCATGTTTGAGCGCATGCTTGCTCACCCGCTGATTGAAGTTAGGCTGTCGACCCCAATGGCAGAGCACGTCAGGCTGGATTGGCAGCAGAAGCGGGTGCTGCTGGATGGCGAGCCATTTAACGGCCCCTTGATCTATACCGGAATGCTGGATTATCTGCTGCCGGCAGAGGGGAATTACCTGCCATACCGCTCACTGCGTTTTGAGCATCGCCATCTGGCGCAGGAGCAATTTCAACCGGTCACCACCGTCAATTATCCGAATGAAGAAGCCTTCACGCGGATCACCGAGTTCAAGCATTTCAGCGGACAGGTACATCCTGGTACCAGCATCGTTTATGAATATCCCTGTGATTATCAGCCGGAACAGGGTCTCGAACCTTATTACCCGCTATTTACCGATACAGCCAAACAGCATTATCAAGCGTGCCGTGATAAGTTGATCCTGTTTCCGCAGCTGATCGCCCTGGGGCGCCTTGCTGAGTATCGCTATTTCGATATGGATGATGCGGTTATAAATGCACTGTTGTATTTTGATAAAATGTGGAATATTCGGTTGCCATTAATATCAGTGATTATGCCAGTTTACAATTGCGAAGATTTTGTTGGAGAGGCTGTCAATAGTATTCTTTCTCAAACCTTTAGAGACTTCGAATTCATCATCATAGATGATGGGTCAACAGATAATACACACCACATCCTACAAGCTCTTTCCAAACAAGACCAGCGTATAAGACTGTACCGTCAGAGCAACAAAGGTCTTGTATATAGTTTGAATAAAGCGATTAAACTTTCACGAGGGACTTTTATCGCTCGAATGGATGCTGATGATATTTCAGTAAAAAATAGATTCGAACTGCAAGTTGAATTTATGAAGAACAATCCTGACGTATATATACTAGGGGGGTGGGCTAAGCTTTTCGGTGAGATAAATGAAGTATGGCATCACAGACAAGATGACAATTTCATAAAAAATCTGCTTATGTTTAGAACATCTGGTTTTCAGCATTCGTCGGTGTTAATTAGAAAGTCTGTGTTTGATAAATATGAATATGAGTCTCAGTGGCCTCATATTGAGGATGCAGCCCTTTGGTGCAAAATAGCGGCCAATGAGAAATGGAAGTTTCACAACCTGAGATGTATTCTTGTTTACTACAGGACACATCACCAACAGGTAAGCGAGATATATCGAGAAGTGCAGTCAACAGGCTTCACCAAAATGACTGAACTATATGTTAATCAGCTTGGTGTAAATATTGGCTCTCTTGCTCTATGGCGTAAAATAATTGAATTATCCTCAATGGATACGTCGGAAGTGGTAGCCGCTGGCTCGATTTTAACTGATATCAGGACAGAGCTAAAACTGCCTGATGAGTTTTTCGTAATTGAAGAGCGATGGTTAAAAATTTGCTTGGTAAACCAGGTGTCACACCACCTTTATAAAAGCCATGGGCCATGTCGAGATGATTTTGTATTCTTGGCAGAGTCGCAGCTAGCTTGATGGACATAAAAATGAAGAAAGTGATTGTCTTTGGTGCTGGTGGGTTGTTTAGAGTGTTTCTGCCATTTATAAAATCCAGGTATCAACTGGTGGCTATTTCTGACAATGATACAACGCGACATGGACAATTTTCTGATGAGGTTAGGATTGTATCACCTTCGGATATTGTATATTTAGATTTTGAACTTGTTATTGTCACGAGCATGTATTTTGAAGAGATAAAGGAAAAACTCATTTCTCTTGGTTTAAATAATAATGTCATTGTAAATGTATATGATGATTATTTGATTCGTGAAAGTGTTGCTAATTATTTGAATGGGCATGATGAGCTCCTCATAGCCGTAAATAAAATATCATCCCTTTCATTAACAAAGAAAAGATTGATTGTGATGAACTCTTTAGGTAATGGGGGGGCTGAGAGAGCATTATTAAACTTATGTCGCAGGATTGAAGAGAAAGAAAAAATATTTCTGGTCGTCATTGAAGGGGGTGGAGAGTATTTTGATGCGCTTAGCCATATTCTTCCCGTAGTAGAGATCTTTTCATCTACCGAAAACAGGCTGCTATCTCGTTGTTTTTTTATGCATTTTTCCGCCAATGACATATGTGCTCGATTATTCGGCCAAAATGAATACGATATTGCTATTGCATATATTGAAGGACTTTCTACTTATCTTGTCTCAGGAATAAATAGCAACGATAAAGTCGCTTGTGTACATGCGAATCTATTTTCTCATCATATTAGTGCCCCTTATTACGCATCATTGAAAGCAGAGTATGATGCTTATGCTAATATGGACCGGCTTATCTTTGTATCTAATTCTGTCAAGAATGGGTTTAATGAGAGAATAGGATTGAGGGACTATGAGTCAAACGTAATAGGAAATATCTTTGATGTTGAGGTTATCACTAATAACTCCAACATGGAGAATGACTCTCAAATACTATATCCATATATCGTTGCTGTTGGGAGACTAGTTGAAGTTAAAGGGTTCGATAAGTTGATTCGAGCCTTCACCAAGATTAAAAAAAATGGTCAGGAAGATCTCAAGCTGGTTATTATAGGGGATGGTCCCCTAAAGTCAGCTCTGGATGACCTGATATCTACATTGGGAATGAAAGAGCATATTATTTTATTAGGAAAGAAAGAGAATCCCTATCCATATATTAAATCTGCTCAATGTTTAGTATCGTCCTCAGTTAGTGAGGGACACCCACTGTCAATTGGCGAGGCTATAATCCTCGGTACACCGATCATTGCAACTTGTTGTGAAGGGAATGTAGGGCTGCTAGCACATGGCCGTTATGGTTATCTATGTGAAAATGATGAGGATGGCTTAGCGTCAGCACTCTATAGTTTAAGTGTCATACCGATGCATCATGCGACCTTGATTTTTAAATCAACAGATGGTCAGAACAGCCTGTCTGGGAAAAATGAAAGTAATCAATGGAATGAGATGTTATCAGGGGAAAGATAGTATGAGGAAAAGAATAATTATATTTGGCTTAGGCAGTTTGTATAAACGAGCGATTATTTATATCAAAGATCTGTATGAAATAGTTGCGTTAACAGATAACAATCAGTCTCTGCATGGCACCATATTTGACGGAGTTTTGGTAATTCCTCCCTCTGAAATTTCATCAAAGAAATGTGATGGCATTATCGTCCTCAGTTCATTCTACAAAGAAATACATAAGCAGATAATTAGCTTTGGTGTTGATTCCACACTTATCAACAACGGTTTAAGTATTCTTGTGGATGTATTCAGACCTCTACTTGAAAGCGCCTTGATTAATAAAGGTGAAAACATGAATGACACCGAAAGCAACGTGTCATTTTTTATCGATACATTGGGTAATGGTGGCGCTGAAAAAGCTTTAGTTGATCTTACAAAGATGCTTTCAAACGAAAATATTTCAGCATCTATAGTGGTTACTTTTAATATCGGGGATTACTCCAGTTCGATCCCTAGCCGATTTCCAATAAGAACACTATTTGATTATAAAGATAAAGAGTTGATCGATCTTATTTTTACATTTGTTGAATGGCAAGTCATAAGAAAGATAGTAAAAATTCATGATAGTCAGATTGAAGTATCCTTCCTTGACGGGGTTAGCTCATGCCTTGTTGTCGCTGGCAGAGCAGGTAAAAAAATTGGGTGGGTGCATTCAGATTTATCTTATTATCTAGATAATGAGCAGAAAAAGAAAGAGGCATCGGCTTTATATTCATTGTTCACCGATGTTGTTTTTGTGACAGGAAATTCTAAAGTAGCATGGGAAAAGTTATTCCCTGATAATTCAAACATTAAAAAACACGTAATTTACAATCTGGTAAGTGTACAAGATATTACAGCTCATAAAGGAAAGTGTAGTCTAACATTTGATAAGCTGACATTTGTTGCTGTAGGGCGTCTTGATTATGTAAAAGGTTTTGATTTACTGATAGAGATCTGTCACAGATTAAATAATGAAGGTTATGATAATTATCAACTTCTTATTATCGGAGAGGGAAGTGATAGACCTCATCTTGTGAATAAAATAGAAGAGCTTCATATACCAAATATTAGTCTTTTAGGGCATCTTGCATATCCATATCAGTATATTGAGGCCGCTGACTTTGTTATCTCATCGTCCCGAGCAGAAGGTTTTTCTCTGGTCATTCTCGAAGCTCTCTTACTCGGCACCCCAGTGATTGCGACAAAAACAGCAGGCTCTATGGAGCTGATAGCTCGTTTAGGGGGAGGGGTACTAGTGGACAATAATATTGAAGCTCTTTATTCTGCAATGAAGAACGCATGTGAAGGAAAACTAAATAATACCCTTCCTCCTACCAGAGAAAGCTTCGAAGATATATATAGGGATACATGTGATGCAATAATAGGCATTCTGGGAGGCGGAAAGGATGTATTTTGATGTTACTGTTATGGCAGGCAATCGAGTAGGAACTGACTCACTTTGTAAATATATATCAAAACACCCAAGCATATATTGCCCAGGATTCTATGGTACGAAGTTTAGAGCTAACAAATATTCAGACAAAACATTTATTGATGTTATAGGCTGTAAGCGAAATGTTTTTATTTGGCATGATATTGATATCGATTTCATATACAGTGGTGATATACCATTAAAGAATCATCATTTAATTCATCCAATTCGACATCCATATGAGCAAGCTATCGCAAGTTATAACTCATTCTTACAACAGTTAGTTCTTGATAACAAAGATATCCCTGACGTTGAAGAGTATATTCTGCGAAATGGCGAATTATATTTTAATAGTTCATTACGCTGCTCCAAGTATTATGATAAATATGAAAAAGTGAAGATCGTTGATTTTTCTGAACTAACACGTTGCTCTGTAAATAGAACAATGAATGATATTTATCAATGGTTAGGTGTTGAGGAGTGTGCAAATTTTGTTGATGACTCTGTATTCAAAAAGAGCTACGTCGATACTTTCCTCGAAAAGTTACCATTACGAATAAGTTACAAGGGAATTTATTGGACTATACATTTTTTCAGGCTTGTTGATTTTATTCCAAAGTATTTTCATAAAATTGGCTCTATCAATACAGATGACTTTGGAATGTTAGAAATGTGTATGACCAAAGATGAGCTCTACATTAATAGGGCTCGGTACAATGACATAATAGCTAAAGAGTTGGAGTTAATTATTGAGAGTCATTTTTCAACATGGTCAGATGAGCTAAATCATAAACTTGATGTTTTTATGATGAAGAAGATAAATTCATTACCACAAAAAATTTATAGCCTTATTGATAACGAATGTGAAAGTGACTATGAAAAAATTATAGAATACTGCCCTAAAATAGAGATGTTATGGAGGGACAAATGGATATAAAGATAGAACTCGACTTTGAAGCTGTATACAGGACACTGGAATTAGATGGAGAGCGTGATAAAAATTCATTTCTTTCTATTACAAAATTAAATCAAGTGTTTAATCGATTGCACAAATCTAATGGTGCACCAGTGTATATATTCGGACTGGGTGTCGGTGGCCGCAACATAATCGGATCGATGATTTTTGATGGTATTCTCTCGGGAATAATTGATAATGATAGTCAAAAGTGGGGAGAGCATTACAATGGGTTGGATATATTATCTCCTGATATATTGAAAGACAAAAAAAATGCGTTGATCTTTGTGGTAAGTGATTGGTTTCATGATATAAGGCTGCAATTGATTAATATTGGAATCTCAAATGAAAATATTATAAATGTGATGCCAATATATACAGCGTACCAATGGTTGCTTGAGACATCCCCTATAGAGTATTATATATCATCATGTGAAGGGATATGATATATGGATGCTAAGAAACATGTAGACAAATATGATCTTTTCGTCATGTCTCTTGCTCGATGTGGTACAAATTTTATTTCAAGATGTCTAAATGGACACCCCTATATAAACCCTCTTGATTATACCAGGAATGAAATAGTAACAAGGCATCATAGGGTCGATATTTTTAATAACCACAGACTTTCATACTATCATCTTCATGTGGTAAATCATCTATCTCATTGGGATCTATTTAGTAAAATCCTTACAAAAAAGCACTTCTTATATACAATAAGGAACCCTCTTGACTTAGCTGTATCATTTTATAATTTTAGTTTATTACAATATTACTATGGCTATAGAGTGCAGCGTCCATCATTAGATTCTATTTTATTAAGTAGGGATTTTATGGTTCGCCAAAACTCTATTGCAATTGGTCTCAGCTTGGAATCTGAATTTCATCATTCAAAATGTATTGGTTTTTCCTCATTGAGATTGGATAAAGCTCAAAATACAATAAATGATATCTCACATTGGCTGGGTATTGAAAGCTACAATATTGATGATTTATCTAAGCAGGTCGAATCTTCCCTGTCACTTGTTTTATCTTTTATTCCTATGACTTTGATGGCTTATTCTAAGCAAGTTCAAATTTTTTTCTGTGAACATGAAGGTGGACCTGCAACGAGTGGTTTCGTAAAGCACATATTCAGAAGATATATCAAAGTAGTTGACGTTGATTTTTGTGAGTATAATAAGTTATATGGATTTGTAGATAGTGATTTCTTTGCGAGTATAGCAGCTCATGAGCTTGATAGTGTGCTCTACGAGCTAGGTTATAAAATTCGAACAGAATTTAAAGAATGGATTGAAATACCACTTTCAATGCTTCATTCTGCCCGGTCAGAATATATAGAACGTCTACCTAAAAGCATTGAAAATAAAATAATCAATTATTATAAACCCTACGTATCACAACTTTATAAATCCCATCCGAACATTTTGGATGAATGGTGAAAATATGGTCATATGGATTACTGGTCTTTCTGGTGCAGGGAAAACGACGGTTGCAAAGCATTTAGTATCTATACTAAAAAGTGAAGGAATACATGTCGTTCATTTGGATGGTGATATTCTTAGAGATATATTTTTTTCTGATATTACAGGGGATCCACATTCATCTGGTAATCGATTGAGAATTGCTTATAAATACTCGGCTCTGTGTGCCATGCTATCTAGACAAGATATAACTGTTGTGATGTCCACGATTTCTCTCTTTAAAGAGATTCATCAATGGAATAGGGATAATATCAACCCATATTTTGAAGTTTTTCTAGATGTGCCCATCGAAATTCTTCAAGAGCGAGATGTAAAAGGGATTTATGCTCGTTATGAAGAAGAGAAAATTAGTAGTATATACGGCTTAGATTTGGAATTTGATTATCCACATAACGCTGATATGGTATTTTGTCACAATGCTAAAATAACTGCTGAAGATATAGCAGAGAGAATTTTCAAACAAAGTTTATTGAAAATGGAGAATATTATGGCACCTGAGTCATCAGTAAAAGTAGAATGGGATTACACTGAACATGCACAGCACTATGATAAAAGAGCTGATTATAGTGAGCTTGCAATCAGCAAGTTGATTGCCATAACAGATTGTCAGCAGGACAAGCTTACTGCTGATATTGGGGCAGGTACGGGCAAGCTCACGAAGGAATTGCTAAAATTGGGTCTTACGGTTATTTCAGTCGAACCGAATGCTGCGATGCGAGAATTTGGTATCAAGAATACCTTGGGCCAAAAAGTTGAGTGGCGTATTGGTACGGGGGAAGAAACAGGAATAACAGATAGAGCCGTGCAGGCAGCATTTTTCGGAAGTTCCTTCAATGTTGTAGATCAACAAAGAGCATTAATTGAAATAAAAAGAATTCTGGAGCCAAAAGGTTGGTTTGCCTGTATGTGGAATCACCGAGATCTAGATGAAAAAATACAGACAGACATTGAGCTTATTATTAAAGGGAAGATAAAAAAATATTCATATGGTTCTCGTCGGGAAGACCCTACTGAGGCAATCAATAAATCCGGTTTGTTCGGTGAAGTAAAAAAAATAGAAGAGCGCTTCATCACTGAAATGACTCGAGATGAAATTTTGATTGCGTGGAAATCACATGCGACTTTGAGAAGAGAGGCTGGTAGTGATGCTGTGTTCGACAGCATCATTTCTGATATCGAGAACTATCTATCTTTACTTCCTGAGCCAGTACTTGTTCCATATTTCACAAGAATTTACACGGCTCAATTAAAATAATATGTTGTGGCCACTGTTTAGATGCAGTGGTCTTTTATTACATATGGTGACTAATGATGCTTAAATTTGGTACTAAAGCGGAAACACTGGCTACTTTAAATAGGGTCAGGCTAAGTGCGAGCATTCCATTTTCTATATATTTTTCTTATGGAGAATGGATTGAGAATCACCATGCTATCATAAGGTCAGTACACGATAACATTCCTGGTCGATTAATTGTAAGATCTAGTTGTTTGGCAGAAGATAACCATTTTCATTCTAATGCGGGGGCATTTCTCTCTGTTGCGAATGTCGAAATTGACTGTTTGGCATCAGCTGTCTCTAAAGTCTTTTCATCGTATGGCGATCACCCTGACGATAATGAACAGGTGTTAATTCAGCCAATGCTGGAGCATGTTGTCTTGTCCGGTGTCGCGTTTAGTCACGATCCAAGTACTTGCTCTCCTTATAGAGTGATTAATTGGCATGAAGGTAATGACACTGCTTTTATTACATCAGGATGTGGAGGGAAAATATGGGTCTCATCCAGTCATATCTCTTCAAATGAAATTGAAAATCCTTATATATCACAAGTTATAAAATTGATTGATGAGCTTTTGATATATTTTGGAGGGACGCCTGTCGATTGTGAGTTTGCTTTTACAAAGTCAGGTGACCGTTTGATCCTGTGGTTATTACAAGCCAGGCCTCTCATATTGAAAGCTCAACCTGACTCGGATAACGGGCATCATAATAAATTAAGGCAAATTGCAGATAAAGTGGAATTGGGCATGTGTGAACACCCATTTCTGATGGGCAAGAGGACGGTTTACGGTGTGATGCCTGATTGGAATCCTGCCGAAATAATTGGGTTAAGACCAAAGCCATTGGCTTTATCATTATATCGTGAACTTATAACAGATAGCACATGGGCCTATCAACGAAATAACTACGGCTATCGTAATCTTAGAAGTTTTCCTTTGATGCTACATTTTTATGGCATGCCGTATATTGATGTTCGCATATCATTCAACTCATTCATTCCTGCCAACTTGCCAGATAATATTGCCGGAAAATTGGTCGATGCTTATATAGAGAGGTTACTTGAGAAACCTTATTTACATGACAAGGTAGAATTCGAGATAGTTTACTCATGCTATACACTTGACCTTAATGAGCGACTACAGTCATTGAAAAATGAAGGTTTCTCTGAGCGTGATATAGCTAGTATTACTGAGCATCTCAAAGAATTGACCAACAAGATTATTGATCCGGAGTTGGGGCTTTGGAAAGAGGATGCAAGCAAGCTTGATATTCTTAAAGAGAGAAGAGAAATACTTCTGCAATCAAGCATTGGTACATTAGATACAATTTACTGGTTGATTGAAGATACCAAGCGTTATGGCACTTTACCTTTTGCGGGATTGGCACGTGCTGGTTTTATTGCGGTACAGTTTCTAAAGTCTCTGGTGAGAGTCGGTGTTTTTACTCAACATAATTATGATGCTTTCATGAATAGCTTGACTACAGTTAGTGGTCAGTTATCCCATGATAGAGCCATTTTAAGCAAGGAGCTTTTTTTAAATAAATATGGGCACTTACGCCCAGGAACATATGATATAGAATCACCCCGTTATGATGAGGCCCCAGATTTGTATTTTGATTGGAGCTCTTCGTCATCAAGTTCGACAGCAATAAATCCCCCTTTTTCGCTGACCATTAATCAAATGAAGTCAATATCTTCGTTGCTTAAAGAACATGGATTAAAGTCGGATGTGGTGGGCTTGTTTGAATTTTTGGAGTCAGGAATTGAGCTAAGAGAATGGTCTAAGTTTGAGTTTACACGGAATTTGTCAGATATAATTGCATTAGTCGGTTCTTACGGTGAGTCTTTAGGCTTTAGTCAAGATGAAATGTCATATTGTGATATTGCTGTCTTCAAGGAGTTACAAGTCGGAGCTATCAATCCAGTAGATTCTATTCGACGCTCGATTGATGTAGGAATGAGCAGATATAAAGATAGTTTGAAAATAATTCTACCTCCCGTGATTACATCACCGGATGATGTTTGGGGATTCGAATTGTCCGAAGCAAATCCTAATTTTATCACCCAAGGGATTACGACTGGACATGTGGTAACTGATTCCAATAAAGATAACTTCAGTGGAGCTATTATATTTATTCAGAGTGCAGACCCTGGCTATGACTGGATATTTTCATATCCAATAGCAGGCTTGGTGACCGCTTGGGGGGGGGCAAACTCTCATATGGCTATTCGTGCTGGTGAACTGGGTATTCCTGCAGTGATTGGTGCAGGTGAGGTTCTTTTCAAAAAATGGTCATCATTCAGCAGAATAACAATAAATTGTGCTGCTAAGAAAGTCGATATATTGAGTTGAACCAGATATGTTCAAAGTGATAGTTACTCAGCGTGTGGACCATCTCAAGGAACGGAATGAGAGTCGTGACGCTTTGGATGAGAATCTCTGTCGATGGGTGATAGCTGCTGGCGGGCTACCTTATCCTGTGTCTAATGTATTTGATGATACATTGCTACTTGAATATCTTCATCATATAGATCCTGATGCGGTCATTCTCTCTGGCGGGAATGATATTGGTGATTTTCAGTGTAGGGATAATACGGAGACCAAGATACTGAACTGGGCTCACTCACATAAAGTACCTACCTTGGGTATTTGTCGTGGAATGCAAATGCTGATCAATTGGTCTGGGGGGACATTGAATGAGGTAACCGGGCATGTAGGGCAAAGGCATAATATACATGGTGATATCTCTGCCAGCGTTAATAGCTTCCACCGTTACGGTGCATTATCTGTTCCCGAAGAGTTCAGTGTTATAGCAAGATCTGCAGAAGGCTGTATTGAGGCGATTGCACATAAAGATTGGCCGTGTGAAGGGTGGATGTGGCATCCAGAGCGAGATTTACCTTTTAGTCCATTATGGCTTGATCGATTTTATAAAATGGTGTCGAGAGGATAACATGACAAGAGCGATTATTTTGGCTGCAGGGCGAGGCAGCCGAATGAAAGAGATGACGGCAGAGAAACCAAAATGCCTTACCATACTGTATGGTAGACCTCTTCTAGAACATCAACTTTCAGCCTTAAGATCGGCCGGCATTACAGATATCGCAGTTGTAACAGGTTATATGAGCGAGGCTCTCACATCCTATGATTTAGTTGAGTTCCATAATTCAAGATGGGCTGAAACCAACATGGTTGCCTCACTATGCTGCGCGCGAGAATGGCTTATGGATGAGGAGTGTATTGTATCATACTCCGATATATTTTATAGTCCCAAGGCTGTAACGACCTTGCTTAATACTAATGATGATTTTGCTATTACTTATGATCCAAACTGGTTGAATTTATGGCGCCAGCGTTTTTCTGATCCCTTATCTGATGCCGAGAGCTTTAAGCTAGATGAGGAGGGCTATCTCATCGAAATAGGGAATAAAACCACAGATGCTGCTTTGATTCAGGGGCAATATATGGGGTTGTTGAAGTTTTCCCCTGTAGGTTGGGAGCGTGTAGAGAAATATCGTGAACAGTTACCTGTTGTAATGCAAGATAATATGCATATGACTGGAACTTTAAATTCAATGATTCAAGAAAATCATATAAAGATTAAAGCTTTTCCATATGAAGGAGAGTGGGGGGAAATTGATTCACCAGAGGACTTAGCGTGTTATAAACAATCATGAGTTACCATTGGGTAACTCATGATTATCAGAGATGTTGTGTCTGATAGATGACCTCTATCAGAGTCTCTTCTTGTTCCAATAAGGTAGGGTACAGCGGTAAAGTAATCAGTTGTTCGTAGAAGCATGTAGCCTCCCCACAATCACCTGTATGATAAGGATGATCCCCTATCGGGATGTAGTGCACATTTACGCCTATGCCATGTGCTCTGAGCTTTTCGAACTGTGTTTTACGATATTTCGCTGGAACTTTGATAACAAACAGGTGCCAAGCTGAGAGTCGATTATTACGGTCTGATAGAACTTCCAAGCCAAGACGTGGTAATTCGGCCTGATAACGTGCAGCAATTTTCCGTCGTTTAACCAAGAATTCCTCGAGTCGAGCCATCTGACTCAACCCTAATGCAGCCTGGATGTCGGTCATGCGGTAGTTGAAGCCCAGCATTTGCTGCTCGTAGTACCAGGGGCCGTCCGGCTCATTGATGAAGTCTTCCGGCTCCCGGGTGATGCCGTGGCTGCGTAGCATGCGCATGGTTTTGGCGAGCGCAGGGTCGTTGGTCATCGCCATGCCACCCTCGCCGGTGGTGATGATCTTCACCGGGTGGAAGCTGAAGACGGTGATGTCGCTGTAGCGGCCGTTGCCGGTGGGTTCGCCGTGATAGCGGGCGCCGAGAGCGTGGCAGGCATCTTCTATGATCCGAAAGCCGTACTCTTGTCCCAGGCGATGGATCTCCTGCATGTCGCAGGGCAGGCCCGCGAAGTGTACCGGGATGACCACCTTGGGCAGACATCCTTGAGCCTTGGCTGCTATCAGCTTGCGCTCCAGCTCGATGGCACACATGTTGCCGGTATCGGGCTCGATGTCGACGAAGTCGACCTGAGCCCCACAATAGAGAGCGCAGTTGGCCGAGGCGACAAAGCTGATGGGGGAGGTCCAGACCCAGTCACCCGGGCCGACACCCAGAGCCAGACAGGCGATATGCAGGGCGGCCGTACCTGAGTTGACCGCCACCCCGAAGCGGGCTCCGCAGTAATCCGCCACTGCCTGCTCGAAGCGGGGCACCACAGGCCCCTGGGTCAGAAAATCTGACCTCAATACTTCGACCACGGCTTCGATATCCGCTTCGCTGATCGACTGTCTGCCGTACGGGATCATTCCATTACCACCTTGCTGTTCAATGCTTTCAGCTGCTCAACCGTCAGGAAATCATCGTTGTCTCGGGAGTTGTATTCGAATCCCTGGGCCACCATGGTTCCCTTTTCACCCGAGGCGGTGACGGAGAAGTCGTTGTTGCGGTTGTTGAAGTTGATGGTCGGCCCGATGATGAAGAAGTCGTCGAACTCGAAGGTGTGGTAGGAGTCGTCACACGGGCACATCACTTCATGCAGTTTCTCACCCGGGCGGATGCCGATGATCTCCTGCTCCAGCTGAGGGGCCATGGCGGTAGCCAGGTCGGTGATCCGCACCGAGGGCAGCTTGGGCACGAAAATCTCACCCCCCTTCATGCGCGGGAAGTTGTTCATCACGAAGTCCACTCCCTGCTGCAGAGTGATCCAGAAGCGGGTCATCTCGGCGTGGGTGATGGGCAGGGTGGTGGCGCCCTGATCGATCCGTTTCTGGAAGAAGGGCACGACCGAGCCACGCGACCCCACCACGTTGCCGTAGCGCACCACCGCAAAACGGGTTGGATCCTGACCGGCGATGTTGTTGGCGGCGACAAACAGCTTGTCGGAGGCCAGCTTGGTGGCGCCGTACAGGTTGATGGGGTTGGCGGCCTTGTCGGTAGAGAGGGCGATCACCTTCTTGACCTGATTGAGCAGGGCTGCCTGGATGACGTTCTCGGCCCCGTGGATATTGGTCTTGATGCACTCCATGGGGTTGTATTCGGCGGCCGGCACCTGTTTGAGCGCCGCTGCATGCACCACATAGTCGACCCCGCGCATCGCCATGGTGAGCCGGTTGGCGTCCCGCACATCGCCGATGAAATAGCGCATGCAGGGGGCGTTGAAGACCTGCTGCATCTCGAATTGTTTCAGCTCGTCGCGGGAGTAGATGATCAGCCGTTTCGGCTTGTAGCGTTCCAGCACTGTCTTGACCAGCATCTTGCCAAACGAGCCAGTGCCGCCGGTAATCAATAGGGTTTTATTGTCGAACATGACGGATTCTCGCTAGTGATGCCAAGTGACAAGCAATTTATGTGCCTTGGGCCAGTTTAGCCGAAAAGGGGCTGATGCGGCCTTGTATGATGCCAGTTTTATTCCACTCTGAGTGAACTAACTAGATGATTCATAGAGAAATCCAACCCAGCTCAAACAACTTTATGCGATTTCGGGGGCTTTAACAAAAAGCGGAACACAGGGGTTCCGCTTTTTTGACGCCTAGCTGGAGAGCAGCACTCTGGCCGAGTTGGCGGGGATGGTGAGCTGAACCTCGCCCTGCACCACTTCGAACTTGTCGCCGTTGAAGGCGTCGGTGAAGCGGCTGGCGGGACTGGCGGTCTGCCACAGGGGCAGGCTGATGGTGCGCGGCTCGCTGGGGTGACGGTTGCAGGCCACCACCACCTGATCGCTTTGCAGGGTGCGGGCGAACACATAGCTGTGGGGGCCGGCATAGAGGGTCTGGATGTCGCCGCGGCGCAGGGCCGGACGCTGGCGGCGGATCTGGATCAGCCGGCGGTAGTGGTCGTGCAACACGTGATCCCAGGCAGTGGTCTCCCACGGGAAGCAGCGGCGGCAGTCCGGATCGTTGCCACCAGAGAGCCCCACCTCGTCGCCGTAGTAGATGGACGGCACGCCGATATAGGTGAGCAGCAGGGTGGCGGCGAGCCGCATCCGCTGCTTGTCTTCCCCCAGCAGATGGAGGAAGCGGGCGGTATCGTGACTGTCCAGCAGGTTGAACTGGGCCAGCTGGTTCTTGAACGGGATATGGGCCCGCGTCAGTTTGAGCCAGCGATCCAGCTCTTCGGCGCTGATCTTGATGGGGTGGTAGGCGATGTCCTGGCCAGCCAGGAAGGCGCGGATCGGGTGGGCGAAGCCGTAGTAGTTCATGGCGCCGTCCTCCTGATCCCCCTGTAGCCACTGGCTCGCCTCGAAGAAGTGCTCACCCAGCACGTAGGCGTCCGGGTTCTCCTGCTTCACCGCGCCGCGAATGGCGCGCACGTGGCCGCGGTTGCCCTCGGCGGTGCCGCGCTCCCCCAGCATGTGGATGACATCGAAACGCCAGCCGTCGATCTGGTAGGGGGCGCGCATCCAGTAGCGCAGGATGGCGTCGTCGGCTCGGTAGACGGCGTCCTGCACCTGTTCGCTGGAGAAATCTAGCTTGGGCAGGCTGCGGATGCCCTTCCAGCTGACGTAATCCCCTTCGTTGTCAAAGGTGTAGAAGCTGCGCCACGGCGAGTCAGGGTTGCGCTGGGCCCCCAGCGGCGGGCAGAACCAGGGGTGTTCGGTGGAGGTGTGGTTGACCACCGCATCCAGGATGATCTTCATGCCGCGCTGGTGCAGGTTGCGCGTCAGCTCGGCGAATTGGGCGTTGGTGCCCAGATGCGCATCCACTTTGAAGTAGTCCTGGGTGTCGTACTTGTGGTTGCTCGGCGAATCGAAAATGGGGTTGAGGTAGAGCGCCGTCACCCCGAGGGACTGCAGATAGTGCAGCTTGGCATCGATGCCCGCCAGATCGCCGCCGTAGAACTCGCAGGCGCCGTGGCCCTCTTCGTGGCGGCTGACCGGCTCGCCCCACGCCTTGCTGATGACCGCCTTGCCGCGGTACTCGTATTCGTGATGCTTGACGCTGAGGGACGGGTCGCCGTTGCAGAAACGATCCGGGAAGATCTGGTAGAACACCTGATCCTGCACCCAGGCCGGCGGCTGGTGCAGGCTGTTGAAGCGAAAATGCTGTTCCCGCGGCGGCATGGCCGAGCTGACGCCGGCGCCATGCAGCCACCACTGCTCCTCGTCGGTGAGACACTTGAAACAGTAGAGGTGGATATCCTGCCCCTTGTGAAGCGGCAGGGTGCCCTGCCATACCTGCAACCGATCGCGGGTGGAGACCGCCGTCATCGGGATCAGGTACTCCTCGTTGTCCGGCTCGTGGCGCAGCCACACCTCGCGGATCGGCGCGTCCAGCTCGCTGAACAGGGTGAGTTGCAGGGCGTCGGCGCTCTCTTTGAACCAGGGCGCCACCTGGGGATGAAACAGAAACGGATGGGTCATGATGCTTATTGAGTCAGAAGATCGGCGAGGGCATTACCCTGTTCATGCAGTGTTTCGAGCTGACCGGCGAGGGACTTGGGATCCAGTCCCAGCTGGTCGGCCAGCGGCTTGGGGAAGCGAGCTATGATGGCCTGGGCCGGCACCCCGGCGTTCCAAGCGAAGGAGATGAAGACTGCCAGGCGGATCAGTACCGCCTCCTTGCTGACCGGATCGTGGGAGAGGGGATCCAGCTGCTGGGAGATGGCGTCGACGAAGGCCTCCGACAGGTTCCAGCGCCGCGCCAGCTCGGCACCGAGCTGGGCGTAGTCGTAACCCAGCATCTCGCGCTGGGCCTCGACCCGGCTGCTCCCTTTCTGGATCGCCAGATTGATGAGCTCCGCCTCTTCCGGCAATGTGCTCTGGATCAGCAGCTCGCCGATGTTGTGGATGAGGGCGCAGGTGAAGGCTGTCTCGGGGTCGAGCACCTTGGCCTCCTGGGCCAGCGTCTTGGCGATGGTGGCGACCTGGAAGGTCTCGGTCCAGAACTTGTTCTTGTCGAAGCTGGGAGGGGCCTTGAAGCTGCCGATGATGCCGGAGGCGACCACCACGGAGCGCAACCGGTTGAAACCGAGGCGGATCACCGCCTGTTCGATGGAGGTGACTTCGTTGCCGCGGCGCAGGGCGGCCGAGTTGGCCATTCGCAGCACCTTGACGCTGATCACCTGATCCATGGCGATCTTGGCCGCGATCTGGTCGATGCGGGCATTTTCATCGCTGAAGCTCTGCATCAACTCATGCAGCAGCTGTGGAATAGTGGGGAGTTGTTTGATCTTGTCAAACAGACGGTCCATCGACATGGCTGAGGCAGCCTCCATTGCGAGCACTGCCTCATATTGTGCCACAGGCGGGGCACATGTTCCTGTTTGTGATCCGGCTTTGTGATGCGAAGGGGGGGTTACAGCACCCAGTCGCGCAGGGTGTATTCCAAACGATGCCGTTTTCCCTGCAGGATCAGGGTCTGGGTGGTGCCATCCAGGGTGGCCCCTTCGGTGAGGGTGGTCAGCACCGCCTGCTCCACCGCATCGAGCGGGGCCTGGCAGGCCATCTCTGTGCTGCCCAGACTGGTCACCCAGAACTTGTTCCCCTCGAGGTGGCCCTGACCGAAGTAGCGGTTGCAACCGGCGATGCCGTTGACGGTGAAGTGCTCACCTATCTCGAAATCGGGCGGATTGTCTCGCGCCGCGGTGACGGGTTGGCCATCCAGCTTGTCGAGCACCCAGTGGTGGTGCTGCAGGTCTTGCGAGGCAAAGCGGGGAGTACTGCTGCAGGCGCTGAGCAGAAGCAGGGCGAGCAGCAGTAGCAAGAATCTGGGCATGAAAGGGCTCCGGTAGTGGGAGTGACAAGCATACCCTCTGTGCGGCCCCCCAGGCAGGGCAAGGGGGAGTGCCCCCGACCGCTTCTGTCGTCCCGCGGATTGGGCCTGTGTCGTTAAATGGCAACACTGGCCTTGCAAAGAGTGCCAGCGTCGTCGCCGGCTCCCCCGCCGGGGCGTCAGTTGCCGAACAGCCGCTCGGCGTAACGGGCCAGACCGGAGGCGACCGAGCCGAAGTCATCGCCCCCTTCCAGTGGCACCTGGGGCAGCTTCTGGCGGATGAAGGCCTGGATGAGGGGCGAGCGGGCGCTGCCGCCGGTGATGAAGACCCGGTCCGGCTGGACGCCGGCGGCGGCGATGGCTTCGTCCATCAGCTCGCCGATCTTCTCCAGCAGCGGGGTGGAGGCGCTGGCCAGCTGATCGCGCCTGAGCTCGGCCGTCAGCCCGCGCTCCAGCTCGGCCAGAGATTGCTGGGCCGACTCCTCCTGGGAGAGGGCGATCTTGCCCTGCTCGGCGCGCCACACCAGCTGGTGGCTCAGCTTGTGGGCACGCAGGCTGGCGAGGCGCCCCAGCTTGCTGCCGGGCAGGCTGTCGAGCTGCAGATCCTGCAGCTGGCGGCCCGTCTCCAGGCTGTAGAAGCGGCTCTGGGCGCTGACGTCGTTGATGGCGGCGGCGTCCCAGAACAGCGGGTGGGGCAGCGGCTTGCCGGTCTTGAGGGTCTCGTGCATGCCGAGCAGCGGCATCATGCCCTCCACCGTCAGCCGGATGTCGAAGTCGTTGCCGCCGATGCGCTGACCGCTGTGGCCGAGCAGATCGCCGCTGCGATCGAGCTGGGCGCGATGGCTCGGGCCCATCCGCAGCACCGAACAGTCGGTGGTACCGCCGCCGATGTCCACCACCAGCACCACCGCATCCTCGTTGAGGCGGGCCTCGAATTCGAAGCCGGCTGCCACCGGCTCATAGAGAAACTCCACCTGCTCGAATCCGGCGAGGCGCGCCGCCTCGCTCAGGATGGCGATGGCCTGACGGTTGCTCTCTTCCCCCGCCAATCCCTGGAAGTTGACCGGGCGGCCGACCACGGCCCGGCGAATTGGTGCGCCGAGCTGCTGCTCCGCCTCGCGCCGCACGTGCAGCATCATGGCGCAGACGATGTCTTCGAACAGGGCGATCTGCGGTGCCTTGAGGCCGTAGGCGCCGAGGAAGGATTTGGGCGACTTGATGTAGTAGCCGTCGTCCGGCTCTTCCAGATAGCGCTCCAGCGCAGCGGCGCCGAAGCTGAGCTCGTCGATCAGCCCCTCTTCGCGTATCTGGCGGCGTACCGCCTGGGCCCGGGTTACCACGGGGCCGCGCAGCTTGAGGTACTCGCTCTGCTGGGCAGGCGCCAGTCCTTCGGCCAGCAGGCCGGCGATGGCATCCCGATGGGGGGCGTGCAGGGTGGAGGGAAGATAGTGGGCACCGCTCAGGTTCAGCAGCCGAGGGCTGCCTTGTTCCATCACGGCGACGGCACAGTTGGAGGTACCGTAATCAAATCCGATAAACATGGGCAGCCAGACTCCTGAGCAAAAAAGGGCTGGTAGCCTACCCGAAGGCGCCGGGTCTCACAACCCGGCGCAAGGCAATGAACCGCTGAGGGGCAGGGGAGGCCCCTTATTCCACCTCGTTGTCAGAGCGGCCCTGACTGTCGATGGCGCGGATGTTGCTGAGGGTGGTGTCGGCGATGGCGTGCAGTGCCTCCCGGGTCAGGAAGGCCTGGTGACCGGTGAACAGCACGTTGTGGCAGGCCGACAGGCGACGGAACACGTCATCGGTGATCACCTCGTTGGACTTGTCGGCGAAGAAGAGATCCTCCTCCTCCTCGTAGACGTCCAGCCCCAGCGCGCCGATACGGGCAGTCTTGAGCGCCTCGATGGCGGCGTTGGAGTCGAGCAGGCCGCCCCGGCTGGTGTTGATGATCATCACCCCGTCCTTCATCTTGGCGAACGCCTCCTTGTTCAGCAGGTGGTAGTTCTCCTTGAACAGCGGGCAGTGCAGGCTGATAACGTCGGACTGGCGGAACAGGGTATCGAGATCCACATACTCGGCGCCGAGATCGATGGCCGCCTGGTTCGGATAGGGATCGCTCACCAGCAGGCGCATGCCGAAGCCCTTGAGGATGCGCAGGGTGGCGATGCCGATCTTGCCGGTGCCAATGATGCCGGCGGTGCGGCCGTGCATGTTGAAGCCGACCAGCCCCTCCAGCGAGAAGTTGGCGTCACGGGTGCGCTGATAGGCTTTGTGGATGCGACGGTTGAGGGTCATCATCAGGCCCACCGCGTGCTCGGCGACCGCTTCCGGGGAGTAGGCGGGTACTCGCACCACCTTCAGCCCCAGCTCCTTGGCGGCGGCCAGATCCACGTTGTTGTAGCCGGCGCAGCGCAGGGCGATCACCCTGGTGCCGTTGGCGGCCAGCTCGGTCAGCACCTCGCGGTCGGCATCGTCGTTGACGAACAGGCACACCACGGGGAAGCCGTGGGCCAGCCGGGCAGTCTTGGCCTCCAGCCGCACGTCGAAGAACTCCAGTTCATAACCGTACTGGCTGTTGGCCTGATTGAAGTGCTCTTTGTCGTAGCTCTTGGTACTGAAAACGGCGACTCTCATGGTGCGCTCTCCGCAGATTATGATGTAGTTAAATTACAACAAATATGGGTCGTCATCACGGGATAAATGGTGGGGATTCAGCCCCACGGCATGATGGGCACGGCGCTGACCGCACTCTTGTAAGAACCATCCACCAGCTTGGTGCTGTAAGTCAGATAGACCAGCGCATTGCGCTTCTGATCGTAAAAGCGCACCACTTTCTGCTCCTTGAACACCAGCGAGGTGCTGACGTCGAACACCTCTTCTCCCGCCTTCAGCTTGGCGGGCAGGGTGATGGGACCGATCTGGTGGCACGACAGGGAGGCATGGGAGGGATCTTCCGCCAGCCCGAGCCCGCCTTTGACGCCGCCGGTCTTGGGGCGCGCCAGATAGCAGGCGACGCCGTCGATGCGCGGGTCGTCGAACGCCTCCACCAGGATCTTGTGGTTGGGGCCAAACAGCTTGAAGGCGGTGCTCACCTCGCCGACGGGGTCGGCCTTGTCGGCCAGCACCGGGCCGGCAATCAATGCGCCCAGCAGCAGCGGCAGGGCGCGAGCAAGGGGGTGACGGTATCTCATGGTCTCTCCTGTTGGCTTCCCTCAGTAGGGAATGCCCAAACGACGATAGAGGCTGGCCAGCACCCAGGCGGGGCCGATCAGCAGAAATTGCAGGTCGGCGAGGAAGGAGGGGCGCTTGCCCTCGATCTTGTGACCGACGAACTGGGCTATCCAGAGCAGCACGAACCCGGCCAGTGCCGGCCACAGCAGCGGGCCCTGCCAGCTGTGGCAAGCGATCAAGCCCAGCGCGGTCAGCACCGCCATCCCCACGAACAGCGCAAGCGACAGCCGCAGGTAGAAGGCCAGCACCGGAATGGCAGCCAGCGCAGCCCAGTTGAGCGACGGTGGCAGCGGCCCGGCTGGCAGGCACCAGAGCAGGGCCAGGGCGCAGAGATAGATACCCGGTACCGCCAGCTTGTGGATGGTCACATTGACCAGGTGTTGGTGGCTCTGGCCGTACAGCTCAAACCACTCCTCGATTCCCTTCATGGCACCTCCCTGGCGCGCTGTGTGTGCCACCCCGGTTGAGGTGGCCGACTCTTATCCCTGCGGGGGATACTCCCAATATTGGGCCGGAATGGATTTTAGCAACGGTGTCATGTCGGGATTGGGCAGGGCGATGGTGACCCGCCGCTCGAGATTGGCGCTGGCCAGCGCCTCGCGGATCTTGGGGTTCTCCCGGAAGAATTTCATGAAGCTGCCGTCGGCATAGGCCCGCTCAAGCCCGGTCTGAATCGCCTTGGCCAGTTTCGGCGCCTCGGGACTGACGAAGAAGAACTCGGCGAAGGGGTAGCGGATCAGCAGATGCTGATCGATGACCAGGTTGGGGTATTGCGCCACCAGCTCGCTGCGCTCGGCGAAGATCTCCACCAGGTTGCGCGGGAAAAAGTCCAGCTTGTCACCGTCGTTGATCAGCCGAAACAGGTTGCTGTAGCGCCCCGAATAGGTGGGGATGCCGGCGTTTTCCAGGATCTTGTTGTCGGCCCAGCCCACCCCTTGCGCCGCCTTCAGCTTCTTGAGATCGGCCAGCGAGTTGATCTGGTTGAACTTCTCCTGGGCATCGGCGTGGATGAAGGAGAGCCGCAGCCCTTCCAGACCGCGAAACAACGGGATCGGCACGGCGATGAGGGAGGATTCGAGGGCGCTGGAGGTTCCCATCCAGAACACATTGATGGTTTTGCCCTTGCTGAGCTGCTGCTGCAGGCTGTACTGGTTGAGGTTGAGTTCGACCTGCTGGATGCGAAACGGCTGGTCGGCATGGGTGAGGGCCAGTTCCAGCAGCTTGAGCTGGTACTCTTTGTCGAGGTCGTTGATCGGTCGGCTGGGCACCTTGACCGTGAGGGTCTGTGCTTGTGCCAGCAACGGCAGACACAAGCACAGTTTGAGGAACCATTTCACTCTCTGCTCTCCTGTAGATTCCGGGGCTTGCCCGGAGTCTAACAGAACTTGTCACTCTGTTGCTGCGCCGCCATGGCGCGGGGAGCGACGAGGCAGGGAACCCCGCCTGCATCGAGGCAGACAGGGCCTGCTCGTCATCCCGCCGGCGAGCGCCAGTGACGGTGCCGGGAGGCGTCAGGCGACGCGACGATACACGTGGGTATCGTTGAACTCCTTGGTGCTCTGGCATTCGACGCAGAAGCGGGACTCGGGACGCGCCTGCAGTCGCTTGAGGGAGATCTCGTCACCGCAGGATTCGCAGTAACCGAAATCCCCTTCGCTGATGCGCTTGAGCGCACCACGCAGCTTGCGCAGATGCAGCTTGTCATGCTCGATGCGGTTCAGCTCCAGACGGCGGGCTTCCTCGATGCTGGCACGGTCAATTTCATCAGCCATCTCGTTGGTATCGGTGGCGATGGCCTGGCTGGCCTGGGAGTTGAGGCGATCTTCGAGTTCGAGGATCTGGCGCTCGATCTGTCCCTTGTAAAAGGCCAGTTGGTCTTCAGTCATGAAATCACACATACGATTTACTACCAGTCAGTTTACTAACCCAATTATCCCTGTTTATGGGGGCTGTCTGCCTGCAGACCAAGCCCTGTGTCCTGTATTTGCACCAAATCCATGCAGGAGAGTGCAAATCAGGGCGGGCCTTGTACCAAAAAAATGCAGGCATGCAAAGCAAAGAGGACAAGGATTGTGCGCCCTTGCAAAAAAATGGCCCAATTCCGACAGGGTCTGACTGAGAACATACGGGGGTAACACGCCTCGTTGGCACCGGCTTTGCAGTAAGTCGTTACCATGACAGGGTGTTTAGTATTTGTCCCCGCCATGGTCATTATATGCGCCGTTATTTATAGTTTTTTAAACACCACCGCTTGACATTGCCCCTGATGGCGGGCTTTTATGGTGGTGTTGATTACAATTTGATAACAAGGGTGTTCCATATATTAGACACCCTTGCCAATGGCAACCGTAGAGTCGGGGTTTAACATGGACAGTATCAAGGGCTGGATGGAGAGCAATCGCATCACGGAAGTGGAGTGCCTGTTTCCGGATTTCACCGGCAATGCCCGAGGCAAGATCATTCCAGCCAACAAGTTTCTGCGCGAAGGGGGCATGCGCCTGCCCGAGGTCATCTTCACCCAGACGGTGACCGGCGAGTATCCGGATGACGACAGCATGATCGACCCGCTGGAGCGGGACATGCAGCTCTATCCCGATCCCAACACCATTCGTTTCGTACCCTGGGCACTGGAGCCCACCGCCCAGGTGATCCACGACTGTTTCGACATCAATGGCAAGCTGATCGACATAGCGCCGCGCTCCGTGCTGCGTCGGGTCCTGTCATTTTACGAGAAGCAGGGCTGGAAGCCGGTGGTGGCCCCCGAGCTGGAGTTCTACCTGGTCAAGCGCAACGAAGACCCCGACTATCCGCTGGTGCCGCCCACCGGCCGCAACGGTCGCCCCGAGACGGCCCGCCAGTCGTTCAGCATCGACGCGGTGAACGAATTCGACCCCATCTTCGAGGACATGTACGACTACTGCGAGGCGCAGGAGCTGGAGGTGGACACCCTGATCCACGAATCCGGTGCCGCCCAGATGGAGATCAACTTCCTGCACGGGGATGCCATCGATCTGGCCGACCAGGTGTTCCTGTTCAAGCGCACCATGCGCGAGGCGGCCCACCGTCACGGGATTTACGCCACCTTCATGGCCAAGCCGATGAGCGACGAGCCCGGTTCCGCCATGCACATTCACCAGAGCCTGGAAGATGAGAATGGTCGTAACCTGTTCGGGGCCGAGAACGGCGGCAACTCCGAGCTGTTCATGCACTTCATCGCCGGCCTGCAGAAATACACCCCGGCGGTGACCGCGCTGCTGGCCCCCAACGTCAACTCCTACCGCCGTCTCACCTTCGGCGAGAGCGCGCCGCGCAACGTGCAGTGGGGGGTGGAGAACCGCACCTGCGGGCTGCGGGTGCCCTTCTCCGAGGCCAGCGCCCGCCGGGTGGAGAACCGCTTCGCCGGCGCCGATGCCAACCCCTATCTGGCGCTGGCCGCCACCCTGGCCTGCGGCTACCTCGGCATGATGGAGAAGCTGGAGCCGCTGCCGGAGATGAAGTCGAGCGCCTATGAGCTGCCCTACAGCTTGCCCCGCTCGCTGGAGGAGGCACTGAGCCACCTGGAGCAGTGCGATCCTATCAAGGAGATGCTGGGCGAGCGCTTTACCCGCGCCTTCGTGGCGGTGAAGCGCAAGGAGTATGAAACCTACTTCGGGGTGATCAGCCGCTGGGAGCGGGAGTTCCTGCTGCTGAACGTGTGACCCGGATGCGTGCTTGACGCGCATCGGCCTGCCGGGAGCGCCCGGGGGCGTTCCCGCTCATATCGACAATGCCGGGGCCAAGGTCAGGCTCTCCCACGCGTGAGTGGGGGAGCCCCCCTCCCTCATCCGTTGACGAACAAACATCGCTTACATCGAAGGAACCGAGGAGCAAGCAATGCAGCACACCACCCGTGAGTGGCAGCAACTGGAAGCCAGCCATCATCTGCATCCGTTTACCGATTTTCAGGCGCTGAACAAGAAAGGCAGCCGCATCATCACCCGTGCCGAGGGGGTCTATCTGGAAGACTCCGAAGGCAAGCGCATTCTGGACGGCATGGCGGGCCTGTGGTGCGTCAACCTGGGTTACGGTCGCCAGGAGCTGGTGGACGCCGCCACTCACCAGATGCAGCAACTGCCCTACTACAACCTCTTCTTCCAGACCAGCCACCCGCCTGCCGCCGAGCTGGCGACCCTGCTGGCCGAAGTGACGCCCTCCCACCTCAACCACGTCTTCTTCACCGGTTCGGGCTCCGAGTGCAACGATACCGTGCTGCGCATGGTGCGCCACTACTGGGCCAGCAAGGGGCAGCCGGAGAAGCAGGTGATCATCAGCCGCCACAACGCCTACCACGGCTCCACCGTGGCCGGGGCGAGCCTGGGCGGCATGAAGGGGATGCACGCCCAGGGCGGGCTGCCGATCCCCGGCATAGTGCACATCGATCAGCCCTATCACTTCGGCGAGGGGCAGGGGATGAGCGCCCACGAATTCGGCCTGGCCCGTGCCCGTCAGCTGGAGGAGAAGATTCTGGAGCTGGGGGTGGACCAGGTGGCCGCCTTCATTGGCGAGCCGATCCAGGGCGCCGGCGGCGTCATCATCCCGCCCGACAGCTACTGGCCCGAGATCCAGCGCATCTGCGACAAGTACGGCATCCTGCTCATCGCCGACGAGGTGATCTGCGGCTTTGGCCGCACCGGTCACTGGTTTGCCAGCGAGGGTTTTGGCATCAAGCCGGACCTCATGTGCCTGGCCAAGGGGATCACCTCCGGCTACCTGCCGATGGGGGCCGTGATGGTGGGGGACAGGGTCGCCAAGGTACTGGTGGAAGAGGGGGGCGAATTCAACCACGGCTTCACCTACTCCGGTCATCCGGTGGCCTGCGCCGTGGCCATTGCCAACATTACGCTTATGCAAAACGAAAGCATAGTTAAGCGAGTTCATGATAGTATCGGCCCCTATTTGCAGCGTCGCTGGGCGGAGCTGGCGGACCATCCGCTGGTGGGCGAAACCCGTGGCAAAGGCCTGGTGGCCGCGCTGGAAATAGTGCAGGACAAGCAGACCAACAGCCGCTTCCCGGCTGGGCTGCAGGCCGGTATGACCTGTCGGGAGTTCTGCTTTAACAATGGCTTGGTGATGAGGGCGGTCGGCGATACCATGATCATATCGCCCCCCTTGGTGATCACCGAGGAACAGGTGGATGAATTGGTCAATCTGGCCAGGCTCAGTCTGGATCTGACGGCGGCAAAGCTGCGGGGATAGGCGGGCGCCGGGCAGGTTGGCTTGCGCATACAATTTGCTTAGGAGACAAGGACGATGTCTTTCAAAACGGGAATGATTGCAGCCTCGGTGGCGCTGGTCATGATGAGCGGCGCGGCGATGGCCGAAGACAAGGTGTTGCACGTCTACAACTGGAGCGACTATATCGCGCCAAACACCCTGGAAGACTTCCAGAAAGAGACGGGCATCAAGGTGGTCTACGACGTGTTCGACAGCAACGAGGTGCTGGAAGCCAAGTTGCTGGCAGGCAGCTCGGGCTATGACATCGTGGTGCCGTCCAACCCCTTCCTGGCCAAGCAGATCAAGGCGGGCGTGTTCCAGAAACTGGACAAGTCCAAGCTCTCCAACTGGCAAAACCTGGATACCTCGTTGCTCAAGGCGCTCGAACCGAGCGACCCGGGTAACCAGTACTCCATTCCTTACCTGTGGGGCACCATCGGTTATGCCTACAACCCGGAGAAGGTGAAAGCCGTGCTGGGTGACAAGGCACCGGTGGACTCCTGGGATCTGGTGTTCAAACCGGAAAACATGGCCAAGCTGAAGGAGTGCGGTGTCTCCTTCCTCGACTCGCCGACTGAAATGCTGCCGGCCGCCCTGCAATACCTGGGCTTCAAGCCGGACAGCCAGAAGCCGGACGAGCTGAAGAAGGCGGAGGAGCTGTTCCTCTCCATCCGTCCCTACACCGCCTACTTCCACTCCTCCAAGTACATTTCGGATCTGGCCAACGGCAACCTGTGCGTGGCGGTCGGCTATTCCGGTGACTTGCAGCAGTCCAAGTCCCGGGCGATCGAGGCCAAGAACGGCATCAATCTGACCTACGTGATCCCGAAAGAGGGGGCAGGCAGCTTCTTCGACATGCTGGCCATCCCGGCCGATGCCAAGAACGTGGAAGCGGCCCATGTATTCCTGAACTATCTGATGAAGCCCGAGGTGATCGCCCAGATCTCCGACGCCGTCAGCTATCCGAGCGGGAACAAGGCCTCCGTGCCGCTGGTGTCCGAGAAGATCCGCAACGATCCGGGCATCTACCCGAGCGACGAGACCCTCAAGAAGATCTACACCTTCCCGGATCTGCCGGCCAAGGTGCAGCGTCTGATGACTCGTAGCTGGACCAAGATCAAGTCAGGCAAGTAAGTGAAGAGTGCCCCTCCCGGTCCGCAGTTCGGCCGGGAGGGTGGTGACCCACCCGACAGGTTGGACGGCGCGTATGGATGCGCACTGGCAAATCACACATAAAGAGGACTGAGTAAGTGCACATGACCAAGATAGCTACGCTGGCCCTGACCCTGGGGTTTGCAAATCTGACCCAGGCAGCCCCTGTGGTTCATTTTTACAACTGGTCCGACTATATCGGCGAGACCACCCTCAGCGACTTCCAGCAAAAGACCGGGATCAAGACCGTCTATGACGTGTTTGACTCCAACGAGACGCTGGAAGGCAAGCTGCTGACCGGCCGTACCGGTTACGATCTGGTCGTGCCCTCCAACAATTTCCTGGCCAAGCAGATCAAGGCGGGGGCCTTCCAGAAGCTGGATCCCGCCCTGTTGCCCAATCTGGCCAATCTGGATCCCGTGCTGCTCAAGCAGCTCGACAAGGTGGATCCGGGCCATCAATACGCCGTGCCCTATCTGTGGGGCACCAACGGCATCGGTTACAACGTCGAGAAGGTCAAGGCGGTGCTGGGGGTCGACAAGATCGACTCCTGGGCGACCATCTTCGAGCCGGAAAACATGAAGAAGCTCTCCCACTGCGGGGTGGCCTTCCTCGATTCGGCGGACGAGATGATCCCGGCGGCGCTCAACTATCTGGGACTCGATCCCAACAGCCATGAGCCGGCAGACCTCAAGCGTGCCGAAGAGCAGCTGCTCAAGGTGCGCCCCTACGTGGCCTACTTCCACTCCTCCAAGTACATCGGCGATCTCGCCAATGGCAACATCTGCGTGGCGGCCGGCTTCTCCGGCGACATCCTGCAGGCGGCGGCGAGGGCCGAGGAGGCGGGCAAGGGGATCAAGATCGCCTACAGCATTCCGAAGGAGGGGGGCAACCTCTGGTTCGACATGATGGCGATCCCGGCCGATGCCACCAACGTGAAAGAGGCGCACGCCCTCATCAACTACATTCTCGAGCCTGACGTCATCGCCAAGGTGAGCGACTACGTGGGATATGCCAACCCCAACAGCAGGGCGGGAGAGTTCATGGAGAAACGCGTGCGCGAAGACGAATCCGTCTATCCACCCCAGGCGGTGCTGGAACGGCTCTATGTGCAGCAGGCACATCCCCGTGCGGTGCAGCGTCTGATCACCCGGAGTTGGACCAGGATCAAGTCCGGAACCTAACCTTGGCGCCCGTCCCGGGGCGCCAGACTGTTTTATGGATCGGCCCCGGCCGGTATTACCTTTGGGAGTTTGGTAATGGCGATAGCCTCCAGTGCCTACAAGAAAGCCCTCGAGGGCAGCCAGCAACGCAAAGAAGTGCTGGTCAAGATAGACAGGGTAAGCAAGCAGTTCGATGAAACGCTGGCGGTCGACAACGTGTCCCTCAACATCCACAAGGGCGAGATCTTCGCCCTGCTGGGCGGGTCTGGCTCCGGCAAGTCGACCCTGCTGCGGATGCTGGCGGGGTTCGAGCGCCCCACCGAGGGGCGGCTGTTCCTCGACGGCGTCGACATCACCGACATGCCGCCCTATGAGCGTCCCATCAACATGATGTTTCAGTCCTACGCCCTGTTCCCCCACATGACGGTGGCCCAGAACATCGCGTTCGGTCTCAAGCAGGACAACCTGCCTAAGGCGGAGATCGACGCCAGGGTGGAGGAGATGCTCAAGCTGGTGCAGATGACCCAGTATGCCCGCCGCAAACCCCATCAGCTCTCCGGTGGCCAGCGTCAGCGGGTGGCGCTGGCGCGCTCGCTGGCCAAGCGGCCCAAGCTGCTGCTGCTGGATGAGCCCATGGGGGCGCTCGACAAGAAGCTGCGTTCCCAGATGCAGCTCGAGCTGGTCGAGATCATCGAACGGGTCGGGGTTACCTGCGTCATGGTGACCCACGACCAGGAAGAGGCCATGACGATGGCCGAGCGGATCGCCATCATGCACCTGGGCTGCATCGAGCAGATCGGCAGCCCGATGGACATCTACGAAACCCCGGCCAGCCGGCTGGTGTGCGAGTTCATCGGCAACGTCAACCTGTTTGACGGCCTGCTGGTGGAGGATGAGCAGGACCACGCCACCATCGCCTGCGCCGATCTGGAGCAGCCCATCTACGTGGGTCACGGCATCAGCTCCCGCGCCGAGAACAAGAAGGTGACCTACGCCCTGCGGCCGGAAAAGCTGCTGATGAGCCTGCAAAAGCCGGTGGAGATCGAGCATCCGGACTTCAACTGGACCAAGGGCGAGGTCTACGACATCGCCTATCTGGGCGGTCACTCGGTTTACTACATCCAGTTGCCCTCGGGCAAAATCGTTCAGGCTTTCATCGCCAACGCCGAACGCCACGGCAAGCGGCCGACCTGGGATGACCAGGTGTTCCTCTACTGGGAAGATGACAGCGGCGTGGTGCTGCAATCATGATGGCATTGAAACGACTGAAGTCGTTGGGGGGGCGGCAGCTGGTGATCGGCATCCCGTTCTTCTGGCTGTTCCTGTTCTTCCTGCTGCCCTTCATCATCGTCGTGAAGATCAGCTTCGCCGAAGCGGACGTGGCAATCCCGCCCTATACCGACGTGGTGAGCTGGGCGGACAATCAGCTCACCATACTGCTCAACATGGGCAACTACCTGCTGCTGCGGGAAGATGAGCTCTACATCGCGGCCTACCTCGGCTCTCTCAAGATGGCCCTGGTCAGCACCATTCTCTGCCTGCTGATCGGCTATCCCATGGCCTACTCCATCGCGCGGGCCAACAAGGAGACCCAGACCGTACTGCTGCTGCTCATCATGATGCCGACCTGGACCGCGATCCTGATCCGGGTCTACGCCTGGATGGGCATTCTCAGCAACAACGGCCTGCTCAACAGCCTGCTGATGGGCATCGGCCTCATCGACGAGCCGCTGCAGATCCTCAATACCAACCTGGCGGTCTACATCGGCATCGTTTACTCCTACCTGCCGTTCATGGTGCTGCCGCTTTACGCCAACCTGGTCAAGCATGACCAGAGCCTGCTGGAGGCAGCCTCCGACCTCGGCGCCCGCAACCTGACCCGGTTCTGGCGGATCACGGTACCGCTCTCCAAGAACGGCATCATCGCCGGCTGCATGCTGGTGTTCATTCCGGTGGTGGGTGAGTTCGTCATTCCGGAGCTGCTGGGCGGCCCCGAGACCCTGATGATAGGTAAGGTGCTGTGGCAGGAGTTCTTCAACAACCGTGACTGGCCGGTGGCCTCCGCGCTGGCGGTGGTGATGTTGGCGGTGTTGATCATCCCCATCATCCTGTTCAACCGTAACCAGGCCAAAGAGCTGGAGGGCAAGGCATGATGAGACGTTTCGGTTTTGCCAAGCTGATGCTGTGGCTGGGGCTGCTGTTCATCTACCTGCCCATGATCATCATGGTGATCTACTCCTTCAACGCCTCCAAGCTGGTGACGGTATGGGGGGGCTGGTCGCTGAAGTGGTACTTCGGCCTGCTCGACAACAAGCAGCTGATCGGCTCGGTGCTGCGCTCCCTCGAGATCGCCTTCTACACTGCCATCTCGGCGGTGGCGCTGGGGACGGTGGCGGCCTTCGTGCTGACCCGGATCCCGCACTTCCGCGGTCGGACCCTGTTCGGCGGCATGGTGACGGCGCCGCTGGTGATGCCCGAGGTGATCACCGGTCTGTCGTTGCTGCTGCTGTTCGTTGCCATGGCCCAGCTGGTGGGCTGGCCTGCCGAGCGGGGCATGGTGACCATCTGGATCGCCCACACCACCTTCTGTACCGCCTATGTGGCGATCGTGGTGTCGGCGCGGCTGCGGGAGCTGGATCTCTCCATCGAGGAGGCGGCCATGGATCTGGGGGCCAAACCCTGGAAGGTGTTCTTCCTGATCACCATCCCGATGATCGCCCCTTCGCTGGCGGCGGGCGGCATGATGTCGTTTGCCCTGTCGCTGGATGACCTGGTGCTGGCGAGCTTTGTCTCCGGCCCGGGTTCCACGACCCTGCCGATGGAGGTCTTCTCGGCGGTGCGGCTTGGGGTGAAACCCGAGATCAACGCGGTGGCCAGCCTGATCCTGCTGTCGGTATCGCTGTTCACCTTCGGCAGCTGGTATCTGATGGCCAAGGCGGAGAAACGCCGCCGTGCCGAGATCGCCATGACCACCCAGATGCAGGCAGTCGCCTGACCCCTCACATGATAAGATCCGCATTCTCTCGTCAATCCGGAGGATGAGAATGCGGATCTCCCTCTTTAGCGGCCAGGGTGCCGAACTGGTTCCCGGTCTTGTCAGTGCCATCCACAAACAAGCCACCACCATACCGCTCTGGTGCGGCGTCAGCGGTCTTGCGGGCGACGAACAGTGCGACCAGCGTCACCATGGCGGCCCGGATCGGGCGTTGCACTACTATCCCGCCGATCACTACCCCTGGTGGCACAACTGGCAGACGGCGCTGGGCCTGCCGGCCCCGCGTACCCCCTGGCAGCCCGCCGCCTTCGGCGAGAACCTCTCCGGGGTCGGGTTGACCGAGGCGCAGGCCTGCATCGGCGATGTCTATCGACTCGGCGAGGCGCTGATCCAGATAAGCCAGCCCAGATCCCCCTGTTTCAAGCTCAATCAGCGTTTCGGTTATGGCCAGTTGTCGCAGGTGATGCAGCTCAGTGGCCGCTGCGGCTGGTTGCTTCGGGTACTGGAGGAGGGGATGGTGATGCCGCAGGAGAGGCTGGAGCTGGTGGACAGACCCTACCCTGAGCTCACGGTGAAGCATACTGCCGATATCCTGTTCAATCAGCTACGCAACGAGGCGGACCTGTTGTTGCTGCTGGAAAATCCGGCCCTCTCGCCCAACTGGCGCAAGCATGCGGCGGACTGGCTGGAGCACGGCACGATTGCGGATTGGCAACGCCGGTTGCTGGGGCCTGAGTCGCTTCGCCTGCCCTGAGGCTGGGTTAGCGAAATGTCACCGTCCGGCTGCATTTCGGTAAAACGATGAGGGGAGTGCTGAATAGTTGAGCGAACAGCACTTTTTTTCCTTTTTAATGCAAAAAAGGCTTGTGTCGGGTCGGGGCTTTCGGTAAATTCCCGTCCCGCAGACATCGGTGTGTAGCGCAGCTTGGTAGCGCACTTCGTTCGGGACGAAGGGGTCGGAGGTTCGAATCCTCTCACACCGACCACATTAGAAAAGGCCGCTCAATAGAGCGGCCTTTTCGCATTTGGCTTTCGCCTCAACAGAGGCTGGCTCCAACGCTGGCAGTCGTACGATGGTATGCGATGCTTCCCTGTCTCCCTGTCTCCCTGTCTCCCTGTCTCCCTGTCTCCCTGTCTCCCTGTCTCCCTGTCTCCCTGTCTCCCTGTCTCGCTGTCTCGCTGTCTCGCTGCCTCGCTGCCTCGCCTATCTCGTTTGCAGGATTGCCCTGTGTCAGACAATAAAAGGGCCACCGCTCGGTGGCCCTGGGTGGAGTCTGATCCTGACTCCGGCACTCTAGATTGTGGCAATCTCTCGTTGGGTTCTGTCTATGGTGCCCTCCTTGCGCGCCAGGCGCCTGTTAGATATGCCAGTGCTGATGCCGCAATGCCTTGAAGCTGTGTTGAGGTTGCAAGGCCGCGTGCTTGGGGTACTCACTAATGAAATGTTCTATTCCCTCCATCAGTTGTTCGCGTAATGAAGACACGGGCTCATGCCAGGCTTGCAGGCACAGATGGCCAGGGATCAGCTGCTCCTGATAATCTTCCAGCAGCTGTTCTGGCCAAGGCTCAATACCGGAATTGCGTTGCAGCAAATAGTGGGCGGCGGGTTCACGGGCATAGATGAACTGAATCTGGGCCAGATCGCGTTGGCTTAGCGTTTGACTGTTGATGTGACAGGTCAGGTATTTTCCCGTCTTCAGATCCAAGAAGTGACCGCGTTGCCGACAGGCTATGATGCGATACCAGGGCAGGGGCGAACAGAGAGAGTATCCCTCAAGCTCCTGTTCCAGCCAGTGGCGACACTCGGGTGTCTGCACCTCGTCGAGCATGGACTCGAGCTGCCTCAACAAGGCTCTGGATGGTTTGGTGGCCAGTTTCGCACTCATCGCCTGCAATCCTCCCTCTGCACACAATCCCGACTTTCAGTATGAACCCCGTGGCGGCAGAGGGGGTAAGGTTTCTAATGATTAAAATCAGATTAGCAGCGCTGTTTTTATGCAATGAGCGGGTTCAGCCCACCAGATAGGTGCCGGTACCGAAGGCGATATGGGTGCCCTCTTCGTTGTGCAGCTCCATGCGGGCAACGGCGACCTTGCTGCCGGCCCGGATGATGTGGGCGGTGGCGATGAACTCGTTGCCGCGCCCCGGCCGCAGGTAGTCGACCCGCAGATCGATGGTACCGAGGCGGGAGAAGCGCTCCTTGAGATAGCTGGGGGAGAAGTCTTCCAGCTCGTCGATGCAGGAGGCGGCGACTATCATGCCGCCGGCCACGTCGAGCAGGCTGGCGGTGACGCCGCCGTGCAGGATGTTGTGGAAGGGATTGCCAATCAGCTTCTCCTCCATCTTGATGCGCAGCTCCACCTTGTCGAAGTCGTAGTGGGTGACCTGCATGCCGATCAGCTTGTTGAAGGGCATCCTCTCGGCGAACAGGTTGGCAATGCCACTGAGCGCCATCTTCTTGAGCATCTGTTTCATTCCTTGAGTCCAATCCCTGTCGGCATAGCCGAGTAAAAACTCCAGCCAGTCTGCAACACTTCCTTAACAGTCGCAATGGCAGGTTTATTGTGGGCGGCGGCTGCTTTAGAATGGCGACCCCAAAGGAGAGCCCATGACCGTCATTGCCGAAACCCTGCCTGACCCTCAGCCAGAGAACCCCCTTGCCCTGTTGCAGGCGGTGTTCGGCTATCAGCAGTTTCGGCCGGGTCAGCTCGAGATCATCGAGCAGATCGTGGCGGGGCGCGATGCGCTGGTGCTCAAACCCACCGGCGGCGGCAAGTCGCTCTGCTACCAGATCCCGGCGCTGCTGCGGCCCGGGCTCGGGGTGGTGGTCTCCCCCCTCATTTCGCTGATGAAGGATCAGGTGGACAGCCTGCGCGCCAACGGCGTGGCGGCGGTCTATATCAACTCGGCCCTGAGCCGGGAGGAGATGATCCAGAACTTTGCCGCCATGCGGCGCGGCGAGATAAAAATCGTCTACGTCTCCCCCGAACGCCTGCTGCAGCACGAATTCATGGATCGGCTGGCGGAGTTGCCGCTCGGCCTGTTCGCCATCGACGAGGCGCACTGCGTCTCCCAGTGGGGTCACGATTTCCGGCCGGAGTATGCGGCGCTGGGCCGGCTCAAGCAGTGGTTTCCCCAGGTGCCCGTGGTGGCGCTCACCGCCACCGCCGATGAGGCGACCCGCAGCGACATGCTGCACCGGCTGGAATTGCAGGATCCCTTTATCCACACTGCCAGCTTCGACCGACCCAATATCCGCTACAGCCTGGTGGAGAAGTTCAAGGCGGCCGAGCAGCTGTTGCGCTACGTGCAGAGCCAGAAGGGCAACTGCGGCATCGTCTACTGCTCCAGCCGCAACCGGGTGGAGGAGGTGGCCGAGCGGCTCTCCCGTCACGGCTGCAAGGCGGCCCCCTATCATGCCGGTCTGCCGCTCGAGCTGCGCCAGCAGACCCAGGAGGCCTTCCTCAAGGATGATATCGAGATAGTGGTGGCGACGGTGGCGTTCGGCATGGGCATCGACAAGCCCAACGTGCGCTTCGTGGTGCACTACGACATCCCGAAGAACATCGAATCCTACTATCAGGAGACCGGCCGCGCCGGGCGTGACGGCACTCCGGCCGAGGCGCTGCTGCTCTACGATCCCGCCGACATCGGGCGGGTGCGTCGGCTGCTCGACAACATCGAAAACCCCCAGCAGTTGCAGGTGGAGCAGTACAAGCTCAACGTGATGGCGGCCTTCGCCGAGGCGCAGACCTGCCGCCGTCAGGTGCTGCTCAACTACTTCGGCGAATACAACGACAAGCCGTGCGGCAACTGCGACATCTGCCTCGATCCGCCCAAGAGCTATGACGGCACCGAAGACGCCCAGAAGGCGCTCTCCTGCGTCTGGCGGGTGGGTCAGAACTTCGGGGTGGGCTATGTGGTGGAGGTGCTGCGCGGCTCGCTCAATCAGCGCATCAAGGATCATGGCCACGACAAGCTCTCGACCTACGGCATCGGCAAGGATCAGAGCCACGAGTACTGGATGAGCGTCATCCGCCAGCTGATCCACAAGGGGTTGCTGACCCAGAACATCACCCGCAACCTGGTGCTGCAGCTGACCGAGGCGGCCCGCCCCGTGCTGCGCGGCGATGTGAAGCTGGAATTGGCGGTACCCCGCCTGCAGCCCATCTCCAGTCGCAAGGAGAAGCGCAACGGCCTGCTCGACAACGCCAACTATGACAAGCGGCTGTTCAAGGAGCTGCGGGCGCTGCGCAAGCAGATCGCCGAGGATGAAGAGGTGCCGCCCTACGTGGTGTTCAACGACGCCACCCTGGTGGAGATGGCGCAGCTCATGCCGATGACGGAAGACGAAATGCTCGCGATCAACGGCGTCGGTCACCGCAAGCTGGAACGTTTCGGCGAAGCCTTTATGGACCTGATCATCGACTACTGCCGTCGGTAGGATCGACCCTGGTGGAGATGGGGTCAGCGGCGATTCATGCCGATGACGGAAGACGAGATGCTGGCGATCAACGGCGTCGGTCACCGCAAGCTGGAACGCTTCGGCGAAGCCTTTATGGACCTGATCATCGACTACTGCCGCCGGTAGGGGAGATTCGCAAGGCGTTATCGGCCGCGGCGGACTCAGGCCCGTGCGGTACATCAGGGGAGTGGCGCCCGTTGGCCGGACGCCGTGAATTATTTCAAGCTGGCGTAATAGGCTGCCAGGTTCTCCATGTCTGCCTCGGTGAGCGGTGCCATGAAGGGCACCATCAAAGGTTCCTTGCGGCTGCCATCCTTGAAAGCCTTCAGCTGTTTCACCAGATAGGCGGCGTTTTGTCCCGCCAGATGGGGATAGTTGGGGACAAGGGCCCTGCCTTCGGCCCCGTGACAGGCGGCGCATACGGCAGCCTTGGCCTTGCCAGCCTCGACATCGGCCGCCTGGGCCGGCCCCCACAACAACAGCAACAGGGGCAGGGCGCCCAACCATCTTTGCATCTTCTTCTCCTTGAAATGAAATCGCGCATCGCCCGTTAGCCACTGCTGGCCGACGGCGGTATAAAGAGTGACACGAGCATACGCAGGGACGAACCGCACCACCATGAAGCTGATCAACACTTTTGCCACCGAACTGCCCTGGGCCTGTGAGCCCGTTGCCCCCCAGCCATTGCATGCTCCCGGCCTGCTGCACCTCAACCGTGCGCTGCTCGGCGAGCTGGGGCTGGGGACGGTGAGCGAGGCAGACTGGCTGGCCTGCTGTGGCCATGGCCAGCCCTTGCCCGGCATGCAGCCGGTGGCCCAGGTCTATGCGGGCCATCAGTTCGGCGGCTACAGCCCGCGTCTCGGTGATGGCCGTGCCCTGCTGCTGGGTGAGCAGCAGGCACCGGATGGCAGCCGCTGGGACCTGCACCTGAAAGGGGCGGGCAAGACCCCTTTCTCCCGCTTCGGCGATGGTCGTGCCGTGCTGCGTTCCAGCATTCGCGAGTATCTGGCCTCCGAGGCGCTGCATGCCCTCGGCATTCCCACCACCCGGGCACTGGTGCTGGTGGGCAGCCAGGAGCCGGTCTACCGCGAACAGGTGGAGACGGGCGCGACCGTGCTGCGCACCGCCCCGAGCCATCTGCGCTTCGGCCATGTCGAGTATTTCGCCTGGAGCGGGCAGGGGGAGAAGATCCCGGCCCTTATCGACTATGCGCTGCGTCATCATTTCCAGGAGCTTGCGAACGGGGCCGAGCTGTTTGCCGAAGTGGTGCGCCGCACCGCGCGGCTCATCGCCAAGTGGCAGGCGGCAGGCTTCTGCCACGGGGTGATGAACACCGACAACATGTCGCTGCTCGGGCTGACCCTGGATTACGGCCCCTACGGCTTCATCGATGCCTATGTGCCGGACTTTGTCTGCAATCACTCGGATCCGGGCGGTCGCTATGCGCTGGATCAGCAGCCGGCGGTCGGCTACTGGAACCTGCAGAAGTTGGCCCAGGCGCTGGCCGGTCACGTCGATGGTGACGCGCTGGCGTCGGCCCTGGCCCAGTACGAGCACCAGCTGATGCTGCACTACTCCGAACTGATGCGCGCCAAGCTGGGGCTGGCGGTGTGGGAAGAGGAGGATCCGGCGCTGTTTCGCGAGCTGTTCAGGCTGCTGGCGGCGCACAAGGTGGATTACCACCTGTTCCTGCGTCGGCTGGGGGCGCTGACCGTTCAGGGCGATTGGCCCGCCAGCCTGCTGGCCCTGCTGCCTGACCCTGCCGCCTGGCAAGGGTGGCTTGAGGCCTATCGGGCGCGCCTCTCCCGGGAGGGGAGCGAGGATGCTGTGCGCAAGGGGCAGATGGATGCGGTCAATCCCAAGTATGTGCTGCGCAACGCGCTGGCCCAGCGGGTGATCGAGGCTGCCGAGCGAGGAGACATGGCGCCGTTCGAGCGGCTGTTTGCGGCCCTGCAGCATCCCTATGATGAACAACCCGAGTACGAGGATCTCGCCACTCCGTCCCCCGCATGGTATTGCGGTGGCGAGCTCTCTTGCAGCAGTTGAGGAGCAGCCGATGAACTGGTGTATCGCTAAGATAGACAGGGAGGCCGGGGTGGTGACGCTGGTGCACCCCGCGCTCGACTGGGACAGCTTTCCAACCCTGGCCGATGCCCTGTTGCAGGAGTGGGAGCTGGTGGCGCTCGAGCGTGAGTGCGGCGCCGATCGTCATAGCTGGCTGCTGGAGTTCGAGGGGAGCCGCTTTCGGCTTGAGTACGAACACTACAGCGGCTGCTGGCTGGCGGCGGAGCAGCCGGCCGATGCCGAGGTGTTGCTCTGGCTGGCCCGCCAGCATCAGGGCTGAGCAGGCGCCGCAGCCTCAACCCACCGCATAAAGATTGAACTATCAATTTGGGGGCGTATAATCTCGCCCCTCAATTATCGCCAATGGTGGCGGTATGGGTTCCCTAACCCCATTAACCAAAAAGGTCACAATATGAATCTGACCCCTGCTCAGCACCAGACGGCGCTGGTGCGCCTCTCGTTGTTCCACATCCTGATCATTGCCAGCAGCAACTATCTGGTGCAGCTGCCGATCACCATCTTCGGCTTCCATACCACCTGGGGCGCCTTCAGCTTCCCATTCATCTTTCTGGCCACCGATCTGACGGTGCGGATCTTCGGTGCCGGTCTGGCGCGCAAGATCATCCAGACCGTGATGTTGCCGGCGCTGGCCATCTCCTATGCGCTGTCGGTGCTGTTCTTCGAAGGCAGCTTCCAGGGCGTTGGCAATCTGGCCGAGTTCAACTTGTTCGTGGCACGCATCGCTCTGGCCAGCTTTATGGCCTATCTGGTGGGCCAGTTCATGGACGTGGTGGTGTTCAACCGGCTGCGGCTGCTGAAAGCCTGGTGGGTGGCACCGGCGGCCTCCACCCTGTTCGGCAATCTGGTGGATACCATCACCTTCTTCACCATCGCCTTCTGGCGCAGCACGGATCCCTTCATGGCCGAGCACTGGGTCGAGATCGCAACCGTGGACTACGTGTTCAAGCTGCTGATAAGCCTGGGATTGTTTGTGCCGCTCTACGGCGTGCTACTGCGTTATCTCAGCCGCAAGCTGGTGGGCGAGGCTGGTTTGAGTGGCCTGCAAACGGCCACACGGCAAGCCTGACGACATTGACCACCCTTCGGGGTGGTCAATTTTTTTGCATTTATGGCAAATAAGGGTTGCTTAGTTAAATGAGAATGATTATTGTTACCTTGTTTTCCGGGAAAGACTTCATTCGTTCCAACGTGATGGACTTCTTGTGAAGGCACGACATTGCTCACATTGCTTCCAGTTAAGGGGCCAGTTTTTACTGGCCCTCTTTTTTTGTCCGCGTCCGGCAGGGCAGCACGCGGGCATAAAAAATGGGAGCCTTGGCTCCCATTCTCACTCTGCTCTGCTTACTCGATGTCGAGCGCATCGGGGGAGAGGATCACCCCTGTGGTATCGGCGTAGAGATGGTCGTCCGGCAGGAAGGTGACACCGCCGAAGTTGACCGGCAGATCGGTCTCGCCTACGTCCTTGCTGTCGGCCCCCACCGGAATGGCCGCCAGCGCCTGAATGCCGATATCCAGATCTTCCAGAATGTCGACCTCGCGCACGCAGCCGTAGCAGACGATCCCTTCCCACTCGTTCTCCGCCGCCGTGGTGGCGATCTCGCTGTCGATCAGGGCACGGCGCATGGAGCCGCCGCCATCGATCAACAGTACCCGACCAACGCCGTTCTCTTTGACGAGTTCACGGATCAGGCCGTTCGATTCGAAGCATTTGACTGTGGTGATGACGCCGCCGAAGGAGGCGCGGCCGCCGAAGGAGCAGAGCATGGGTTCGAGCACATCCACCATGTCCTGATAGATGTCGCACAGTTCTGAAGTGTTGTATTCCATTGTGTCAAATCCACCGCTGGAAACAGGTGGGATCCAGTATAAGGAGTGGGACTGGCATTTCAATGAATATTCCTTGAACAACAACAGGGATAACGTTTTCTGCATAAGCTCAATGCATGCCACCCCATGTTTGTGAGAGGTTCATCGTGCTCATCCGTCATAAATTGATCCTGAATACCGCGCTGGTCGCCGTGGCCATGCTGGTATTGAGCAGCCTGTTTTTTTACTCCAACCAGGTGAGTCGCCATCTGACCGAGGCCCAGCGCAATGTGGACAGCCTCGAGATCGCCATGCTCAACCTGCGACGAGCGGAGAAGGACTTCCTGATCCGCAAGGATCCGACCTTTGTTGCCCGCTTCAATGAAGTGCTGGCTGACTTTCACCGGCTCAACCAGACCCTGAGCCAGGAGGACAACCTGAGTGCCGTGCAGGGCGAGCTGACCATGCTGGATCAGCAGATGGAGGCCTATGGCAAGGCCTTCAACGAGCTAGTGGTCCAGCAGCAGAAGATCGGGCTGGGGCCGGAGGATGGGCTCTACGGTCGCCTGCGGACGGCGGTGCACGAGGTGGAGGAGGGGCTCAAGCAGCTGGATGAGCAGGGACTGCTCATCACCATGCTGCAGCTGCGGCGGGCGGAGAAAGACTTCATGCTGCGCTCCGACATCCAGTATCTGGAGCGCTTCCAGACCCTGCACAAGGATTTCCAGCAGCGGCTCGCAACCTTGCCGGAGGCTGAACGCGGCAAGCTGGAGCAGGCCAGCGAGCAGTACAAGCAGGACTTCATCGCCCTGGTGCAGGGGATGCAAGTGCTGGGGCTGAATGAGGGGGAAGGGCTGCGCAGCCAGATGCGGGATCTGGTGCACCAGACCGAGCAAGGGTTCGCCGCTGTCGACAAGCACATCGCCGACGAGCTGGTACGGCAGACCTCGCGCCTCAACACTCTGATGCTGGTCTGTGGCGGCGTCATCATAGTGCTGATGGGGATCATGAGCATGCTGCTGGGCCGCAGCATCGATCGCCCCATCTCGCGGGTGAACGACACCGTCAACCGCATCCGGCAGGACAATGACCTGCGCCTCAAGATCGAGCTGCAGGGGGCGGACGAGATGGCGCAGCTGGCGAGCAACCTGGACGTCATGCTGGGAGGTTTTCGCCACCTCATCGGCGACGTGAAGCAGAGCGTGCACACCCTGACCGAGGCGGCGGATCACCTCTCAGGCAACGTCCGCCGCACCAGCGAGGGGGCGGCCCGCCAGCTGCAGGAGACCGACATGGTGGCGACAGCCTCCACCGAGATGGGCTCCACCATAGAGGAGATTGCCCGCAACACCGAGCAGGCCGCCAACAATGCCCAGACCACCAACAACAAGGCGATGGAGGGACGCAGTGCGGTGGAGAACACCGTCAGCCAGATCCGCTCCCTGGCCGACAATCTGGAGAACTCCTCCCGCGAAGTGGCCCAGCTGCAGCAGGAGAGCGAAACCATCGGCTCTGTGCTGGACGTGATCCGCGGCATCGCCGAGCAGACCAACCTGCTGGCTCTCAACGCGGCCATCGAGGCGGCGCGGGCGGGGGATCAGGGGCGCGGCTTTGCGGTGGTGGCGGACGAGGTGCGCAGCCTCGCCATCCGCACCCAGAAGTCGACCCAGGAGATCGCCGGCATCATCAGCTCGCTGCAGAAGCAGACCGGCAACATAGTGGGCATGATGGCGACCTGCCGCGAGCAGGGCAACAGCAGCTCGGAGCAGGCCAGCATGGCGGGCGAACTGCTGGAGCAGATCACCCAGGACGTCACCCACATCATGGACATGAGCACCCAGATTGCCGCCGCCATCGAGCAGCAGAGCCTGGTGGCCAACGAGGTGAACCGCAACGTCAACAACATCCGCGACATCGCCCAGGAGTCGAGCCTGATGGCGGAGGAGAACGCCAAGTCGAGCCACGGCCTGACCGAGCAGGCCAAACTGCTCAACCAGGCGGTGGCCAAATACCGGGTGTAGCGGCCGCGCCGAATGAAAAAGGGAGCCATAAAGGCTCCCTTTTTATTGCCAAGCGGATTAAAGCAGGAACAGGGTGGCCAGCCCAAGGAAGATGAAGAAGCCGCCGGTGTCGGTGATGGCGGTGATCATCACGCTGGCCCCCACCGCCGGGTCGCGGCCCAGCCGGCTCATGGTCATGGGGATGATGACCCCCATCAGCGCCGCCACCAGCAGGTTGAGCATCATGGCGAGCGTCATCACCGCGCCCAGCGCCGCATCCTGATAGAGGATGTAGGTGGCCACCCCCATGGTGCCGCCCCACACCAGGCCGTTGATCAGGGCCACCCCCAGCTCACGCCACAGCAGGAAGGAGACGTTGCCGGTCTGGATATGCTGCAGCGCCAGCGCCCGCACTATCATGGTGATGGTCTGGTTGCCGGTGTTGCCGCCGATGCCGGCGACGATGGGCATCAGCGCCGCCAGCGCCACCAGCTGGGAGATGGTGTGCTCGAACAGACCGATCACCCGCGATGCCACGAAGGCGGTGCAGAGGTTGATGGCGAGCCAGGCCCAGCGGGTCTTGACCGCCTTGGAGACGGGCGCGAACACGTCCTCCTCTTCACTGATCCCCCCCATCCGGCGCAGATCGGTGTCACTCTCCTCATAGACCAGATCCACCACCTCGGCGACGGTGAGCCGGCCCATCAGTTTGCCCCTGGCATCCACCACGGCGGCGGAGACCAGGTCGTCCCGCTCGAAGGTACGGGCGGCCGCCTCATCGTTGTCTTCCGGATCGAAGGTGACCGGATCCTTCTCCATCACGTCGCTCACCCGGGTCTCGGGTCTGTGCAGCAGCACTGTGGTGAGCGGCAGCTCCCCCTGCAGCCGGTTGCGCCGGTCGATGACGAACAGCTTGTCGGTGTTGGCGGGGATCTTGCCGCGCAGGCGCAGGTAGCGCTGCACCGTGGCCAGGCTCACTTCGGCCCGCACCGTGATGAGCTCGAAGTCCATCATGGCGCCGACCGTGTGCTTGCCGTAGCGGATCACCTCCCGCACCCGGTCGCGCTGGGCCGGGGCCATGGAGGTGAGCAGCCGCCCCATCAGGTTGCGGGGCAGGTACTGGCCCAGATAGATCTGATCGTCGATGTCGAGGGTGCTCAGGGCATGCAGCAGCTCCTTGTCGCTCATGCCGCTGATGAGGCTGTCCCATACCGTCTCCGAGGCCTCCACCAGGATCTGGCCGTGCTTGTCCGCATCCACCTGTTGCCACAGTACGTGGCGCTCGTCCGGCGGCAGGGACTCCAGCGCATCGGCGATATCGGCGGCGGGCAGGCTGTTGACCAGTCGGGTGAGCTCGCTGGTCTGGTTCCGCAGTTCGGCGTCCTGCTCCCCTTGCGGGTCGAGCAGGCTGTCGGTGAGGGCGTCGTCGGCGAGCAGCAGGGTGAGGATGCGTGCTCTGTCCTGTTCACGCTGCTTGGCGTTGTTCTTGGCGGGGAGAGACATGAAACTGAATTCCTGAATTCGGTGGTCCGGCTGACACATCCCATAGGATACCAGACTCAAAACAAGAGGTTATGACAGTAAATGCAGGAAAAGAAACGCCACCCCAGGGTGGCGTTTGCATATGAGGTGATATCAGGCCGAAGCCAGCGCCGTCTCTATGGTTGCCCCTTGCCCGAACCAGGCGAGGGAGTCAGCCAGGGTTACCACCGAGCCCACCATTATAAGCGCCGGGCTCTCCACCCCCACCGCCAGCTCGGGCAACTGATCGAGGGTGCCGCGAATGACCCGCTGGCTCGGCTGGGTGCCGCGCTCGATCAGCGCCACCGGGGTGTCGCCCCCCTTGCCGTGGGCCAGCAACTGCTCGCGGATGGTGGCGCAGGATGAGAGCCCCATGTAGAACACCAGCGTCTGTTTGTCCTTGGCCAGCAGCGGCCAGTCGAGATCCCGGGCGCCCCCCTTGCCATGGGCGGTGACGAAACGCACGCTCTGGGCATGGTCGCGGTGAGTCAGTGGAATGCCGGCGTAGGCGGCGCAGCCGCTGGCCGCGGTGATGCCGGGTACTACCTGAAAGCCGATGCCTGTGCCGACCAGCGTCTCCAGCTCCTCGCCGCCACGGCCGAAGATAAAGGGATCGCCCCCCTTCAGCCGTACCACCCGCTGGCCCTTCTGCGCCTCCTCCAGCAAGAGCTGGTTGATCCCCTCCTGGGGCACGCAGTGGTTGCCCGCCTGCTTGCCGACGAAGATGCGTTTGGCGTCGCGGCGCACCAGCGCCATCACCTCGTCGGAGACCAGCCGGTCATAGACCACTACGTCAGCCTGCTGCATCTGGCGCAGGGCGTGCAGGGTGAGCAGGCCCGGATCGCCGGGGCCGGCTCCCACCAGCACCACTTCGCCACCGGTCTGGCTCTCGTCGGCAAACAGGTTGTCGGCCAGTTGGTGGGCAGAGGCGTGATCGCCCCGCGCCAGCGCCTGACCGAGCCGGTCTGCCCCGAGCAGCCGCTCCCAGAAGCGACGTCGCTCCCCCATGGTGGCGAACCGCGCCTTGACCCGATCCCGCAGGCTGCCGGCGAAGGTCGCCACGGCCCCCAGATGTTGCGGCAGCAGGGCTTCCAGTTTTTCCCGTAGCAGCCGGGCCAGCACCGGGGCCTTGCCGCCGGAGGAGATGGCCACCATCAGCGGCGAGCGATCGATGATCGACGGCATGATGAAGCTGGAGCGCTTCGGGTCATCCACCACGTTGGCAAAGATCCGCGCCTGATTCGCGCTCTGGTAGACCAGGGCGTTCACCTCGCGCCGATCGGTGGCGGCCACCACCAGCCACTTGCCCGCCAGTTGCTGCGGCGCGAATTCACCGGCCAGCCACTCGATGCTGCCGCTGGCAGCCAGCTCTGTCAGCTCGGGGTCGAGCTCGGGCGCAACTACTGTGAGCTGGGCACCGGCATCCAGCAGCAGGCGCGCCTTGCGCTGTGCTACCTCGCCGCCGCCGACCAGCAGCACGGGTTTGTTGTCGAGTCGGCAAAAGATGGGCAAGTAGTCCATGGGGCCTCCTGATCAGGCGGTTTGGGTCTGGCTGGCAGTGGTGGTGGTCTCGCTTACCGCGACCGGGCGCTCAGCCTTGGGGGTGGCATACCAGTAGCCGAGGCCCATAAAGAGGGCGCCGGAGACGGTGTTGCCCAGGGTCACCCACAGCAGGTTGTGGCCGATGCCGCTCAGGGTGTAGGCCTCGGAGTGGGCACCGAACCAGGAGAGGGCGAACAGGGTCATGTTGGCGACCGAGTGCTCGTAGCCGGAGGCGATGAAGGCCAGCAGACACCACCAGATGGCGATGAACTTGGCGGCACCCTCGGTGCGCAGCGCCATCCAGATGGCGAGGCAGACCAGCCAGTTGCAGAGGATCCCTTTCATGAACAGGGTCAGCGCCGGTGCCTGGGTCTTGGCCAGCGCGACCTTGTGGGCCAGGCTGCCTGCGTCCGGCAGCAGGCTGCCGCCGTAGGAGTAGATCAGCGCCACTGCGATGGATCCGAGCAGGTTGCCAGCCCAGGTCTGCGGCAGGATGCGCAGCAGATCCCCCATGGAAATCTTGCCGGTCTTCACCCCGAAGGTGAGGAACATGGTGTGGCCGGTGTAGAGCTCGGAGCCGGCGATGATGACCAGGGTCAGGGCGATGCCGAAGGTGGCCCCCATCACCAGCGGACGGATGCTCGGATCCACCAGGTTGCCCAGGGTGAAGATGAGGATGATGCCCAGGCCCACATAGGCCCCCGCCATGGCGGAGCTGAGCCAGAAGCCGAGCTTGTCGCTGCGCTCGAAACGGTTGATGCGGGCCGCGTTGACGGCGCACTTGTTGATGGTTTCGGTATACATCTTTGTTTCCTTCAAGAGGGCCGCCCGCGGGCAGCCCTGATATGCATGGTGTTAGACGGCAACCCAGACCTGCTGGTCGCGCACTTCAACGGGATAGCTCTGCACCGACATCGCAGGGTTGTCGAAACAGTGGCCGTCCCTCAGGCGAAAGCGCTGCTTCTTGAGCGGGCTGGCCACCCAGAGATCACCGTCGTGTTCGCAGATCAGGCCCCGCGACAGTACGTTGGCGGCGAAGAAGGGATCCCGGTTGTCGATGGCGAACACCTCGGCCGCCGCGCTCGGGCGGAACAGGGCGATCTGGCGCCCTTCAATGAGTGCGCACACACCGGTTCCCGGCATGATGTCGTTGAGTTGGCAGGCAAGTTTCATCATTTGGTTTCCACCTCGATCTGGTAGACGGGGATGCGCTCGGCCGGAGTGGCGGGTCTGTGCTGCGCGCGCTCGGCGACGAACTGGACGTCCGGGTCGCGCTTGTCGCTGTTGATGAAGTGGCTGAAGCGCTGCAACGCCTGCTCTTCGTTGAGGGTGCGCGACCATTCGCACTCGTAGCTGTCGATGAGGGTCTGGATATCGCGCTCCAGCGTCTCGGCCAGTCCCAGCTTGTCGTCGACGATCACTTCGCGCAGGTAGTCGACGCCCCCTTCCAGGTTGCCGAGCCAGACCGAGGTGCGCTGCAGTTTGTCGGCGCTGGTGACGTAAAACATCATAAAGCGGTCGATCAGCTTGATCAGGGTCTCGCGGTCGAGGTCAGACGCCAGCAGGTCGGCGTGGCGCGGTTTCATGCCGCCGTTGCCGCCGACATAGAGGTTCCAGCCCGCGTCGGTGGCGATGATGCCGACATCCTTGCCCTGTGCTTCCGCACATTCGCGGGTACAGCCGGAGACACCGAACTTCATCTTGTGGGGGGTGCGAATGCCCTTGTAGCGGTTCTCGAGGAAGACCCCGAGGCCGACGCTGTCCTGCACGCCGAAGCGGCACCAGGTGCTGCCAACGCAGGTCTTGGCCATGCGCAGCGCCTTGGCGTAGGCCTGACCGGTCTCGAAGCCCGCCGCCAGCAGCTTGCGCCAGATGGCGGGCAGATCATCCTTCTGGGCCCCGAACAGGCCGATGCGCTGGGCGCCGGTGATCTTGGTGTAGAGCTTGTAGTCGCGAGCCACTTCGGCCACCGCCAGCAGCCCTTCCGGGGTCACCTCGCCACCGGCCATGCGCGGGATGACGGAGTAGGTACCGTCCTTTTGCATGTTGCCGAGGAAGATGTCGTTGGTGTCCTGCAGTTGGGTGTTGAGCGGGCTCAGCACGTAGTCGTTCCAGCAGGAGGCGAGGATGGAGCCGACCGTCGGTTTGCACACCTCGCAGCCATGGCCCTGGCCATGTTTGGCCAGCAGCTCATCGAAGCTCTTGATCCCCTCCACCTTGACCAGGTGGAACAGCTCCTGACGGGAGTGGGGGAAGTGGGCGCAGAGGTGGTTGTTGACCTCGATGCCCTGTTTCACCAGTTCGGCGTTGAGCACCTGGCTGATGAGGGGCACGCAGCCGCCGCAGCCGGTACCGGCCTTGGTGTGCTGCTTGATGGCGGCGAGGGTGGTGTGACCCTCGGCGACGGCCTTGGCGATGTCGCCCTTGGAGACGTCGAAGCAGGAGCAGATCTGGGCGCTCTCTGGCAGGGCATCCACCCCCAGGGTCGGTTTGGCGCCGGCGTAGGCGGGCAGGATCAGGGTATCCGGGTGGCTCGGCAGCGGCAGGGCATTGAGCATCATCTGCAGCAGGTTGCCGTAATCCTCCACGTCACCCACCAGCACGGCACCGAGCAATCGGCTGTTGTCTTCGCTCACCACGATCTTCTTGTAGACGCCGGCCTGATCGTCCTGAAACACATAGCTGTGGCTGCCCGGGGTGCGCCCGTGGGCATCGCCGATGGAGCCGACGGAGACGCCGAGCAGCTTGAGCTTGGCGCTCATGTCAGCCCCTTCGAAGCGGCTATCGCCGCCCAGCAGATGGTCGACGGTGATCTGGGCCATCTTGTAGCCCGGTGCCACCAGGCCGAAGAAGCGGCCCTGCCAGGCGGCGCACTCGCCGATGGCGTAGATGTCGGGGTCGGAGGTGAGGCAGTGATCGTCGATGACGATGCCGCCGCGCTCGGCGATGGCCAGATCGCCGTAGCGGCCCAAAGTATCCTGTGGGCGGATGCCGGTGGAGAAGACCACCACGTCCACTTCCAGCTGGCTGCCGTCGGCGAAGGCGAGGCGGTGTTTCGCCTGTTCGCCGCCATGCATCAGGATCTCGCTGGTGCTCTTGCTGGTGTGCACCTGCACGCCCATGGATTCGATCTTGCGGCGCAGCAGCTGGCCGCCCTGGCCGTCGAGCTGCTCGGCCATCAGTACCGGGGCAAACTCCACCACATGGGTCTCGAGACCCAGTGCCTTGAGGGCGCCGGCGGCTTCCAGGCCAAGCAGGCCGCCCCCGATCACCACCCCGCTCTTGCCGCTCTTGGCCGCGCTGCGGATGGCTTTGAGATCCTCGATGGTGCGATAGACGAAGCATTCGTGGTGCTGACTGCCCTGAATGGGCGGCACCCAGGGGTAGGAGCCGGTGGCCAGCACCAGCTTGTCGTATTCGACCACGGTGCCCTTGTTGGAGTGCACTTCGCGGTTGGCCCTGTCGATTTTTTTCACCGCTTCGCCGAGCAGCAACCGGATGCCGTGCTTGTCGTAGAAACCGGGTTTGACGAGAGAGAGATCTTCGCTGGTGTGGTGGGAGAAGTAGGAGGAGAGATGGACGCGATCGTAGGCGGGGCGGGGTTCTGCACCGAAGACGGTGATCTCGTAGCGGCCCGGGTCGGCCCGCTCGATCAGCTCTTCGATGAAGCGGTGCCCCACCATGCCGTTGCCCACAACGACCAGTCTGACTTTGCTCATGATTGCCTCTAGTTTGGAGTAATAAAACATCATTCTGAGGCTAGGCTACCCAGTCAGCAGGGGCGGGCGATTGATGCAAATCAAGTGTCTATTTATATATCCCCTCAGGGGTAATTCCTGATAATTCAAAGCTATACATAAATAGGTATACCAGTGGTGCAATTGGTTATGGCGTGGGGATCGGAGCCACCGCTGCAGGGGCTGTCTGGCTGACTCTGCAAAGAAATGCCCGTACCGTCAAAAAGCGTGAAAAATTCCTTCATGGGATGACGGCAGCCATGGGTTGCCAGCAGAACCGGGGGGTCAGGGAAGGGGGCGGTAAGGCTCCTGGGCGCAGATATCGCGGATGAGGGTGCGCAGCCAGCGGTGGGCCGGGTCGGCATCCAGCCTGGGGTGCCAGAGCAGGGCGACCCGGATCGCTGGCAGCGCGAAGGGCAGGGGACGAACAACCAGATCCCCCAGCAGGGCGGCGCAGTGACGCTCAGGCACAGTGGCCACCAGATCGCTGCCGCGCACCAGCGCTAGCGCGGTGGCAAAGCCGGGCACCAGAGTGGCGACGGTGCGCGAGAGCCCCTGCTTGGCCAGCGCCTCATCGACCGGGCTGTGGGGTTGGCCACGGCGGGACACCAGCACGTGGCGCGCCCCGGCGTAGCGGCTGGCGGTCAGCGGGCTATCGCAGAGCGGATGACCGGGGGGCATTACGGCGACGAAGTGGTCCTGAAACAGGGCCTGGGTACGCAGCTCGGGCGCCGTGGTGGCGCTGATGACCCCGGTCTCGAAATCCAGCTCGCCGCTGCGCAAGGGGCCGCTCTCCTTGTCCGGCTTGGCCAGAAAGTGGAGCCGCACTCCGGGGGCCTCGGTGGCGAGTCGGTTCAGCAGGGCGGCGCCGAACAGTTCCACCAGCCCCTCGCTGGCGCGCAGGGTGAAGGTGCGCTCCAGCCGCGCCGGGTCGACCTCCTGCCGGGGGCTCAGCATGCTCTCTGCTTCCTGCACCAGCCGACCGACCTGCTCGCGCAGCAACTGGGCTCGAGGGGTCGGCACCAGGCCGCGGCCGGCCCGCACCAGCAGCGGGTCGCCGGTGGTCTCCCGCAATCTTGCCAGGGCCCGGCTCATGGCAGAGGGGCTCAAGCCCAGTCGTCTGGCGGCGCCCGCCACGCTACCTTCGTCCAGCAGGGCATCCAGGGTGATCAGCAGATTGAGGTCGGGAGTGCTCATGTGCATGCCTTCATCGGAGTGGGAGCAGAGGGGCCAGCTTCATCATACCCGAGAACGGGCACCCTCATATGGCGTCCGCTGCATTGATAAGCTGCAACTGGTGCGTCTTCCGCCTGCTCACCGGCCCCACTAGCCTTGTCGTCATCACCCCTATGTGGAGCCCGGCTCATGTCAACATCAACCCATTTCCCGCCCCTGGCGGCGCCTCGTCTCGGTCTGCTGGCGCTTGGCCTCGCCACCCTGTTGCCCATGCTGGCGGCCAGCATGGGCGGCATCTTGCTGCCGGCATTGGGGGCAGCCTTTCATCTGCCCTTCGCCGCCTTGCAATGGGTGTTGGTGGCTTACCTGCTGGGGCTCACCTGCCTGACGCTGGTGGCGGGCCGGCTGGGTGACAGGTTCGGTCGGCGTCGGTTGCTGCTCTGTGGCATGGGGGGCTTTGCGCTGGCCTCCCTGCTCTGCGCGCTGGCGCCGACCATCGGCTGGCTGATCGCCGCCCGGGCGCTGCAGGGGGCAAGTGCGGCCTGCATGCTGACGCTGTCGCTGGCCATGGTAGGGCAGCTGGTGTCACCGGCCAGACGGGGCTGGAGCATGGGATTGCTCGGCACCCTGTCTGCCTGCGGTACGGCGCTGGGACCCTCGCTTGGCGGCCTGCTGCTGGAGGTGGCGGGCTGGCAGGCTGCCTTCCTGGCGCTGCTATCCCTAGGCCTGCTGGCGCTGCTCTGTGCCCGTGCCGGCTTGCCCGATGACGGGGCGAGCGGGCAGGGGACACGACTCAACCTGGCCAGCCTGGGGTGGCTGCTGGTGACGCTGCTGGGCTACGGGCTGGCGCTCACTACGACAGGCGTCCCGGCCCTCTGGCTTGGGGGCGGGGCGCTGCTGGCCGCCGCCTGGCTGGTGCGCAGCGAACTGGGCTCCCCCGCTCCTCTGTTGCCGTTGGCGTTGCTGCGAACCCGGCGGCTGCGCGGCGCTCTGGCGGCCAGTGCGCTGGTGGCCGGGGTGATGGTGGCGACCCTGTTGATCGGCCCCTTCTATCTGCAGGGGGTATTCGGGCTCGGCCCGCTGACCAGCGGGCTGCTTATCTCGGGTGGACCCCTGCTGGCGGCATTGAGCGGGATGCCAGCCGGCTGGCTGGTGGACAGGACCGGCGCCATCACAGTGGTGCGACTGGGCTTGCTGGTGATGAGCGCTGCGGTGGTGCTGCTGGCCACCCTGGGCAGCGGCGGGGGCCCGGTGGGATACCTGCTGCCCGTGTTGCTGCTGACTGCTGGCTACGCCCTGTTCCAGACCGCCAACAACAGCCAGGTGATCGGTGCCGCTGACGAACAGACCCGTGGCGCCGTGGCCGGGTTGCTGACCCTGTCGCGCAATCTGGGCCAGCTGACGGGGGCGGCGGGGCTGGGGGCCCTGTTTGCCGCCCTGGCGGGAGGCGGCAATCCGACCGTCGCCAGTGCGAGCGAGCTGGCATTCGCCATGCGGGCCACCTTCGCCCTGACGGCTCTGCTGCTGATGAGCGCACTCTGGCTGGCGGGGAGAGGTGAAGGCTATGTGCCGGGCAATGCGACCCGGGAAGACTGCGAGCTGAGAGAGCGCTGAAAACGAAGACGCCTCCACAGGGGAGGCGTCTTGCTACGGGGTTGAGCAGGATATTAAACCGCTCAGATCCTCGTCTCCGATCAAGCTGTTACAGGATAAAGCGGCTCAGGTCCTCGTCTTCAATCAGCTTGCCGAGGTGGGCGTTGACGTAGTCGGTGTTGATGACAAAGGTCTCGCCGGACTTCTCGGAGGCGTCGTAGGAGATGTCTTCCATCAGTCGCTCCATCACGGTGTGCAGACGACGGGCGCCGATGTTCTCGGTGCGCTCGTTGACCTGCCAGGCCGCTTCGGCCAGACGGCGGATACCGTCCTGGGTGAACTCGATGTTGACCCCTTCGGTGGCCATCAGCGCCTTGTACTGATCGGTCAGGGAGGCGTTCGGCTCGGTCAGGATCCGCTCGAAGTCTTCGGTGGTCAGCGCGGTCAGCTCGACCCGGATCGGCAGACGACCCTGCAGCTCGGGGATGAGGTCGGACGGCTTGGCGATCTGGAAGGCGCCGGAGGCGACGAACAGGATGTGATCGGTCTTGACCATGCCGTGCTTGGTGTTGACGGTGCAGCCCTCGACCAGCGGCAGCAGGTCGCGCTGAACCCCTTCACGGGAAACGTCCGGGCCCGAGCTCTCGCCGCGCTTGCAGATCTTGTCGATCTCGTCGAGGAAGACGATGCCGTTGTTCTCGACCGAGGCGATGGCCTTCTGCTTCAGCTCTTCCGGGTTGACCAGGCGGGCCGCTTCCTCTTCGATCAGCGCCTTCATGGCCTCTTTGACCTTGATCTTGCGCTTCTTCTTCTGGTTCTGGCCCAGGTTCTGGAACAGCCCCTGCAGCTGGTTGGCCATCTCTTCCATGCCCGGCGGGGTCATGATCTCGACGCCCATCGGGGAGGCGGAGAGCTCCAGCTCGATCTCCTTGTCATCCAGCTGACCTTCCCGCAGTTTCTTGCGGAAGATCTGGCGGGTGTTGGAGTTGTCGGCTTTCTCTTCCTCGCCCCAGCTGTTGCGCGGGTTGGGCAGCAGGGCGTCGAGGATGCGCTCTTCGGCGGCCTCTTCGGCGCGGTATTTCATCTTCTCCATCTCGGTCTCGCGCACCAGCTTGATGGCGACATCGGTCAGGTCGCGGATGATGCTGTCCACTTCCTTGCCCACATAGCCCACTTCGGTGAACTTGGTCGCTTCGACCTTGATGAAGGGGGCGTTGGCCAGCTTGGCCAGACGACGGGCGATCTCGGTCTTGCCGACACCGGTCGGACCGATCATCAGGATGTTCTTCGGGGTCACCTCGTGGCGCATCTCCTCGGAGAGCTGCATCCGGCGCCAGCGGTTGCGCAGGGCCACGGCCACCGCACGCTTGGCATCGGCTTGACCAATGATGTGTCTGTCCAGCTCGTGGACGATTTCTCTCGGGGTCATCTCGGACATGATGGTGTTCCTGTATCCGGGGCGGGCAGGGCTCACCCCTTGGAAAATGGGGTTTGGCTGGCGGCCTTATTTGGCGGTGTAGTCCAGCACTTCGATGGTGTGGTTGCCGTTGGTGAACACACAGATGTCGCCCGCAATCTTGAGGGACTTCTCGACGATGCTCTTGGCATCCAGTTCGGTGTTCTCCAGCAGGGCGATGGCGGCGGACTGGGCGAAGTTGCCGCCGCTGCCGATGGCGATGAGATCGTGCTCCGGCTGCACCACGTCACCGTTGCCGGTGATGATGAAGGATTTGTGCTCGTCGGCGACGGCCAGCAGGGCCTCGAGGCGGCGCAGGGCGCGATCGGTGCGCCAGTCCTTGGCCAGCGCCACGGCGGCGCGCTCCAGGTTGCCCTGATGGGCCTGCAGTTTGGCTTCGAAGCGCTCGAGCAGGGTGAAGGCGTCGGCGGTGCCGCCGGCGAAACCAGCCAGTACCTTGCCGTTGTAGAGGCGATGAACCTTGCGGGCGTTGCCCTTCATGACGGTGTTGCCAAGGGAAACCTGGCCATCGCCACCGATGACGACCTGACCGTTGCGGCGAACTGAAACTATGGTAGTCACTTTACTTACCTCGCTTGAGCCGAATGACGGCCTGACTGTGCATGGCAAGAAAGATGGGGATGCCAAACCGGCTTTTCAAGCCTGCGGTGTGGCGAGACCAACGGGGCAGAAGAGGAGCGGTGGCAACTGGCACCAAAAGAAACAGGGCCGGGTGTTGCCACCCGGCCCTGTGGTATGAATGCTGCGATCACCCCTTCTTGGGGATGCAGCCGCTGATGCCTGAGCCCTGCAGCTTGCGGTTGGCCGCGTCGGCCGCCGCCTTGCCGCTGAAGGGGCCCACCATCACCTTGTAGACGGCGCCACCGGCCCCGTTGACCACCTGCAGGCTGGAGGAGAGCCCGGCGGTGAAGGCGATACGCGCCTTGAGGGATTCCGCGGAATCCTGCGAACGCAGGGCGGCGCACTGCATCATGTAGCGCCCGGTGTCGGCGGCCGCAGTCTGCGCAGACTGGGTCGCCGCCTGGGCCCTGGCGGCCTCGGCCCGTTCCCGCTCCAGTTCGGCGCGCAGCTCCCGTTCCATCCGATCCCGTTCTGCCTTGCGGTCGATCACCTGCTCCTGGGCACTGGCTACCGGCGCGCCGGTCGCCGGCTTGGCCGGTTGTACCGGTTGCGGCTTGTAGGGCTGCACCTGGCCGATGGGGGTTCCGGGCTGGGGAATATTGGTCGGCACCGGCTGCGGCAGCTTCTCCGGCTGCAGGGTCATGGTTTCCGCCGGCGGTGGCGGCAGCACGCCCGGCTGGGGGGGCGGCTCGACGATGTCGACCTGCTTGTTCTCCAGCCGTTCGATGTAGCTCCATTTCTCCTGCGGCAGGCCGTTGCTCTGGGCCTTGGGCTTGTTGGCTTTCACCTGCTCTTCAATGGTGGGGGCGTCGTTGCCCTTGCCACTGATCATGTAGAGGAAGCCGCCGAACCCCGCCAGCAACACCCCGGCCAGCAGGGCCGGGATAACAGGAAAGCGGCGAGGTGCCGCTTTCTTGGTGTTGCGACCACCCGCCCGACGTCGCGGGCGGCTGCCGACATAATCCCGGGTCGCCATCTATTACATGCGCTCCAGGGTGTGGATGCCCAGTACGCCCAGGCCCAGCTTGAGGACCTTGGCGGTGGCGGCGCACAGCAGCAGACGGCTCTGACGGGTCGCCTCGTCCACGCCATCCTTGTTGATCGGGCAGGCTTCGTAGAAGGTCATGAAGTTGCCGGACAGCTCGTACAGATAGGTACAGAGCAGGTGCGGCATGCCCTTGTCCGCCACGCCGTTGACCGCGTCGGAGAACTGGATCAGCTTCTGGGCCAGGGTCTCTTCCGCTTCTTCGTTCAGGACCACCTTGCCGCCCAGGGTGTCGGCATCGACGCCGGCCTTGCGGAAGATGGACTGGATACGGGTGTAGGCGTACTGCAGGTAGGGCGCGGTGTTGCCTTCAAAGGAGAGCATCAGATCCCAGTCGAAGATGTAGTCGGTAGTGCGGTTCTTGGAGAGATCCGCATACTTGACCGCACCCATGGCGATGGCGTGCACCACCTGGGCCTTCTCCTCGGCGGAGAGGTCGCTGTTGCGGCTCTCCAGCAGGGCGGCGGCGCGCTCTTCCGCCTCATTCAACAGATCGACCAGCTTGACGGTGCCGCCGGAGCGGGTCTTGTAGGGACGGCCATCCTTGCCCAGCATCATGCCGAAGGCGTGGTGCTCGAGGGGCACGGATTCCGGCACATAGCCCGCCTTGCGGGTGATGGTCCAGGCCTGCATCAGGTGCTGGTGCTGACGGGAGTCGATAAAGTACATCACCCGGTCGGCGCCCAGGGTCTCGTAACGATACTTGGCACAGGCGATGTCGGTGGTGGTATAGAGGAAGCCGCCATCGCTCTTCTGGATGATGACGCCCATGGGCTCGCCATCCTTGTTCTTGAACTCGTCCAGGAAGACGACGGTGGCGCCTTCACTCTCGACCGCCAGGCCGCGCGCTTTCAGATCGGCGACGATTTCCGGCAGCATGTCGTTGTACATGGACTCGCCCATGATGTCCTTGTTGGTCAGGGAGACATTCAGGCGGTCGTAGTTGCGCTGGTTCTGCTCCATGGTCATGTCGACCAGCTTCTTCCACATTGTGCGGCAGTACTCATCACCACCCTGCAGCTTGACCACGTAGTTGCGCGCGCGCTCGGCGAACGCTTCGTCTTCGTCGTAGTGACGCTTGGCCTGGGTGTAGAAGGCTTCCAGATCGCGCAGCTCCATGTCGGAGGCGTGCTCGTTGGCCATCTTCTCCAGATAGGCGATCAGCATGCCGAACTGGGTACCCCAGTCGCCGATGTGGTTGGCACGCACCACCTTGTGGCCCAGGAACTCGAGGGCACGGGCAGCCACGTCACCGAGGACGGTGGAGCGGATGTGATGCACCGCCATCTCTTTGGCCACGTTGGGGGCGGAGTAGTCCACCACCACTGTCTGCGGGGTTGGCAGCTTCACGTTGGCGTTGGCGGAGGTCACCATGGCCTCTACCTGACCGGCCAGCCAGCTCGGGTCGAAGAAGAAGTTGATGAAGCCGGGGCCGGCGATCTCGACCTTGGCGATCAGGTCGGAGGCGGGCAGGTGCTCGATGATGGCAGCGGCCAGCTCACGGGGATTCTTGCGGGCCGGTTTGGCCAGCAGCATGGCCAGGTTGGTGGCCAGGTCACCGTGAGCCTTCTCCTTGCATCGGTCTACTTGCACGCGGGCTTCCAGGTCCGCCGGCAGGATGCCCGCTGACTTGAGATTGGCTACCGTTTGTTCAAGTAGATGATGAATATGCTCTTTCATAACTGACCACCAAGGTTGCGCGTCGAAAAATGACTGATATATAAGGGCGTGAATTTTACCCGCATCGGCCCGAGAAAACTATAGGGATGACCCGCCGCTCGCGGTCGGGCGGATATTTCACTGCATTTGGCACCAGATCCCAGAATATTGGACGGAAATTACGGTGCTTATCCATTTCTACTGCATATTGAAGCGGCTTGTCCAGGCTATTTTCCCCTGATTGTTAAGGGGTTTTTTATTCCAACTCGTTCTGAATGATCTGCCCCGCCGCCCCGGTCGTATCAACAGGTACCTTTTACCGAGGAATCTGTCGATGAAACTGGCGCTGTTTCCCCTCTCGGCCCACCTGCTGCCCGGTGGCATCATGCCGCTGCGCATCTTCGAGCCCAGATATCAGCGCATGATCGCCGAGGCGGGAGAGCAGGGGTTTGCTATCTGCATGCTGGATCCCCGCCAGCCCGATGCGCTGCGCAACATGTACCCCATCGCCACCCGGGTACGGATCGTCGACTTCGATCAACTGCCGGACGGTCTGCTCGGCATCACGGTGCTCGGCATGGAACGGGTCAGGATCACCGATCTGTGGCAGGAGTCGGACGGCTTGCGGGTCGGGGATGTGCAGGTGCTCCCCCCCTGGCGCACCGGCCGGCTCAATGCCGACCAGCACTCGCTGGCCAGGGCGTTGCAGGAGGTGTTCAACGACTATCCGGAGTACGCGGCCCTCTACCGCAACCCGGACTGGGACGATGCCAGCTGGGTGGCCCAGCGCTGGCTGGAAGTGCTGCCCATCCCCGTTGAGCAGAAACAGTGGCTGGTGGCGGCGGAAGACAACCAGCCGGCGCTCTCCCTGCTGAGCGGATTGCTGGTCGCCAGCCACTGAGCCGTTTTTGATGGCTGCGCCGATGATCCTTTTGCCGCGCCGTACGTATTGGCACTCACCACCCTCTTCAAGGCATGGCGCAATGGCATATACTGGCCAATCACAATCGACCCCGTACAGGATATCGCCCCCCATGGATGACCCAGCCGGCGATCTCAAGTCCCTGCTCGTCAGGGTTGCCGAACATGGCGACAAGGCTGCCTTCGCCACCCTGTTCCAGCACTTCGCGCCGCGTATCCGCAGCTACGGGCTGCGCCACCTCGGCAGCGAGGCCAACGCCATGGAGCTGGTGCAGGAGACCATGCTGCTGGTCTGGCAGAAGGCCCGTCTCTACCACCCCGACAAGGGCGCCGCCACCACCTGGATCTACACCGTCATGCGCAACCAGGGCTTCGACATGCTGCGCCGGCGCCGCGCCAGCAAGGAAGAGCTCTGCGCCGAGGAGCTGTGGCCCATGCTGGAGTACAGGGCGGAAGAGGAGCACCTGAGCGGCGGCGAAGACGCGGTGCTGACCCGCCAGATGGCCCATTACCTCGGCACCCTGCCGGAACCACAGCAGCAGGTGGTGCGCGGCATCTACCTGCAGGAGCTCTCCCAGCAGGAGCTGGCAGACCGGCTCGGCGTGCCGCTCGGCACCATCAAATCCCGCCTCAGACTGGCGTTACAGAAATTGAAGGAACAAGTGGAGCAAGGCCATGATTAAAGCCCATCCCGTTCAGGCCATGTTGCGCGCCTTTGCCGCCGACGAACTGCCCCTGCCGCTGGCCGTCGGCGTCTCCGCCCACTGCGAGCTCTGCCCCGACTGTGCGGCCCGGCTGCGGGCCTGCGAAGAGGAGCTGGCCCGGCAATACCTGACCCCGGCCGAAGAGTGCGAGCCACTGCCGGCAGAGTTCGATGCCATGCTGGCCGGCATACTGCAACAGCCGATGGCCACTGCGGCCGCGTTGAGTCAGTCGGCGGTGGCCCGGCTCGAGCTGCAGGTGGCGGGCCAGTCGTATCGGTTGCCGCGGGTACTGGCCCGTCACCACGCCCCCAGCTGGCGCCACATCGGCGCCATCCGGCAGGTGAGCCTGCCGCTCGATGAGCAGGGGTCCCGTGCCAGCCTGCTGCACATAGAGGCGGGCGGCCGCATCCCTGAGCACACTCACAAGGGTTATGAGTTGACCCTGCTATTGGCCGGCACCATCGAAGATGGCGACACCCGCTATCAGGCGGGTGACTTCATCTGGCGCGATGCCAGCCACGCTCACAGTCCGCACACGCCGGACGGCTGCCTCTGCTACACGGTGCAGGATGCGCCGGTGCAGTTCACCAAGGGGTTGTCGCGGCTGCTCAACGGCATCAGCCATCGCCTCTACTGAGCCATGGCGGCAATAAAAAAGGGACCCTAGGGTCCCTTTTTGCATGGTGTCGCGGCCTGATCAGGCGACGAACACCAGATAGACGGCGAAGGCCACCACGAAGCGGTAGATGGCGAACGGGATGAAGTCGAGGCGACGGATCAGCGCCAGGAAGGTCTTGATGGCGATCATGGCCACCACGAAGGCGGTGATGAAGCCCACCGCGAACATGGGGAAGTCGGCCATGGAGAGCAGATCCCGGCTCTTGTAGAGATCCAGTCCGCTGGCCGCCACCATCATGGGCACCGCCAGGATGAAGGAGAACTCGGCCGCCGCCTGACGGCTGATCCCCATCAGCATGCCGCCGCTGATGGTGGCACCGGAGCGGGAGAAACCGGGCCAGAGCGCCAGGCACTGGAACAGACCGATGCCGAGCGCCTGCTTGTAGCTGATGTCGTCCAGGGTTTCGGAGCGCACTGCGGGGCGGAACTTCTCGGCGATGATCAGCAGGATGCCGCCGGCGACCAGGGCGTACATCACGGTCTGCGGGCCGAACAGATGAGCCTTGATCCAGCTGTGGATGGCGAGGCCGATGACGACGGCGGGCAGCATGCCGAGGATGATGTGCACCAGCGAGAGGGTGGCGTGTCCCTGCGCCGGCTTCTGGCCGAAGTGGATGCCGATGAGGCCAAACAGGCGGCGCCAGAACACGGCGACCACCGCCAGGATGGAGCCCATCTGGATCACTACTTCGAAGGTGGCAGCCTTGGGGCCGTCGAAGCCAAGCAGGTGGCCGACGATGATCATGTGGCCGGTGGAGGAGACGGGGAGGAACTCGGTCAGGCCCTCCACTATGCCCAGCACGAAGGCGACAAACAGGGCGTAAGACTCTGTCATGTTTCAGATCTCTTGATTATTGGTCCGGTTGAAGTCGGCCCCGAGCCGAGCCGGGGGCGACCAATGATGGAGGAAAATAGGGCAGGCAACCAGTGAATATTGTGTTGGCGCCAGGCCCCGCCGGCGGGATCGACGGCGAGGTCATTGGTTTTCATTCGGACCCTCATGGCGTTCGGCGCTCAGCGGCCCCGATCAGGCGGGACCCTGACCGGCCAGGATCCCCTCGATTTGCTGCAGCAGCGCCGCATCCAGCGGGGGCTGGGCCTGGGCCTCCACCGCGCTGACAATCTGCTGCGGGCTGCTGGCACCGATCAGGGCGCAGCTCACCACAGAGTCGCGCAGGACCCACTGCAGCGCCAGTTGTGACAGCGGTTGGCCCCGTTGCTGCGCCAGCGCATGCAGGGCCCGGATGGTGGCCAGCTTCTCGGCGGTGATCTGCTCGGGCTTGAGGAAGGGGCTGGCGCTGGCGGCGCGCGAATCCGCCGGAATGCCCGCCAGGTAGCGATCGCTCAGCAGTCCGCCCGCCAGCGGGGAGAAGGCGACCACCCCCATGCCGTGCTCGCGGCAGACCGGCAGGGTTTCAGCCTCGATGTCGCGCTGAAACAGGGAGTATTTGAGCTGGTTGACCAGACAGGGGGTGCCCAGCTCCGCCAGCCGGGCGGCGGCCTGCGCGGCGAGCGGGGCCGGGTAGTTGGAGAGACCGATGTAGAGCGCCTTGCCCTGACGCACCATCAGCGCCAGCGTCTGGCAGGTCTCCTCCAGCGGGGTGCGCGGATCCGGCCTGTGGTGATAGAAGATATCCACGTAGTCGAGGCCGAGCCGGCGCAGGCTCTGGTGCAGGCTGGCAAACAGGTATTTGGCGCTGCCGCCGTCGCCGTAGGGGCCATCCCACATGATGTATCCCGCCTTGCTAGCGATGATGAGCTCGTCCCGATAGGGCGCCAGGCTCCCTTTGAGCAGCTTGCCGAAGGTGAGCTCGGCCGACCCCGGCGGCGGCCCGTAGTTGTTGGCCAGATCGAAGTGGGTGATGCCCAGATCGAACGCCTGGTGCACCATGGCTTTTGCGGTGGCGGGATCGCACTCGGCGCCGAAGTTGTGCCAGAGCCCGAGAGCTATGCCGGGCAGGTGCAGGCCGTGGCGACCGGCGGGTCGATAGGGTTGGCGCTGATAGCGGTCGGGGGCGGCGAGGTAGTGATCATCCATAACGACTCCTTGCGTGGGATTGTTTGCGAGCAGAGGCGAGGGGTGACCCCGGTCCCTCTTCGCTCGGCATGTCTGCGCGGGAGAAGAGGGGGCCGGGGTCAGCTGGCGGCGATAAAGCGATAGCGGGTCTGGTGGCGATAGGTCTGCCCCGGCAGCAACCAGGGATCCCCCAGCTCGGGCCGGTTGGGGCTGTCCGGCAGTTGCTGGGCCTCCAGGCAGAAGCCGGCGTGATCCCGATGGAGCTGGCCATCGCGTGCCGGCGTATTGGCCAGCCAGTTGCCGCTGTAGAACTGCAGCGAGGGCTGGTTGGTGTAGACCTCCATGGCCAGCTGGCGATCCCCCGAGACCACCCGCGCCGCCCACTCGGCGCTCGGCCCGTTGAGCACAAAGGCGTGGTCATACCCCTTGGCCTGTTGCTGCTGGGGATGGCTCAGCCAATCTTGTCCGATCAGGCGCTCGTGGCGCAGATCGAACGGCCCCTCCACCGGTGCGATCGCGAGCGGCAGGCCGCTTTGGTCGGTGGGCAGGAAGCGGTCGGCGTTGAGGCGGATGAGGTGGTCACGCACATCGCCATCGCCGGCTTGTCCATCGAGATTGAAGTAGGTGTGGCTGGTGAGGCTGACCGGGGTCAATGCATCCGTGCTGGCGACGAAATCTACCACCAGATCGCACTGCTCCAGCCGGTACTCCAGCGTGACCCGCAGGTTGCCGGGAAAGCCCTGATCCCCCGCTCGGGAGAGCAGGGTCAGTCTGACCCGGTCCGCCTCCCGCTCCTTGATCTGCCAGTGCTGGCGATGAAACCCCGCCCGTCCGCCGTGCAGGCAGTGGGGGGGCTGGTTGGCATCCAGCGGCCAGCGCTGGCCATCGCGCAGCAGCTCCGCGTTGCCGATGCGGTTGGCAAAGCGTCCCGCCACCGCACCCAGCCACACCTGCTGAGCGGGATAGGCCTCATCGGCGCAGCCCAGCAGCACTTCACGGCGAGATCCCGCCACCGGCAGGGTGAGGGAGGTGAGGGTGGCGCCGAAGTCGAGGCCGCGCAGGCGCAGCCCCTCCTCGTTTTCCAGCTCGAACGGGATCATGGCGTCGTTCATAGTCTGCCTGCACCTGTGTTGCCGATCCGGCAGGCCTGCATCATAAATGGGCTCATAGTTTTCCCGCCCCCGCGCTGGCGCGGCAGACGTAGCTGTCGGCCTTGAGGCCGAAGCGGGCCGGGTACTCGGCATCGACCGCGGCGATCACCTCGGCCACTTTCTCTGGGCGCAGCAGGGCGACCACGCAGCCACCGAAGCCGCCGCCGGTCATCCGCACGCCGCCCTCGGTACCGATCCTGGCCTTGATGATCTCCACCAGACCGTCGATGGCGGGCACGGTGATTTCGAAGTCATCGCGCATGGCGGCGTGCGAGTCGGCCATCAGCTCGCCGAGGCGCATCAGATTCCCTTGCTCCAACGCATCGGCGGCGGCCAGGGTGCGGCTGTTGTCGCCCACCACGTGACGGGCGCGGCGGTAGCAGACCTCATCCAGCCCGGCCTTGCCCGCTTCCAGAGCCGCCAGATCGAGATCGCGCAGCGCCTTGACCCCGTAGTGACGGGCGGCTGCTTCGCACTGCTGGCGACGGGTGTTGTATTCGCTGTCCACCAGGCCGCGACGGACGTTGGAGTTGACGATCAGCACCGCCAGATCGGTGGGCATGGGGATGAGGCGGGTCTCCAGCGAACGGCAGTCGAGCAGCAGGGCGTGATCCTGTTTGCCGCTGGCGGAGATCATCTGGTCCATGATGCCGCAGTTGCAGCCGACGAACTGGTTCTCCGCCTGCTGGCCGTTGAGGGCAATCTCGGCCTGGCTGATGGTGAGCCCCAGCGCCTCCTTGAAGGCCTGGCCGATGGCCACCTCCAGCGAGGCGGAAGAGGAGAGGCCGGCCCCCTGCGGCACGTTGCCGGAGACCACCAGATTGAGGCCGCGCAGGGGATAGCCCCGCTCCTGCAGGTACTTCACCACCCCGCGGATGTAGTCGCTCCAGCGCTGGTCGGCATGATGATTGATGGGTTGGCCGAGATCGAACAGGTCGCGCTGGTTGCCGTAGTCGGCGGCGATCACGTGCACCAGGCTGTCATCGCGCAGGCCGATGGCGACGCAGGTCTCGTAGTCGATGGCGCAGGGCAGCACGAAGCCGTCGTTGTAGTCGGTGTGCTCGCCGATGAGGTTGACGCGGCCGGGGGCCCGCACCAGCAGGTCGGGTTGTTGCTCAAACTGCTCGGCAAACACGGCGCTGACGCGCTGGCTCGGGGTCATGGGGTCACCTCATTGGCTTTGTAATGAACGGGGGAAAGGGTACGCAGGCGCTCCGCGGCTTGCTCCGGAGTCAGGTCGCGCTGGGTCTCGGCCAGCATCTCGAAGCCCACCATGAATTTGCGCACCGTGGCGGAGCGCAGCAGGGGCGGATAGAAGTGGGCATGCAGTTGCCACGCCTCTGGGCAGTCGGAGCGGGGCGGTGCAAAGTGCCAGCCCATGGAGTAGGGGAAGCTGCACTCGAACAGGTTGTCGTAGCGGCTGGTGAGCTCCTTGAGCGCGATGGCCAGATCCTGCTGCAGCTCGGGGGTGAGGTCGAGCAGAGAGGGGACATGGCGTTTGGGCAGCAGCAGGGTTTCGAACGGCCAGGCCGCCCAGAAGGGCACTACCGCCAGCCAGTGTTCGGTCTCCACCACGATGCGGGAGCGATCCTGCAGCTCCCGCTCCACGTAGTCGACCAGCAGCGGGCGGCCGTGCTCCGCCAGCCAGGCGCGCTGGTGCTGCTCTTCGCGGGCAATCTCGTTGGGCAGGAAGTCGCTGCCCCACAGCTGACCGTGGGGATGCGGGTTGGAGCAGCCCATGACGGCGCCCTTGTTTTCAAACACCTGCACCCACTCCCACTGGGCCGATAGCTCGGCCACCTGCTCCATCCAGGTGGTGATCACCTTCTCGATGGCGGGCAGAGGCAGCTCGGGCAGGGTCTTGCCGTGATCCGGCGAGAAGCAGATGACCCGGCTGGTGCCGCGGGCGGCTTCCAGCTTGAGCAGGGGATCCTGCTCGCCACTGGCGGCCGGGGTGTCCTGCATCAGGGCAGCGAAGTCGTTGGTAAAGACGAAGGTGTCCCGATAGTCGGGATTCTGGTCGCCGGTGACGCGCTTGTTGCCGGCACAGAGGAAGCAGTCGGGGTCATGGGCCTGGCTCGGCGCCTGGCTCACCTTCTCGACCTGACCCTGCCAGGGGCGCTTGGCCCTGTGGGGGGAGACCAGCACGTATTGGCCGGTCAGCGGGTTGAAACGACGGTGGGGGTGATCAACCGGGTTGAACATCATCACTCCTCAAGCTCAATAAAAGAAACTGCGGGCAGTTGATGAGGGCGGGTGCGCCTCTCATCTGTGACCCTTCCCCCACAAGGGAGAAGGGAGCAAAACGGACATCACGCCTCGTACCCCTGCGGGTTGGCGGATTGCCAGCGCCAGCTGTCGGCGCACATGGCGGCCAGATCCCGCCGGGCACGCCAGCCCAGCTCGCGCTCGGCCCTGGCGGGATCGGCCCAGCATTCGGCGATGTCGCCGGGGCGTCTTGGTTCGATGCGGTAGGGCAAGGGGCGACCGCTGGCCGCCTCGAACGCTGCGACCATCTGCAGCACGCTCTGGCCCTGACCCGTGCCCAGGTTGTAGATGTGCACGCCACCCTTGCTGGCGCAGTGCTGCAGTGCCTTGACGTGACCCTCGGCAAGATCCATCACGTGGATGTAGTCGCGCACACCGGTGCCGTCGACGGTGGGGTAATCGTTACCAAAGATGGAAAGGCAGTCGCGCCGGCCGATGGCGACCTGGGTCAAAAACGGCATCAGGTTGTTGGGGATCCCCTGGGGATCTTCCCCCATGGTGCCCGACTCGTGGGCACCGACCGGGTTGAAGTAGCGCAGCAGGGTCATGCTCCAGTGCGGTTCGGCCCGCTGCAGATCCTCGAGGATCTCTTCGATGATCAGCTTGGATCGGCCGTAGGGATTGGTGGCGCTGCGCGGGAAATCTTCCCGAATGGGCGTGCTGGCCGGGTCACCGTAGACGGTGGCCGACGAGCTGAACACCAGGTTGTGGACGCCGGCCCGCTTCATCGCCTGCAGCAATACCAGGGTGCCGCTCAGGTTGTTCTCGTAGTAGTCGAGGGGGATGCGGGTGGACTCGCCGACAGCCTTGAGGGCGGCGAAGTGGGTCACGGCATCGATCCTTTGCTCGCTGAAGATGCGATCCAGCAGGAGCGGGTCACGGATGTCCCCCCGATAGAAGCGGGGCTCACGCCCGCTGATGGCGGCGATGCGGGCCAGTACGCCGGCCTTGCTGTTGCAGAGGTTGTCCACCACCACGGGCTCCATGCCGGCCGCCTGCAGTGCCAGGCAGGTGTGGCTGCCGATGTAACCGCAGCCGCCGGTGACCAGTACTTTCATCCTCATCTCCACGCTCAAAAAAAGCCTGTGAAGGAGTCTAGCCGAGGGGCTGGCGGGCAAACTGTGAACTGGCTAACAAATATGTGTAAACGATTACACTTGTTTTGGTGGTCATCATTTCAGCAATATGGTTTTTCCCCCTGTTATCAGTGACATTGCTCGGTATAATGGCCTAGTCCCGAACCGTGAAATAAGTGAAAACAGCATGAGTACCATCAAGGATGTCGCCCGTTTGGCCAACGTATCGGTGGCAACGGTTTCACGGGTGATGAACAACTCACCCAAGGCCAGCGCCGCCTCCCGCGAGGTGGTGTTGAAAGCCATGGCCGAACTGGGCTACACCCCCAATGCCAACGCACGGGCGCTGGTCAGCCAGACCTGCGACACCATGGGAGTGCTGGTGGGCGATGTGGCGGATCCCTTCTTCGGCGCCCTGGTCAAGGGGGTCGCCGCGGTGGCGGTGGAACAGGGGCTGCACCTGTTGATGGGTAATGGTTTTCACACGGCACGGCAGGAGCGCGAATCCATCGAGCTGCTGATCGGCAAGCGCTGCGAGGCGCTGGTGGTGCACAGCAAGGCGCTGAGCGACGAGGAGCTGATCGACTATGCGCTGAGGGTGCCCGGCATGGTGCTGATCAACCGCGACATCCCGGCACTCAAGGGGCGCTGCATTGCCCTCAACAACCGGCAGGGGGCTGCCACGGCGACCCGGCATCTGCTGGAGCTGGGCCACCGTCACATCGCCTTCCTGAGCTCCGATCACGCCATCGAGGATGCCATCCTGCGGCTGCAGGGCTATCAGGATGCGCTGGCCGAGGCGGGCGTGCGCGCCGACGCCGAGCTGGTGGAGAGCGGCATGCCCAACGAGGAGGGCGGCGAGCGGGCCATGCTCAACCTGCTGGCCAAGGGGCTGCCCATCACGGCCGTGGTGGCCTACAACGATGCCATGGCGGCGGGGGCCATCTCGGTGCTGGCGGACAACGGCCTCAAGGTGCCGGAGGAGGTGTCGGTGGTGGGTTTCGATGACATCATCTATGCCAGATACCTGCGCCCCAAGCTCTCCACCATGCGCTACCCGGTTGAACTGATGGCAGCGCAGGCGGCCAAGCTGGCCCTGCAGCTGGCAGCGGGGGAAAGCGAGGTGGTACAGAGCCGCATTTACACCCCGACTCTGATCAACCGCCACTCGGTGGCGCCCGTTCGAAGCTGATCCCTTTCATTTACCTCCGTTTATCGCTCCGGATCGCCGTTTTTGAGGCGCTCGATCCGGAGCCTTGGTCTTTTACCTGCATTTAGCGCATTTTTACCCTGTTTTACTTAACAAATTCAGTGTAATCGTTTACATCTGTGTGAGCGGGATCGCCGATCACCGGGCAAATCTCCCCTACACTGCATACGTTTTCGGCGTTCATGCAGGGAGAGAGACGAATGCTCAGGGAGATAGTGGCCCGTCAGGACTGGCAGACCCAGGCGATTACCGCAGTGAATCGGTTGCCCGCCCATACCCCCTTGTTCAGCTGGCGCAACGAAGCAGCTGCGCGGGATGATCACGCCTCGCCATCGTGCACCCCGCTGGATGGGGAGTGGCGTTTCTCCTTCTTCGCGGCGCCCGAGTTGGTGCCGGAGCAGTGGCTGGCACAGGATCTGGCCGATGCCTGTCCCATCCAGGTGCCGGGCAACTGGCAGCTGGATGCGGCCTACCCAGGGTTGCGGCCTGTCACCGACGTGCCCATCTACACCAACATCAAGTATCCCTTCCCGTGCGATCCACCGCGGGTGCCGGCCGAGAATCCCACCGGCTGCTATTCCCGCGAGTTCAGCGTGCCGGCCGACTGGCTTGCCAGCGGCCAGACCCGGATCATCTTCGACGGGGTGGACAGTGCTTTTCACCTCTTCTGCAACGGTCGCTGGGTCGGTTACTCCCAGGACAGCCGGCTGCCTGCCGAATTTGACCTGACCTCTTTCCTCTGTAGCGGTGACAACCGACTGGCAGTGCTGGTGCTGCGCTGGTCCGACGGCTCCTATCTGGAAGATCAGGACATGTGGCGCATGAGCGGCATCTTCCGCTCCGTCAGCCTGCTGCACAAACCGGCTCGTCATCTGGTGGATATCCGGGTAACGCCCGAGCTCGACGCCTGCTACCGGGGTGCCCGCCTCAAGATCGCATTGCAGGTAGCCAATGGGACCGGCCTGTCGGTGGAAATCAACCTCTATGACGGCAGCGAGCGGGTAGCGACCCTGCGCCAGCAAATCGGCACGCAAGCCATTGACGAGAAAGGGGCGTATGACGATCGCGCCGAGTGCTGGCTCGAGGTGGCGGCCCCGCGCAAATGGAGCGCAGAGACCCCCCATCTCTATCGCCTCACCCTGACCCTGCTGGACGAGCGGGGGGAGCCCATCGAGAGCGAAGCCTGTGACGTGGGCTTTCGGGCGGTGGAGATCCGTGGCGGTCTGCTGCGGGTCAACGGCCAGCCGCTGCTGATCCGTGGCGCCAACCGGCACGAGCATCACCCCGCAACGGGGCACGTGGTGACGCCCGCCGCCATCGAGCAGGATCTGCTGTTGATGAAGCAGCACAACTTCAACGCGGTGCGCTGTTCCCACTACCCCAATCACCCCGAGCTTTATCGGCTGTGCGACCGGCTCGGCCTCTATGTGGTGGACGAGGCGAACCTGGAGACCCACGGGATGACTCCCATGGGGCGCTTGGCGCGGGATCCCGCCTGGAGCAACGCCTTCCTAGAGCGGGTGACCCGCATGGTGGCCCGCGACTTCAACCACCCCAGCATCATCATCTGGTCCCTTGGCAACGAGTCGGGTTACGGCCCGGCCCACGATGCCATGTATGGCTGGGTCAAGGGGGCGGATCCGAGCCGCCCGGTGCAATACGAAGGGGGTGGTGCCGATACGCCGGCCACCGACATCATCTGCCCCATGTATGCCCGCACCCATCAGGAGCAGCCCTTCCCGGCGGTGCCCAAGTGGGCGCTGGCCAAGTGGATCGGCCTGCCGGAGGAGACCCGCCCACTGATCCTGTGTGAATACGCCCACGCCATGGGCAACAGCCTGGGGGGCTATGCCCACTACTGGCAGGCATTTCGCGATCACCCTCGGTTGCAGGGTGGCTTCGTCTGGGATTGGGTCGATCAGGGATTGGACAAGCTGACCGATGACGGCCGCCACTTCTGGGCCTATGGCGGTGATTTCGGCGATACCCCGAATGATCGCCAGTTCTGCTGCAACGGTCTGCTGTTCCCCGATCGCACGCCCCATCCGTCGCTGTTCGAGGCAAAACGGGCCCAACAGCCCTTCGTGCTGACCTTGCAACACCGCCAGCCGCTGACGGTCGAGATCCGCAGCGAATACCTGTTTCGCGAGACGGACAACGAGCGGCTGCAGTGGCGATTGTGCGAAGACGGCGTGGTGGTGAGCCAGGGTGAATGCCCACTCACCTTGGCACCGCAGGGCTGCGTGACGCTGACCCTGCTGGAGCAGTTGCCGGCCTTTGCGCCGGGGGCGCTCGCCTGGCTGGATCTCGCCATCGTGCAGCCCGCCGCCACGCCCTGGTCAGCGGCCGGTCACGAGGTGGCGCGCCAGCAATGCATGCTGCCTGCACCGCTTGCACTGCCCGCTACCCGCACGCCGGCCACCTTCATCGAGCTGGCGGATGGCTGGCAGATCCGGGCGGCCAACAGCGAGTGGCGGCTGGACAAGACCAGCGGCCGCATCTACAGCTGGCACAAGCTGGGGCGCGAGCAGCTGAAGGAGGCCATCGCCGATCACTTCTATCGGGCGCCGCTCGACAACGACATCGGCACCAGCGAGGCGGACCACGTCGAGCCCAACGCCTGGATTGCCCGCTGGCAGGCGGCCGGGCTCAATGAGTTGCAGCATCGCTGCCTCGAGCTGGTAGTGAGCCCTGACCAAGGGACTGTGACGGTGCGTCACGGCTACTTCGTCGGCGAGGCGCTCAAGCTGCTGACCCTCTGGCGTCACGCCTTCGATCAGGATGGTGCCATGCACCTCGCCATCGAGGTGGAGGTGGCAGCCGAGATGCCCTCTCTGCCGCGCATCGGCGCCCGGCTCTGGCTGGCCGACGAGGTGCTGGCGGCAGGGGAGGAGGTGAGCTGGCTGGGGCGCGGTTCGCACGAGAACTATCCGGATCGCCTGCTGGCTGCCGACCTCGGTCGCTGGCAGTCGTCGCTCGATGCGCTGCACACCGCGTATGTGTTCCCGACCGACAACGGGCTGCGCTGTGACACCCGTCAGCTGCGATTCGGCTCCGTCGAGGTCGAGGGGCTGTTTCATTTCAGCCTGAGCCGTTTCAGTCAGCAGCAGTTGGCCCTGGCTCGTCACCAGACCGATCTGGTGGCCGCAGGCGGGATCCATCTCTGTCTGGATGGTTTTCATATGGGCATTGGTGGTGATGACTCCTGGAGCCAGAGTGTACGACCGGAATATTGGCTGCAACCAGGCAGCTACTATTGGAACTGTGTTCTACGCTGAACCTGAGCGATTGCTTAACAAGAAAGAGCCCCGTTCAGAGCTGTAGTGTCTCCAATTAAATATAACCATATGATTTTTAATTGATTTATTGCTATGTAACAGAGTGTAAACGTTTTCATTTTGTTGTCATGATCACAGAACGGCATACAACAAACTGATTACATTAGGCTGGCGCCAGTTCACTTGGTGTACAGCATTCCCTACAAAAACAGATAGAGAGATCGGAGCATAACAATGAAAAAGATCACGACCATTGCCGCCGTACTGATGAGCCTGATGGCAGGAGCCACCGCCCATGCCGAAACCCGCATCGGGGTGACCGTCTACAAATACGACGACAACTTCATGGCGGTAGTGCGCAAGGCAATCGAGAAGGAAGCGGCGGCCAACCCGGGGGTGGAGCTGCTGATGAACGACTCCCAGAATGACCAGTCCAAGCAGAACGACCAGGTCGATGTGCTGCTGGCCAAGGGGGTGAAGGCGCTGGCCATCAACCTGGTTGACCCGGCAGCGGCCCCGGTCGTGATCGAGAAAGCCCGTGGCGAGGATGTGCCCGTGGTGTTCTACAACAAGGAGCCCAATGCCGCCGATCTGGCCAGCTATGACAAGGCCTACTACGTGGGTACCGATTCCAAGGAGTCTGGCATCATCCAGGGTCAGCTGATCGCCAAGCACTGGAAAGCCAACCCGGCTTGGGATCTGAACAAGGACGGCGTCATCCAGTACGTGCTGCTGAAGGGCGAGCCGGGTCACCCGGATGCCGAAGCCCGTACCACCTACGTCATCAAGACCCTGAACGATGGCGGCATCAAGACCGAGCAGCTGCACATGGATACCGGTATGTGGGATACCGCCATGGCCAAGGACAAGATGGACGCCTGGATCTCCGGCCCCAACGCCAACAAGATCGAAGTGGTCATCGCCAACAACGATGGCATGGCGATGGGCGCCGTGGAGTCGCTGAAGGCTCAGGGCAAGACCGCCATCCCGGTGTTCGGCGTGGATGCACTGCCTGAAGCGCTGGCGCTGGTCAAAAGCGGTGCCATGGCCGGTACCGTGCTGAACGATGCCGCCAACCAGGCCAAGGCGACCTACGAGCTGACCAAGAACCTGGCGGAAGGCAAAGCGGCTGGTGAAGGCACCAAGTGGAACATCGTCAACAAGGTCGTGCGTGTTCCCTACGTTGGCGTAGACGCAGACAACCTGTCCAAATTCGAATAATTCCCTCCTCCAGGGCAAGGGAGATCCCTTGCCCTTTTTTCAACCAGATGTGATGGCTGATATGACAACACAGCAACAATCAGAATGGCTGTTGGAGATGATTGGCGTCAGTAAGAGCTTTCCTGGCGTCAAGGCACTCGATAATGTCAATTTACGGGTCCGTCCTCATTCTGTGCATGCGTTGATGGGCGAGAACGGGGCAGGGAAATCGACACTGCTCAAGTGCTTGTTCGGCATTTACGAGAAGGATGAGGGCAAGATCTTCTTCAAGGGGCAGGAGATCAACTTCACCTCCTCCAAGGAGGCGCTGGAGAACGGTGTCTCCATGGTGCATCAGGAGCTGAACCTGGTATTGCAGCGCTCCGTGATGGACAACATGTGGCTCGGCCGCTATCCCACCAAGGGGCTGTTCGTCGACCATGGCAAGATGTATCAGGACACCAAGCATATCTTCGACGAGCTGGACATCGACATAGACCCGCGGGTCAAGGTCGGTACCCTCTCCGTCTCCCAGATGCAGATGATCGAGATCGCCAAGGCGTTCTCCTACGATGCCAAGATCGTCATCATGGACGAGCCCACCTCCTCGCTGACCGAGAAAGAGGTGAGCCACCTCTTCAAGATCATCAACAAGCTCAAGGAGAAGGGGTGCGGCATCGTCTACATCTCCCACAAGATGGAAGAGATCTTCCAGCTCTGTGACGAGATCACCATATTGCGGGATGGCCAGTGGGTGGCGACCCAGCCGCTCAAGGGCATGACCATGGATCAGATCATCGGCATGATGGTCGGTCGCGAGCTCACCCAGCGCTTCCCGGAGAAGACCAACCAGCCGAAAGAGGTGATCCTCGAGGTCGAGCACCTGACGGCGAAAAACCAGCCCTCCATCCAGGACATCACCTTCAACCTGCACAAGGGGGAGATCCTCGGGGTGGCCGGGTTGGTGGGGGCCAAGCGGACCGACATCGTCGAGACCCTGTTCGGCATTCGCGACCGCAGCGAGGGGTCCATCAAGCTGCACGGCAAAGAGGTGGCCAACCACAACGCCCACGAGGCGATCCGCAACGGCTTTGCGCTGGTGACCGAGGAGCGCCGCTCCACTGGCATCTATTCGCGCCTCGACATCGCCTTCAACTCCCTGATCGCCAACATGGACAACTACAAGGGCTCCATGGGGCTGCTCAGCGACAACAAGATGAAGAGCGACACCCAGTGGGTCATCGACTCCATGCGGGTCAAGACACCGACCCAGCAGACCCAGATCGGCTCCCTCTCGGGGGGCAACCAGCAGAAGGTGATCATCGGCCGCTGGCTGCTGACCCAGCCGGAGATCCTGATGCTGGACGAACCGACCCGCGGCATCGACGTGGGGGCCAAGTTCGAGATCTACCAGCTCATCCTGGAGCTGGCGAAGAAGGACAAGGGCATCATCATCATCTCGTCGGAAATGCCCGAACTGCTCGGCATCACGGATCGCATCATGGTGATGAGCAATGGCCGGGTCGCCGGGATCGTCAATACCAAAGAAACTGACCAGAGCGAGATACTGCGCCTGGCATCTCTGTACCTCTAGAGACAGGAAGACATTTATGGAGTCGGCTAAAAATTTCAATCTGATGCGGGCGCTCAAGGAGAACGGCATCTACGTGGTGCTGCTGGTGCTGCTCATGATCATCGTGATCAAGGAACCCTCCTTCCTGAGTCTCACCAACTTCAGCAACATCCTGACCCAGTCCTCGGTGCGGGTCATCATCGCGCTGGGGGTGGCAGGTATCATCATCACCCAGGGGACGGATCTGTCGGCCGGTCGTCAGGTCGGTCTGGCGGCGCTCATCGCTGCGACCATGCTGCAGGCGCTGACCAACGTCAACAAGGTGTTCCCAAGCCTGGGCGAAGTGCCCATCCCGGTGGTGATCCTGCTGGTGTGCGCAGTGGGTGCCCTGATAGGTCTGGTCAACGGCCTCATCGTCGCCTACCTGAACGTAACCCCGTTCATTACCACCCTGGGCACCATGATCATCGTCTACGGTATCAACTCCCTCTACTTTGACTCGGTAGGGGCTTCGCCGGTGGCCGGCTTCGATCCCCGTTTCTCGAGCTTCGCGCAGGGGTTCATCAAGCTGGGCGGGTTCAAGCTATCCTATCTGACCTTCTATGCCGCCATCGCCAGTGTCTTTGTCTGGGTGCTGTGGAACAAGACCCGCTTTGGCAAGAACATCTTCGCCATCGGCGGCAACCCGGAAGCGGCCAAGGTCTCCGGTGTCAACGTGGCGGTCAACCTGGTGATGATCTATGCGCTGGCGGGGGTCTTCTACGCCTTCGGCGGCATGCTGGAAGCGGGCCGGATCGGCAGCGCCACCAACAACCTGGGCTTCATGTACGAGCTCGATGCCATCGCCGCCTGCGTGGTCGGCGGGGTGTCGTTTGCGGGTGGCGTGGGTACCGTGGCCGGGGTGATCACCGGCGTGCTCATCTTCACGTTGATCAACTATGGTTTGACCTATATCGGCGTCAGCCCTTACTGGCAGTTCATCATCAAGGGCGGCATCATCATTCTGGCGGTGGCACTGGACTCCATGAAGTACGCCAAGAAGAAATAACGATTGGCAGGGAGGGCTGGCAGTGCCGGCCCTCTCTTCTGGAGGGATCCCATGCCATTCAAGGTCAAGATTTACGTCCTGTTGCTGCTGGCCATCCTGGTCACCATCGGCACCGCCTGGTTCAGCGTCAATCACTTCATCAGCGCCTACATCCGCACCCAGGCGACCAAGAACATCAACGAACAGATCTCTCTGGTCAAAGAGAAGCTGGCCGGTGACATCAATCAGAAAATTCTGCTGGCAGCCAACCTCAACTTCGGGGTGACCAACGTCAAGAAGACGCTGGAAGAGACCGGCTTTCACAACATCGTCAAGGTGATCGGCGACATGGCGTTCGACGTGAGCGGCGTCATCAACGACAGCAGTAAGGTCGATGCTCTGCGCAAACTTATCCCCGCCGCCAACAACCAGATCACCGTCAGTCCGCTGCAGCAGGTGGATGGCAAGCCCGTCATCTCGATTCTGGTGCCGCGCGGTGCCGACTCTGCCTACCTTTATTACCTCGACATGAGCGAGTTCAAGAACCTGCTGGCCAGCGTCAGTGGCGAAGGGCGCTACTTCTCGCTGGCTGACGGGCAGGGCAATGAGCTCTACAGCAGCAAGCCGCAGGGGGAGAGCGAAGCGCGCCCCAATTCGCTGGATATTCGCGGCAGCAGCTGGACCCTGACCGGCTACATCGATCTCGATTACATCCGCACCATGACCCAGGCACTTAACGGCCAGATCATCATGGCGCTGCTCGGGGTGGCCGTGGTGGTGATGGTGCTCGCCGTGCTGGCGCTCAATGTGGCCTATCGCCCGATTCTCTCGCTGCGGGATTTGGTGCAGGAGCTCTCTCGCGGCAGCGGTGACCTTACCCGCCGACTGGCGGTGACCAGCAAGGATGACCTCGGGCAGATCTCGGCCGGTATCAATAGTTTTATCGAGCGGCTGCAGGAGATGATGAACGAGGTACGGCAGGCCAGCGGCCAGCTCAATAGCGGCATTGCCGGATTGGCCAGCCAGACCGGTGCTGCCCAGTCCCTGCTGGCGGATCATGTGCGAGAGACCGAGCAGGTGGTGACTGCCATCAACGAGATGAGCCGCACCGCGGTTTCAGTTTCGGAGAGCGCGGCCAGCACGGCCCAGCTCACCGGTCAGAGCCAGCAACTGGCGAGCCAGTCCCGTCAGGTGGTCGATCAGGCCATGGCCAGCGTGATGGCGCTGGTAGATGAGGTGGAAACCACCGCCCGTTCCATCGAGGCCATGCAGCAGGATGTGCAGCAGATTGGCTCGGTGCTCGGGGTCATCGGCAGCATAGCCGAGCAGACCAATCTGCTGGCCCTCAATGCTGCCATAGAGGCCGCCCGCGCCGGCGAGCAGGGGCGTGGCTTTGCCGTGGTGGCTGACGAGGTGCGTTCACTCGCCGCCCGTACCCAGCAGAGTACGGCGGAGATCCAGACCATGCTGGCCAGCCTGCAGCAGGGGACCCGGACCGTGGTGAATGCCATGAGCAATACCAAGCAGAGTTGTCAGGGCGCCGCCGAGAACACCACTCGGGTCAACGAGTCACTGGATCTGATGGCGGGCGAGGTGGTGGAGATCAACGATCTCATCAGCCATATCGCCACGGCTGCGGAGCAGCAGAGCGCGGTAGCCGAGGAGATCAATCGCAACATGAGCGCCATTGCCGAGGTGATCCGCCAGCTGACCCACAACGGCGAGGCGACGGTGGCCAGTGCCGACTCGATGCAGCAGACCTATGACAGGTTGCGGGAGATTGTGGGGCACTTCCGGCTGGAATGAGTCGGTAGAAAGGTAGGTCGAGGTAAAAATGGCCAAAAAAGATGGGGGCGACTTGCGTCGCCCCCGATAGTCTTATCGCTCATATCCTTGAACGAAGTTGCTCCCTGCAATCCCTGACTATACCTCTTCCTTTAGGTTTCCCCTTCCCAATCCTTTGGGGTGTCCTTTAGCCATCATGGCCTGACGAGTCATCCGTTCCCGTCGCACTTTCTCCGTCCTGGGAGGTGTCCTTTACCACATCCTGTGGTGAGTCCATTTGCCCAACCCTGGCAGCCAGTCTTCCTGACCGACTTCATTGCGTCCGTGCAGGAGTAACTATAAGGATTTCATGGGGCGGGACAACGGCAGAGTGAAAAACGTTTTTACGCATCTCGTTACGAAGGAAACTTGTTTCAATATTTATCCTTTAATTTCATTGGTATAGGTATTTTTCGTTCATGTTTTACGATCTTATCTTCCGACTATCGCGGGATCTTTTCTGGCGCTTTACCTACATCGTCTATGGCGAATGTCTTACACCTTGTTCAACTGGGATTCAGAAAGGGGAAGCGAGCAGAGAAGGGCCATGCTGGCAACGAAGCATGGCTGGAGGAAGATAGCGTCAGTTGTGTGCCTGCAGTCGCTCATAGATGGTCTGGCGTTCTTCCGGGCTCAGGGAGGAGAAGTAGTGGGTAAACAACCGCAGCAGCAGAGATTTGTTCATGCCGTCCTGCTGGGTCAGGTTGCCAAGCTCATCGATGGCCGTGGTACTGAGCGAGAAGGTGGCTTTCTTGAAGCTGGGCTTGAGATGTTCACCGCTTTCGATGAAGGCGAGTGCGGTCAGAGCCTCGTCTCGATGCAGGGTCAGCTCCAGGCTGACGACCTTGGGCTTGCCCTTGGCATAGAAATCCGCGTCCTCGATGAACTCGTCTATGGTGAACTTCTTCTGGTGATGCAGATTGTGTTTCTTCTTCAGGTCGGCAAGTCCCATCTCATACCCCCAGCTCCAGAAACTCCTTGGCGATGGCGCGGATCTCTTCGGCAGACTTGCCATCCGGCTCTATCTCCATCACCGACAATCCCTTCTCCTCGCTGTCGTCGTAGACGTTGCGGCCATAGGTGATGGAATTGAGCACGTCGACACCGAAGGAAGAGCAGACCTCCTTGGCTTCCAGTATCCGCTTCGCCTGGTTGGGCAGGGCGGGGCATTGGGTCAGTACCACGGCAGCCCGCAAGGTCGGGTTGACCATCTTGCAGGTGGTGATGAGGTCTTCCATGTGCGGCAGAGTCTTGAGATCGCGGCGCTTGGGACGCAGCGGGATCAGGGCATGGGTGGCGACGGCCATGGTTGAACGCAGTGCCCGGTTGTCCTGGCCGCCACAGTCGACGATCAGGTAGTCATAGCGGTTCTTCAGGCTGAGCAGATCGTTGCGGATGTTGCCGTAGAGCTGGACGCAGTTTATCTGGGGCAGATCCGGATTGTCGTTGCGCTCCTGGATCCAGTCCGAGGTGGTGCGCTGCGGATCGCAGTCCACCAACAGTACTTCGCCGTGAAACTGGGTTCTGAGGTAGACCGCCAGATTCTGGGCCAGACAACTCTTGCCGCTCCCTCCTTTTTCACCACCGACCAGCAGGATCATGACCGTCTCCTATCCCTATGAAAAACAGCTGCATTGAGTATAGGAGGGGGTTGGGCCATGACAAGCCAGGAGGAGAAGACCTCCTCCCGGGGTTTCGCTCAGTAGTGCTGGCTGCCGCCATGCCACTGACACACGTAGGCGGGTACCAGCATCTGGGGGGCCTGATCGACATGGCACACCACCAATGGCATGGCAGGGGCACCCTCCGCATGCACCAGTGCCGGGGTCATGGGCAGCAGCAGAGTGGAAAGCAGCAGCAGTGACTTCATCTTCATGGCTATCTCCTTGGTGACATAACAGGTGTGATCCTGATCACTTTCTGAGTTAAGCCGAGCCGGCTTGTGGTGCAAGTTGCTGAAATAAATTCAACTAATGAAAAAAGTTTGAAAAAGCCCCAGCGCCGGCCAGTTGAAAATTGGCCGGCCAAGATGCGCAATTCGTGCATATCCATATAAGAGGTGAAGAGGCAACACTGCCTGTAGTCTGGCCCGGCAAGCGGAACAGACGCGATTCCATGATCTGGAACAACAAAAAGATTATTCAGCGCGGAGCCTGGCCGTGACTTTTTATTTGCTGCGAGCGCCTCGTAAAGAGCGCGGAAAATTCAAATATCTGCATATAAAATTCATTCTGTGTTGGTTGTGTTTTTATCTTCATGAAATTAAAGGTTTTTTGTTTTTACTTTTATCCCTTTGTAGATATTTGGCGTGAATGAAACAAGGTAAAATATGAAATATGTGCCGAAGAAAGTGCGTATTTAAACGGGATGGGTGAATGGGAGATTGTCAGTTCTGTTACCCCTATCAAAGAATAAACCGTGAATTTATTCAGTTCTGGGTGAATGTGATCAATGTCTAAGTTTATCGTGATTGGCAGGTCTAACCTCGGTCTCGAAAGGCAAGGGCAGGATAGAACACAAGCCGATTACCCTACATAAAGAATATCCCGCCTTAGCCACGAGCATGAATAGAAGGAATCTATTCAATCACTCGCAGGGACCACTGCTAGACGGAATATAATCATGAGCAAATTTTATGTAGGTTCTGAAGTTGGCCAATTGCGCCGTGTCATGTTGCACCGCCCCAACCTCAGTCTGAAGCGTCTGACTCCTTCCAACTGCCAGGATCTGTTGTTCGATGACGTCCTGTCCGTTGAACGTGCCGGTCAGGAGCACGACAAATTCGCTCAGGTACTGCGCGATCAGAATGTCGAAGTTTTCCTGCTGACCAATCTGCTGGCGGAAACCCTGGACGTGCCGGAAGCCAAAACCTGGCTGCTGCAACATCAGGTCTCCGACTATCGCCTCGGCACTTCTTTTGCCAACGACGTACGCTGCTTCCTGGCCGACATGCCGCACCGCGAGCTGGCCCGCATTCTCTCCGGTGGCCTGACCTACTCCGAGATGCCCTACAGCGGCGTCAACATGGTAGTGGGCATGCACGCACCGACCGACTTCATCATCGAGCCGCTGCCCAACCACCTCTTTACCCGTGATACCTCCTGCTGGGTCTATGGTGGCGTCTCCATCAACCCGATGGCCAAACCGGCCCGCCGTCGCGAAACCAACCACGTGAAGGCCATCTATCGCTGGCACCCGCAGTTTGCCGGTCAGGACTTCATCAAGTACTTCGGTGACGAGGATCGCGACTACGACAACTCCACCATCGAAGGGGGTGACGTACTGGTCATCGGTCGTGGCGCCGTGCTCATCGGCATGTCCGAGCGCACCACACCGCAAGGGGTCGAGCACCTGGCTCGCGGCCTGTTCAAGCACGGCCAGGCCAAACAGGTCATCGCCATGCAACTGCCGAAACACCGCAGCTGCATGCACCTGGATACCGTCATGACCCACATGGACATAGACACCTTCTCCGTCTATCCGGAAGTCATCCGCAAGGATGTGAACTGCTGGAGCCTGACTCCGGGCGGTGCCACCGGCATGAACATCAAGGAAGAGGGTTACTTCGTCACCGCCATCGAGAAGGCACTGGGTGTCGATCAGCTCAAGCTCATCACCACAGGTGGCGACACCTTCGAGGCCGAGCGCGAGCAGTGGAACGATGCCAATAACGTGCTGACCGTGCGCCCCGGCGTGGTGGTGGGTTACGAGCGCAATACCTACACCAACGAGAAGTACGACAAGGCCGGCATCACTGTGCTGCCCATCCCGGGTGAAGAGCTGGGACGTGGCCGCGGCGGCGCCCGCTGCATGAGCTGCCCGATGGAACGCGACGGCATCTAACAAGACGGCGTGGCGCCGGCAGATGCTGGCGCCACACAGCACCAAACTCGAGAGTAACACTCATGAAAAAACCAACTGTCGTCGTCGCCCTGGGGGGCAATGCCCTGCTCCGTCGTGGCGAGCCGCTCGAAGCAGATATCCAGCGCAAGAACATCGCCACCGCCGCCAAGACCATCGCCCTGATCGCTCAGGAGTACAACGTGGTGCTGGTGCATGGCAATGGCCCGCAAGTCGGCCTGCTGGCTCTGCAGAACAGCGCCTACACCAAGGTATCCCCCTATCCGCTGGATGTGCTGGGTGCCGAGTCTCAGGGCATGATCGGCTACATGCTGATCCAGGAGTTGAAGAACCTGATGCCGAGTCGCAACGTCACTGCGTTGCTGACCCAGGTGCAGGTTGACCCGCAAGATCCGGCCTTCGTCAATCCGACCAAATTCATCGGTCCCGTCTACGAAGAGGCTGAAGCCCGCGCCCTGGCTGCAGAGAAGCAGTGGGTGGTGAAGGCTGACGGCAAGTTCTTCCGCCGCGTGGTGCCGTCTCCGCTGCCCCAGCGCATCGTCGAAGGCGACGCCATCGAAACCCTGATCGCCCAGGGCCACCTCATCATCTGTACCGGTGGTGGCGGCATCCCGGTGACCTGGGATGGCCAGAGCCTGACCGGCATCGAAGCCGTCATCGACAAGGACATGTCTGCCGCCTACCTAGCCAAGCAGATCAAGGCCGACGCCCTGCTGATCCTGACCGATGCCGATGCCGTCTACCTGGACTGGGGCAAACCGACCCAGCGTCCGCTGCGGATCACCAGCCCGAACGAGCTGGCCGGCGTCAAGTTTGACGCAGGCTCCATGGGGCCGAAAGTCGAAGCCTCCTGCGAATTCGTCAAGGCGACCGGCGGCATGGTCGGCATAGGTGCACTGGACGATGGCCTGGCCATCCTCAAGGGCGAAGCCGGCACCAATATCGTCGCCACCCGTACCGTGAATGCGTAATTACCGACATCTGTACTGAGAATGCGTAGTCAACACTACTGCCTGAATTGGTCTGAAACAAATATAGAGAGAACTCATCATGGCTTTTAATCTGCGTAACCGTAACTTCCTGAAACTGCTGGACTTCACCCCGCGCGAAATCCAATACATGATCGATCTGGCCATCGACCTGAAGAAAGCCAAATACGGTGGCTATGAGCGCAAACACCTGACCGGCAAGAACATCGCCCTGATCTTCGAGAAGACCTCCACCCGTACCCGTTGTGCGTTTGAAGTGGCGGCCTTCGACCAGGGCGCCCAGGTCTCCTACCTCGGCCCGAGCGGTTCCCAGATCGGCCACAAGGAGTCCATGAAGGACACCGCCCGGGTGCTGGGCCGCATGTATGACGGCATTGAATACCGTGGCTATGGCCAGGAGATCGTCGAAGAGCTGGGTGCCCACGCCGGCGTCCCGGTCTGGAACGGCCTGACCAACGAATTCCACCCGACCCAGATCCTGGCCGACTTCATGACCATGCTGGAGCACGGCAAGGGCAAACGCCTGGATCAGATCAAGTTCGCCTACCTGGGGGACGCCCGCAACAACATGGGTAACTCCCTGATGGTCGGTGCCGCCAAGATGGGCATGGACATCCGCCTGGTCGCGCCGAAAGCCTTCTGGCCGGAAGAAGAGCTGGTTGCCAAGTGCCGCCTGATCGCCGAAGAGACTGGCGCACGCATCACCCTGACCGAAGATGTGAAAGAGGGTGTGCTGGGTACCGACTTCCTCTACACCGACGTCTGGGTTTCCATGGGTGAAGCGAAAGAAGCCTGGGATCAGCGCGTCAAACTGATGACCCCGTATCAGGTCAACATGGACGTCATCAACGCCACCAAGAACCCAGATGTGAAGTTCATGCACTGCCTGCCGGCGTTCCACAACGACGAGACCACCATGGGCAAGGAAGTGGCTGACAAATACGGCATGAAAGGCCTGGAAGTGACCGAGGACGTGTTCGAATCCGAGCACAGCATCGTGTTCGACGAGGCCGAAAACCGGATGCACACCATCAAGGCAGTGATGGTTGCTACGCTGGGCGACTAAGGTCGCAGTAGTGGTGCCGGGGGGCGACCCCCGGCTTTTCGACCATGTGACAGCGGCATAATACCTCCAACCCTACGACCCGCAGCCTGCATGGATACCACACCCACAGAAGGAAGCTGGACCATGACCAAATTCAAGTTCCCGTCAGCCTACACGATACTGTTCGTGCTGATCGCCCTGGTGGCCGCCCTGAGCTGGATAGTGCCGGCCGGCAAATACGAAATGACCATGAACGAAGCCCTCGGCAAGGAAGTGCCGGTGGCCGGTACCTACAAGCTGGTAGAGGGCAATCCCCAGGGGATCGTCGACGTGCTGCTGGCGCCGATCGATGGTCTCTACAACCATGACACCTACGAGGCAGGCGCCATCGACGTCTCCCTCTTCATCCTGATCATCGGTGGTTTTCTTGGCATAGTGACCAAGACCGGCGCCATCGATGCCGGTATCGAACGGGTGACCGACCGCCTGCGCGGCCGTGAAGAGTGGATGATCCCGATCCTGATGGCGCTGTTCGCCGCAGGGGGCACCATCTACGGCATGGCGGAAGAGTCCCTGCCGTTCTACACCCTGCTGGTGCCTGTGATGATGGCAGCCCGCTTCGACCCGGTCGTCGCCGCCGCCACCGTGCTGCTGGGGGCCGGTATCGGTACCCTGGGTTCCACCATCAACCCGTTCGCCACCGTGATCGCCGCCAACGCCGCCGGCATCTCCTTTACAGACGGTATCTGGCTGCGCGTCGCCATGCTGGTGGCCGGCTGGCTGCTCTGCGTGGCCTATGTGATGCGCTACGCCAAGATGGTGCGCAGCGACCCCAGCAAATCCCTGGTGGCTGACAAGTGGGAAGAGAACCGTGCCCACTTCCTCGGCAACAAGAGCGACCAGATGCTGGAGTTCACTCTTACTCGCAAGATAGTGCTGGGCATCTTCGTCGCCGCCTTCGCCGTGATGATCTACGGGGTGGCCGTGCTGGGCTGGTGGATGGCGCAGATCTCCGGCGTCTTCCTGGCTGCCGCCATCATAGTCGGCGTCATCTCCCGCATGAGCGAGGAGGAGCTGACCTCCAACTTCATCGACGGTGCCCGCGACCTGCTCGGCGTGGCCCTGATCATCGGTATCGCCCGCGGTATCGTGGTGGTGATGGACAACGGCATGATCACCCACACCATACTGCACAGCGCAGAAGGGATAGTGACCGGCCTCTCCACCGTGGTGTTCATCAACGTGATGTTCGTGCTGGAAGTGGTGCTCTCCTTCCTGGTGCCGTCCTCCTCCGGTCTGGCCGTGCTGACCATGCCGATCATGGCGCCGCTGGCCGACTTCGCCAACGTAGGTCGCGAGCTGGTGGTCACCGCTTATCAGTCAGCCTCCGGTCTGGTGAATCTGGTGACCCCGACCTCCGCCGTGGTCATGGGTGGCCTGGCCATCGCCAAGGTTCCCTATGTACGTTGGCTGAAATGGGTCGCCCCGCTGCTCGGCCTGCTGACCGTGCTGATCGTGGTCTGCCTGAGCCTGGGTGCCGTGCTGGCATAAACGCCGACAGACATAGCCGTAAAAACGGGAGCCACTGGCTCCCGTTTTTTATGGCCGACCACGAGGCGGGCCCAGACAGCGCACGGATGGGATAAAAAGCCGATTGGCAGACAGCAAAAAGGCGACCCTGGGTCGCCTTGCTGCATTGGGGGAGGGCTAGCGCGCCTGTTCCAGGGTGCGCACCACGGCGGCGTGGGCCTGACGGGTGCGGCTGATGTGGCGCGGGGCGACCAGCACCACGTCGTTGCCGGCGACGGCGCCCATGATCTCGGGATTGGCGTTGCGATCCAGCAGACGGGCCACCACGGTGGCGGCCCCTGGCGTGGTATGGATCAACACCATCTGCTGGTTGTGCACCACGGCGCGCACCATGTCGTGAATGGAGCGGGTGCTGCCGGCGGGTTCCAGCTGTTCGTCCACCAGGGTGTAGACCTTCTTGCCGTTGGCATTCTGCGCCTTGGCTACGCCGAGGCGGCGCAACAGGCGGGAGATGGTGGACTGGCTGATATCGGCAAAGCCGCGCTCCGACAGCTCGCGGCGGATCTCTTCCTGGGTGCTGTAGCAGTGCTGGCCGATGATCTGGCGACAGGCATCCAGCTGGGCCAGATCGGGCTCTTGGGCAACGGGACGGCTGAGGGTCTTGACCACGGCGAATTCCTTTGACGATGACCGACGCTAAACGCTCGATATCTGCCGCATTTGCTGAATATCAGCAAAAAATACTGGCAATCAATGCACTGGCAGGAAATGAGCGGGAATAGCTCTCTTTGGATGGCAAATTATAACCAACTGGTTATTTGGTGATGTGACAGGGGTCAAAAATGGGCCCCTTGGGGCCCACCTGGATATCTTTTTGAGTCTGGTTCTCAGTAGCGTTCGCTGACGATGTCCTGGGTGAAGGACTTCTCGCAGTATTTGCACTTCATCCGTACCGCGCCTTTCACCTCGCGCACCCGGAAGTAGCTCTCCACCGGCTCGTTGTGGGAGATGCAGTTGGAGTTGGGGCAGTGGAACACCCCGGCTATGAACTCCGGCAGCTTGAGCTGGTGTTTCTTCACCACTGCGAAGTCTTCGATGATGTTGACGGTTGCCTTGGGGGCGAACAGCGCCAGCTGGTTGGCTTGCTGCTCGGTCAGGCGGGTGTTCTCGATCTTGATGAGATCCTTTTTGCCGAGGGCGCCAGATTTGAGGTTGAAGCCGACGGTGATCCGCTCCTGGGTCTCTACCAGCTGGAACAGCTTGAGGATCTTGATGCCCTGGCCGGCGGGGACGTGGTCGATGACGGAGCCGTGACGGATGGCTTCGACTTGCAGTTGGTTCTTGTCAGACATGATGTTCCCCTTTCCGTTAGACAGTTTCGTTCAGTACCAGAGCCAGCAGTGCCTGGCGCGCATAGACCCCGTTCTCCGCCTGCTGGAAGTAGTAGGCGTGGGGCGTCTTGTCGACCGCGACGTCGATCTCGTCGACGCGGGGCAGGGGATGCAGGATCTTCATGGTGGGCTTGGCCCCTTCCAGGGTGGCCAGTTCCAGCACGAACTTGGCGGCCATGTGCTTGTACTCGGTCTCGTCGAAGCGCTCTTTCTGGACCCGGGTCATGTAGAGGATGTCGAGCTCAGGCATCACCTCTTCCATGGTTTCATGCACGCTGAACTGGATGCCCTTCTCTTCCAGCTCTTCGCAGATGTAGTCCGGCATCGCCAGCGCTTCCGGCGAGATGAAGAAGAAGCGGCAGTTGAACAGGCTGAGGGCCTGGGCCAGGGAGTGCACGGTGCGGCCGTACTTGAGGTCGCCGACGAAGGCGACGTTGAGGCCGTCCAGTTTGCCCTGGGTCTCACGGATGGAGAAGAGGTCGAGCAGGGTCTGGGTCGGATGCTGGTTGGAGCCGTCGCCGCCGTTGATGACCGGCACGCGGGAGAATTCGGAGGCGAGGCGGGCCGCCCCCTCTTTCGGATGACGCATCACCACCGCATCCGTGTAGGAGCCGATGATCTTGATGGAGTCGGCCAGGGTTTCACCCTTCTTGGCGCTGGTGTTGCCACCGTCGGCGAAGCCGATGATGTTGCCACCCAGGCGCTGCACCGCGGTCTCGAAGGAGAGGCGGGTGCGGGTAGAGGCTTCGAAGAAGCAGCTGGCGACCAGCTTGTCTTTCAGCAAGCGGGTGTCGGGTTCGGCCTTCAACCGTTGTGCGGTTGAGACTACCAGTTCCATTTCAGACCGGGTCAGGTCCGTGATGGAGATGACATGTTTCTTATAGAGTGGATTGGTCATCGTCTGCATTCCCTTTGACATCAATGAAGGTTTTTCGGGCACAAAAAAAAGCCCCTGAAACAGGGGCTTTTTTTTGAAAACAATTGGGGATCTGTGGGTCGGGAACCGGAAACAACGGGGCCGCTCTGGTGCGCTCCACCCGTCTGCAAGGCTGTTTTTTTCATCAAAAACTGCATCGTCCTGTCCTGACCTTTTTTCAAACCGGACAGATTATAGAGTCGCATTTTGAATTGTCAAAAATTTATTTCAAAGGCAAGATTTACGCAGAAAAACGTTTAAGTGCCGCGAACAGGTCGGCAAACCCACACCTGATGCTGGGGCTGCAGTGGCTCGTCATCATGCACCATGGCACGTAGATAGCCGAGCCTGTGGTGCCCTTCCAGCAGACAGTAGGGGTGGGGCAGGGGTTGTCCGTTCGGGTAGCTGTCCCCTGCCGTCGATGCCAGCACTATGATGGGTTCTGGCCAGCTCCCTTCGCGCAACATCCTCTCCCCGAGCCAGGAGCTGCGCACGTAGCGGTTGCTGCGCAACATCTCGCCCCAGCGTTCGATCACCTCCATATGGCGGGAGTCTATCTGGTCGATGATCCGTGCGGTGGGCCAGCTCTCGCATTCAAACTGATGGCGGGCGAGATCGATAAAGCTCCAGTTGGACTCAAAACCGCGCCAATGGCGATAAATCCACTGGATGAGCACATTTTCGGGAATGAAGGGCACCAGCGGGGCGACCCGCGCCAGATAGTCGGGCAGCGTCTCGGTTTTGTTTTCATCCCTGAAGTTGAGCGGTGCAAGTTGTTGCAGTAACCGGTAATTGAGCATGTGCAGCCCCCTTCTTGCCTGGCTCCAACTTTAACCCTACCCCCATTGCGGTCAGTTTCCTACCCAAACAAGGCTGTAAATACAGCAGGTTACCCATTGGAGCTGCATAAATTGGCGGGATCTGTTCGTCCTTTGCGCAATCGCACCGAAAGTGAGAAAAAAGCCTTTACCTTTGAAACCCGCTTTGTATACTACGCCTCGTTTGTTGCAGGGGCGTAGTTCCAATTGGTAGAACAGCGGTCTCCAAAACCGATGGTTGCGGGTTCGAGTCCTGCCGCCCCTGCCATTTTCAGAAAAGCCAGCTCATTGAGCTGGCTTTTCGCTTTTCCGGGCCTGCCACTCTCCTTTTGCACATCCCTTGTGCCGCCTGCTCTCCTGGCCTGGTTGCTCTCCCCATACCCGCCTATCCCAACCGCTAGTCGCTATTGCGCCACTCTGCCCTGTCGTTTCTGGCAATCGTGCTGCAGGGCCCCCTGTGCTACATAACAGGGTCGGTGCCCTGGCATGCCGCTGGCAGGTCGGCACTCAATGCTCAAGCCGTGGATTGTGGGCGTGAACATCAGCTGAGGAGAGCGAACCATGAACAAGGCAGTGGAAACCCGATTGAACAAGTCCCGACCCGGCGGCTGGATCCCCCAGGATGGGGCCCATGTCGAGCGCTGGATCCGGCGGATCAAGCACTACGTGAACCAGCAGCCGCGGGCGCTGGTCCCCCCCATCGCCGAGCTGCGGGATCTGGTCAATGCCGACCCGGCGCTGCATGCCCAGGCCGAGGCCATGTTCAAGGAGGCCTGGCGCCACAAGCACCAGACCCCGCTCGGTCAGCCTGAGGTGCGCTCGTTCGAGGAGTTCCTCGGCCTGCTCAACGGCATCATGACCACGGCACCCGAGGCCTATCAGGACATCCCCAGCCAGGAACCGTCCGGCCTCATCGGCTTTCCCATCAATGCCCTGCTCGACTGGCCCATGGCCACTCGCTCCGGCTACCAGTTTTTTGCCAATGCCCTGGTCAACCAGCAGTTCAAGAAGATCCTCGACTACTGGGCCCAGTTCCTGCAAAGCCCGGCTTCCCGCTATGTGCTGACCGAGCCGGTAAGCCGGCTGGATCGCGAGACCCTGGTGGTGCCCTGGCTCGGCAAGGCAGCCAAGGCCGAGATGGTGCAGGTGGCGAACGAAGCGGTCGGGGAGGGGCCCAACCCCACTCCGGGCAGTTTCGAGCAGATCTTCGAGTGCGAGCCGGCGGCCGATTACCACGGCTTCGGCTGCTGGGATGACTTCTTCACCCGGCGTTTTCGGGCCGGAGTGCGGCCGGTCTCGGCGCCAACGGATGACAATGTCATCGTCAACGCCTGCGAATCGGCGCCGCTGCAGGTGCGCAAGGAGGTGAGCCGCAGCGATCAGTTCTGGCTCAAGGGGCAGCCCTATTCGCTGGAGAACATGCTCGATTTTGACGATCTGGCCCCCCGTTTCGAAGGCGGCACCGTCTATCAGGCCTTCCTCAGCGCGCTCAGCTACCACCGCTGGCACAGCCCGGTGAGCGGCACCATCCGCAAGGTACGCGTCGTCAACGGCACCTACTATCTGGAGAACCAGTTCGAAGGCTTTGCCGACCCGCAGGGGGCGGATCCCAGCGCCCCCAACAACTCCCAGCCGTTCCTCACCTCGGTGGCGACCCGGGCACTCATCTTCATCGAGGCGGACAACCCCAAAATCGGCCTGATGTGCGTGGTACCGGTGGGGATGGCCGAGGTGTCGAGCTGCGAGATCACGGTGCAGGCGGGGGACAGGGTGAAGAAGGGGGATCAGCTCGGCATGTTCCACTTCGGCGGCTCCACCCACTGTCTGCTGTTCCGCCCCGGCGTCAGGCTGGAGTTCGACTTCCATGGCCAGACCCCAGGGCTGGATGCGACCAATATGCGGCTCAATACCGCCATCGCACGGGTCAAGTAGCCCTGCCGGGCAGAGTATGGGAGGCCGCCTGCGGGCGGCCTTGTTGCATTCAGGCCTGCTGCCGGAGAAGCAGATCCAGATAGGCGCCTTCTATCAGCCGGGAGGGTTCAACTCCAAGCTGCGCCATGATGTCGTTGGCTTCCTGCATCCCCGCCTCAAGCGGCTCGTCCTCCTCCAGCACCACCTCCAGTTCGAGAAAGTGACCGAGCCCCTGCACCCGATCGAGGTGGATCCGGGTTCTGCCGAGCAGCAACAGGGTGCGCTTCTTCTGCACCCTGCCGATCTGGCCACAGGCCAGGCTGAGGGTCTCCCGCAGGCGATCCGGTTCATGTGTCGTGGTCAGCTGATAGAAGCTCTCCTTGGGGCCTTGTTGATCGGCGCGGCGGTAGAAGATGAGCTCGCCGGCCGAGGGAGAAAAGGTTCGCAGCTTCAGACGACCGGCGTCACAGCGAAAGAAGGTGTCATCCTGCTCGATCTCGACGGGGCCCTGATCGGCGATGGCGAGTGCCTTGGGGAGCAGGTCATCTATCCGCTCTATGCTGGCTTTGATCTCGATATTTCGGGGCATGGCAGGCTTATCCATCAGGGTTTGAAGGAGTCCAACCTAGCACGGATTGCGTCCCTGCATAGCCATTTGTCGAGATGGATATCGGACGAAGAGTGGGTGGTTTTTCGTGAGCTGTGGCACAACCTGTTGCCGAGTCATGATAAATCGACAGGATTCACTAAAGTCTGTTCAGCATCTGGCCGATAGCCTTGATTAAACAAGGGTCTCTCCCTGGCCCGTCACAACAACAAGGATCCGTAGTCATGACACTTTCGTTGCGCGGCAAGCTGCTGGCCACCAGTCTGGGGGTGGTGCTGCTGATGGCCTCACTGCTCGGCATCGTTGCCTTTCACACCCTCAAATCCCGCACCATGAGCGCCATCCAGAGCGAGGCGGTCAACTATGGCCACGCCTACTCGGTCGCCATCGGCGACTGGATGGCGGATCGCAAGAACACGGTGCACGCGCTGGTGAACCTGATCGCCGACAATCCGCAGGCCGAGCTGGTGCCTCACCTGAAGCAGGCCTACACCTCGGGTGGCTTCGGGCTCACCTACTTTGGTTCCACCCAGGGGGTGATGACCCGCCAGGACCCCTCCCTCAACACCGGCAACTATGACCCGCGCGAGCGCCCCTGGTATCAGGACGCGGTGAAGGCGGGACAGCTCATCGTCACCGCCCCCTATGTCAGCGTCACCATGCAGAAGCTGGTGGTCACCCTCTCCGAGCCGGTGCTGCATCAGGGAGAGCTGGTCGGCGCCGTGGGGGCCAACCTGGCGCTCGACAAGCTGATCGACGAGGTGCTGGCGATGCAGGTGCAGGGGGATGGGTACGCCATGCTGCTCGACAGCAGCGGGCTCATCGTCGGCCACCCCAACAAGGAGCTGGCGCTCAAGCAGATTGGCGAGCTCTCTCCCGACCTGTCGGCGGCCACCTTCCAGCAGTGGGGCCGCGAGAACAACGAGCTGCACGCCGCCACCCTCGACGGGCGCGACGTGCTGCTGGCGGTACAGCCGGTGGCGGGCACCGACTGGCTGCTGGCCATGGTGATGTATCGCGACGTGCTGGAGGCGCCGCTCGCCTCCCTGCTGTGGCAGCTGGTGGGGCTGACCCTGGTGCTGATGCTGGTGTTCAGCGCCCTGCTCACCGCCATGTTCAAGTATCTGTTTGCCGATCTGGGTCGGGTCGCCGGCGCGCTGCACGACATCGCCCACGGCGAGGGGGACCTCACGGTCCACATCAACACCCGCAGCAAGGACGAGGTGGGTCAGCTGGCGGAGAGCTTCAACCAGTTCGTGGCGCGGCTGCACGGCATCGTCAGCCGCTTGCGTGACGTTACCGTCGAGCTGGCGGCCCAGTCCCGCGCCCAGGCGGCCGGGGCCCAGTCCCGCAGCCAGCGGGTGCGCCAGCAGCAGGACGAGATCGTCATGGTGGCCACCGCGGTGACCGAGATGGCCTCCGCCACCCAGGAGATCGCCGGCAACGCCGAGTTTGCCGCCACTACCTCGGGCGATGCGGTCAAGCTGGCGGTATCCGGCCAGTCGCAGGTCGGCCAGAGCCAGCGCAGCATCACCGGTCTGGCAGACGAAGTGGCCGACGCCAGCCAGATCATCGTGGAGCTGGATGCCCATGCCCAGAAGATCAGCGGCATTCTGGCCACCATCAGCGGCATCGCCGAGCAGACCAACCTGCTGGCCCTCAACGCCGCCATCGAGGCGGCCCGGGCCGGTGAGCAGGGTCGCGGCTTTGCGGTGGTGGCGGACGAGGTGCGGGTGCTGTCGCGCCGCACCCACGACTCCACCGACGAGATCCAGCAGATGATCGAGACCCTGCAGCAGACCACCCGCCGGGCGGTGGGCGGCATGGAGACCAGCCGCCAGCTGGCGGGGACCAGCGTGGAGGATGCGGAGTCCGCCAACCAGAGCCTGGCGCGGATCAACGAGGCGATCGGTTCCATCAGCGACATGGCGACCCAGATTGCGGCGGCGGCCGAAGAGCAGACCTCGGTCACCAGCGAGATCAGCCGCAACACCGAGAACATCCGCCACGTCTCCCAGGAGCTGGCCGAGCAGGCCAATCAGGAGGCTGCGCAGGCGGCCGAGCTGAAGGGACTGACCGAGCGGCTGGAGCAGGAGATTGGCCGCTTCCGGCTCTGATCCTCAGACAATCCTCCATGAAAAAGGGCAGCCCGCGGGCTGCCCTTGCTTATTTCACGACAGGCTCAGGGGGCTGCTTGACCCAGATCAGCTGATCGGTGGCAAAGCCCAGCCCCTTGGCCTTGGCGATCAGCGCATCCACTTTGGCCTTGGGCGGATTGGGGGAACGGGCGAGGATCCAGAGGTAGTCGTGGTTGTAGCTGGTCACCAGCGAGAGCTGATAGTCGGGATCCAGCTCGATGACGTTGTAGCCGCCGTAGAAGGGGCCGAAGAAGCTCACCTTGAGCCGTGCCTCGTCCGGCTTGTCGACAAAGTAGGCCTTGCCCTCGGCTTCGCGCCAGCTGCCGTCACTCTGCTTGCCGCGATTGAGCACCCTGACCCCGCCGTCGTCGCGCAGGCTGTAGGTGGCGCTCACCTGCTCCAGTCCGCGCTCGAAGCTATGGTCGAGGCGGGCGATCTCGTACCAGGTGCCGAGGTAGCGGTCGAGCTGGAAGCCGGTAACGGGGCGGATGCCGTCGGCGAGGCCGGTACAGGCCGTCAGCAGGCAGGCGGTGAGCAGGCAAAGCAGTGTACGCATGAACAATTCCTCTCTGGTTATCCCTCTATGATGCGCAGCTGGCCTTCCCGAAAGCGGGAGGCCTGATCCGTCGGCGTGCTGCCGAAGAAGCGTTTGTACTCCCGACTGAACTGGGAGTTGCTCTCGTAGCCGACCCTGGCCGCCGCCGTGCCCGCCTTGATGCCGTCGTGCAGCATCATCATCCGCGCCTTGTGGAGGCGAAACGACTTGATGTACTGCAGTGGCGAGGTGGCGGTGACCGCCTTGAAGTGGTGGTGGAAGGCGGAGACGCTCATGTTCACCTCCCGCGCCAGCTCCTCCATGGTCAGGTTGTCGGCGAAACGCTGCTCTATCATACGCAGCACCCGGGCAATCTGGCCCACATGGTTGTGGCGGTTGGCGAGCGCCTGCAACGCCGGGCCACCCCCCTCGTGCAGGGCGTAGAACAGCATCTCCCGCACCGTCTGCGGCCCCAGCACCCGGGCGTGATGGGGTTTGTCCATCAGGTCGATCAGCCGCTCGGCGGCGCAGAACATGGCCTCAGACAGGGGCACCGAATGCACGCCGCTCTTTTGCGGGGTGGGGGCGGGCAGGGCATCCCCAAGCTCCAGCAACAGCTCCTGCAGGGTCACCAGGTTGATCTCGAGGGAGAAGCCGATGAGGGGTTGCTCGGGGGAGGCGAAGCACTCGCACTCGCAGGGCAGCGGCAGGGTCATCAGCAGGTAGTGGTTGGGGTCGTAGCGAAACACCTGGTCCGCCAGATAGCCCACCTTGTGTCCCTGCAGGATCACTATCATCCGCGGCTGGTAGAGCACAGGGGTGCGGCCGTGGTATTCGGTGGTGTAGATGAGGCTCACCTGATCCACCGGCGAGGGAGTGATGCCGGGAGCGGTGACGTGGCGAGCCAGCTTGGCGGCGAGGTCGGTGTAGCGTGTCTGCATGGTATGCTCTTGGAGTCTGTTCTGGCTGCTTTGTAGAAATAGGCAAAGAACTAGCAGGATGTTGTCTTGATGGTATTGGTTGTCTGGAGAAAAATGCAATCACATTTTTGCGGCCTGGCCGCCAGAGACTAAAAAGGCAATGTCGATGAACAACTTCACCCTGCATACCCCGACCAAGATCCTGTTCGGCAAGGGCCAGGTCGCCCAGCTGCGTGAACAGCTGCCGCGCGATGCCCGCATCCTCATCACCTACGGTGGCGGCAGCGTGGTGCGCAGCGGCCTGCTGGCCCAGATCCGCAGCGAACTGGCCGGCATGACCCTGTTTGAATTCGGTGGCATCGAGCCCAACCCCACCTATGAAACCCTGATGGGGGCGGTCGAGCTGGCCCGCGCCGAGCGGGTCGACTTCCTGCTGGCTGTCGGCGGCGGCTCCGTGCTGGACGGCACCAAGTTCATCGCCGCGGCTGCCCATTATGATCCGGCCCGGGATCCCTGGCACATCCTCGAGACCGTGGGCAACGAAGTGCGCTCCGCCATCCCGCTCGGCGCCGTGCTGACCCTGCCGGCCACCGGTTCCGAGATGAACATGGGCGCCGTGGTGACCCGGCGCAGCAGCGGCGACAAGGTGCACTTCTTCTCGCCGTTCGTGATGCCGCGCTTTGCCGTGCTCGACCCCGTGCTCACCTACACCCTGCCGGCCCGTCAGGTGGCCAACGGGGTGGTGGATGCCTTCGTGCACATCCTGGAGCAGTACCTCACCTACCCGGTCAACGCCAAGGTGCAGGATCGCTTCGCCGAGGGCCTGCTGCTGACCCTGCTGGAAGAGGGCCCCAAGGCGCTGGTGGAACCGGAAAACTACGAGGTGCGCGCCAACATCATGTGGAGTGCCACCCTGGCGCTGAACGGCCTGATCGGAGCCGGTGTACCGCAGGACTGGGCCACCCACATGCTGGGCCACGAGATCACCGCCCTGCACGGCCTCGACCACGCCCAGACTCTGGCGGTGGTGCTGCCGGCCCTGCTGCAGGCCAAGCGCCAGCAGAAACACGCCAAGCTGCTGCAATACGCCGAGCGGGTGTGGGATCTGCGCAATGGCAGCGAGGCTGAGCGTATCGACGGCGCCATCGCCGCCACCCGCGACTTCTTCGAGCGGATGGGGATCAAGACCCGGCTGCGGGATTACGGCGTGGCGGACGCAGGAATTGATACCCTGCTCGGCAAGCTGGCGGAACACGGCATGACCGCCATCGGCGAGCACGGCGATATCGACCTGGTGCAGAGCCAGCATATTTATGAGGCGGCCTGGTAAGCCGGGCACACCGGCCAGTCACCATCGAAACGATTAAATAACAGGGGCCGGATCCGCCTATTTGGCGGGTAGACGGCCCCTTGTCTGTTACAAAACAGTTACTTTTTTCGTTTTCGGCCTGATATCTGTGATCCGTGCGGATTTCGTAAGAACAAAAAGCGCTAAGATAGAGGGCCGGTAAAACATTTTTTTTGACTGGTTGGATCACTTTTTCCAGCGCTTTTTACTGGTATAAGTCGCTAATTTGGTTTGTTTTTTTAAATCATGGTCCGGGACGGGCTGAATTCTGTACGCGCGCTGCCGGGACTGCGGTTGTAATAAAACTCCAAAATTTGATACTAATCACCTTCGCGCCTGAAAAGCGGGGGCCTGACCATGACAGGAGGTTGAGGTAAAGCCTACTGATTTTCATAACAAAGGGCCCGTGACCTGCACTTTGGTCATGTCTTGTTTCGCCAGAAATGCGACACTGGGCAGCGATTGTTTATTAACCATCAGGGAATAGTCATGCAGATTGGAATACCGAGAGAGAGTCTCGCCGGTGAGACCCGGGTCGCAGCGACCCCGGCCACCGTTGAGCAGCTGAAAAAGCTCGGCTTCGAGGTCGCTATCGAGGCCGGTGCCGGCCTGCTGGCCAGCTTCGATGATGCCGCCTTCGAGGCTGCCGGTGCCAGCGTGGTGCCGAGCGTCTGGCAAGCCGACCTCATCTTCAAGGTCAATGCGCCGACCGATGCCGAGATCGCACAAATTAAAGATGGTGCCACTCTGGTGAGCTTCATCTGGCCCGCCCAGAACCCTGAGCTGGTCAAGAAGCTGTCCGAGCGCAACATCAATGTGATGGCGATGGACATGGTGCCGCGGATCTCCCGTGCCCAGTCCCTCGATGCCCTCTCCTCCATGGCCAACATCGGTGGCTATCGCGCCGTCGTTGAAGCCGCGCACCAGTTTGGTCGCTTCTTCACCGGCCAGATCACTGCCGCCGGTAAAGTGCCGCCCGCCAAGGTGCTGGTGATCGGTGCCGGTGTCGCCGGTCTGGCCGCCATCGGTACTGCCGGTTCCCTCGGTGCCATCGTGCGTGCGTTCGATACCCGTCTGGAAGTGGCCGAGCAGATCGAGTCCATGGGTGGTGAATTCCTCAAGCTCGACTTCGGCGGCGAGGATGGTTCCTCCTCCGATGGTTATGCCAAGGTCATGAGCGAAGAGTTCATCGCGGCCGAGATGGCGCTGTTTGCCCAGCAGGCCAAGGAAGTGGACATCATCATCACCACCGCCCTGATCCCGGGCAAGCCGGCACCCAAGCTGATCACCAAAGAGATGGTGGACAGCATGAAGCCGGGTTCCGTCATCGTGGACATGGCTGCCCAGGCTGGCGGCAACTGCGAATACACGGTATCGGGTGAACTGCATGTCACCGACAACGGCGTCAAGGTGATCGGTTACACCGATCTGCCGGGTCGTCTGCCTGCCCAATCCTCCCAGCTCTACGGTACCAACCTGGTCAACCTGATGAAGCTGATGTGCAAGGAGAAGGACGGCAACGTCGCCATCGACTTCGAAGACGTGGTGCAGCGCAACATGACGGTGATCCAGGCCGGTGAAGTGACCTTCCCGCCGCCCGCCATCTCCGTCTCTGCCGCCCCGCAGAAGCCGGCCGCCGCCAAACCGGCTGCCAAGAAAGAAGAGGCCAAACCCTCCAACAAGAAGTTCGTGTTCGGTGCCCTCGGCATCGCCGCCTTCGGCTGGGTTGCTGCCGTGGCGCCTGCCGCGTTCCTCTCTCACTTCACCGTATTCATCCTGGCCTGTGTGGTCGGTTACTACGTGGTGTGGAACGTCTCTCACGCCCTGCACACGCCGCTGATGTCGGTCACCAATGCCATCTCCGGCATTATCGTGGTCGGTGCCCTGCTGCAGATTGGGCAAGGGTCGACCCTGGTCACCGCATTGGCCTTCATCGCCGTGCTGATTGCCAGTATCAACATCTTCGGCGGCTTCACCGTCACTCAGCGCATGCTGAAGATGTTCCGTAAGGATTAAGGGGGTTTAACGTGTCTCAAGGACTGGTAACAGCATCCTATATCGTTGCCGCCGTGCTCTTCATCCTCAGTCTCGCGGGACTGTCGAAGCAAGAGACGGCCAAACATGGCAACCTGTTCGGTATCGCGGGTATGGCCATCGCCCTGCTCGCCACCGTATTCAACCCGGAAACCAGTGGCGTTCACTGGATCATCCTGGCCATGGTGATCGGCGGTGCCATCGGCGTGCGTCTGGCGCTCAAGGTCGAGATGACCGAAATGCCCGAGCTGGTGGCTGTGCTGCACAGCTTCGTGGGTATGGCGGCCGTGCTGGTGGGCTTCAACAGCTTCATCGATCTGCACCCGTCTGCTCCGGCTGAAGTGGTGGTCTCTGTCGGTTCCAACCTGGATGCCACTCTGGCCGCGGCCCGCGCCGCCTTCGAACAGGCCAACAGCGTCGCCCAGGTCGAGCACCTGACCGGCGCCATGCTGAACATCCACCTGGTGGAAGTGTTCCTGGGCGTCTTCATCGGTGCGGTGACCTTCACCGGTTCCGTGGTGGCGTTTGGCAAGCTGCGTGGCCTGATCTCTTCCAAGCCGCTGATGCTGCCGCACCGCCACAAGCTGAACCTGCTGGCCGTGGTGGTCTCCATCGCGCTGATGATCCACTTCGTCAACGCAGGTGGCTCCACCTTCGCCCTGCTGGTGATGACCCTGATCGCCTTCGCCTTCGGCTGGCACCTGGTTGCCTCCATCGGCGGCGCCGACATGCCGGTGGTGGTCTCCATGCTGAACTCCTACTCCGGTTGGGCGGCGGCGGCGGCGGGCTTCATGCTCTCCAACGACCTGCTGATCGTCACCGGTGCCCTGGTGGGTTCTTCCGGTGCGATCCTCTCCTACATCATGTGCAAGGCGATGAACCGCTCCTTCATCTCCGTGATCGCCGGTGGCTTCGGCTCCGACGGTGTGGCCTCCACGGCCGACCAGGAGATGGGCGAATACCGCGAGACCAGCGCCGAAGACGTGGCCGAGCTGCTGAAAAACTCCAGCTCCGTCATCATCACCCCGGGCTACGGCATGGCGGTGGCACAGGCCCAGTATCCGGTGGCCGAGATCACCCAGAAGCTGCGTGACCGCGGCGTCAAGGTGCGCTTCGGTATCCACCCGGTTGCCGGTCGTCTGCCTGGCCACATGAACGTGCTGCTGGCGGAAGCGAAAGTCCCGTACGACATCGTGCTGGAAATGGACGAAATCAACGAAGACTTCAGCGATACCGACACCGTGCTGGTGATCGGTGCCAACGACACCGTCAACCCGGCCGCCATGGAAGATCCGGGCAGCCCCATCGCCGGCATGCCGGTGCTGGAAGTGTGGAAGGCGCAGAACGTCATCGGCTTCAAGCGTTCCATGAACACTGGCTATGCCGGTGTGCAGAACCCGCTGTTCTTCAAAGAGAACACCCAGATGCTGTTCGGCGATGCCAAGGCCAGCGTCGAGGCCATCCTGAAAGCGCTGTAAGCGCCGGAGAGGAAAGCAAAAAGGAGGCTGCGGCCTCCTTTTTTATTACTTACTTTTTGGTATATCCTCAGCCAATGCACAGAGGGAGAGCGCGGCATGGTGTGGCGGAAAGGATGGATCCTGTTTTGTCTCTGGTGGGGGAGCCTGGTGCAGGCCGCCGAGCCGCCGACCCTGACCCTGCTCACTGAACTGTGGCCGCCCTATGTGATGCGCCTCGACGACGGCAGTCTGGGCGGTGCCGATCTTGAGCTGGCCCGCACCGTGCTCAAACGGATGGGCTACCAGACCACGGTCAAGGTGCTGCCCTGGAAGCGGGTGCTGCAGGAGGCCAGGTTCCAGCGCGGCGATGCCGTGGTCGACGTCTTCTTCGAGGAGCGGCGGCTGGAGTGGCTGCACTATCCGGATGAACCCCTCTCCCAGAGCGGCGAAGTGATCTTCTTCCCCTTCAGCAAGCCTGTCGACTATCAGAGCCTGGAGAGCCTCAAGGGGCTGCGTATCGGCACCCAGGCCGATTACGCCTATGGCGAGCCCTTCCTGACCTCGACCCTGTTCACCCGGGTGCCCATGACCGGGGAGAGCAACATGATCAAGCAGCTGCACCTGATGATGGCGGGTCGGCTGGATGCGGTGGTGATGAACCAGATAGTGGGCCGTTACCTGCTCAAGGGGCAGGGGCTGCAGGATCAGGTCGGTCACAGCGAAAAGATGGTGACCGAGAGCAACCGCAACTTTCTCGCCTTTACCCACAGGCCCGGCAACGAACGGCTGGCCTATCAGTTCTCCCTCGCCCTCAAGGCCTTCAAGCAGACCCCCGAGTATCAGGCCCTGCTGACCCGCTACGGGCTCTGACCCCCTCTTGAACCGGCGGGACCGGGCCGCTATCGCCCTGTTGTGCGCCTGTTCACATTTTGTGGCACTTCACCGCCAGTGGGGCATAATGCCTGCGCAAAAAGCGAGTCGGCTCAATTTTATTTGAGTCCTATTGCTCTAGAGTTACCAAAAGTTGATCGGATTGCCCAGCGCCGCAGCGGCTCCGATCATAGGCGCGGCCCTCATTCGGCTGCCGCCAGCCCGGCATCTCCCGCCATACTGGTTATATGTCGCTCCGCCGTTGCACGGCGGGCCGGACAGCACAATACATGCCCCCATGCGGGCACCATGAACATGAGACACATCGCAATGAACGCACAATGGACCGACTTTATTACCCTGCTCAAGCGTGAAGTGGTGCCGGCCCTTGGCTGCACCGAGCCCATGTCGGTCGCCCTGGCGGCGGCCAACTGCCGCAAGCTGCTGGGGCAGGTGCCGACCCGCGTCAGCGTCTGGGTCAGCGGCAACCTGTTCAAGAACGGCATGGGGGTCGGGGTGCCGGGCACCGGCATGATAGGGCTGCCGGTGGCGGCCGCTGTCGGCATCACCGGCGGCAACCCGGATGCCGGGCTGGAGGTGCTCAAGACCCTCACGCCAGCTCAGGTTGAAGCCGCCAAGGCGCTGCTGCCCGCCATCAAGGTGGACGTGAAGGACGTGCCGGACGTGCTCTACGCCGAGGTGCTGGCAGAGGTGGAGGGCCACAGCGCCCGGGTGGTGATCTGTACCGACCACACCCGCATCATCCTGATGGAGCGCGATGGCGAGGTGCTGATGGCGCAGGACAGCGCCCCCGGTGTGCAGATCCAGGCCGCGCCTGCCAGCAAGCCCGCCATGACCCTGCGCGAGATCGTGGAGTTCGCCCTGCAGGTGCCGCTGGCCGAGATCGACTTCATCCGCGAGGCGGCCACTATGAACCAGGCGCTGGCGGACGAAGGGTTGCAGGGCTATGGCCTGCGTATCGGCAAGATCCTCACCGAGCAGGTGGAGCGCAAGCTGCTCTCCGATGACCTGATGACTCTGGCCATGCGCCTCTCTTCCGCCGCCTCCGACGCGCGGATGGATGGCGCCATGCTGCCCGCCATGTCCAATTCAGGCTCCGGCAACCAGGGCATTGCCGCCACCATGCCGGTGGTCGCCGCCGCCCGCTTCCTCAAGGCGAGCGACGAGCAGCTGACCCGGGCGCTGGTGATGAGCCACCTGGTCGCCATCTACATCAAGACCTACCAGAACAAGCTGTCGGCCCTCTGTGCCGCCAGCACTGCCGCCATGGGGGCGGGGGCCGCCATCACCTGGCTGCTGGGTGGTCAGTTCGAGCAAATTAGTCACTGCATCAACAACATGATTGGCGACGTTTCCGGTATCATCTGCGACGGTGCCGGCAGCGCCTGTTCCATGAAGGTCTCTACCTCCACCTCGGCGGCGGTGAAGTCCTCGCTGATGGCCATCAACAATCTGCGGGTCCCCCAGAGCGAAGGCATCGTCTCCGACGACGTGGATCAGACCATCGCCAACCTGGGCCGCCTCTCCAAGCAGGGGATGCTGGATACCGATATCGAGATCATCAACATCATGCGGGCCAAGCAACAAGGCAAGGCCGAGTGATGCAAGAGGGTGGCGCAGGCCACCCTCCGTTTTTCTGCCAGCTGGCGCCACCCCGGCCATACCGGGGGGCGCGCCGCCACGACGCGGCAGGTTTCAGGGAGGAGTGCGTACAGGGCACTCATCCGCACACTTCGGGCCTGGCCCGATCATTTTGGGGAATATCGTCATGACTCTTAGCGTTATAGGTAATCTGGCCATCCTGGCCATGTTGCTGCTGTTTCTCTATCGGTTGCAGCAGACCCACGTCAGCTTCACCCGCCGGGTCTTCTCGGGGCTGGGGCTGGGCATCCTGTTCGGCGCCGCCCTGCAGCTGCTCTACGGGGCCGGTTCCGACGTGCTGGTGCAGACCGGCGACTACCTGGATATCGTCGGCAGCGGCTACGTGAAGCTGCTGCAGATGATCATCATCCCGCTCATCATGGTCTCCATCATCGGGGCCATCCTCAAGCTCAACGGTGGCACCGCCCTTGGCAAGATCAGCGCCATGACCATTGGCGTGCTGATCTTCACCACCATGATTGCCGCCGGGGCGGGCATCCTGATGTCCAACCTGTTCGGCCTGACCGCCGAGGGGCTCACCGCCGGCGCCGCCGAAACCGCCCGCGGGGCGGCCTTGCAGACCACCCTCGGCAGCGTCGAGAGCATGTCCTTTGCCAAGATGGTGCTGGAGTTCATCCCGGCCAACCCCTTCCTCGACATGACGGGGGCGCGCAAGACCTCCACCATCGCCGTGGTGATCTTCTCCATCTTCATCGGCCTCTCCGCCACCGGCATCGCCCGCAAGAAGCCGGAGATCTTCGCGAGCTTCGGCCACTTCATGCAGGTGGCCCACGTCATCGTGATGCGGATGGTGACTCTAGTGCTGCGCCTGACCCCCTACGGTGTGCTGGCGCTGATGACCAAGGTGGTCTCCGGCTCCAACTACGCCGACATCATCAACCTGCTCAACTTCGTGCTGGCTTCCTACGGTGCCATCGCCATCATGTTCGCCGTGCACCTGCTGCTGGTGGCGCTGGTGGGCATCAACCCGGCCCGCTTCCTGAAGAAGATCATGCCGGTGCTGGCCTTTGCCTTCACCTCCCGGACCAGCGCGGGTTCCATCCCGATGAACGTGCAGACCCAGACCAAGGCGCTCGGCATTCCTGAGGGGATCGCCAACTTCGCCGCCTCGTTCGGTTCGACCATCGGCCAGAACGGCTGCGCCGGCATCTATCCGGCCATGCTGGCGGTCATGATTGCGCCGACCGTGGGGGTCAACCCCATGGATCCGGGCTTCATCATGACCCTGATCGCCATCATCACCGTCAGCTCCTTCGGGGTGGCCGGCATTGGTGGCGGCGCCACCTTCGCCGCCCTGATCGTGCTCTCCGCGCTGGACTTCCCGGTGGCGCTGGCCGGTCTGCTCATCTCCATCGAGCCGCTGATCGACATGGGCCGTACCGCACTGAATGTCTCCGGCTCCATCACCGCCGGTACCGTCACCAGCCGTCTGCTGGGGGAGACCGACATGGCGGTGTTCAACAGCGAGCAGGAAGTCTGTCTGGACGGTGAAGAGTCCACCATCTGATCCGCCGCGGGAGGGGATCCCTTCCGCCATCAACCACAGGGAGGGCATGCCCTCCCTGCGTCATTGACAGGAGCAAGTATGAGAATCGTGATTATCGGTGGCGAAGCTGCCGGCATGAGTGCGGCCGCCAAGGCGCGCCGACTGGCCAAAGAGGCTGAGATCGTGGTGTATGAGGCGTCCGAGGTGATCTCCTTCGGTGCCTGCGGTCTGCCCTATTTCGTCGGCGACGAGTTTCAGGAGCCCGGCTACATGGCCGAGTTCACCCCGGCGCAGTTCGCCGCCAAAGGGATCGAGGTCAAGACCGGCCACCGGGTGCTGAGCCTGGATGCCGCCGCCCAGACGCTGAAGGTCGAACATAACGGCGACACCTTCACCGATCGCTACGATCGGCTGATGATCGCCACCGGTGCCCGCGAAGTGATGCCGCCCATCCCGGGCCTGCAGCAGGAAAGGGTATTCAGCCTGCGCCGGATGGCCGATGGGCTGGCCCTCAAGGCCGCCGTGCAGGACAAGGCCAACACCCGTGCTGTTGTGATCGGCTCCGGCTTTATCGGGCTGGAGGTGGTCGAGGCGCTGGTCCATCAGGGCAAGGAGGTGCGCCTGATCGAGCTGGCGGAGCGGGTCATCCCGGAGGCGTTCGACAGCGAGATCACCCAGCATATCGAGACCGAGCTGCGTGAGCAGGGAGTCTCCCTCCATCTCGGCGAGCGGGTCGAAGCCCTGCTGGGAGAGGGCCGGGTGACCGGCGTGCGTACCAGCCATGGCGAGTACGAGGCCGACATCGTGGTGGTCTGCACCGGGGTCAAACCCAACACCGAGTTCCTGGCCGATACCGGTATCGAGCGGCTCGGCAACGGCGCTATCAAGGTGGACCGGCAGGGGCGCAGCTCGCTGGCCAATGTCTGGTCGGCTGGTGACTGTGCCAGCGTCTGGCACGGCGTGAAGCTGCAGCAGGTCTATGTGCCGCTCGCTACCATCGCCAACAAGCTGGGGCGCATGGTGGGCGAGAACCTGGCGGGGGCCGAGCAGATGTTCCCGGGCACCCTCGGTTCTGCCGCACTCAAGGTGCTGGGGCTGGAGGCGGGTCGTACCGGCCTCTCCGAGCAGGAGGCCAAGGCGATGGGCATCGACTATCGCACCGTGGTGATCAAGGACAAGTGCCACACCAACTACTGCCCGGGTCAGTCCGACATTCACGTCAAGCTGGTCTATGAGGCAGGCAGCAAGCGGCTGCTGGGGGGTCAGATCCTCGGGCGCAAGGGGGCGGTACACCGCATCGATGCGCTGGCGGTCGCCATCACCATGGGGGTGACCACCGAGCAGCTCGGCATGCTGGACTTTGCCTACGCGCCGCCCTTCTCCCGCACCTGGGATGTGCTCAACGTGGCAGGCAACGTCGCCAAGTAATACACGGCATGACTGATGTGCGCCGTCTTTCCCCATGCCGCCGGCACGGGGTGGTAAAGGGGCATGTCGTTCATGAACAGCGCCCATAAAAAAACCGGAGCCAAGGCTCCGGTTTTTCATTGTGCGGCAAGCGATCAGCTGCGACCGAGACGATTGTCCGGGTAGTTCTTGGCCAGCACTTCGCGGGCGTGCTGGGCCAGGGTCGGCATCTTCAGGGTGTCGTAGGAGTTGATCATGATCTCCAGCGCCTTCTCGGTTTCGGCCGTGTCGGGGTAGGTCTCGACGATCAGCTTGGCCCGGTTGGCGGCGGCGATCAGCGCATCACGCTTCACATAGTACTCGGCCACGCTCAGATCGTAGCGGGCGAGCCGGTTCTTCAGACCGATCATGCGGGCGCGGGCATCGGCGGCGTAGACGCTGTTGGGGTAGTTCTGCAACAGGGTCTTGAAATCCTGGAAGGCCTGACGGGCATAGGAGGGGTCTTTGTCGTCCCGATCGATGCCCAGGAAGTCCTGGAAGAAGTTGTAATCGCCGGCCATGTTGGTCAGACCGCGCATATAGAAGACGTAATCGATATTTTTATGCGCCGGGTTGAGGCGGATAAAACGGTCGATATTGGCGATCGCCTGGGCAGTGTCATCCTGCTTGTAGTAGGCGTAAATGAGGTCGAGCTGAACCTGGTTGGAGTAGGCACCGAAAGGATAGCGAGAATCCAGTGCTTCCAGTAACTCGATAGCATTCAGGTAGTTACCGGCATCCAGCTTGACGCGTGCTTTCTGGTACAGGGTCTCCGGCGGTTCGTCCGGTACCTTGGGTTTGGTGCTGGAACAGCCTGTGATCAAGGTAGCGACCAAGGCGAGTGACATCAGCAGGTGAGACTTCTTTCCCATCAACAACATCCGGTCCATTTCCACGAAATTGGCAAAGTATCCGTTATGCTTGGCTAAAAGAAAAGCTAGAATACCCGGATTATTTCGAATTGATACCCCCCGCTCAAGAGACCATACATGAGCCAGCATATTGAACTGACAGGCGAATTCCAGGATCACCAATTCGGGCAGCGACTCGACCAGGCCCTGGCCGAATTGTTTCCAGACTACTCCCGCACCCGCATCAAGGAGTGGATTTTACAGGACAGAGTGACCCTGGATGGTCAGGTTGCCAATACCCCGCGCGAGAAGGTGCTGGCCGGGCAGAAGGTGCATGTGGATGTCGAGCTGGAAGATGACACCCGCTTCGATGCGCAGGATATCGAGCTCAACATCGTTTACGAAGATGAACACATTCTGGTGATCGACAAGCCGGCCGGTCTGGTGGTTCACCCGGGCGCCGGTACACCCGATGGCACCATTCTCAACGCCCTGTTGCACCGCTACCCGGACATCGCCGAAGTGCCCCGCGCCGGTATCGTGCACCGTCTGGATAAAGACACCACGGGTCTGATGGTGGTCGCCAAGACAGTGCCGGCCCAGACCCATCTGGTGGAAGCGCTGCAGGCGCGCCAGATCACCCGTGAGTACGAAGCGATCGCCATCGGTCACATGACCGCCGGCGGCACCGTCGATGCCCCCATCGGCCGTCACCCGACCCAGCGTACCCACATGGCCGTGGTGCCCAATGGCCGTCCTTCCGTGACCCACTACCGGGTGCACGAGAAGTTCCGCGGTCACACCCGGCTGCGGTTGCGGCTGGAAACCGGTCGTACCCACCAGATCCGCGTGCACATGGCCCACATCAAGCACCCGCTGGTGGGTGATCCGGCCTACGGTGGTCGCCTGCGTCCGCTGCGCAACGCCATCCCCGAGCTGACCGAGGCCCTGCGCAACTTCCATCGCCAGGCGCTGCACGCCACCATGCTGCAGCTGGCTCACCCCATCACGGGTGAGGTGATGCAGTGGCACTCGCCCACGCCGCAGGACATGCTGGATCTGATGGAAGTGCTGCGGGCCGATACCCTGGCCAATCCGGACGATCTGGTCTGGAACTGATAATAAAGAGGGCACGCTTGCGACGATTCCTGCCGTAACCTGCCCTGCATGACTCGAAACGGGGCCCCTTGACTGGTTGCAGCCAAGGGGCCCCGTTTTCATATGAACGAAAGGAGCCACAGATGAAATGGATCGAACCCGACTGGCCGGCCCTGGCCAGGGTCAGAGCCCTGTCGACCACCCGTGACGGCGGCGTCAGCGAGGGGGTCTTTGCCGGCCTCAACCTGGGGGCCCACGTGGGGGACGAACCGGCCAGGGTCGAGACCAACCGGGCCCGGCTGCAGCAGGCGGCCGCCATCCCCGGCGCTCTCAACTGGCTCAATCAGGTGCACGGCACCGCGGTGCATCCCGTCAGCAGCGACTATGGCTGTGCACCGGATGCGGATGCCGCCTGCGCCCGAGACGCGGGGCAGGCCTGCATCGTGATGACTGCCGACTGCCTGCCTGTGCTGTTCTGCGATCGGGCCGGCACCGTGGTGGCCGCCGCTCACGCCGGCTGGCGCGGGCTGCAGGGGGGCGTGCTGGAGGCGAGCATCGCCGCCATGGGCTGCGAGCCGGGCGAGATCCTGGCCTGGCTTGGCCCGGCCATCGGCCCGCAGGCCTTCGAGGTGGGTGGCGAGGTGCGCGAGGCCTTTATGGCGGAGCAGGCTGCAGCAGAGGCAGCGTTTGTGCCTTCGCCCAACGAAGGCAAGTGGCTGGCGGATATCTACCAGCTGGCCCGCCTGCGCCTCGCCCGCGCCGGCGTCACCGCCGTATATGGCGGCGAGCACTGCACCTTCAGCGACAGCGAGCAGTTCTACTCTTATCGTCGCGACGGCCAGACCGGCCGCATGGCTTCCATCATCTGGCTGGCCGAATAAACACTGAGCGGCCCCTTGTTTGCCAAGGGGCCGTGATCCCCTCACGCCTGCATCTGCAGAAAAAATAACCAGTCTCACCCCTTGAAATAGCCCGTACGGGCCTCATCTTTCATCTCAGAAAGTTATGTTGTTTGCCGCGCAAGCGGCGTCTGCCTGTTTGAAGGGGGAGTGCAATGCGCCTCGATCGCCTGACCAGCAAATTCCAGATTGCTATTTCCGATGCCCAGTCTCTTGCGCTGGGTCGTGACCACCAATTCATCGAACCCGTTCATCTGATGACCGCCCTGGTCAATCAGGATGGCGGCTCCATCCGTCCGTTGCTCACTTTGACCGGGATGGATATCAATGCCCTGCGCTCCCGCCTCGGCGAGGAGCTGGATCGCCTGCCGCGCGTCAGCGGCGTGGAAGGGGACGTACAGCTCTCCAACGGCCTCGGACGCCTGCTCAACGTCTGTGACAAGCTGGCCCAGCAGCGCAAGGATCAGTTCATCTCCTCCGAACTGTTCGTGCTGGCGGCCCTCGACGAGAAGGGCACGCTGGGCGAGCTGCTGCGCGCTCAGGGGCTGACCAAAGAGAAACTCGAAGCGGCCATCGACAAGGTGCGTGGCGGCAAGAAGGTGGAGGATGCCAACGCCGAGGAGAATCGTCAGGCGCTGGAGAAGTACACCATCGATCTGACCGAGCGGGCCGAGATCGGCAAGCTTGACCCGGTGATCGGCCGGGATGACGAAATTCGCCGCACCATCCAGGTGCTGCAACGCCGTACCAAGAACAACCCGGTGCTGATCGGGGCTCCCGGCGTCGGCAAGACCGCCATCGTCGAAGGGCTGGCCCAGCGCATCATCAACGGCGAGGTGCCGGAGGGGCTCAAGAACAAGCGGGTGCTCTCCTTGGACATGGGGGCCCTGGTGGCCGGTGCCAAGTATCGCGGCGAGTTCGAGGAACGGCTCAAGGCGGTGCTGAACGACCTGGCCAAGGAGGAGGGCAACGTCATCCTCTTCATCGACGAGCTGCACACCATGGTCGGCGCCGGCAAGGGCGAGGGGGCCATGGACGCGGGCAACATGCTCAAACCAGCGCTGGCGCGGGGCGAACTGCACTGCGTCGGGGCTACCACCCTCGATGAATATCGCCAGTTCATCGAGAAGGATGCCGCGCTGGAGCGCCGCTTCCAGAAGGTGCTGGTGGAAGAGCCGAGTGTGGAGGATACCATCGCCATCCTGCGCGGCCTGAAGGAGCGTTACGAGCTGCACCACCACGTGCAGATCACCGACCCGGCCATCGTGGCGGCGGCCCAGCTGTCGCACCGCTACATCGCGGATCGTCAGCTGCCGGACAAGGCCATCGACCTCATCGACGAGGCGGCGGCCAGCATTCGGCTGCAGATCGACTCCAAGCCTGAGTCCCTCGACCGGCTCGAGCGGCGCATCATCCAGCTGAAGCTGGAGCAGCAGGCGCTGATGAAGGAGGATGACGACGCCAGCCGCAAACGGCTCGAGCTGATCAACCAGGAGATCGGTGAAAAAGATCGGGAATACAACGAGCTGGAAGAGGTGTGGAAGGCCGAGAAGGCCGCCCTCGCTGGCACCCAGCACATCAAGGCGGCGCTGGAGCAGGCCCGACAGGATCTCGACGTGGCGCGCCGCGCAGGGGACTTGGGCCGCATGTCCGAACTGCAGTACGGCCGCATTCCGGAGCTGGAGAAACAGCTGGATCTCGCTACCCAGGCCGAGATGCAGGAGACCAGCCTGCTGCGCAACCGGGTCACCGACGTGGAGATCGCGGACGTGCTGGCACGCTGGACCGGTATTCCGGTGGCCCGCATGCTGGAAGGGGAGCGCGAGAAGCTGCTGCGGATGGAAGATCAGCTGCACAGTCGGGTGATCGGCCAGGAGGAGGCGGTCGAGGCGGTCTCCAACGCCATTCGTCGCTCCCGTGCAGGTCTCTCCGATCCGAATCGCCCCATCGGCTCTTTCCTGTTCCTCGGGCCCACCGGGGTGGGCAAGACCGAGCTGTGCAAGGCGCTGGCCGAGTTCCTGTTCGATACCCAGGACGCCATGGTGCGGATCGACATGTCCGAGTTCATGGAGAAACACAGCGTGGCCCGTCTGGTGGGGGCGCCTCCCGGCTACGTGGGTTATGAAGAAGGCGGTTATCTGACCGAGGCGGTGCGCCGTCGCCCCTACTCGGTGATCCTGCTGGACGAGGTGGAGAAGGCCCACCCGGATGTGTTCAACATCCTGCTGCAGGTGCTGGATGACGGCCGGCTGACCGATGGTCAGGGTCGCACCGTGGATTTTCGCAATACCGTGGTCATCATGACCTCCAACCTGGGGTCGGATCTCATTCAGGAGCACCACTCCGAGAAGGATTACGACGAGATGAAGGCCATGTTGATGGAGGTGCTGGCACGCAGTTTCCGGCCGGAGTTCATCAACCGGATCGACGAGACAGTGGTGTTCCACCCGCTTGGCGAGGAGCACATCAAGTCTATCGCCCGCATCCAGCTCAAGAGCCTGATGAGCCGGCTGGAGGCCCAGGGCTACGAGGTGGAGGTGAGCGAAGCACTGCTGAACAAGCTGGTCCACGCCGGGTTCGACCCCGTCTACGGGGCGCGTCCCCTCAAGCGGGCGATCCAGCACAAGGTGGAGAACCCGCTGGCGCAGGCGCTGCTCTCCGGCCGCATCGTCCCCGGCAAGAAACTGCTGCTGGGGGCCGACAGCAACGGCCTGACCATGACCCAGTAACTGGATCGCAGATAAAAACGCAGGCCCCGAGCCTGCGTTTTTTTTGAGGGGTAATTGCATGCTCACCTTTTCCGTACTGGTGGATGACGATGTCCATCTGCCTGGCTGTCTGCCCGAGAAGGGGCTGTCGCTGCTGCTGGAGTGCGACGGCCTCAGGGTGCTGTTTGACAGCGGCCGTGGCCGGGCGCTGCGCCACAACGCCGCCGTGATGGGGATCGATCTCGCCTCGCTCACCCATGTGGTGCTCTCTCACGGTCACTACGACCATGTGGGCGGGGTAGGCTCGCTGCCCGTCTATCCGACTCCCATTCCTCTCATCGCCTGCCCGGACGTGTTCTGCGAGCGGGGCTACTTCCTGCCGCTTCCCTTCTGGCGGCGCAACCTCTATCGCCTGTCGGGAGTGCTGGAACGGGAGTCGCTGGCGGCCAGAGGCTTGCTCTCCCACTGCTCGGCCGAGCCGGTGTGGCTCTCGGAGCATCTGGTGTTCCTCGGCAGCATTGCGCAGCGCGAGCGGGCCGCCCCCTCGCTGCTTGGCTACATCATGCGGGACGGACGGGTGGAAAAAGACCTTATCAGCGACGACTCGGCGCTGGTCTACAAGAGCGAACAGGGGCTGATCGTCTTTATCGGCTGTGGTCACGCCGGGACCGAGAACATCATCGAGCGGGCGAGGGAGGTGTGTGGCGATGAGCGGATCCACGCCGTCATCGGCGGCCTGCACCTGAAGTTTTCCGGTCCGCAGCGGGCGGCGGCGCTTGGCGCCTATCTGCAGGAGGAGGCGGTGGAGAAACTGTTTGCCTGCCACTGCACCGGCAGCAGGAAAGCGGATCTGCCGCGCCAGTGCCAGATCGGAGCCGGTTTCGAATACCGGTTTTCGGCGTAAAAAAAACGGCAATCCGAAGATTGCCGGGAGGAATGTAGTGAAGCGACCTGACGTGGGTTGAGCGGGTCGCAGGGGCAAGCCCCCGATGGCGAAGCAAGGCCGCTGCCGGTCTTGCCTCTTACAGCCTGCCGGGGTTGCGCTCGCTCAACCCCGACGGCCACTTGCCTGTCGCCATGCCAGCGTGATGACGCCGGCATGGCCTTCATTCGTTACAGCATGCCTTGCACGGCGGCCTTCATCTCGGCCGGCCAGACACCGACCTGAACCTGACCTATGTGCTCTTTTTGCAGCAGCAGCATGGCCAGACGGGATTGACCGATGCCGCCGCCGATGGTTTGCGGCATCCGCGCTGCCAGCAGATCCTGGTGCCAGTCGTACTGCAGGCGATCCTCGTCACCTGTGATGGCGAGCTGGCGGCGCAGCGCCTCGGCGTCGACCCGGATCCCCATGGAGGAGATCTCGAAGCTGTCCTGCAGCACCGGGTTCCACACCAGGATGTCACCGTTCAGACCTGCCAGACCCAGCTCGCTGTGGCTGCTCCAGTCGTCGTAGTCCGGGGCGCGCACGTCGTGGCGCTCACCGTGGGAGAGGGCACCGCCGATACCGATCAGGAACACGGCACCCAGCTCCTTGGCGATGGCCCGCTCGCGCCCCTTGGCGTCGAGATCCGGGTAGCGGGTCAGCAGCTCTTCGCTGTGCACGAACTGGATTTCGGCCGGCAGGAAGGGGGTCAGCTCATGTTCGGCACAAACCGCGCGCTCGGTGGCCTTGATGGCGGCCCAGATGCCGCGCACCGTCTCCTGCAGGTAGGCCAGATCGCGGCGCTCGCTCGGCATCACCTTCTCCCAGTCCCACTGATCCACGTAGACGGAGTGGATGGGGGTGAGGCGATCCTCGTCCGGACGCAGTGCCTTCATGTGGGTGTAGATGCCTTCGCCCGGACCGAAGCCAAAGCGGCCCAGGGTCTGGCGCTTCCATTTGGCCAGTGAGTGCACCACTTCGTAGCTGTGCTGCGGCAGGGTCTTCACCTTGACCTGCACCGCATTCTCGTGGCCAGAGAGGTTGTCTTGAGTGCCATCACCGACCCGGCTCAGGATGGGGGCTTGTACCTCCATCAGACCCAGTTGCTGGGCGAGTTGGCGGGAGAACATCTCTTTGACGAAGCTGATCTGTTGCTGGCTGCGAATGTAGTGCTGTTTCATGCTGAATACCTGTCTTGAACCCGTTGGATGTGAGGATTCTTCAACAGAACGCCAGCCAAATTCAATATTCGATAATAGAAATAGGCTTTGTGTATTTTTTTCTTCAAAATATACGGGTGATTAATGATGAATCATCAAAGGGAGTGCAAAAAAGTGCCGGAAAATTATCGGATCGATAATCTCGATCAGGCCATCCTCACCGCCCTGATGGAGAATGCACGGCTGCCTTACGCCGAGCTGGCAAAACAACTGCTGGTCAGCCCGGGCACCATCCATGTGCGGGTGGAGAAGATGAAGCAGGCGGGCATCATCGAGGGAACGCGGGTGCAGGTGAACCCGAAGAAGCTGGGTTACGACGTCTGTTGCTTCATCGGGATCAACCTCAAGAGCGCCAAGGACTACCCGTCGGCGCTGGCCAAGCTGCAGGCGCTGGACGAGGTGGTGGAGGCCTACTACACCACGGGCCACTACAGCATCTTCATGAAGGTGATGACCCGCTCCATCGACGAGTTGCAGACCGTGCTGATCCACAAGATCCAGACCATCGACGAGATACAGTCCACCGAGACCCTGATCTCGCTGCAGAACCCGATCCTGCGGGATGTGAAGCCTTGAGCCGGGTTGCATGAGGGGGCAGCGAGACGCTTGTCTTGTTGCAGAACCCGAGCTTGCGGAATGTGAAGCCCTGACCGGCCAGTCAGGGTTCGATATAGGGGATGCCGTACTTGTCGTAGAGGGCCTTGAGCCGGCCATCGCGTTTCATGCGCAGCAGCTCGGCGTCATAAGCCGCCATCTGGGCCGGGGTATTCTGGTCGGCGCGGGCGCGGGCCCAGGTGTTGAAGTAGGGACTGCTCTTGAGCGGTTTGGGCAGGTAGTCGAGCTTGCCCTCCAGCCCCTCCTCCCTGATCTGGGCGAAGGCGGTGACCAGCGGCATGGGTACGGTATCGATCCGCCCGGCCAGCAGCTTGCGCAGCTGCAGCTGGTTCATGGTGATCTCCTGGAAGTGATAGGAGGGATCGGTGAGGGCGGCGGCCAGCTCGGGGGTATAGGAGAAATCCTTGGTCACCCCGATGCGCCAGGGTTTCAGGTCGGCCAGCGTCTCGTAGCGGATCTTCAGCAGGTCGGCCTTGCGCACGAAAAAGTGCCAGCTGTGGCGGATATGGGCCTGTTGGGGGTAGATGAGGTAGCGTTCCCGCTCCGCCTTGTAGGAGTGGGTCATCACCACATCGCAAACACCGGTTTCTGCGTTGCGGGTGAGACGGGCACCGGAATCGGCCAGCTCGATCTTGATGGGGATCTTGAGTCTGCCAAAGATGGCGGTGACGATGTCGACATCGAGCCCTCTGGGCTGCTGAGCGGCATCGAGGTATTTGAGCGGGGGTTCCATCGTGCCACAGACGATCAGCTCCCTGGCAAAGGGGCTGAGCGGGAACAGTAGCCAAAGCAGGTGGATTACACGCAAACTACCTCTCCTGAACCCATTTGAAGATTATTTGGCACCTGATACCAGTATATTGGGTTGCCCCTGATTCGTAGAGGCGACTGTATATGGCAAACCCTGAAATTGAAAGCGAGCTGGACGGCATCGACAGGCTGTCGGTCTGCCTCTATCGCCTTGGCTTGAGTCTGGCAGCCTTGCTGCTGCTGTGTCGAGGGGCAAGCTTGCTGATCGGGCAGGATTTTTTGACGCCGGCACAGTGGCTGACGGCGCTGGCCGTGGCCAGCGGGGTATGCGGCCTGTGCCTGCATGTCTATGACAAGCGCATTCGCTTCTTGCTGCAGGGGCTGGGCTGGGGCGCCCTGTTGCTCAGTGCGAGCGGGGCGCCGGATGTGCTGGTGCTGGGTGCGGCCCTGGCCACGCTGGCGGGGTTGGCCTTCAAGGAGCAGTTCTGCTTCGCCATTCCGGGGATCAGGGCGGTCCCCTTGCTGCTGCCTTTGCTATGGCTGCTGGAGCTGGCCGGCATCGGCTGGGCCGCCGCCCTGGTGGCGCTGGTGTGTGGCGCGCTGCTTTGCCTGCTCGCGCTGGCCAAGTGGCGGATGCCCCTGCACTTCGATATCGGCGACAAGGGGCGTTACCAGATTTAGGTGGGCAGGCAGGCCTTCATCTGCGCGTTGAGGGCCTGCATCACCTGCCGGCGGCTGATGATGCCTATTACCCGATTGCCCTCCAGCACCGGATAGACCTTGGGTTTGGCCTCGGTCATCTGGCGGGCCAGCTCCAGTATGCTGTCGTCCGGGCTGACCGAGAGCGGGGCCCGGTTCATCAGATCCTCCACCCGGGTGCGGGTATCGCAGTGGTAGCTGCCGGTGAGCAGGCTCGGGATGCAATCCTGCTCGGAGAGAAACCCGATCAGCCGTTGCTGCGGGTCCAGCACCGGCAGGCCGCTCAGGCCGGCGTCATGCAGTCGGTCCAGCGCCTCGGCCAGGCCGAGCTGCGGGGTGAGGGAGTGGGTCAGACGGCTCATGTGATCGCGGATCTGCAACATGGAAGTGGCTCCGTAAGGTGATGATGGGGCCACTATGCCCGCCGGATGGCGGCAACGGCCAATGGCTTGTGCCGTGGGGATCGATAGGCATTCCTGCGGATAAGAGAGGAGGGATTATGCGTGCATTGGTGACAGGATGTGGCCGTCGGCTCGGTTTCTATCTGTGCGAACAGCTGGTGGCGGCAGGCTGGCAGGTAACCGGCAGCTATCGCAGCGAGCGACCCGAGCTGGCGCGGTTGCGGGCGCTGGGGGTGACGCTGGTGCAGGCCGACTTCAACCGGGAGCAAGAGGTGGGCCGGCTCATCGAGGTGCTGGCCTCCCAGCCGGATCTGGCGCTGGTGATCCACAACGCCTCGGCCTTTGAGCCGCAGGCGAGCGAGCCGGCGGCCCAGCTGGCCCAGTTTGATCAATTCTACCGGGTGCACATGGCGGCCCCCTTCCAGCTCAACCGGGGGCTGGCCCCTCAGCTGGCGCGCCATCCCAACGCCAGCATCATCCACATCACCGACATCTATATCCATGCCCCGGCGCCCCAGTTCGCCAGCTATGTGGCCACTAAGGCGGGGGCCCATTCGCTCGCCATGAGCTTTGCCCGCGAGCTGGCGCCGGCCATCCGGGTCAACACCATAGAGCCTGGCCCCATTCTGTTTCTCGACGAGCATGGGGATGAGTGGCGTGAACAGGTGCTGGCGAAGACGCCGCTGGCGCGGGAAGGGGGGCTGGCGCCCATCTGGCAGGCGGTGCAGTTGCTGATGCAGAACGACTACATGACCGGGGCCAGCATCCGGGTGGATGGTGGCCGCGGTCTGGCCGTTATCTAGCCATCAACAGGGGATGGCCATGTCGCGCTGCAGGGCAACGGGGGACAGGCCGACCTGCCCCTCCTCGATCACCTTGCCCGCCATCAGCCGGGTGTGCAGCGGCAGGGTCACCTTGGGGTCGTGCACCTCTCCTTTGCCGTAGAGTTCTGCCAACAGCTCGTCGAGATAGGCGTCAACCCGTGCGGCGGAGAAGTCGTCGTCCTCGCTGCTGGCCAGGATGTCGATGTCCAGCGGGCGGTCCCGCACCTTGCAGTGCGGATCGCTGCGATCCCGGCCGTGGGCCAGCTCCATGGCGACGAAGTGTGCCTTGAGTCGGGGCTGAGCCAGCTCGCTCTCGGCGACAAACAGGCAGTTGAGAAAGTCATGGCTTGAATGCATGCCGACCGGCTTGGTCTGGATCACCGAACTGAGCCGCAGGCGGCCAAAGTGGGCAAGCAGCTCGGCGACCGCCTGGCCGACATGCTGGTGGGGGTCAAGATTCGACCCTATGCTACACAGATAGAACATGTCATCAGTCCTTTGATAGGGCTCATCTGAAATTCTTACACAGCTCACGGTTATCGGCTTAACTATGCATTAACATCGATTCGTCTGTTGTGATCAGGCTCTATCATCTTGGCAAGAAAGGAGATTTGCATGAGTGTGGAACTGAAATGGGCACTGCTGACCGCCTCGGGTGCGTTGGCCATGATCCTGATTATCTGTGTGGTATCCGTGGGTCTGGCATGACCCCGGATAGAGAGCATGAACCGGCCCTTTGGCCGGTTTTGCTTTTTGGGGGAGTGCGGATATGCTGACCCACCCCAGATGAAGTGAGACCGCACAAGATGACCAAGGTACGCCCACGCTCCCTGCTGCAAGTGGTATTGATGGGGTTCGTCCTGGTGTTGATGCCGCTGGGCGGCATGATCTGGCATGACAGCCAGGCCCTCGACCACCTCAGCCAGTTGACCAGCGACGAGCTGGAGCGGGCGGTGCGCGATACCCGCCGGGCTACTCTGCTGACCACCCAGGCCATCGATCTTGAGCGCACCCTGCGCCGTTATGCGGTGCTCGGGGATGAGCGCATCCTGACCAGCTACCAGCAGCAGCTGGCGAGCTACCGCGACCAGCTGGCCGCCCACCAGAGTTCCATTCCTGACGCCGAGGCCTATGGCGGCATCGAGCAGGCCCTCGTCTGGCTCGACAGCCTGCAGGATCTTCCCCGGGCCAAGGCCGAATCCAACAGTCCCAAGTTTGACGAGTTCAACGAGGCCAACCAGCAGCTCGAGATCATCACTCGCAGTCAGGTAGACGATCACGTCAGCAAGGTGCGGGCCACCATCGCTGCCCTGATGACCGAGATCTGGTGGGTCAGCGGCTTCGTGGCGGTGCTCAGCCTGCTGCTGGTATTGCTGTTTACCTACCTGATCATCCACCCCGTGCGTCAGATTGAGTCGCGGATCTTGAGTCTGGGGGCCGGTGTGGAGCCGGACAAGCGGCCGGTGGACGGGCCGGCCGAACTGGTGCTGCTGGGGGAGCGGATCGGCTGGCTGCACGACAAACTGAAGGAGCTGGAGCAGCAGAAATACCAGTTCCTGCGCCACGTTTCCCACGAGCTGAAGACCCCGCTGGCGGTGCTGCGGGAGGGGGCGGATCTGCTCTCCGAGCAGCTTGTAGGGCCGCTCACCCAGGATCAGCAGGAGATCTGCCAGATGCTGGAGGAGAACAGCCGGCGCCTGCAGACCCTGATCGAGCGGCTGCTCGATTTCAACCGGCTCAGCCAGCAGGAGGTGTTCACTTTGACGCCGGTGGCACTGGCGCCCCTGCTGTCAGAATTATCTGCAGAATACCGGCTGGCGCTGGAATCCAAACAAATCAGTGTACACTTGCCGACCGATCCGATCACGCTGAAAGCGGAGCCATATCGCTTGCGGCTGATCCTCGATAATCTGTTCTCCAATGCGGTCAGCTACGGCGCCAAGGGAGGGCAGATCTGGATCCGTGCCGGGCAGGATGGCAACGGCAGCTGGCTGGAGGTGGCCAACGAGGGGCCCGCCATTCCCGTGGCCGAACGGGAGCGGATCTTCGAACCCTTCGAGCAGGGCAGTATTGTGCGCCAGGGCTTGCTGAAAGGCTCCGGAATGGGGCTCTCCATCGCCCGGGAATCGGCGATGAGCCTTGGCGGCGAGTTGGTATTGGTTGAAGATGAACAGGCGGATGTCTGTTTCCGGTTGACGTTGAAGTGAAGCCCAAGATGAAACAATGTGTTGTTCCGGTATTGATGATGAGCCTGCTCACAGGCTGTTCCCTGCTGCCAGCGCGTGACCCGGCGGCGTCGCCGGATCTTGCCCTCGCCAAGCGGATGGAGTTTGCCAACAAGGAGATGCAGGTGCGCCTGCAATACTCGGACTGGCTGCTGGCCAGCCATGCCCAGCAACGGGCCCAGGAGCGCCAGCGCCTCAAGGGGGCTACCGACCTCGAGAGCCGGGTCAGCCTGGCCATGGTCAACACCCACCCGTCCGAATCGGTGGCAAGCCGGCGAGCCGGTCTGGACAAGCTCAAGAGCCTGCTGCCCGAGCTCGGCCTGGATGCCCAGGCCTTCCTGCGCAGCTGGATTGCCCTCGGCGAGGAGCTGCTGGCCCGTGACAGCCGACGCGACGATCAGAGTCAGGAGGTGCAGCGTCTGCGCCGCCAGATCGAGCAGCTCTCCGCCATCGATGAACAGCTCAATCAGCGCAAGCTGAATGGCAACGGCGAGGCGCTGAAATGAGTCGCATCCTGCTGGTTGATGATGATGCCAGCCTGCTCAAGCTGATGAGCATGCGTCTGCGCAGCCAGGGTTATGAGGTGGATACCGCCGACAGCGCCGAAGGGGCGCTGGACCGGTTGCGTCAGCAACGGGCCGATCTGGTGCTGAGCGACTTGCGCATGGCCGGCATGGACGGGCTGGCGCTGTTCGAGCGGATCCAGTCCCAGTGGCTGGGGCTGCCGGTCATCATCATGACCGCCCACGGCACCATTCCCGATGCCATTCAGGCGACCCGCTCCGGGGTATTCAGTTTTCTGACCAAGCCCATCGACAAGGACGAGCTGTTCGCCACCATAGAGCATGCGCTGAGCCTGACGCGCCCAAAGCAGCGCCAGGAGTGGCAGTCGCTGATCCTGACCCGCAACCCGCAGATGGAGCAGTTGCTGATCCAGGCCAGCAGCATCGCCACCATGGAGGTGCCGGTGCTGATCATGGGCCCTTCCGGTTCCGGCAAGGGGGTGATGACTCAGGCGCTGCACCAGGCCAGCAGTCGGCGTGATCAGCCGCTGTATGTGATCAACTGTGCCGCGCTGCCCTGGGCTGCGCTGGATCTGCAGCTGTTCGGCGAGGATGGCCAGTCCGGCCTGTTTGAGCAGGCCAAGGGGGCGACCCTGTTTCTCGACGAGATAGGGGACCTGTCGGAGTCGCTGCAGGCCAAGCTGCTGCAGGTATTGCAGGAGTACGGCCAGGGCACGCCTGAGGTGCGGGTCATCAGCTCCAGCCATCAGGATCTGGTGGCGGCGATGGAGGAGGGGCGCTTTCGGGAAGATCTCTTCTATCGGCTCAACGTGGCCAACATCACACTGCCGCCCCTCAGTGCCCGCAGCGAGGATATCCCCTTGCTGGCCAGGCAGGCGCTGGACGAGTATCGCAGCCGCCATGGCGAGTGCGCCGCCCTCGGCTTCTCGCCGGAGGCGCTGGCGCTGCTGGCGGCGGCGGCCTGGCCCGGCAACGTGCGCCAGCTCTACAGTGTGGTGGAGCAGCTGGCCAGCCTCTGCTGCAGCCCGGTGATCGGTGCCGCCATGGTGGAGTCTGCCCTGAGTGGCGGCAGTGGCGGCATCCCCTCGTTCAACGAGGCGCGGGCCGAGTTCGAAAAGGAGTATCTGATCCGGCTGCTGCGCACCACCGAGGGCAATGTGACCCTGGCGGCCAGCATGGCGGGCAGAAACCGCACCGACTTCTACAAGCTGTTGAACCGGCACGGCATAGAAGCGGCGAACTTCAAGTCGAAGGGATAAATGACAGAGGGGCGGCCCGTCGATGACGGGCCGCCCCTCTGGTTTCAGACCGAATCGGTCACGTTAGGCCGGCTCAAGCCGGGTCGGTGACGCCAGCCGTGGCGTGGGTTTTCTGGGTTTTATGGGAGAGCCACAGGCCGCTCGCCTTCATCAGGTAGCCAAACAGCGCACCTATCACCAGCGATGGCAGGATCAGTCGCCACTCTCCCGCCGCTCCGAAGGTGGCACAGCAACCGGCGAAGGTGCCGGGAATGTAGGAGAGCCACTGCTGCCTGGCCTGCACGCACATCAGGGTCGCCACCACCCCGGTCATCAGGTAACCCGCCACCCCGGCGCCCCACCAGGCGTCGCCATGGATCAGCAGCAGGGCCCACAGCATGCCGCTGGCATTGCACAGCAGGGTCTGCAGCAGCGCCTTGTAGCCGCCGCTGGAGGCAAAATAACTGGTGCAGCCGAGGAAGCCGACCCAGGAGATGAGGCCGAGGGTGACGGCGACCCAGCCCCAGACGGCGGAGAGGATCCCGGTCGTGATGGCGATGGCGATCAATGGGCTCATGGCGTGACTCTTCAGTAGTGAAATCCGGAAAAAGGGGAGCCTACCCCGCGCAGGGGGGGCGGCAAGCAGGGGCGGAATTGTGTGTGATCTGCATCACTCATTTCAACTCAGGAATACGCTTGCGCTCGCGAAAAAAATTCATGGTGAGGCGGTCGTGTCTGCACCATAGTTAGAGGCCCTGTCCTGCTCATGGAGTGAGTCTGATGGTGCCAAATGTGATCGTTCCCCTGCTGGTGTTCGTAGTGCTGTTTCTGGTCGGAACCATGGCCAAGGCACTGCCCCTCTATCAGTTCATGTAATTTTCCGTGAAATAAAACTCGGCCGGGGCGGGTCTTATGATTGTAACCCTCATCGCCCCGGGAGTTTTTCCATGTTGCTCAAGCGCCGCTCTGCCCATCACCTCACCGAACAGGATGTCACGCCGGAAGCCGTCTATCAGGATCGTCGCCTGATCCTGAAAGGGCTGGGGCTCGGCGCCGCCACCCTGGCGTTGCCGACCCAGGCCGGGGTGCTCGATCTCTTCTCTGGCGACAAGCCGGCACCGGTCGCCACCCGGGCGCTCAACATCCACGCCGCTGCCAGGCCGGAGGGGCTGATCCTCACGCCGGAGGAGAAGGCCACCACCCACAACAACTTCTACGAGCTGGGCACCGACAAGGGGGATCCGGCCCGCAACGGCCACTACCTCAAGCCCGAGCCCTGGACCCTGAAGGTGGAAGGGGAGGTGGCCAAGCCGTTTACCCTGGATGTGTGGGATCTCATCAACAAGAGCCCGCTCGAGGAGCGTATCTACCGGCTGCGCTGCGTGGAGGCCTGGTCCATGGTGCTGCCCTGGAGCGGCATCGCGCTGGCGGACCTCATTCGCCGGGCCGAGCCCACCAGCCGCGCCAGGTTTGTAGCCTTCGAGACCCTTTATGATCCGGAGCAGCTGCCCGGTCAGGCTTCCCGCTCCCTCGGCGGCGGCATCGACTATCCCTATGTCGAGGGGCTGCGCATCGACGAGGCGATGCATCCGCTCTCCTTCCTGGCGATGGGGCTCTACGGCAAGGCGCTGCCAGCCCAGAACGGCGCGCCGATCCGGCTGGTGGTGCCCTGGAAGTACGGCTTCAAGAGCATCAAGAGCATCGTCTCCATCCGGCTGGTGGAGGAGATGCCACCCACTACCTGGAACCTGCTGGCCCCCAACGAATACGGCTTCTACGCCAACGTCAATCCAGCGGTGGATCACCCGCGCTGGAGCCAGGCCAGCGAGCGCTTCATCGGCGAGGGGGGCATCTTCGGCGCCAAGCGCCAGCCGACCCTGATGTTCAATGGCTATGCCGACGAGGTGGCCTCGCTCTATCAGGGGATGGATCTGAGAAAATGGTATTGAAACTGACGCTCTGCCCGAACGGTGTCTTGCCCCCTTCTCCCCTTGTGGGAGAAGGGTTGGGGATGAGGGGTGGGAAAAACATAACGGGAACTGCGATATGACGCCGAGACTGAAAACAGCCCATATCAACGGCTTGCGCCTGCTGGTACACCTTGCCTCGCTGGGGTTTCTGCTCTGGCTGCTGGTGGCCGTGCCCGGCGGTCTGCTGGGAGGGGATCCGGTACAGGGGCTGACCCACTATCTGGGCAAGGGGGCGCTCAATCTGCTGTTGCTCACCCTGCTGGTGTCGCCGCTGGCCAAACGCTGGCGGCAGGGGCAGCTCATCAAGCTGCGCCGCCCGCTCGGGCTCTGGTGCGCCGCCTGGGCCGGTCTGCACTTTATGGTCTGGCTGGGGCTGGATCTGCAGTTTGACTGGCGGCTGATTGGCGGCGAGCTGGTCAAGCGCAGCTACATAGTGGTGGGGATGGTGGCGCTGCTGTTGCTGCTGGCGCTCAGCCTCACCTCGATCCCGGCCCTGCTGCGGCGCATGGGGCCGGCCTGGCAGAAGCTGCACAACTGGATCTACGCGGTGGCCCTGCTGGTGCCGGTGCACTACTGGTGGTCGCTCAAGAGCGGCTGGCAGGAGCCCCTCATCTACCTGTTGCTGGCCTGTGCCCTGCTGGTGCCACGCCGCGACAAGCTGCTGCGCCCCTGGCGCCGGCTTCGGCCACAGAAACTGAGGGAGGCATGAGGTCTTAAGTACGCCGCCCCGACAACCCGCAATAAAAAAGAGGCCTAGTCGGCCTCTTTTTTGATGTCACCCGTATGGGCGTCGACCAGGAGTCGCACCCGCTGCCCCTGGGCATCCAGGGTTTCCACCTCGAATTTGTCCCCTTCCAGCTCCACTTCCCGAATGTCGTGATACCCTTGGGCCACCAGCAGCTTGACCAGCCCGGCCATGTCGAGACGGCTCTCGACCGCCCAGCCGAGGGTGGCGAAGAGGCAAAGGATCAGCAGGAAACTGCGTCGGATCATATTCATTCCGGATTCATGGCTGGCAGACTATAAACGGCATTATGTTAGGTTTTGGGAGATGAATCATCCATGAATAGAGCCCTGTCTCTGCTTGGGTTGCTGCTGCCGGCACTGGCACAGGCGGCCACGCCGAACGAGGCCTTGCTGCAGCAGGCGGTCAGCGAGGGACGGGTGCGCCCCTTTCATGAGGTGATGGAGGTGGCTTCCCGCTTGCCGGTACGGGTGCTGCGGGTCGATTTGGGGGAGGAGGACGGCATCTGGCTGTACGAACTCAAGCTGATCGACAGCGAGAACAGCGTCATCAAGGTGGGCTATCGGGCCGACAACCTGGAGATGGTGTGGCTCAAGGGCCACCATCTGGAGCGGCTGTTCGAACCGCGCCCGCCCCCGGAAGAGGAGTGATGGAGTGAGTCCGCGAACGCGCCGCCACCCGGTTCGTTCCCCAACCGCCGCCGGTACCGGCACCACCCTGCTTTGGATACCCATTTATGCGAATTCTGATAGTTGAAGATGAGAAGACCCTGGCGGGCCAGCTGGCGGAACAGCTGCGCCTGTCCGGTTTCGTGACCGACCTCTGCCACGACGGCAACGAGGCCGGCTTTCTCGGCGAGACCGAGCCCTACGACGCCATCATTCTGGATCTCGGTCTGCCGGGCCGCGATGGCTTGAGCGTGCTGAAGGAGTGGCGCAGCAAGGGGATCGACACCCCGGTACTGGTGCTGACCGCCCGTGGCCAGCTGCACGAGAAGATCGAGGGGCTCAACGCCGGGGCCGACGACTACCTCACCAAGCCGTTCCAGGTGGCCGAGCTGGTGGCCCGGGTCCATGCTCTGGTACGGCGGGCGGCGGGCAATGCCAGCTCGATTCTGGAGATCGGCGGGGTGCGGCTCGACATGGCGGCCTCCCAGGTGTGGTACGAAGGCACCCCCATCAAGCTCACCGCCCACGAGTTCCGGGTGCTCGGCTATCTGATGCAGCACAGGGGCAAGGTGGTGTCGCGCAGCGAGCTGATCGACCACATCTACGCCCAGGATTTCGACCGCGACTCCAATACGGTGGAGGTGTTCATCGGCCGGATCCGCAAGAAGACCCACGCCGATCTCATCGAGACGGTGCGCGGCCTCGGCTACCGGATCAACGAATGAGCCGGCACTTGATGCCCTCTTATACCGGAGCGGCTGAATGAGGCTGGTGCGCACCCTGCGCGGGCGGCTGGTGGTCATCGCCATGGTCTGGTGCGGCCTGTTCCTGTTTGCCACCGGCTTCAGCCTGCAGACCATGATGCGCAACTACTGGCAGGAGGCGGAGGCCGACGGCCTGCGCCTGCAGCTCTACGATCTGCTCTCCCGCCTCGAGATCCAGCCGGATGGTCTGCCGGTGGTCACCGAACCCATGGCCGATCCCCGCTTTCGCCAGCCCTACTCCGGTTACTACTGGCAACTGGAGCTGGGGGAGAGCGTGGTCAGCCGCTCCCGCTCCCTGTGGGATGTGCACCTCGACGTGCACGGCCTGAAGTCGGCCTTCGGTGATCCGGATCTCTTCGTCGGCAAGGGGCCCAACAAGGAGCCACTGCTGATCATGACCCGTACCGTGCTGCTGCCCGGTTCGGATCGGGTGTTCACCCTGGTGATGGCCAAGGACAGCAGCGCCCTGACCCAGACCCTGAAGAAGACCCGCATCAGCCTGTTCCTCGGCCTCGGCTTTGCCGCGACCGGGCTGGTGCTCGGCTTCATGTTCCAGATCGTCTACGGCCTGCGGCCGCTGCACCTGTTGCGGCGCGAATTGAGCCGGGTCCATCAGGGCCATCAGGAGGGGTTCCGGCTGCGCTATCCGCTGGAGATCCAGCCGCTGGTGGAGGACATCAACCGGCTGCTGCACCACTACGGCGAGCTGTTGCAGCGGGCCCGCTCCCACACCGGCAACCTGGCCCACGCCCTCAAGACGCCGCTCAGCATCATGCGCAACCAGGTGGCCCAGCTGCCGCCGGAGGATCAGGCCGCCCTCGGCGAGCAGCTCGATCAGATCCAGCGCCACATCGACTACCACCTCGGCAAGGCGCGGGTGACCGGCGCCGCCAAGATCCTCGGGGTGTCGACCCCGGTGCGGGCGCGGGTGGAGTACATCTGCCGCGCCTTCTCCCGCCTCTATCCGGGCCGGGAAGTGGACCTGCAGGTGCCGGCCACCCTGGCGGTCGGGGTGGAGGAGCAGGACTTCGACGAGATGGTGGGCAACCTGCTGGAGAACGCCTTCAAGTGGTCGGCCGGCCGGCTGCGCATCTCCAGCGCCGAGCTGGGGGGCTGGATCACCCTGCGCATCGAGGATGACGGCCCCGGCATGAGCGAGGATCAGATCGCCAAGGCGGTGCTGCGCGGGGTGCGCCTCGACGAGAAGGTGCCGGGCTCGGGCCTGGGTCTCAACATCGTCTCCGATCTGGCGGAAGCTTACCGCGGCAGCCTCATCATGGGGCGCGCCGAACTGGGCGGGCTGGCGGCTTCCCTCTCGCTGCCCAAGGTGGCAAGAGTGGAGAGCTAGGCATAAGATATGGCACCTGTTTTAGCCTGAGGAAGAGAACCATGACCGATGATCCATGGGCACTGTGTCATCTCGACGATTCGTTCGATGCCTCCGTGCTGGGCACCAAGGGGGCCCAGATCCAGTGGTTTGAGGATCGCGACAGCCTGATTGCCTTCCTGCTGGAAGATTTTGTCGACCTGCTGGCTGACGTGGGCGAGCTGGATGAGGATCAGACCGAGCGGGCGCGCGAACGCTTCACCCTGCTGGTGGAGCAGAGCTTTGACGATCGCGGCCTGATGGACGCCATCAACGATCTCGCCTCCGGCCTGCGCCGCATCGCCTGGCTGGGGCCGCTCTCCGAGCTGGCCGAGCTGAGCGATGACTTCGCCTCCGGCCTGCGCCGCTATTTCTGGAGCCAGTACGACGGGGATGAAGATGACCCAGATGCTTGGGTGCCGGAAGAACTTTGGCCTCAGCTGGTGGAGTGTGCGGAAGAGTACATGGTTGAGGGTGACTTCTGATTCTGAGCCTTTGTCCGCGCTCTGGCCGCAAGGCGGGTGGAGTGTGCACAAGAGTACAGGGTGGAAGGGGACTTCTAAGCCACCTTGTCCGCGCTCTGGCTGCAAAGAGGGTTGTGTGTGCACAAGAGTAGATGGTTGAGGGTGACTTCTGATTCCGAGTCACACCACAAACCGCGATAAGAAAACGGCGCCTTGATGGCGCCGTTTTTGTTGCTCAGTCGTCTGCTCAGGCGTTGGCCGGCACCGCGTGGGCAGTGTTGACCGGGGCCGGGCCCTGGTACTTCTCGATCTGCAGCTGGGCCATGTGACCACAGTTGCCCTGCGCCAGGCTGGAGGTGCCCTCGTCGAAGGTGAGGCAGTTGACGTTGCCGTTCTTGCACAGGCTTCCCGCCTCGCCCGGTGTGGCAGGATCGAACCAGGCCCCTTCGCACACCCGCACCACCCCCGGACGGATATCGGTCGAGAGCAGGGCCCCCACCAGGATCTGGCCGCGGTCGTTGAAGGCCCGCACCAGATCGCCGTCCTGGATGCCGCGCGCCTTGGCGTCGTCCGGGTGGATCAGGATCGCCTCGCGGTCGGCGATGGCGAACTTGTCCCGCAGCGGGGTGTTGTCGAGCTGGGAGTGCAGCCGCTGGGTTGGGTGGGAGGTGTTGAGCGACAGCGGATAGCGGGTCGCCTCCTTGCTCTTGATCCACTCCTTGGGCTCATACCACTTGGGATGGCCAGCGCAGTCGGCATAACCCATGCCGGCCACCGTGCTGGAGAAGATCTCGATCTTGCCGGACGGGGTGCCGAGCGGGTTGAGCAGCGGGTTCTCACGGAAATCGGCGTGACGGATCCACTGGCGATTCGCCTCGGGCACCGGGAAGCGGATGTAGTTGTTGGACTCCCAGAACATGTTGAACGGTGGCAGCGCCACCCGGGCGCCGCGGGCCTGGGCGGCCATGCCGTCGTACATCTGCTTGAGCCACAGCATCTCGTCCTTGCCTTCGGTGTACTGCTCCTGCAGGCCCAGCTTGGCGGCCACGTCGCGGAATATGTCGAAGTCGTTGCGCGCCTCGAACTGGGGCGGCACGCACTGGTGCATCGGGAAGACGTAGCGCTGGGAGTAGTCGCCGCCCATCTCCAGATCGTTGCGCTCGTAGCTGGTGGTGGCCGGCAGGACGATGTCGGCGTGCTTGGCGGTGGCGGTCCAGTAGGGCTCGTGCACGATCACGGTCTGCGGCTTGCGCCAGGCCTTGACCAGGTTGTTGGTGTCCTGGTGGTGGTGGAAGGGGTTGCCGCCCGCCACGTAGACCAGCTTGATGTCCGGGTAGGTCACCTTGCGGCCGTTGAAGTCGATGGTCTTGCCGGGGTTGGCCAGACAGTCGGCGATGCGGGCCACCGGGATCGGCGCCGGCCCGTTCTTCGGTGCATTGCCGGCGGAGATGCCCGCCAGGATGCCGCCCTTGGCGGTGGGGCTGCCACCGGAAGAGTAGTGGTAGCTGAAGCCGTAACCGCCGCCCGGCAGGCCGATCTGGCCCAGCATAGCGGCCAGGGTGACCAGCATCCAGTTGGGTTGCTCGCCGTGCTGCTGCCGCTGCATGCCCCAGCCCGCCATGATCATGGTGCGCTTGGACGCCATGTCGAGGGCCAGTTGGCGGATCACCTTGGCATCGACGCCGCAGATGGAGCTTGCCCACTCGGCGCTCTTCGGCTGGCCGTCTTCCTTGCCGAGCAGATAGGTGAGGAACTTGTCGAAGCCGGTGGTGTAGCGGTCGAGGAAGGCTTGATCGTGCTTCTGCTCGCTGTAGAGGGTGTGGGCCACCCCCAGCATCATGGCCACGTCTGTGTAGGCGTTCGGTGCAATCCACTCGGCCCCGGCCAGCTTGGCGGTTTCGTTGTAGACAGGGTCGATGCTGATGATGCGGGTGCCTTTATCTTTCAGCGCCTTGAAGCCGGCCTGACCCTCGTGATCCGGCATGTTCCAGCTGTTCTTCAGGGTGACCTGGGCGTTGACCCCCCACAGCACCACCAGTTCGGCGTGCTCGATGACGTTGGGCCAGGCGGTCTGCTGCTCATACACCTCGATGGAACCCATCACGTGGGACATGATCACCTGGGCGGCGCCGGCGGAGTAGTCGCCGGCATAGCCGGTGAAGCCGCCCGCCAGGTTCATCAGGCGGTGCAGCAGGGTGCGGCTGTTGTGGAACATGCCGACGCTCTTCCAGCCGTAGGAACCGGCGTGGATCGCCTGCGGGCCGAAGTCGCTCTGCACCCGGCCTATCTCGCCGGCCACCAGGGCGATGGCCTTCTCCCAGCTCACCCGCACCCACTCGTCGGCGCCGCGCAGCTCGGGCTTTGCCCCCGGGCCCTGCTCCAGCCAGCTCTTGCGCACCATGGGGTACTTGATGCGGTTCTTGGCGTGGACCTGGAACGGCGCCATGTCGATCAGATCGTTCGGCGCCGGATCATCGGCCACCGGCTGGACCCGTACCATGCGGCCCTCTTCGACGATGGCCTCGAAGGCCCCCCAGTGGGCGCCGGTCAGGATGCCTTTCTGGGCGGGCACCAGGGTCGGGAACTGTTCAAGTGCCGTGCTGATGGCCTTGGCCAGCGCGCTTTTCGGGAAGACGCCGGCCAGCAGCGGCAGGGCGGCGCAGGCGCCGAGCCCCTTGAGCAGATTGCGGCGGGAGAGATTTGTTTGCTTATCGGTAAAAAAAGTCATGACGATTTCCTCTGTGCCAGCCTTAGTGCGCCGCGTTCATGTCACTGGCATGTTTCTGGACGTATTGGGTCAACATGCGTGCCTGTTCCGGGGTCAGGGAGGTGCGTGATTCCATCCCCTTGATGACGCCGATCCACTGGTTGGCGTTGAAGTGATCCAGTGCGGTGAGGCCGTGGCAGCCGGTACAGTTGTTGGACATCAGGGTGGAGGCGTACTGCCACAGCTTGCCCTGATCGCCGATGAGCTGGCTCTGATCCACCCAAGCGGTCAGGCTGACCTGATGCCAGGTGAGGTTGGTGGCGCTGTCGGTTTCGCTCTTGCCGGTGGTGAGCTGCGCCTTGGCCTTGTCGCCGAGCAGGGTGCTCAGGATGCGCTTGCCGGGGGCGGCGTAGAACACCTCGCTCACCCCGTCCTGCTGCCAGCCGTCGATGCGCACCTGGGCGCGGCCGTTGTCGTTGGCCAGCACTTCCACCTGGGTGGAGGGCATCAGGGTGCCTTCGTCGGTCTTGGCGCCGGCATCCAGATAGAGCGGGGTGGTGGCGATGGCGTAACGGGTGGTGACGTTGGCCGGGGTCTGGGCGGCAGCTTGCGCCAGCTCGCTGGCACCGGCGGCGGCCAGGCCGCTCATGTCGGGCATGATGTGGGCGACGCCGCGGTGGCAGTCGATGCAGGTCTGGCCCTCCTTGATGGCGACCGGGTGCTCGGCGCGGGCGTTGGGGCGCTGGGCCAGGATGTCCATGGCTGCGTAGCTGTGGCAGCTGCGGCAGGTGGCGGAATCGTTGGCCTTCAGCTCGTCCCACACCGACTGCGCCATGCGCAGCTTGTGGGCCTCGTATTTCTCCGGCGTGTCGAGGGTGCCGATCGCCTCGTGATAGATGTCTTTCACGGCGCGGATCTTGGTCCACAGATAGGAGGTGGGATCACCCGGAATGTGGCAGTCGGCGCACTCGGCGCGGATGCCCTTCACGTTCTGGAAGTGGACGCTGCCCTGATACTCGGCCAGCGGGGTCTGCATGGAGTGGCAGGAGACGCAGAACTCGGTGGAACTGGTCTTGTGCATGACGGTCACCGTGACCCCCAGCGCTGCAACGCCCAAGAGGGCTCCGAGCAGCAGTAGCCAGAACCAGGTTTTTCTCAACAGTTTTCCAAGCATGACGGCGTTTTCCTACGTTCAAATATTACCAATATAGTAGTATCCATGGAGAGGTAGTTGATTGACCTCTATCATGATTTATATTTTGTATTGTTATTTTAAATGCAATTATTATTTTGTTATTTATCATTTAACTGAATTTAATTTAACACCCTGCGATTTTACCGTCTTTTCGCTCCTCGTTTGAGGCGTAATTGATGCCGCTGCACCACTTTCTCTCCACTTTTTATCGTTGGGCCATGACTCCCTGCTCCCTTCTCTTGCCTGTGCAGCAGCCTGTCGTCTCGCGCCAGGCAGGGGCTTGGGCTTTGCCCTGGGCCCGGTATATACTGTTCGCATATACAGTGTTCAGGTGTTTGCCATGCGACTCTTTATCGCCGAGAAGCCCAGTCTGGGGCGCGCCATTGCCGACGTGCTGCCCAAGCCCCACAAGAAGGGGGAGGGCTTCATCGAAACCGCGCAGGGGGATGTGGTGACCTGGTGCATCGGCCACCTGCTGGAACAGGCCGAGCCCGATGCCTACGATGCCGCTTACAAGCAGTGGCGCATGGAATCCCTTCCCATCATCCCGAGCCAGTGGCAACTGGTGGCCAAGCCGAAGACCAAGACCCAGCTCACCGTCATCAAGCGCCTGCTCAAGCAGGCCGACTGCGTGGTCAACGCCGGTGACCCGGACCGGGAGGGGCAACTGCTGGTGGACGAGGTGATCGATTTTCTCGGCTATGGCAAAACCCGACCGGTGCTGCGCTGCCTCATCAGCGATCTCAACCCGCCGGCGGTGCGCCGCGCCCTCGACAAGCTCAGAGACAACAAGGAGTTCGTGCCGCTGGCGGTGTCGGCGCTGGCCCGCAGCCGGGCCGACTGGCTCTACGGCATCAACATGACCCGCGCCTATACCCTGCTTGGTCGCAAGGGGGGTTGCAGCGAGCTGCTCTCGGTCGGCCGGGTACAGACACCGCTGCTGGGGCTGGTGGTACGGCGGGATCTCGAGATCGAGGCCTTCGTGCCCAAACCCTTCTTCGAGGTGCTGGCCCATCTACAGACCGAATGCAACGAGCGTTTCAGCGCCAAGTGGCTGCCTTCCGAGGCCTGTCTGCCCTGGCAGGACGAGGAGGGGCGGGTGCTCAACCGGGCGCTGGCCGCCAAGGTGGTGGAGCGGATCCATGGCCAGAGCGCACTGGTGGAAGAGGTGGAGGAGCAGGCCCGCAAGCAGGCGGCGCCGCTGCCCTACAACCTCTCCAGCCTGCAGATCGATGCCGCCAAGCGGTTCGGCATGGATGCCAAGCGGGTGCTGGATGTCTGCCAGAGCCTCTATGAACGGCACAAGCTCATCACCTACCCCAGATCCGACAGCCGCCATCTGCCGAGCGAGCACTTCAACCGGGCCGGCCAGGTGCGGGAGGCCATCGCCAGCACGGCGCCGGCGCTGGCCAGGGCGGTAAGCGAAGCGGACGGCAAGATCCGCAGCAAGGCGTGGAACGACAGCAAGGTGGATGCCCACCACGCCATCATCCCCACCGAGAAGCACGGCAACGAGGGGAGCCTGAGTGGCGATGAAGCCAGGCTGTATGGCCTGATTGCCCGCCAGTATCTGCTGCAGTTCTACCCGCCGTTCGAGTACAACGACAGCAAGGTGCTGCTGCGCATCGCCGGCGGGCAGTTTCAGGCCAAGGCGCGGCGGATCCTCAAGGCGGGCTGGAAGGCGCTGCTGGGGGTGGAGGAAGATGACGAGGAGGAGGCGGGAACCCTGCCTGCCCTGCGTCAGGGCGAGCAGCTTCTGTGCGAGCAGGGGGAGTTGCTGGAGAAGATGACCCAGCCCCCCAAGTCGTTTACCGATGCCACCCTGCTGGCCGCCATGACCGGCATCGCCCGCTACGTGCAGGCTCCCGAGATCCGCAAGACCCTGCGCGAAACCGACGGCCTCGGCACCGAGGCGACCCGGGCCGGCATCATCGACCTGCTGTTCAAGCGCCGCTTTCTGGTGCGTCAAGGCAAGAGCATCAAGGCGACCCCGACCGGGCGGGCATTGATCCAGGCCCTGCCGGCCACGGCCACCACCCCGGACATGACGGCGCTGTGGGAGCAGCACCTCGGCCGGATTGCCGAGCGACAGGCGAGCTATCAGCAGTTCATGGGGCCGCTCACCGAGCAGCTGAACGGTTTGATCGACGGCGCCAGACAGGATTCGGGGGCCAGCTTCAGCGCCTTGCCCAAGGCGGCGCCCGGGGCCGACAAGCGTCGCTTCACCAAACGCAAGCGCAGCCCGGCGAGTGGTGGCACAACAGGGGCAGGCAAGCGGGGGAGCAAGCGGCCAGCCAGGGCCGCCTGATAAAAAAACGCCCCTTCCGGGGCGCAAAAAGGCATTGTCGTCAGGCGTCGGCCAGTCTGGCGCGACTCAAATTCAGGTAGTGCCAGGCAACGCCGAGCAGCACCAGATCCTTGAAAATGAAGAACTCGGTGACCGGCACCCCGTCGACCAGCTTCCAGACGCCCGGCAGGGTCAGCAGAAAGCTGAGGGTCACGAGGAAGGTCAGGATGGCCCCCAGGCTGCTCCAGTAGCCCAGACGTGGCCGCCACAGGCCGGCAATCAGGCCGCCGGCGATCAGGATCTCGACCAGCCCGATCAGATTGGAGGCGGCCTGCTCCGAGAGCACGGCATAGAGCCAGCTCATCAGCGGGTGGCTTGCCACCAGCGGCCGGATGGCCGCCGCCTCGGTCGGCGTGAACTTGAACACGCCGATCCAGAGCAGGGTCAGTACCACCCCCGTGAGGGCGATCAGAAAACCTCGGTCATGACGTTCCATTTCTGCTCCTCTGTCATGGGGTGAGCGTGACGGGCGGAAAGTCGATGTCGGTTTCCGCCAGATGATTGCCGTAGTTGGTCAGGGTATTGATGACCACCTGCCCCAGCACCTCCATCATCAGCTCATCATCCACGCCCGCCGCCCGGGCGGCGGCCAGTTGCGCATCGCTGATGACGCCGCGCTGGGTGACCAGGGCGACCGCTAGCTGCAACAGGGCGTGATCGAGCGGATCCGTCGCCTGAGCGAGACGGGCAGCCCGGATGGCGCCGTCATCGAAACCGGCCCGGCCAGCCAGCAGGGTGTGGGCCGACAGGCAGTACTGGCAGGCGTTGGCCTGACCGATGGCCAGTGCCAGCAGCTCCCGCTGGCGGGCGCTGAGCCGCCCCTTGCCCAGCGCGTCGGCAAAGCCGAGCAGACCGTTGAGCAGGGCCGGTGAGTGGGCCAGGGTTGCGTAGAGGTTGGGGACCATGCCCAGGCTGCTTTTCAGGGCGGCGAAGGTGGGGGCGGCTGCCGGTTTGGGCTGCACGACGGCGTGAATGCGACTCATGATGTGCTCCTGTTTGGGTTGGGTACGGGAGACACTATGCCGGTTTTAATGGTACGGTTTATCACCCAGAGTCCATCATTGACTACCAGGCGTCTCAAATATGGATCCACTCTCGATACTGCTGGCCCATGCCGCTCCCCAGGCCAGTCTCTTTTTCGCCGGCAACCTGTGTCAGCACTCTCACAGCAGCGACTATCCCGCCGGCGGCCATCTGCACCTGTTGCGCCGTGGCGAACTGCTGCTGCGCGAAGAGGGGGGGGAACCCCTGTTGCTGATCGAGCCGACCCTGATCCTCTACGCCAGGGGGCAGGCTCACAGGCTCGAACCCCGCCAGCTGGCGGGCTGCGACCTGGTGTGTGCCAGCGTGTCGTTCGGGCCGGCAGGAGACTCACCACTGCAGCTGGCGTTGCCGGATACCTTGGTGCTGCCGCTGCAGACGATCCCGGCCATTGCGCCGGTACTGACCCTGCTGTTCGAGGAGGCCTTCGCCGAGCGTTACGGTCAGCCGCCGATCCTCTCCCGTCTGCTGGAGGTGCTGCTGATCCTCTTGCTGCGTCATCTGGTGGAACAGGGGCTCTGCCGGCAGGGGATGTTGGCCGGCCTCTCCGACCCGCGGCTGGCTCGGGCCATCGCGGTCATGCATCAGCGCGGGGACGAGCCCTGGACGGTGGCGACCCTGGCGCGGGAGGCGGGCATGTCGCGCGCCCGCTTCGCCGCTCATTTTCAGGCGCTGACCGGGCAGACGCCGCTGGACTATCTGACGCGCTGGCGGATGGTGTTGGCCAGTCAGCAGCTGCTGGCGGGGGAGTCCATTACCCAGGTGGCGTTGGGGGCGGGTTACAGCGGGGGCACCGCCTTCGGGCGGGCGTTCGAGCGGGAGTTTGGCATGAGCCCGGGGCGCTGGCTCAAGGCGCGGCAGCGCGAGTGACCGGGGCCGCGACGGGCCCCGGTGTCATCAGCCGGTGTAGACGGTCTCTTCCGGGTACTTGATGCGGGTTTCGACCGGGCGAGCCAGCATGAAGGCCAGAGTCAGCGGGCCGAGACGGCCACAGATCATCACCAGCACCAGGATGAGCTTGCCAGGCTCGCTCAGGGTGGCGGTGATGCCAGTGGAGAGCCCCACGGTGGCAAACGCCGAGATGGTCTCGAACATGATCTTGTCGAAGGGCTGCTGCTCGGTGAGCATCAGCAGGAACATGGCCAGCATCAGCACCATGGTGCTGACCATGATGATGGCCAGCGATCGGGTCACTATCTGGGACGAGAGGGTGCGGCCAAAGGCGGTGACGTGGGGGCGCTTGGTCAGAAACGCCTTGGTCGCCAGTAGCACCACCGCGAAGGTGGTCACCTTGATACCGCCACCGGTGGAGGTGGCACCCGCCCCGATGAACATCAGCATCATCAGGAACAACAGGGCGGCCGGGGTCATCAGGCCGATGTCGATGGTGTTGAAACCCGCGGTACGGGCGCTGGCAGACTGGAAGAAGGCCGCCAGCCACTGGCCACCGAAGGAGACCTTGCCGAGGGTGCCCGGGTTGTTGTGTTCCAGCAGCCAGAACATCAGGGTTCCCAGCAGCAGCAGGCCCGGGGTCATGATCAGCATCAGCTTGCTGTGCAGCTTGAGCTTGCGCCAGCGGCGGTTGCGCACCAGATCGACGATGACGGTAAAGCCGATCCCGCCGAGGATCAGCAGACCGGCGATGGTCAGGCTGATGACGGGGTCGTCTCTGTAGTCCATGAGATTGTTGGCAAACAGCGAGAAGCCGGCGTTGTTGAAGGCCGATACCGCGTGGAAGAAGCTGACGTAGAGGCCGCGCTCCCACCCCATCTCGGGCACCCAGCGGATGGCCATCAGAGCGGTGCCGATGAGCTGGGCGATGAAGGCGAACAGCACGATGCGCTTCACCAGCTGGATGATGTTGACCGAGCCCTCCTGGCCCAGTGCCTCCTTGGCCAGCACCTGCTGGCGCAGGCCGACCCGTTTGCTGAACATGGCGATGAGCAGCAGGGTCATGGTCATCTGGCCCAGGCCGCCAATCTCCATCAGCATCAGCAGGAAGATCTGCCCCTGCAGGGTGAAGGCAGTGCCGGTGTCCACCACCCCGAGCCCGGTCACGCTGATGGCCGAGGTGGCGGTGAACAAGGCATTGATGAAGCTCACCTGGCCGTTGTGGCTGGAAGGCTGCACCAGAAACAGGGTGCCGATCAGCAGGATGACCAGAAAACTGCCGAGGATCAGCTTGGCTTCACTCCAGCGGGACTCATCTTCCCGCTGCAGAGCAAAGGCGTAGCTGCTGCGCCAGCGGGTCATAGGGTTTCCAGCCAGTGGTCGATGGCGTGCTTGTTGCCGGCCAGGATCAGGATGTCACCCAGCTGCAGCTCCATCTTGCCGGTCAGCACATTGTGCAGGGTTTCGCCACGCTTGATGGCGAGCAGCTGGAATTCGCTCTGCTGCAGCAGATGGAAGTCGCTGAGGGCCCGACCGTTCAACTGCAGGCCGATGACGAACTCGGTCAGCACCATGTCGTGACCCAGCTCCAGATAGTCGAACAGCCGGTTATCCAGCATGCTCTGGGCGACCCGGCGACCCATGTCCCACTCCGGATTGATCACCTTGTCGGCACCCACCTTCTGCAGGATCTTGGCGTGGAACTTGTCGCGCGCCTTGACCCAGACCTTCTTCACCCCTGCCTCCTTGAGGACAAGGGTGGTGAGTATGCTGGTCTCGAGGTTGTCACCGATGGCGACGAAGACGATGTCGAAGTCGGCCAGGCCCAGTTCGGCGACGGTGGCCTCGTCGGTGGCGTCGGCCACGATGACGTGGTTGCAGAGGGTGGCGATCTGGCGGGTCTTGCTCTCGTCGATGTCAATCGCCAGCACCTCGGCATCCTGGCGCTGCAGCTCTTCACACAACGCGCTGCCAAACAGCCCCAGGCCGATGACGGCAAATTGGTTGTTCATGAGTACTTCCTCAAGAGTCGGAGCGGGATACTCTACTCCAGCTATATGAGTCCGAAAAGAGGGCGGGATTTTTCGTCCGGCGGCAATATAAGGTAGACTGCCCGCTTGCCATTGTCGGAACACGCAGATGAAACTCACCCCGCACGCCTCCCTGTTGACGCTCAACACCCTCGCCCTCGATGCCCACTGCCACTGGCTGGCCGAAGTGGAGCAAACCGACGACCTGCCACAGCTGGTTGCCAACGCCGAGCTGGCCGGCTTGCCGCGGCTGGTGCTGGGCGGTGGCAGCAACGTGCTGTTTTGCGATGACTTCGCCGGGGTGGTGGTGCTCAACCGGCTCAAGGGGATAGCGCTGCAGGACGAGGGGGATCATTGGCTGCTGCACGTGGCCGCCGGCGAGAACTGGCACGAGCTGGTGTGCCACACCCTGCAGCAGGGTTGGTACGGTCTCGAAAACCTGGCGCTCATCCCCGGCACGGTCGGGGCGGCACCGGTGCAGAACATCGGCGCCTACGGGGTCGAGCTGGCCGGCGTCTGTGCCTACGTCGAGGCGTTCAACTGGCAGAGCGGAGAGATAGAGCGCATCGCCGCGGCCGACTGCCGCTTCGGCTATCGCGACAGCATCTTCAAGCATGAGTATCAGGACAGCCATTTCATCACCGCGGTCGGTCTGCGACTGGCCAAGGCCTGGCAGCCAAGCCAGGGCTATGGTCCGCTGGCCGCACTGGGCGAACAGCCCTCGGCACAGGCCATCTTCGACACCGTCTGCGCCACCCGTATGGCCAAGCTGCCGGATCCGGCCGTGCTCGGCAACGTGGGTAGCTTCTTCAAGAATCCGGTGGTGCCTGCCGCGCTGGCGGCGTCGCTCAAGCTGAAATATCCCCAGATGCCGCTCTATCCGGCGGGTGAAGGGCTGGCCAAGCTGGCGGCGGGCTGGCTCATCGAGCAGTGCGGCCTCAAGGGTTTTGCCATCGGCCGTGCCGCCGTCCATCAGGAGCAGGCGCTGGTGCTGGTCAATCTGGGCGGCGCCAGCGCCATGGAGCTGATCGCGCTGGCGGCTCACGTACGCGACAGCGTGGAGCAGAAATTCGGGGTGGTGCTGGAGCACGAGGTGCGCTTCATGGGCCGCCGTGGTGAAACTTGGCTCGACGAGGTACTGGCATGACCCTGACTCCCATCCGGCAAACCCTGATCTCTCTGCTCAGCGACGGGCAATTCCACTCCGGTGAGCAGCTTGGCGAGCAGCTCGGCATCAGTCGGGCGGCGGTCAGCAAGCACATGGCGGCGCTCAAGGAGCTGGGACTGGATCTCTTCAGCCTGACCGGCAAGGGGTACCGGCTGGCGGTGCCGATGGCGCTCTATGACGAAGAGCAGCTGCAGGCGCTGGCGCCCATGGCACCGGTGCACTGCTTCCCGGTCATCGACTCCACCAACCAGTACCTGCTGGAGCGGGTCAACCAGCTGCAGTCGGGCGAGAGCTGCCTGGCCGAGTGCCAGACCGCCGGGCGCGGCCGGCGCGGCAAGCCCTGGGTTTCTCCCTTCGGCTGCCAGCTGATCTTGAGCATGTACTGGCGGCTGGAGCAGGGCATGGCGGCCGCCATGGGGCTGAGTCTGGCGGTCGGGGTGGCCGTGGTGCAGGCGCTGGAGTCCCTCGGTTATCCGGGCGTTGAGCTCAAGTGGCCCAACGATCTCTACTATCAGGGCCGCAAGCTGGCGGGGATCCTGGTGGAGATGAGCGGTAGTGCCGGCGCCAGCTGCCACCTGGTGATCGGGGTCGGCCTCAACCTGGCGATGCCGAACCGGGAGGCGGAGCGGATCGATCAGGCCTGGTCCGAATTGCGCCACATCCAGCCGGAACTGGTGGATCGCAATCTGCTGGCCGGCCGGGTGATTGAACATCTGCAGCAGGCCATGCTCACCTTCGAACAGGAGGGGCTCGCCAGCTTCGTGGCGGACTGGAACCGACTCGACCATTTCGCCGGCCGGCCGGTACGACTGCTGATGGGCGAGCAGGAGATCCGCGGCGTGGCACGCGGCATAGATGATCGCGGTGCGCTGCGGCTGGAGACGGAGGAGGGGATCAAGTTCTATCTGGGCGGGGAGATCTCCCTGCGTCGGGGCGACTGATGACGGCGCTGACCGCCACCCAATGAAGAGGGGGCCTTGCGGGCCCCCTCTTCATTGATGCGTGAGCTGCCGCCGTTACTTGCGCAGCTTGATCTGCTCGATGGCGTGCTCGTTGCCCTTGGTCAGGATCAGGTTGGCCCGCTCCCGGGTAGGCAGGATGTTCTCTTTCAAATTCAGATAGTTGATGTCTTGCCAGATGTTGCTGGCGATCTTGGTCGCCTCGCTCTCGGCCAGCTTGGCGTAGTGGTGGAAGTAGGAGTCCGGATCCGAGAAGGCGCCGCTGCGAAACTTGAGGAAACGCTCGATATACCAGGTGCGCAGCAGTTCGGCGTCGGCATCCACATAGATGGAGAAGTCGACGAAGTCCGATACGAAGACGCGGTGCGGATCCTGCGGGTAGTCCATGCCGCTTTGCAGCACATTGAGCCCTTCCAGGATCAGGATGTCCGGTTGCTCCACTACCTTCTTCTCATCCGGAATGATGTCGTAGATGAGGTGGGAGTAGACGGGGGCCTCGACCTTCTCGTGGCCGGCGCGGATGTTGGCGACAAACTCCACCAGATGGCGGATGTCGTAGGACTCCGGGAACCCCTTGCGGCGCATCAGGCCGCGCTCTTCCAGCACCTTGTTGGGGTAGAGAAAGCCGTCGGTGGTGACCAGCTCCACCCGCGGGTGCTCCGGCCAGCGCTCCAGCAGCGCCTGCATGATGCGCGCCGTGGTGCTCTTGCCGCCTGCCACACTGCCGGCGATGCTGATGATGTAGGTGCCCTTGCCGCGAGACTGACCGAGGAACTGTTCCAGCACCCGGCTGCGGCGCTGCTTGGCCTTGACGTAGAGATTGAGCAGACGGGAGAGGGGTAGATAGATCTCTTCCACCTCCTGCAATGACACCTTCTCGTTGATCCCGCGCAGGGTCTGCAGATCGTGCTCGGTCAGGGTCAAAGGGACCGAGTCGCGCAATAACGCCCATTGTTCGCGGGTGAATTGCAGATAGGGGTTATGCTCTGTCGTCATGGTGTCGTCACTGTTTCTTGGGCAGGGCGACCATACACCAAGGGGGGCGGGAGCGACAAGAGAAGCGACGGTTTCGAGCGGAGAGTGAGTCCTTTTTTGCCTGGTTCCTGGCAATAATGCACATTTTGCAAGGCGCAATGGTTGCATCCCCAAAATCCTTACCATAAAATGCGCGACGCTTAGATGTCTGTCGTCTATTTGCCCAGCAAAAGCGATAAATCAACGGGTGCAAGCAGAATTACCGTTGTGACATTGACGTAACGGAGGGGTTCCCGAGCGGCCAAAGGGATCAGACTGTAAATCTGACGGCTCTGCCTTCGAAGGTTCGAATCCTTCTCCCTCCACCATATTTCTCTGCGGTTTGAGTTCTTTGGGTTAGAGAAATGCGGGCATCGTATAATGGCTATTACCTCAGCCTTCCAAGCTGATGATGCGGGTTCGATTCCCGCTGCCCGCTCCAAGATGCTGATTGGCTCAGGCGATAGCAGAGTCACACCCTAGGGTGAGTTCGGCAATCGAACCAGCCTGTCAGCACCAGCCTCTCTTCCCCACCAGATTCAAATCCATCATATAAACTGTTCTGTGGTTAGCTTGCCACCGCGTACTCAGCGTTAGTTTAGAGGGACGATCATGTCTAAAGAAAAATTTGAGCGTAATAAACCGCACGTTAACGTGGGTACCATCGGCCACGTTGACCACGGTAAAACCACCCTGACCGCCGCCATCACCAACGTGCTGGCCAAGCACTTCGGTGGTAAAGCTTTCGCCTTCGACCAGATCGACAAGGCGCCGGAAGAGCGTGAGCGTGGTATCACCATCAACACCTCCCACGTAGAATACGACACCGCTACCCGTCACTACGCCCACGTAGACTGCCCGGGTCACGCCGACTACGTTAAAAACATGATCACCGGTGCTGCCCAGATGGACGGCGCGATCCTGGTAGTAGCAGCGACTGACGGCCCGATGCCGCAGACTCGTGAGCACATCCTGCTGGGTCGTCAGGTAGGCGTTCCGTACATCATCGTGTTCATGAACAAGTGCGACATGGTAGATGACGAAGAGCTGCTGGAACTGGTCGAGATGGAAGTTCGCGAACTGCTGTCCGAGTACGACTTCCCGGGTGATGACCTGCCGGTAGTACGTGGTTCCGCACTGAAAGCGCTGGAAGGCGAAGCTCAGTGGGAAGAGAAGATCCTGGAACTGGCTGGCCACCTGGACACCTACATTCCGGAGCCGGAGCGCGCAATTGACCAGCCGTTCCTGATGCCGATCGAAGACGTATTCTCCATCGCAGGCCGTGGTACCGTAGTAACCGGTCGTGTAGAGCGCGGTATCGTTAAAGTTGGTGAAGAAGTGGAAATCGTTGGTATCAAAGATACCACCAAGACCACTTGTACCGGCGTTGAAATGTTCCGCAAACTGCTGGACGAAGGTCGTGCAGGTGAGAACGTTGGCGCGCTGCTGCGTGGCGTGAAGCGTGAAGACGTAGAGCGTGGTCAGGTACTGGCCAAGCCGGGCACCATCAAGCCGCACACCAAGTTTGAATCTGAAGTGTACGTGCTGTCCAAAGAAGAAGGTGGTCGTCACACCCCGTTCTTCAAAGGCTACCGTCCGCAGTTCTACTTCCGTACTACCGACGTGACCGGTACCATCGAACTGCCGGAAGGCGTAGAGATGGTCATGCCGGGCGACAACATCAAGATGGTTGTTACCCTGATTGCGCCGATCGCAATGGACGACGGCCTGCGTTTCGCCATCCGTGAAGGTGGCCGTACCGTAGGTGCTGGTGTTGTAGCTAAAGTTATCGCTTAATCTTTGGCTTACATAAATAAAGCAAAGCCCCTATAATAGGGGCTTTCTTATGCAGGGGCGTAGTTCGAATTGGTAGAACAGCGGTCTCCAAAACCGATGGTTGCGGGTTCGAGTCCTGCCGCCCCTGCCATATACCTCGTCTCGTACGGGGCTTTTGTGTCTTTGGTTACGTCAGATACAGGTGGGTTGTATGAGTGTTAGTTCTGAGAGCCAGGGCGGAAGCAAGGATACCCTGCTTTGGGGCCTGGTTTTCATTATCCTGGCGGCCGCTGTAGTGGGTAATTACCTGCTCAACGATGTTGTCGCTGCCGTCCGCGCCCTGGGTGTGGTCGTTGTCATTGCTGCTGCCGGTGCAGTAGCCCTGCAAACCACCAAGGGAAAGGCAACACTGGCATTTGCCCGTGAGTCTCGCCTGGAAGTACGCAAGGTCGTATGGCCGACCCGTCAGGAAGCCATTCAGACAACCCTGATTGTGCTGGCGGTGACTGCCGTGATGGGGCTGCTGCTGTTCGTACTGGACGGTGCCCTGGTCTGGTTGGTCAACCTGATTACCGGTGTGTAAGGATAAGCCATGACTGAACAACGTGAACAGCGTATGAGATGGTATGTCGTGCAGGCGTTTTCCGGCTATGAAGGCCGTGTCGCCAAATCCCTGCGTGAACATATCAAGATGCATGGCATGGAAGACATGTTCGGTGAAGTGCTGGTCCCGACCGAAGAAGTGGTCGAGATGCGTGCTGGCCAGAAGCGCAAGAGTGAGCGCAAGTTTTTCCCGGGCTACGTCCTGGTTCAGATGATCATGGATGAAACCACATGGCACCTGGTACGCAACGTACCGCGCGTCATGGGCTTCATCGGTGGCACCTCTGATCGTCCTGCTCCTATCTCTGATAAGGAAGCGGATGCCATCCTCAATCGTCTGCAAGATGCCCACGACAAGCCGCGTCCGAAAACCCTGTTTGAACCGGGTGAGATGGTGCGGGTTGCCGATGGTCCGTTCGCCGATTTCAACGGTACCGTTGAAGAGGTGGACTACGAAAAGAGCCGCGTGAAGGTCTCCGTACTGATCTTCGGCCGTTCTACTCCGGTAGAGCTGGATTTTGGTCAGGTCGAAAAAGGCTGATTAAACTCTGTTCGTTAACGGTTGTCAGGGGCAGCGAATGTCATTATAATTCGCTGCCCCTTTATTAGTTGGGGAGCCGTTTGCAGGAGCATGTCTCCGAGGCGTTAGAACCCATTTCTGAGGTATTTTTGTAATGGCTAAGAAAGTCACAGCTTATATCAAGCTGCAAGTTAAGGCTGGCAGTGCTAACCCCAGCCCTCCCGTTGGTCCTGCTCTGGGTCAGCACGGTGTTAACATCATGGAATTCTGTAAAGCGTTCAACGCTCGTACAGAGAAGCTGGAAAAAGGTTCTCCGACTCCGGTCGTGATCACCGTTTACAGCGACCGTTCCTTCACCTTCGAAACCAAGACTCCGCCCGCTTCCTTCCTGCTGAAGAAAGCTGCTGGTATCCAGTCTGGTTCCGCCAAGCCGAACAAGGACAAGGTTGGTAAGGTGACTGTTGCCCAGCTGCAAGAAATCGCCAAGACCAAAGAGCCGGATATGACCGGTGCCGATCTGGATGCAAAAGTACGTTGCATCGCCGGCTCCGCTCGTTCCATGGGCCTGGTAGTGGAGGAGTAAGACAATGGCTAAACTGTCCAAGCGTATGCGCGTTATTCGCGAAAAAGTTGACGGTACCAAAGAGTACTCCATCAACGAAGCCATTGCCCTGCTGAAAGAACTGGCTACCGCCAAGTTCGTTGAAAGCGTTGACGTTGCCGTTAACCTGGGTATCGATGCTCGTAAATCTGACCAGAACGTACGTGGTGCTACTGTACTGCCGCACGGTACCGGTCGTGATGTACGCGTAGCCGTGTTCACCCAAGGTGCCAACGCCGAAGCCGCCAAAGCTGCCGGTGCTGAGCTGGTTGGCATGGATGACCTGGCCGATCTGGTCAAGAAAGGCGAAATGAACTTCGACGTCGTGATCGCATCCCCGGATGCCATGCGCGTTGTTGGTCAACTGGGTCAAATCCTGGGCCCGCGCGGCCTGATGCCGAACCCGAAAGTTGGTACTGTAACCCCGAACGTAGCTGAAGCCGTCAAGAACGCTAAGGCTGGTCAGGTTCGTTACCGTAACGACAAGAACGGTATCATTCACACTACCCTGGGCAAAGTTTCCTTCAACGAAGTTCAGTTGAAAGAGAACTTGGAAGCTCTGCTGGTTGCCTTGAAAAAGGCCAAGCCGTCCTCCGCCAAGGGTCAGTACATCAAGAAGGTAAGCATCTCCACCACTATGGGTGCCGGTGTTGCCGTAGACCAAGCTACTCTGGAAGCTCAGGCCTAATTGATGGATTTTACAAGGCGCAAAATTTAATCTATAATTTTGCGCCTTGATTGGTTGGGGGCTTCGACCTCCGTCCAAGACCGCAGGAGGCCGCTTGGCCTTAATACTTCCTGCGTAGACGGTGCCGGAAACCCAGCGAGAAAGATTCTTTCTCTTCTGGAATCCTGCTACCGCATCGTTCCCCTCTGTTGTAAAGGTAGGGGGGATGTGTCAGTACTGGGTCAATTGACCCGGATTCAATCCAGGAGTTAAGCCAATGGCATTGGGACTCGAAGACAAAAAGGCAATTGTTGCTGAAGTCAACGAAGCTGCCAAAGGCGCTCTTTCTGCAGTGATTGCCGATTCTCGCGGCGTGACTGTAGACAAGATGACCGTCCTGCGTAAAACCGCTCGTGAAGCTGGTGTGTACATGCGCGTTGTGCGTAACACCCTGCTGCGTCGCGCGGTAGAAGGTACCGAATACGAGTGCCTGAACGACGCATTTACCGGTCCTACCTTGATTGCTTTCTCTAACGAACACCCGGGCGCTGCAGCTCGTCTGTTCAAAGAGTTTGCCAAAGCGAACCAAAAGTTCGAAATCAAGGCTGGCGCTTTTAACGGTGAGTTTATCGCCGCAGCACAAATTGATCGTCTGGCCACGCTGCCGACTTACGAAGAAGCAATTGCGAAGCTGATGGCTACCATGAAGGAAGCCTCTGCTGGCAAGCTGGTTCGTACTATCGCTGCTGTTCGCGACCAGAAACAAGCTGCTGCTTGATTCTCGCCTATCTAGGCTGTTTGAGTTTATTCAACATCAGGAATTTTTGTCATGTCTATCACTAAAGACCAAATCATCGAAGCCGTTGCTTCCATGTCCGTAATGGAAGTTGTTGAGCTGATCGAAGCTATGGAAGAGAAGTTCGGTGTTTCTGCCGCTGCTGCCGTAATGGCCGGCCCGGCTGCTGCTGAAGCAGTAGAAGAGAAGACCGAGTTCGACGTAGTTCTGACTGCTGCTGGCGCCAACAAAGTTGCCGTTATCAAAGCCGTTCGTGGCGCTACCGGTCTGGGCCTGAAAGAAGCCAAAGATCTGGTAGAAGCTGCCCCGGCTAACTTGAAGGAAGGCGTGTCCAAGGACGAAGCTGAAGCTCTGAAGAAAGAGCTGGAAGCTGCCGGTGCTTCTGTTGAGATCAAATAATCTGCATTTATGTAGATTAGCCTGATAAAACAGGCTAGGGCTGGTGAATTTTTGTTCACCAGCCTTTTTGCGCTGTAGACTGAGAGCATTTCACACCGTTTACGACTCTCGGTGCACCAGCAATCCGGACTGTTTTCTTTCGTCCGGGCCAACACAAAACGGTGTTGAGACAGAGCTGTCCCGTGGGACAGAGTGGGTCACTTATCAGCGAGCTGAGGAACCCTATGGTTTACTCTTATACCGAAAAAAAACGCATTCGTAAGGACTTCGGTAAGCGAGACCAGGTACTGGACACGCCTTATCTGTTGTCCATTCAGCTGGACTCCTTCAAGCAGTTCATCGAGGCTGACCCGGAAGGTGAATATGGCCTAGAGGCCGCTTTCCGTAGCGTTTTCCCGATCACCAGTTACTCCGGTAGTGCTGAGCTTCAGTATGTCAGCTATCGCCTGGGTGAGCCGGTATTTGACGTAAAAGAATGCCAGATCCGTGGAGTGACCTACTCCGCGCCGCTGCGTGTCAAGCTTCGTATGGTTCTGTACGACCGTGAAGCAGCTGCCGGCACCGTCAAAGACATCAAGGAACAAGAAGTATACATGGGCGAAATTCCGCTCATGACCGAAAACGGCACCTTTGTCATCAATGGTACCGAGCGGGTAATCGTCTCCCAGCTGCACCGCAGCCCGGGCGTCTTCTTCGACCACGATAAAGGCAAAACACATTCATCCGGTAAGGTGTTGTATAACGCTCGCGTTATTCCCTACCGTGGCTCCTGGCTGGACTTCGAGTTCGATGCGAAAGACAACCTGTTTGTCCGTATCGACCGTCGTCGCAAACTGCCGGCATCCATTATTCTGCGTGCCCTGGATTTCAGTTCCGAACAGATTCTGGCCACCTTCTTCGAGACCATCGGTTTCGAAGTCAAAGATGGCAAGCTGATGATGGATCTGGTGCCGGAGCGCCTGCGTGGTGAAACTGCGACCTTTGACATCGTGGCCAATGGCGCCGTGGTGGTTGAGACCGGTCGTCGAGTGACTGCGCGTCACATCCGTCAGTTGGAAAAAGATTCCGTTACCCAGATTGAGGTACCGGTTGAGTATGTTGTTGGCAAAGTTGCTGCCAAGGACTACGCACATCCGCAAACTGGCGAGATGGTAGTGACTGCCAACCAGGCGCTGAGCCTGGAAGCGGTAGCCAATCTCTCCCAAGCTGGCTTCAAGCACTTCGAGGTTCTGTTCACCAACGAACTGGACCACGGTGCCTACATGTCCGAGACCCTGCGTATCGACTCCAGCTCCAGCCGCCTGGAAGCCCTGGTCGAAATCTATCGCATGATGCGTCCGGGTGAGCCGCCGACTCGCGAAGCCGCAGAGCAGCTGTTCGAGAACCTGTTCTTCTCTTCCGAGCGTTACGATCTGTCTACCGTAGGTCGGATGAAGTTCAACCGCCGTCTGGCTCGTGAAGACGAGACCGGCGTGGGCACTCTGACCAAAGACGACATCGTCGATGTGATGAAGCGCCTGATCGACATCCGTAACGGTAACGACGAAGTGGACGATATCGACCACCTGGGTAACCGTCGTATCCGTTCTGTCGGTGAAATGGCCGAGAACCAGTTCCGTGTCGGTCTGGTACGTGTCGAGCGTGCGGTCAAGGAGCGTCTCTCCCTGGGCGACCTGGACACCCTGATGCCGCAGGATCTGATCAACGCCAAGCCGATCTCCGCCGCAGTCAAAGAGTTCTTTGGTTCCAGCCAGCTGTCCCAGTTCATGGACCAGAACAACCCGCTGTCCGAAGTGACCCACAAGCGCCGTATCTCCGCGCTGGGCCCGGGCGGTTTGACTCGTGAGCGTGCCGGCTTTGAAGTTCGAGACGTACACCCGACCCACTACGGTCGTCTGTGCCCCATCGAGACTCCTGAAGGTCCGAACATCGGTCTGATCAACTCCTTGTCCGTGTACTCTCGTACCAACGAGTACGGTTTCCTCGAGACCCCGTACCGCAAGGTCATTGACGGTGTGATCACCGACGAAGTGGACTATCTGTCTGCTATTGAAGAAGGCAAGTACGTGATCGCACAGGCTAACGCCGCGACCACTGAAGATGGCCGTCTGAAAGATGAATTGATCCCGTGCCGTCACAAAGGTGAATCCACCTTTATGAACGCCGACCAGATCCAGTATATGGACGTGAGCCCGCAACAGATCGTCTCTGTGGCAGCGGCCCTGATCCCGTTCCTGGAACACGATGACGCGAACCGCGCATTGATGGGTTCAAACATGCAACGTCAGGCTGTACCGACTCTGCGCGCCGACAAGCCGCTGGTTGGTACCGGTATGGAACGCGCTGTGGCCGTTGACTCCGGTGTTACCGTAGTGGCCAAGCGTGGCGGCATGATCGACTACGTCGATGCCTCCCGTATCGTTATCAAGGTCAACGAAGATGAGCTGCTGCCTGGCGAAGCCGGCATCGACATCTACAGCCTGACCAAATACACCCGTTCTAACCAGAACACCTGTATCAACCAGCGTCCGTGCGTGATGTTGGGCGAGCCGGTAATGGCGGGCGACGTACTGGCTGACGGTCCGTCCACCGACCTGGGTGAACTGGCGCTGGGTCAGAACCTGCGCGTCGCGTTCATGCCGTGGAACGGTTACAACTTCGAAGACTCGATCCTGGTGAATGAGCGTGTTGTTCAGGAAGATCGCCTGACCACCATCCATATCCAGGAACTGGCCTGTATCTCCCGTGACACCAAGCTGGGTCCGGAAGAGATCACTGCCGACATCCCGAACGTGGGTGAAGCCGCTCTGTCCAAGCTGGACGAGTCCGGTATCGTCTACGTGGGTGCGGAAGTGAAGGGCGGCGACATTCTGGTCGGCAAGGTGACTCCGAAAGGTGAGACCCAGCTGACTCCGGAAGAGAAGCTGCTGCGCGCCATCTTCGGTGAGAAGGCGTCCGACGTGAAGGACTCTTCCCTGCGTGTGCCGAACGGTGTGTACGGTACCGTGGTTGACGTGCAGGTCTTTACCCGCGATGGCGTGGAAAAAGACAAGCGCGCCAAAGAAATCGAAGAGATGCAGCTGAAGGAAGCGAAGAAGGACTTGACCGAAGAGTTCAAGATCCTGGAAGACGGCATTTTCGGCCGCTCCCGCAACCTGCTGCTGGCCGCCGGTTACAGCGAAGACCGTCTGAACAAGCTCGATCGCTCCAAGTGGTTTGAACTGGCCATCGAAGATGAAGCCAAGCAAATCGAGCTGGAACAGATCGCTGAACAGCACGTTGAGCTGAAGGCCGAGTTCGACAAGAAATTCGAGAACAAGCGTCGCAAGATCATCCAGGGCGATGACCTGGCGCCGGGCGTACTGAAGATCGTCAAGGTCTATCTGGCCGTCAAGCGTCGCATCCAGCCGGGTGACAAGATGGCGGGTCGTCACGGTAACAAGGGTGTTATCTCCAAGATCTGTCCGGTCGAGGATATGCCCCATGACGAGTACGGCCGTCCGGTCGACATCGTTCTGAACCCGTTGGGCGTACCGTCCCGTATGAACATCGGTCAGATCCTCGAAGTGCACCTGGGCCTCGCGGCCAAGGGTATCGGCGAGAAGATCGACCGCATGGTCAAGGAACAGCGCGAACTGCACGAGATGCGTGACTTCCTGCAACAGGTCTATGACCTGGGCGAGAAAGACACCCAGCAAGTGAACGTGGCCGAGCTGTCCGACGACGACGTACGTACCCTGGTCGGTAACCTGCGCAAGGGTCTGCCGGTGGCAACGCCGGTATTTGATGGCGCCAAAGAGCGTGAAATCAAGGCCCTGCTGAAGCTGGCCGACCTGCCGGAATCCGGTCAGATCGCCCTGTTCGACGGTCGTACCGGTAACGCCTTCGAGCGTAAGGTCACCGTGGGTTACATGTACATGCTGAAGCTGAACCACCTGGTAGACGACAAGATGCACGCGCGTTCTACCGGCTCCTACAGCCTGGTTACCCAGCAGCCGCTGGGTGGTAAGGCGCAGTTCGGTGGTCAGCGTTTCGGTGAGATGGAAGTGTGGGCCCTGGAGGCTTACGGTGCGGCATATACCCTGCAGGAGATGCTGACCGTCAAGTCTGACGATGTGAATGGCCGTACCAAGATGTACAAGAACATCGTGGATGGCGACCACCGTATGGAGCCGGGCATGCCCGAATCCTTCAACGTATTGCTGAAGGAAATCCGCTCTCTGGGTATCAACATCGAGCTGGACGAAGAGTAAGAGCTCGCTCTTATTGTTCGAGAATTGACGTGGGCGCCCCGAGAGGGGCGCCGAGGTTAGACTCCTGACAGGGGAAACACGTGAAAGACTTACTCAAGTTTTTGAAGGCTCAGACCAAGACCGAAGAGTTTGACAGTATCAAGATCGGTCTGGCCTCTCCTGACATGATCCGCTCCTGGTCATTCGGTGAGGTCAAAAAGCCTGAGACCATCAACTACCGGACTTTCAAGCCGGAGCGTGATGGTCTGTTCTGCGCCCGTATCTTCGGACCGGTGAAGGACTACGAGTGTCTGTGCGGCAAGTACAAGCGCCTGAAACACCGTGGTGTGATCTGTGAGAAGTGCGGCGTAGAAGTGACCCAGACCAAGGTCCGTCGTGAGCGTATGGGCCACATCGAGCTGGCCAGCCCGACTGCCCACATCTGGTTCCTGAAGTCCCTGCCGTCCCGTATCGGCCTGCTGCTGGACATGACCCTGCGTGACATCGAGCGCGTGCTGTATTTCGAATCCTATGTAGTGATCGAACCCGGCATGACCAACCTCGAGCGCAGCCAGATGCTGTCCGAAGAGCAGTACCTGGACGCACTGGAAGAGTGGGGTGACGAATTCGACGCCAAGATGGGCGCCGAAGCAATCCTGGCATTGCTGCGCGCCATCGATCTGGAAGGCGAAGTGCGCACCATGCGCGAAGAGCTGGATCAGACCAACTCCGAGACCAAGCGCAAGAAGACCACCAAGCGTCTGAAGCTGATGGAAGCCTTCCTGCAGTCCGGCAACAAGCCGGAGTGGATGATCATGACAGTGCTGCCTGTGCTGCCGCCGGACCTGCGTCCGCTGGTACCGCTGGACGGCGGCCGTTTCGCGACCTCCGATCTGAACGATCTGTACCGTCGCGTGATCAACCGTAACAACCGTCTGAAGCGTCTGCTGGATCTGGCTGCACCGGACATCATCGTGCGCAACGAAAAGCGCATGCTGCAAGAGTCCGTGGATGCCCTGCTGGACAACGGCCGTCGTGGCCGTGCCATTACCGGCTCCAACAAGCGCCCGCTGAAATCCCTGGCCGACATGATCAAGGGTAAGCAAGGTCGTTTCCGTCAGAACCTGCTCGGTAAGCGTGTCGACTACTCCGGTCGTTCCGTTATCACCGTAGGTCCGACCCTGCGCCTGCATCAGTGCGGTCTGCCGAAGAAGATGGCGCTGGAACTGTTCAAGCCCTTCATCTATGGCAAGCTGGAAACTCGCGGCCTGGCGACCACCATCAAGGCCGCCAAGAAGATGGTTGAGCGCGAAGAAGCTGTTGTCTGGGACATCCTGGACGAAGTGATCCGCGAACACCCGGTCCTGCTGAACCGTGCACCGACTCTGCACCGTCTGGGTATCCAGGCGTTCGAGCCGACCCTGATCGAAGGCAAGGCCATCCAGCTGCACCCGCTCGTCTGTGCCGCCTATAACGCGGACTTCGACGGTGACCAGATGGCGGTCCACGTACCGCTGACCCTGGAAGCCCAGCTGGAAGCGCGCGCGCTGATGATGTCCACCAACAACATCCTGTCGCCTGCCTCCGGTGAGCCGATCATCGTTCCGTCTCAGGACGTGGTCTTGGGTCTGTACTACATGACCCGTGCCCGTATCGCCGCCAAGGGCGAAGGTATGGTGCTGTCCGGTCCGAAAGAGGCCGAGAAGGTCTACCGTGCCGGCCTGGCCGACCTGCATGCGCGCGTCAAGTGCCGCATCACCGAGTACGTGAAGAACGAAGCCGGTGAACTGGTTGCCAAGACCGAGATGAAGAACACCACCGTTGGTCGTGCGATCCTGAGCCTGATCCTGCCGAAAGGCATGGAATACGCCCTGATCGACGAGCCGAAGGTGCTGACTGCCGCCGAACAGGCTGATCTGGATGCCAACCCGCAGAACTGGATCAAGTGCGTCTCCAACAAGGCGCTGGGCAAGAAGCTGATCTCTCGTCTGCTGAACACCTGCTATCGCAAGCAGGGCCTGAAGGACACCGTTATCTTCGCTGACCAGCTGATGTATACCGGTTTCCACTACGCGGCCCTGTCCGGTGCGTCCGTTGGTATCGATGACATGGTCATCCCGGATGCCAAGAAGGACATCATCGCTTCTGCCGAAGCCGAAGTCGCCGAGATCCAGGACCAGTTCCTGTCCGGTCTGGTGACCGCGGGCGAACGTTACAACAAGGTTATCGATATCTGGGCCAGCGCCAACGAGCGTGTATCCAAGGCCATGATGGAGAACTTGTCCAAAGAGCGTAACGTCAACTCGCTGGGTGAAGAAGAAGAGCAAGCCTCGTTCAACAGCATCTTCATGATGGCCGACTCCGGTGCGCGGGGTTCCGCAGCCCAGATTCGTCAGCTGGCCGGTATGCGTGGCCTGATGGCCAAGCCGGATGGCTCCATCATCGAGACGCCGATCGTGGCGAACTTCCGCGAAGGTCTGAACGTACTGCAGTACTTCATCTCCACTCACGGTGCTCGTAAGGGTCTGGCGGATACCGCACTGAAGACTGCGAACTCCGGTTACCTGACTCGTCGTCTGGTAGACGTGGCACAGGACATGGTGATCACCGAGGACGATTGCGGCACTACCGAAGGTCTGTGGATGACTCCGCTGATCGAGGGTGGCGACGTGGTCGAGCCGCTGCGTGAGCGCGTGCTGGGCCGTGTGGTTGCCGATGACGTGATCAAGCCGGGTACCGAAGACGAAGTGCTGGTAGCACGCAACACCCTGCTCGACGAGCAGCTGTGTGACCTGCTGGAGCGCAACTCCGTCGACCGCGTGAAGGTACGTTCTGCCATCACCTGTGAGACCGACTTCGGTAACTGTGCTCACTGCTACGGCCGTGATCTGGCCCGTGGTCACCTGGTTAACAAGGGTGAGGCTGTCGGTGTTATCGCCGCCCAGTCCATCGGTGAACCGGGTACCCAGCTGACGATGCGTACCTTCCACATCGGTGGTGCCGCATCCCGTGCCGCTGCCGAGAGCAGCATCCAGGTCAAGAACACCGGTAGTATCAAGCTGCAGAACGCCAAGTTCGTTCACAACAGCGACGACAAACTGGTTATCACCTCTCGTTCTACCGAACTGACCATCATGGACGAGATGGGCCGTACCAAGGAAAGCCACAAGCTGCCTTACGGTGCCGTGCTGGAAGTGAAGGATGGCCAGGCCGTGAGCGCCGGTGAAACCGTCGCCAACTGGGATCCGCACACTCACCCGATCATCACCGAAGTGGCGGGTCGCCTGCACTTCGAACACATGATCGACGGCGTGACCATTACTCGTCAGACCGACGAGCTGACCGGTCTCTCCTCCATCGTCGTGCTGGACGTCAACGAGCGTCCGAGCGCCGGTAAAGAGATGCGTCCGACCGTGAAACTGGTCGACCTGAACGGCAAGGACGTGATGATCCCGGGTACCGATGTAGCCGCCCAGTACTTCCTGCCGGGCAAGGCGATCGTGAACTTGGAAGATGGTGCCAACGTGGGCGTGGGTGACGCGGTAGCGCGTATCCCGCAAGAGTCCGGCGGTACCAAGGACATCACCGGTGGTCTGCCGCGCGTTGCGGATCTGTTCGAAGCACGTCAACCGAAAGAGCCGGCCATCCTGGCCGAGATCTCCGGTACCATCTCCTTCGGGAAAGAGACCAAGGGCAAACGCCGTCTGGTCATCACCCCGACCGATGGTGGCGACGTCTACGAGGAGATGATTCCGAAGTGGCGTAACCTGAACGTGTTCGAAGGTGAAAAAGTTGAGAAGGGTGAAGTGCTGGCGGACGGTCCTGAGTCTGCTCACGATATCCTGCGTCTGCGCGGTATCAGCCCGGTCGCCAACTACATCGCCAACGAAGTGCAGGACGTTTACCGTCTGCAAGGCGTTAAGATCAACGACAAGCACATCGAAGTCATCGTTCGTCAGATGCTGCGCAAGTGCGAGATCCTGACTGCTGGCGACACCGACCTGATCGAAGGCGAACAGGTTGAAGTTGCTCGCGTGAAGATTGCCAACCGTAAGCTGGTTGCTGAGGGCAAGACCCCGGCCACCTACCGTCACATCCTGATGGGTATTACCAAGGCATCTCTGAGCACCGAGTCCTTCATCTCCGCGGCTTCCTTCCAGGAAACCACCCGCGTTCTGACCGAAGCTGCCGTTGGCGGCAAGCGCGACGAACTGCGTGGCCTGAAAGAGAACGTGATCGTGGGTCGTCTGATCCCGGCTGGTACCGGCTTTGCCTACCACCACAGCCGGATCAACCAGCGTGCCGCAGCCGCTCGTGCCGTTGCCGCACCGCAGGTGACTGCCGATGAAGCTCAGCAAAACCTGGCGGATCTGCTCAACGCAGCCGGCAGCTTTGACGAAGAGTAATCTTCTGCTGCAGTGATTGAAAAAGGGCCCCTTTATGGGGCCCTTTTTATTGGCTGTTTTCTCGGCAAAGCCTGATGCCACGCGGATATTCGGATGATCCAGAGCAAGGTTGCGGAGTAAAAAATCAAAAAAAGTTGACATTGAACCCTCGCAACTGAAAACTCGGGAAAGTTGAATGGGTATTACAGGGGTAGAACATGACTGTCGGTATCGAGGAAGTGATGCTTCCCGAAGAGCAACTGATCGGTCGCACTTTTACAGACGAAGACAGGGAATTGTTGCGCTCATACGATGGGCTTATCGACGGCTTGGCTGAGCTGTTCGGCAAGCACTGTGAAGTGGTGCTCCACTCCCTGGAAAATCTGCACGAGTCCGTGATCAAGATTGCCAACGGGTTCAATACGGGACGTAATGAGGGGGCCCCCATTACCGATCTCGCGCTGCGTATGCTCAAGGACATAGAGAATACCGGCCAGGATTACACCCAGAGCTATTTTGCTCGCAGCCGCACCGGCGCCCTGATGAAGTCGAGCACCATCGCCATCAGGAATAGTGACAGGCAGGTGATCGGCCTTATCTGCATCAACCTGCACATCAATGCGCCTTTTCACGAGTTTGTCGCCGAATTCTTCCCGACGCCGCAACAAGTCGAGCGTCAGTCGCCGGAGACCTTTGCCAACAGTGTGGAAGAGCTGGTTGCCCAGACGGTGGACAATACCATCGACGAAATCAACCGCGATCCGACCGTTGCCAACAATGCCAAAAACAGGTTTATCGTGACCCAGTTGTTCGAGAAGGGCATATTTGATATTAAGGACTCGATCAACCTGGTCGCCGACAAACTGAATATTTCCAAACACACCGTTTATCTGTACATCCGACAGCGCAAGCAGGGTGAAGACGAAAACGAATAAGCGCCATAGAAGGGGATAGACAAGAATGGCTAAAGAAGTTATTGCAACCGACAAGGCTCCTGCCGCAATTGGTCCATATGTTCAGGCCACCAAACTGGGCGAGCTGGTCTTCACCTCAGGGCAGATCCCGCTCGATCCGGCCACCATGGAGATCGTGGCTGGCGGCATCGAGGCTCAGGCCGAGCAGGTTATGAAGAACTTGGTTGCAGTATTGAAGGCAGCGGGTGCCGACACCAGCAAGGTGCTGAAGACCACCTGTTTCCTCAGCGACATGAACAACTTTGTTGCCTTCAACCAGGTTTATGCCCGTTACTTCGGTGAATCGGCCCCGGCTCGCTCCTGTGTGGAAGTGGCGCGCCTGCCCAAGGACGTGTTGGTTGAAGTCGAAGCCATCGCTTACGTCTGATCCAAGGCGGTACGAAGAGCCCCTCCCAGGAGGGGCTTTTTCGTATTTGGCGTAGAATGGGCTGATACATGCGCAGGAGTCCGGATATGAGTCTCAATTTCGCCTTGCTGGTGACGGGGCCGGCCTATGGTACCCAGTCGGCCAGCACGGCCTATCGCTTTGCCCTGAGCGTCATCGAACAGGGTCATCGACTGTCTCACCTGTTTTTCTATCAGGATGGGGTCTGCAACGGCAACGGTCTGCATGCTCCCGCCTCCGATGAGAGCAACCTGGTCGCCCTGTGGCGCGAGCTCGCCATCCAGCAGGGGATCCGTATCGACGTGTGCGTGGCGGCGGCCATGCGTCGTGGTGTACTGGATGAGCAGGAAGCCAAGGGGATGGGCAGAGCGCAGTTCAATCTGGAAGTGCCCTTTTGCCTGAGCGGGTTGGGCCAGCTGGCGGAAGCCAGTCTGACCGCCGATCGCTTTGTCCAGTTCTAGGGGGAAGCATGCACAAGATAGCGTTCATTTGCCGGCGCGGGCCTCATGGTACTGCGGCTGGCCGGGAAGGTCTCGACGCCCTGCTGGCCACCTCTGCCATGACGGAGTCGCTGGCGCTGTTTCTCATCGAGGACGGCGTGCTGCAACTGCTCAAGGACCAGCAGCCGCAGGCCATCTTGCAGCGTCACTATGCGCCGACCTTCAAGATGCTCGAGCTGTACGACATCGAGGAGGTCTATGTGTGCACCGACTCGCTGACGGAGCGGGGGCTGACCCCCGAGGATCTGCTGATCCCGGTGACCGGTCTCTCCCGATCCGACATTCGTCGCCAGTGGGGCGACTGCAGTACCCACATCTGTTTTTGAGGTAGCCATGATACAGCTGATACTGACGTCTCCCTTCCAGAGCCGGGAGCTGGAGCAGGCTCTGGCCTATCGCCAGCCGGAGGATGTGTTGGTGCTGATGCAGGACGCCGTCGTCGCGGCAACGGCCCCGTTGTGGAGCGAACGGCTGACAGGCGTGCCGCTCTATGTGATGCGGGAGGACCTGCAGGCGAGGGGGTTGCAGTCACGGATCGGGATGGATCTGGAGATGGCCGACCTGGTCGCGCTGATCGCCGAAAAAGGCTCGCCGCAGACCTGGGGTGGCTAGAAACTGTTTTTATAAAATAATTTCAGTGACTTACCGTGCCTTTACACACATTCTGCCGTGCCTTTCCCGACACGGATTGTATAAATCTTGACTCCCTTGACAACAGGGCATAAAATTTCGCGTCCCCGTATCTGCGGGGAGGATTTTTCACATGTTTATGAAGTCATTATCAGGAGCCTTTTGATGGCAACTATTAACCAGTTGGTTCGCAAGCCACGCATCAAGCTCGTTGTGAAAAGCAACGTGCCGGCGCTGGAAGCGTGCCCTCAGAAGCGTGGCGTGTGCACTCGTGTATACACCACCACCCCGAAGAAGCCTAACTCTGCACTGCGTAAAGTGTGCCGTGTACGTCTGACCAACGGCTTCGAAGTCACCTCCTACATCGGCGGTGAAGGTCACAACCTGCAAGAGCACTCTGTTGTTCTGATCCGTGGCGGTCGTGTAAAAGACTTGCCAGGTGTTCGTTACCACACCGTTCGTGGTGCGTTGGACTGTGCCGGTGTTAAAGACCGTAAGCAGGCTCGCTCCAAGTATGGCGTGAAGCGTCCGAAAGCTTAATGGTTCTCCGTTAAGTAAGGCCAAACGTTAATTCGTTTCTAGTTAGATAACTTTCTAGTTTTGGGTAACCCCTGAAGTTACGGAGAATTTGAAATGCCAAGACGTCGTGTTGTTGGTCAGCGTAAAATCCTGCCGGATCCCAAGTTCGGATCAGAGCTGCTGGCTAAATTCGTCAACGTAGTAATGGTTGACGGTAAGAAATCTGTTTCCGAAGCCATCGTATATGGCGCGCTGGACATCATTGCCACCAAGACTGGCAAAGAGCACCTGGCCGTATTCGAAGAAGCCCTGGACAACATTCGTCCGGCCGTCGAGGTTAAATCTCGTCGTGTCGGTGGTGCAACCTATCAGGTACCGGTAGAAGTTCGTCCGGTTCGTCGCAATGCCCTGGCAATGCGCTGGTTGGTTGATGCCGCTCGTAAACGTGGTGAAAAATCAATGGCTCAGCGTTTGGCTGGCGAGCTGCTGGATGCCGCTGACAATAAGGGTTCGTCTGTCAAGAAACGTGAAGACGTTCACCGTATGGCTGAAGCGAACAAGGCCTTCGCTCACTTCCGCTGGTAATCCGCTTGCGCAGGGTCTTTTGGCTCTGCGCACCTTCAATTATCTGGGGACAAGTGCCCTAGTAAGAGGATGACAATGGCTCGTACAACCCCCATTGAGCGTTATCGTAATATCGGTATCTCCGCTCACATCGACGCCGGTAAGACTACTACTACCGAGCGCGTTCTGTTTTACACCGGTGTAAGTCACAAGATCGGTGAAGTTCACGATGGCGCCGCCACCATGGACTGGATGGAACAGGAACAAGAGCGTGGTATCACCATCACCTCCGCCGCGACCACCGCTTTCTGGTCCGGTATGGGTAAACAGTTCCAACCGCACCGTATCAACATCATCGATACTCCGGGCCACGTTGACTTTACTATCGAAGTAGAGCGTTCCATGCGTGTTCTGGATGGCGCCGTGATGGTGTACTGTGCCGTAGGTGGCGTACAGCCCCAGTCTGAAACCGTATGGCGTCAGGCTAACAAGTACAAGGTTCCCCGTATCGCGTTCGTCAACAAGATGGACCGTACCGGTGCCAACTTCCTGCGCTGCGTTGAGCACATCAAGACCCGTCTGAAAGGTAACCCGGTTCCGCTGCAACTGAACATCGGTTCAGAAGAGAACTTCAAGGGCGTTATCGACCTGGTCAAGATGAAAGCCATCAACTGGAGCGAAGCTGACCAGGGCGTTTCCTTCGATTACGAAGACGTGCCGGCCGAGCTGCTGGAACAGGCGCAAGAAATGCGCATGAACCTGGTTGAAGCCGCTGCTGAAGCGTCTGAAGACCTGATGGAAAAATACCTGGGTGGTGAAGAACTGACCGAGGAAGAGATCAAGAAAGCTCTTCGTCAGCGCGTTCTGAACAACGAAATCATCCTGGTTACCTGTGGCTCCGCGTTCAAGAACAAGGGCGTACAGGCCATGCTGGATGCCGTGATCGAGTATCTGCCGGCACCGACTGACGTTGCTGCGATCGACGGTCTGAAGCTGGATGGCGAGACCAAAGACGAGCGTCACGCTTCCGATGACGAGCCGTTCTCTGCTCTGGCGTTCAAGATTGCTACCGACCCGTTCGTGGGCAACCTGACCTTCTTCCGCGTTTACTCCGGTGTGGTTAACTCCGGTGACTCCGTGCTGAACTCCGTTAAAGAGAAGCGCGAGCGTTTTGGCCGTATCGTTCAGATGCACGCCAACAAGCGTGAAGAGATCAAAGAAGTTCGTGCAGGCGACATCGCTGCTGCCATCGGCCTGAAGGACGTCACCACCGGTGATACCCTGTGTGACGAGAACGCTCCGATCATCCTGGAGCGTATGGAATTCCCAGAGCCGGTAATCTCCATCGCCGTTGAGCCGAAATCCAAGGCCGACCAGGAGAAGATGGGTCTGGCACTGGGCCGTCTGGCTCAGGAAGATCCGTCCTTCCGCGTATGGACCGACGAAGAGTCTGGCCAAACCATCATCGCCGGTATGGGTGAGCTGCACCTGGACATCATCGTTGACCGTATGCGTCGCGAGTTCAAGGTAGAAGCGAACGTAGGTAAGCCGCAGGTTGCCTACCGTGAAACCATTCGTAACACCGTCAAGGATATCGAAGGTAAGCACGCCAAGCAGTCCGGTGGTCGTGGTCAGTACGGTCACGTCGTTATCGACATGTACCCGCTGGAAGAAGGCAAAGCCTACGAGTTCGTCAACGACATCAAGGGTGGCGTCATTCCGGGCGAATTCATCCCGGGTGTTGACAAGGGTATCCGCGAGCAGCTGAAGTCCGGCCCGCTGGCAGGCTATCCGGTAATGGATCTGGGCGTGCGTCTGCACTTCGGTTCTTACCACGATGTCGACTCTTCCGAACTGGCGTTCAAGATCGCTGCTTCTCTGGCGTTCAAGGCTGGCTTCATGAAGGCCAACCCGGTACTGCTCGAGCCGATCATGAAGGTCGAAGTCGAGACTCCGGAAGACTACATGGGCGACGTTATCGGTGACCTGAACCGTCGTCGCGGCCTGATCGAAGGCATGGAAGATGGCCCGTCCGGCAAGATCGTACGTGCTCTGGTGCCGCTGGCCGAAATGTTCGGTTACGCCACCTCCCTGCGTTCTGCTACCCAGGGTCGTGCTTCCTACGCCATGGAATTCGCCAAGTATCACGATGCCCCGACCAACGTCGCCCAGGCCGTGATCGAAGAGCGCAAATCCAAGTAATTTAAGATTCCCCGCCTACGACGGTAGGCGGGTTTAACCTAGAAGGACTACGTCGTGTCTAAAGAAAAATTTGAGCGTAATAAACCGCACGTAAACGTCGGCACCATCGGCCACGTTGACCACGGTAAAACCACCCTGACCGCCGCCATCACCAACGTGCTGGCCAAGCACTTCGGTGGTAAAGCTTTCGCCTTCGACCAGATCGACAAGGCGCCGGAAGAGCGTGAGCGTGGTATCACCATCAACACCTCCCACGTAGAATACGACACCGCTACCCGTCACTACGCTCACGTAGACTGCCCGGGTCACGCCGACTACGTTAAAAACATGATCACCGGTGCTGCCCAGATGGACGGCGCGATCCTGGTAGTAGCAGCGACTGACGGCCCGATGCCGCAGACTCGTGAGCACATCCTGCTGGGTCGTCAGGTAGGCGTTCCGTACATCATCGTGTTCATGAACAAGTGTGACATGGTAGATGACGAAGAGCTGCTGGAACTGGTCGAGATGGAAGTTCGCGAACTGCTGTCCGAGTACGACTTCCCGGGTGATGACCTGCCGGTAGTACGTGGTTCCGCACTGAAAGCGCTGGAAGGCGAAGCTCAGTGGGAAGAGAAGATCCTGGAACTGGCTGGCCACCTGGACACCTACATTCCGGAGCCGGAGCGCGCAATTGACCAGCCGTTCCTGATGCCGATCGAAGACGTATTCTCCATCGCAGGCCGTGGTACCGTAGTAACCGGTCGTGTAGAGCGCGGTATCGTTAAAGTTGGTGAAGAAGTGGAAATCGTGGGTATCAAAGATACCACCAAGACCACCTGTACCGGCGTTGAAATGTTCCGCAAACTGCTGGACGAAGGTCGTGCAGGTGAGAACGTTGGCGCGCTGCTGCGTGGCGTGAAGCGTGAAGACGTAGAGCGTGGTCAGGTACTGGCCAAGCCGGGCACCATCAAGCCGCACACCAAGTTCGAATCTGAAGTGTACGTACTGTCCAAAGAAGAAGGTGGTCGTCACACCCCGTTCTTCAAAGGCTACCGTCCGCAGTTCTACTTCCGTACTACCGACGTGACCGGTACCATCGAACTGCCGGAAGGCGTAGAGATGGTAATGCCGGGCGACAACATCAAGATGGTTGTTACCCTGATTGCTCCGATCGCGATGGACGACGGCCTGCGTTTCGCCATCCGTGAAGGTGGCCGTACCGTAGGTGCTGGTGTTGTAGCTAAAGTTATTGCTTAATCGATACTTTATATGCACACATGAAAGGGGTGGCTTCGGCCACCCCTTTTACTTTTGGGGCTTTAAATGGCCTGTGAGATACTTTTGCGAAATCATTAATAGAGGTAGCTGCTGTGAGTAAACCCGCCATTTTTCTGGATCGCGATGGTGTCATCAACAAGGACACGGGTTATGTCAGCCAGGTTGATGACTTCCATTTTCTGCCCGGGGTGATTGAGGCCATGCAATTGCTGAAGAAAAAGGGCTATTTGCTGGTCGTGGTGACCAACCAATCCGGCATCGCCCGTGGCTACTTCACTGAAGATGACTTCATGAACCTGACCGAGTGGATGGATTGGTCCCTGGCCGATCGCGATGTGGATCTCGATGGCATCTACTTCTGCCCCCATCACCCGGACCACGGTGCCCCCTGCGACTGCCGCAAACCCGAACCGGGTATGCTGTTGCTTGCCCAGCGGGAGCTCGGTATCGATATGAGCCGCTCTTATATGGTGGGTGACAAACCTTCGGACCTGAAAGCCGCCATCAATGCCAAGGTCGGTCACAAGGTCATGGTCAGAACAGGCAAGCCGATTACTGATGCGGGGATTGAGCTGGCCGATGCCATCTACGACAACCTGCATGATTTTGCCGTTGCAGCACCTGTCGCAGGCTGATTTCGCTGGATTCAGATGCTTTTTGGTGGCTTTGTGAGCGGTTGAACGATGAAAGCCATCTTTTTGCAATTATCCTCTTGCCAGAACGAATTCACTCCCTATAATGCGCCTCCATCGACACGGCAAGCGGCAACGCAAAGCCTGAGTCGGTAGCCTCGAAAAGCCTTTGCAAATAAGGCTTGACTCGAGAAGGCGGTTGAGTAGAATGCCACTCCCGCAGCAGCCAAAAGCTGCGTCGCTCTTTAACAATTTGAATCAAGCAATCTGTGTGGGCACTCACAGCATCGAGCATCAAAAACAATTTTTGATTTTCAATGTCTGATGAAGTGACCAAAGCAACTTTTAAGTTGCAGCAGTTAATTCAGCAATTCATTGAGCCGCTTTTCGAAGCAACCAAACTTAAATTGAAGAGTTTGATCATGGCTCAGATTGAACGCTGGCGGCAGGCCTAACACATGCAAGTCGA
>NZ_JAAKVU010000004.1:0-302163 GCF_049175815.1 Aeromonas sp. 600276 | reverse complement strand
TTATAGCTCAGCTGGGAGAGCGCTTGCATGGCATGCAAGAGGTCCGCGGTTCGATCCCGCGTAGCTCCACCAAATTCAGAGTGACTCAACGTCACTCATACACATCGGGGTTATAGCTCAGCTGGGAGAGCGCTTGCATGGCATGCAAGAGGTCCGCGGTTCGATCCCGCGTAGCTCCACCATCTTTCGTAATGAAAGTAGAAAAGGCCACCGCACTGCGGTGGCCTTTTTGTTTTGCGCTTCGTTCACCGGTCGTGCCGACGATCCATAAAAAAGCCCGCATCGCTGCGGGCTTTTGGCTTGATGGCAAGGGTCATCAGCCGTGGCGGCGACGCCAGGCCAGCGGCAGCAGGGCCAGCAGCAGGGCGCCCATGGCACCACCACCGCCGTTGCTCTCCTCTTTCAGCTTGAGGTCGACGATGATGGGATCGTGGTCGGAGGCGCTGAACGGGTTGTCCGACTTGATCATGTCGCCGGTGAAGTCCCGGCCGTACTCGAACAGGTTGCTCTCGAACGAGTTGATGTGCCAGTCGGCCACGGCGATCACCTTGTCGGCCAGCGCCGGGTTGGCGAGGGCATAGTCCAGGGTGCCGAGCTCGGCCTCGTAGCTGTAGGAGATGGCCTTCTCCTTGTTGAACTTGACGTTCATGTCCTCCAGGCCGTAGCTCTTGGCCACTTCGCTGCCGGTCTGCTCAAAGACCTGGTCGCCGAGGAAGGTCTGGGAGGCGGAGACTATCTTGCGCTGACCGTCGGTCGGCACATAGTCGGTCAGCACCCGGATCGCATCTTCCCGGGCGTAGGAGTTGAAGTCGCCCACCAGCAGCACCTGGCCGGCCAGCTTGCTCACCGCCTCGCCCAGCACCTTGGCGGTACTGACCCGGAACTCGGTGCACTTGCCCTGCAGATCGGCCGGCTCCTTGCCGTCCAGGTTCTCCAGGCAGCCTGAGCCCTTGGATTTCAGGTGGTTGACCACCAGGGTCAGCGGATCCTTGCTGCCCTCGACGGTGAAGGTCTGCACCAGGGAGTCACGTTGGGAAGCCTGCTTCTCGACCCCTTTGGCATCCAGGTATTTCTGCACCGGCAGGGTGATGACGTTGGCGTCCCCTTGCGGGGTCAGCTTGGCCGGCCGGTAGATCATGGCCACCATGATGGCGTCGCCGCCGAAGTAGTGCTCGCCCTGCAGCAGCGCCTTGGGCAGGGTGACGAAGGCGTACTGCTTGCCCGCCTCTTTCTGCTGGGCGTTGAGGGCCTGCACCAGGTCGCTGATGGCGGAGTGGCTGTCAAAGCCGTTGTTCTCCATCTCCATCAGGCCGAGCAGGTCGGCATCCATCTCGGTGATGGCGTTGACGATCTTGGTGCGCTGCTTCTGGAAATCTTCCAGATTCTTGGCGCCGCGGTTGCAGCCCTTGGCGCTGTCTGCATCCGCCTGATCCTTGCACAGCACGTTGAGGGCACCGCCCACGCTGGAGTGGCTGGTGAAGTAGTTGAGCACGTTGAAGCTGCCGACGCGCAAATCGGTGCCGTCGGCACGGGCCGGGGCGCTCTGCCGGTCGTTGTCGCTGGTGCGCAGCAGATCGCCGGCGGTGATCACCTGATCCTGCGGCACGATCAGCCGGTACTCGTTGTAGCTGTAGCCCACCATGGCGTCCAGATTGACCGGGGCGTCGCCGATGCGCAGGTAACCCTGCTCAGGCTCCCAGGCCGGCAGCCAGGGCAGTTTGCCGTCGGCGGCCTTGAAGTCCGATTCGAGGAACACCCTGTTGCCGGCGTTGGCCTTGGCCAGCGCCTTGGCAGCCTTGCTGCCGGCGTCGTGCAGCTGGGTCGGCTTCATCAGCGGCGCCTGGTGGGAGAGCACCAGGTTGTTGCGCCGGGCGGCGTAGTCATAGCTGAAGTTGCGGCTGATCTTGAGCGCGCTGTCGGCATCGAGCCGTACCCGCATCCCTTCGTGGCGCTCCAGCGCCCGGGCCAGGGTCTCGTTTTCCAGCACCCGCAACGGGATGGCGGCTGGGGCTGCGCCCTGGGCGATCACCTGCAGGCGCGCGGTGCCGTTGTCAGTCATTGGCTTGAGCTGGGTATGCCCGTAATACTCCTCGACCTTGGCCTCCAGGCAGACTTCGGCACCCGGCTTGATGTCCGGGTACTTGCTGGCGAAGTTTTTGTCGTTGAGATAGACGAAGATGCCGTCCGAGGTCTGGGGGTTGCCATCGCCCTGCACATCCAGCAGGTAGAACCCCTTGTTGAGGCTTTCGCCAAGGCCAGAGACCACCGCCTTGACCATGACGCTCTGGGGGCTTTCGAACTTGTCGGCGGGAATAAGCGGGCTCTTGTCACCGCTGCCCTGAATGACTGGGATCGGGGTGAGGTCGCTGTCGGCCGGGCAGCTGAAGCCGGCGGCATAGACGGACGGAGAGGCGAGCGCAATCCCCACGGCCAGCGACAGCAGGGTACGTGTTCCTTTCATATCTGTTCCTTTTTTATTTTTTGCCAGTGTTTCCATAGCCTTGGCGCATCGGCCAAGGGCGCGCATTGTCACATTTCTGGCATGTCGTACCAGTGAGCCAACGCACATTACGGGGATACAAATGAGGGCAATGCCGGTTTTTTTGACTTGGCTAACAGCATGAAACTAATGACAAATTTGTTATTTCATCCGATTGGCGAAAATGTGATCCCGCTGGCATCCACATATTTTTCCTCGAGAATGAAGATTGAGACTCGGCTGGTTGATTCCTATACTCGGCTTGTTCCTCACGGAACCCAGGTAAAGGGCAAACCGGCCGAGACGCCGGGACGCAATGCCTCCGGTCTTCAGATCGAGCGATCCAGATAGCGGGGCTTCCCAGGGTGAGGGTGACGTTTGTGGCAGGTCCATTGCCAGTTGTCTGCGCCCATCACGCAGGTTGCGCTTGTGCTTTGCCTTGGAGACCAATGCCAAGACAAAACAAGGAAGATAACAATATGCAACAGACCCTAAGGCCCAGCAGGCTTGCCATGCTGGTGGCTTTGGCTGCCATGCCCGCCTGGGCACAGGCCGCTTATCCCGCCTATCAGGCCGGTACCGCCTACAAGGCCGGCGACATCGTCAGCAACGTCGGCAACCTCTATGAGTGCAAAGAATTTCCCTACTCAGGCTGGTGCGGGGCCTCGCCCTATCACTATGAGCCCGGTGTCGGGGTCGTCTGGGCCGATGCCTGGAAACTCTATGGCGGCGAGGTGCCGCCTCCGGCGCTCGGCGTAGCCGTCAGCTCGCCGGCTGCCGGCGCCAGTGTCAACGAAGGGGCCAGCGTCGCGCTGGCGGTGACCCTGAGCGGCCCGGTGACGGCGCTGGTCAAGGTCGAGTACCTCATCGACGGCACCCTGGTCGCCACGGCGAGTGCCTCGCCCTGGAACGGCAGCTGGCGTGCAGCCGGTGTCGGCGCCCACGCCCTCAAGGCGCGGGCGCTGGATAAAGACGGCAAGGTACTGAGTGAAGCAGATTCCAGCTTCAAGGTCGCCGCCGTGGTGGCGCCGGAGGCACCCAAGGTGAGCATCAGCAGCCCGGCCGCCGGCGCTAAGGTGACCCTGGGTCGCAGCGTGGCGGTGAGCGGCAACGTCACCGATGCCAACGACGACGTCGCCAAGGTCGAGCTGTTCGTCGATGGCAAGAAAGTGGGTGAAGACACCAGTGCCCCCTGGCAGGTGAACTGGACGCCCCAGAGCAAGGGGCTGGCCGGTCTCAAGCTGGTGGCGACCGACAAGGAGAACCTTAGCGGCGAATCGGCCCAGGTCGACGTGCAGGTGGAAGAGGCCGCCCTGCCGCCCACCGGTGGCAACCTCTCCTGCGACATTCGCCAGATCTACCGCCCGGACGGTTACGAGTGCATGGGGGATGATCACGCCCGCCGGGTCATCGGCTACTTCACCTCCTGGCGTACCGGCAAGAACGGCTTGCCCTCCTACCTGGTGAGCGACATCCCCTGGAACAAGATCACCCACATCAACTACGCCTTCGCGGCGGTGGACGAGCAGAGCCACACCATCAAGGTGGACGATTCGGCCACCAAGATGACCTGGGACGGCGTGCCGGGTGCCGAGATGGATCCGGAGTTCGCCTACCAGGGCCATTTCAACCTGCTGTCGAAGTACAAGAAGCAGTATCCGGACGTGAAGACCCTGATCTCGGTGGGGGGCTGGGCCGATACCCGCGGCTTCTATACCGCCACTACCAAGGGTGACTGCTCGGTCAACACCGACGGCATCAACGCCTTTGCCAACTCGGCGGTGAGCTTCATCCGCCAGTACGGCTTTGACGGGGTCGACGTGGACTACGAGTATCCCACCTCCATGAAGGATGCGGGCAACCCCAACGACTTCCCGCTCTCCAACCAGTGCCGCGGCAAGCTGTTTGCCAACTACAAGGTGCTGATGCAGACCCTGCGCAGCAAGCTCGACAGCGCCGGCAGCGAGGATGGTCGCAAGTACATGCTGACCATCGCCTCGCCGGCCTCGGCCTACCTGCTGCGCGGCATGGAGAACTTCCAGGTCACCCAGTACCTCGACTACGTCAACCTGATGACCTACGACTTCCACGGCGCCTGGAACAACTTCGTCGGTCACAACGCCGCCCTGTTCGACAACAAGGCGGATGCCGAACTCGCTCACTGGGGCGTCTATACCCAGAGCCAGTTTGGCGGCATCGGCTACCTCAACGCGGCCTGGTCTGCCCACTACTTCCGTGGCGCCCTGGCGGCCGGCAAGATCAACGTGGGCGTGCCTTACTACACCCGCGGCTGGCAAGGGGTCAGCGGTGGCACCCACGGTCTGGGCGGTAAGGCAGCCCTGCCGAGCCAGAGTGATTGTCAGCTGGGTACCGGTGGCAGCACCATTCCGTGCGGCAACGGGGCGGTCGGCATCGACAACATCTGGCACGATCTCGACAAGAACGGCAAGGAGATCGGCGGTGGTGCCGTGCCCATGTGGCATGCCAAGAACCTGGAGAACGCCGCGAGCCTGGGTATCACCACCATGCCGAGCTACGGCCAGGCCTGGGGTCTGGATCCCAACAACCCGGCTCACGTGATGCAGGGCAAGTACGTGCGTTACTACGATGACAAGGCGCAGGCGCCTTGGCTGTGGAACGAAGAGAAGAAGGTGTTCCTCTCCACCGAAGATGAAGAGTCCATGGGCCACAAGCTCGACTACATCATCAAGCGGGGCCTGGGCGGGGTCATGTTCTGGGAGATGGCGGGTGACTACGCTTTCGATCCGGCCAAGAACGAGTACGGCATGGGGGATACCCTGACCACGCTCGCCTACGACAAGTTTGCCAAGGCGACCAAGTACGACACCAGGCAGAACGATCTGGCGGCGCCAACTGCCCAGCTCGACATCGCGGTGAGCCTCTCCGGCTTCAAGGAGGGGGATTCCAACTACCCGATCAACCCGACCCTGAAACTCACCAACAACTCGACCCAGACCATTCCGGGCGGTACCCGCATCGAGTTTCTGGTGCCCACCTCCACCTCCGACACCATCACCGACCAAAGCGGGATGGGGCTGAAAGTGGTGGAGAGCGGCGGCAACCAGAACTCCGACGGCATCGCCAACGAGAAGGACTTCCACAAGGCGGCCTTCACGCTGCCGAGCTGGAAGGCGTGGGCGCCGGGCAGCGATGTGGAAGTGGCGATGACCTACTATCTGCCGGCCGCCGGTGTACCGAGCGGTATCCGCCTCATCAGCGGCACCCAGACTGCGGGTCTCAAGGCCGAGTTCCCGACCCTGCCGGAGGCCGTGCTGGGCAGCAGTGGTGGCGGTGAGAACCCGGGCGGTACCACCTGCAGCAGCCAGAACGTCAATCCGGCCGCCTACAAGGCCTATCCGACCTGGCCGCAGGGGGATCACGCCAACGGCGGTGATCGTATGACCAACAACAAGGCGGTCTGGCAGGCCAACTGGTGGACCAGCAGCGAGCCCAAGGCGGGCGACGGCAGCTGGAAACTGGTATGCAGCTACTGAGTTGTCCAAGCTGCCGCACCAGCAGCGAGCTCAGAGCGGGCGATAGCAGCTGGAAACTGGTATGCAGCTACTGAGTTATCCAGGCTGCTGTACCAGCAGCGAGCTCAGAGCGGGCGACGGCAGCTGGAAACTGGTGTGCAGTTACTGATGACCGTTTGAGAGGCAGGCCGGCACTCTGCATGGCCTGTCCTCTCGCAAGGCAATGACCCAATCCGGAGCCCAGGCTCCGGATTTTTTATGGCGGGGTAATAAAGGTGGGGCATAAAAAAGACCGCTCCGGGGAGCGGCCAATTGCCACCAAGGCAATCTGCGGGGTAGTCCCCTTGTTGTTGATCGGCAGGGCGGGAGCCCGTCCTGCCGAGTGTTGTTGCGTGCCTTGCCGAGGGATGGCCCCGGCCGGCACGCGGCTTGGTTACTGGGTGACGGCGCCGCCCTGCTGCTCTTTCAAGAAGCTGATCCAGGGGGAGGCGCGGCCGCTGACGTTGCCGTTCTGGGCAGCCTGGGTGAAGGCGGAGAGTGCCTCCTTCGGCTTTTGCTGCTCAAAATAGGCAACCCCGGTCAGGAACTTCAGATCCGCCCGCTGCTCGCCGCTGGCGTTGGCGGCAGGCTTGGCGGCGAAGGCCACCAGATCCTGGTAGCGCTTGCTCTGGATCATCATGCGCGCCATCTTCAACTGCAGATCGGCACTGGGGGCCAGCTTGTAGGACTTGGCCAGGGTGTCGATGGCCGGGTCCAGCTCCTTGGCCTGGTGCCAGTAGTTGGCGAGCGTCTTGTAGTTGGCCGCGTTGCTCTCGATGGTCCCTTCCTTCATCGCCTTCTCCATCACGCGGGCGGCACGGTGGGGAATGCCGGCGAAGGCCAGGTAGTTGGCGAGGCGCTGCAGCTCGCTGGCTTCGGTCAGCATGCCGAGGTTGTAGGCGCCTTCCAGCGCCGCCAGGGCCTTGGCATCGTTGCCCGCCTGCATGTGCATGGCCGAGAGCTGGGTCCAGTACTTCTTCTTCTCCGGGTAGCGGTCGACCAGTGCGGTCAGCACCTCGGTAGCCGACTTGTACTGTTTCAGCTCGTAGTGGGCCGCCATCTTCAGCAGGTACCAGGACTCCGGCGCCTTGCCCGCGGAGAGCTTGATCGCGTTGTCCACCGCCGGAATGGCTTCTCGATACTGCTTGAGCTGCACATGGGCGTTGGCCAGCGTGATGTAGGCGTGCGGGGTCGGTTTCTCGTCCTTGCCGAGGTTCGCGAACCACTGGTTCATGGTGCTGATGGAAGCCTTGAAGTTCCCCTCCGCCATGTAGAGCTGGGCCAGGTTGTAGCGCACCTGCTGGGCCACCGGCTGGGGCAGCCCGCCGGTGGCGATGGCATCGGCGAAGTACTTGGTCGCCTGACCGTACTTCTCCTGCTGCGCCGCCACGAAGCCCAGGGTCTGCAGAATGACCCCCTTGTCGTAGACCCGCTCGCCGGCGCCGGACAGCGCCTCCTGCAGCTTGGCATTGGCCTCGCCGTATTTCTTCTCGGTGATCAGTGCCTGCGCCTTGTTGACCGCGCGGTAGGCGCGGTCAGAGAGGGCGGGCTGCTCGGCGGCCCAACCGGCGGTGCTGAGCAGCACCGCCATGGCGACCGGGGCGAGGATCAGGGTGTGTAACTTTTTCATCGCCACCTTCCTTAGTTGGTCGCAAACTCGATCTCTTGCTGCATGCGACTGGCCTGCGGCTTGCCATCCACCATGGCCGGTTTGAACGTCCATTTGGCGATGGTCTGGCGCGCTGCCTTGCCGAGGTCGTAGCTGCGTGGCTCTTCCTTGACGATCCGCACGTTGCTGACGGTGCCGCGCTCGGTGACGGTGAACTCCACCAGCACCTTGCCGGAGGCGAGGCCGGCCAGCGCCGCCTTGCGAGGCATCATGGGCTCGAAGGTCGCCAGTGGAATGGCGCCGTTGTTGCCACCCATGCCGCCGCCACCGCCGCCGGTGCTGTAGGCACCGAGGGCGTTGCCGCCGCCGATGTTGACCGGGATGTCGAGTTTGGGCATGTCCATGGGGGAGCTATCCATCTGCGGCCGATCCGTGCTCGCCACTTCCATCTCGGGAGGGGGCGGCGGGCGTTTCGGGGGCGGCGGCTTGGGCAGCTCGCGTTGTCTCTCTTGCAGGGTCTCCTGAGGCTTGAGGCGAATGAAGTCGGTCATGCTGACGTCCTCCTTCTCCACCAGCTCCCGGTGATCCGGCGTGATGAGCTTGTTCATTCCCAGGAACAGGAAGAACACCACCACGCAGGAGACCGCTAACGATATCAGGTATCTCATGGCATTCGCTCCGGCATCAGCTGCTCTTGTCGGCGGCGATGGAGATGTTCTGGACACCGGCCATGCGGATCTGATCCATGACCTGGACCACCAGACCGGAACGGGATTCGCTGTCGGCCTGGATCACCACGGCGCTCTCCGGGTTCTCTGCCCGCAGCCGCTCGATGTTGGCACGCACGGCACCCACTTCGACGATGCGCTTGTCGACCCAGACCTGGCCATTCTCACGGACCGCGACCATAATGTTCCCCTTCTTCACCGTTTCGGCCGTGCTGGCGCTCGGGCGGTTGATCTCCACGCCGGACTCCTTGACGAACGAGGTGGTGACGATGAAGAAGATCAGCATGATGAACACTATGTCCAGCATGGGGGTCAAATCGATGGCCGCCTCATCAGCACTGCTGTCGCTGTGACGTTTTCTCATGGCAAAAACTCCTTGCTTGTTCTGTGCCCCCGCCAGAACCGGGTCCGGCGGGGGAGTGCATCCTGCATCAGCCGTGTTTCAGGTTGTCTTCCAGCTTCTGCACGGCCAGCTTGGCCTTGTGATCGAGCCGGCTGACAAAAAACAGACCGGAAAGGGCGGCAATCATGCCCGCCATGGTCGGTACCGTCGCCTTGGAGATCCCCGAGGCCATTGCCCGCGGTGAGCCGGTGCCGGTGATGGCCAGGGTGTCGAACACCTGCACCATGCCGACCACGGTCCCGAGCAGCCCCATCAGCGGGCAGAGGGCGATCAGCACCTTGATGACCGGCATCCCCTTGTCCACCGCCATGGCCACCCGGGAGACCAGCTCGCGGCGGATCTGCCTGGCAGACCAGGAGAGGTGATCGCTACGGGCCAGCCAGGCGGCCTTGGTCTGCTTCACCTGTTGCGGGTAGACCGCCATGAAGTAGAACCAGCGCTCCAGCAGCAGGGCCCACATCATCAGGGTCAGGAAGAACAGGGCGACCAGCACGTCGCCCCCCAATCCCAGAAACCGGCGGACCGACTCGACTTCTTCAATCAACCAGAACCACATGGGTGACTCCTTACGCTGCGGCTTTGGAGGCGTGCAGACGTTCCTGATAACGGGCGACGAAGCCGGCGCTCTGCTCTTCCAGCACCTGGATCAGACGGCGGCTCTGGGTCTGTACAATGGTGTAGAGGAACAGCATGGGCACCGCGACCACCAGACCCTGCATGGTGGTGACCAGGGCTTCGGAGATACCACCCGCCATCAGCTTGGGATCGCCGGTACCGAACAGGGTGATGGCCTGGAAGGTGGCGATCATGCCGACCACGGTACCCAGCAGACCCAGCAGCGGTGCCACCGAGGCGATCAGCTTGATGATGCTGATGCCCTTCTCGAACTTGGGCACGTTGCGCAGGATGATCTCGTCGAGCTTGGACTCCAGATCCTCGATATTGTCGCCACGATGGCTCTGGTAGGCCCCCAGCATCTCGCCAATGGGATTGCCCTTGATGATCTGATCGGATTTCAGCTGCTTGCGCATGGATCCGCCGATGAGGGAGAGGCGAGCGCCGCAGAACAGCGCCAGCAGGGTGCCGAGCACGCCGAGCACCATGATGACGTAGCCCACTTCACCACCCTGGTCGATCCGCTCCTTCAGGGTCGGCGACTGTACCAGCAGGGAGAGGATCACGCCGCGGGACGGGTCGACGAAGATCGGCTTGACGCCGCCGCCACCCTGTTCAAAGTCGGCGATGGGTTCCAGCACCCCCTTGTCGGGCTGGCGGGGCAGCTGTTCGAACTTGCCGGTCTCCGGCACGAAGGTCAGGTACTTGCCTTCGGAGACGGTGTTGAACTCGCCGATCTGGGTCACGGTCTTCTCGGCCTGGTTGCCTTCGCCATAGACCACGGTGGCCGGGATCTGGCTCACCTTGCCACCGTCGACCATGCGGCTGAGGGTGGTGGTCCAGAAGGCGGTCAGGTCATCGCTGGAGGGGAGCTCCTTGCTCTCGGCCAGGCGGGTCAGCAGGGCGGTCTGCTCCGGATGTTCGACCCGGCGGGCAGAGGCGTTGAAGATCCCTTTGAACTCACCGGCGAACTGACGCAGTACGCCGAACATCTCGCCCATGTTGCCGGCACGCTGGCGCAGGGTCTCGGTCAGCTCGGTCAGCTGCTTGTCATTGGCATCGAAGGCGGCCTTGAGCTGCTCGCCCTTGGCTGTTTCGGCGGCCAGTTCTGCCTTGGCCTTGGCCAGCAGGGCGGCCTGCTCGTTCTTGTCGGCCAGGAAGCGGGCTTCCCGCTCCTTGTTGAGCTGGGATTCGGTGGTGCTGGCGGCCTTGACCTGATTGAGCAGAGCGTTCAGATCCACCGGTTTCTCGGCGGCGGTCACCGGCAGGGTGATCAGGGTAGCGCCCGCGATCAGCGAGGCGATGGCAAGTTTGATTCCTTTCATGATGCTTTCTCCGCAGTTTGAACCGGCAGCTTGATGAGGGCGGGAGGCGCCTGCTTCTTGGCGATGCGAAGGCCCTGTTCCACTGCACTGCGATACTCCTGGGGCAACTCTTCCCACTGGCGGGTCTTCTTGTTCCACATGCCGGTTTCCTGGCCGTCCGGGGACTGGTAGAGCAGGGCGATACGGCCCACGCGCAGGAACTCGTAGGTCTTCTCGCTGCCATCCTTGTCCAGGCTGGCCTTGTAGGACTCGATGGTGCGGCTGAAGCCTTCCTCGATCTGATAGGCCTCCAGGATCTTGCGGTACTTCTCGGAGATGGTGACATCGGCTCGGTTCATCAGGTCGGTCAGGGCCGCCACGCGGTCCTCCCGCTCAACCTTCTGGAACGGCAGGTCCAGCGAGACGAACTGGTCGAGGGAGTCGATCATCTTGAGCATCAAGGGCACCACTTCGGTGCTGGTCTGATCGATCTGGGCGATCTGGCGCTGCATGGAGGCCAGCTCGCTGCTCTGGGATTCGACCATCTTGCCCACCTGCTCGTTGTAGGTGCGCAGGCTGTCGACCTGGCGCAGAGCGGCCTTGTACTGGGCGAGGGCGGATTCGGCAGAGTCGGCGTAGTTGTCGATCTTCTGCTGGGAGACTTTGGATGCATTGTCGGTGGCGGCTTGAGCGTCCACTGCCTGGCTGGCAGAGGCGGCACTCAGATTGAAGCTGGTCAGCAAGGCAGCAGAAACCAGGCTGCCGAGGAGCGCTTTCTTCATTGTAATTGTCCTTGTTTTCATAGGATTACCCTATCTCCGTAACTTCCTTGGACGTTGGGCAAAGCCGGCCCGACCGGGCCGGCTTAGGTTGGTATCTCAACGAGAGTTGATTAGAACTTCTGGGTGTAGTCGAGGTAGACGATGCGCCCGTCGATGCCGTAGAGATCTTCGTCGTAGGTGAAGCCGTCGCTGGAGAGCGAGGGGCCTACGTTGAACATGTTCTTCACACCGGCTTGCAGCTTGCCGTTCCAGGGGGTGTCAACACCGACGTTCAGGTTCCAGGTGGTCTGGGAGGCGATATGGCCCTCGGTCCGACCATCAACATAGTCCTGGCTCTGGGAGTCGATATAGCTGGCACTTAGGTAGGTATCCATGTTCCACCACTGCGGCACATTGACCCCGACACCGGAGTTGAAGCGCAGTTCTGGCTTGGCGTTCCAGCCCTTCTTGTCGACCATGGGACCACCGGCGAACAGACCCTCTTCGTATTTCAGAATGTAGGTGCTGCCGAAGTCGTAGCGCACGGTCGCGACGTTGAAGTCGTACTTGTAGTCAGCCTTGAAGTCCAGACCGCTGGTCTTGAGCTGGCCCAGGTTGACCATGCCGGCATAAACCTGCTCCACATCGCCGTTGGCATCGCGGATGACGTTCGGGTTGCTGCCGGTGTTCAGCTCCTGATAGAACTGGGTCTGGGTAGTGGCCAGCTGGATCACGTCATCAATCTTGATGTAGTAGTAGTCCAGCGAGAGGTTGAGGTCGTCGATCGGGCTGTAGGCGGCACCGATGCCGAAGGTGTCAGCCGTCTCTTCCTTCAGGTTCTTGTTGGATTGGCGAACCGTGGTGTACTGCTCTTCCGGGCAGTTGGCCACACCGTTCTTCTGGCAGGAGACATAGTCCTTGGCGAAGTCGGCGGAGTCGGCATCGGCCGCGTACAGGTCATCCAGACCCGGGGCACGGAAGGACTGCGACCAGGAGGTGCGGAACAACAGGTTGTCCAGCGGCTGATAGCGCAGGCTCGCCTTGGGCGAGAAGGCGCTGCCAAAGTCGCTGTACTTGTCGAAACGACCGGCCAGGTTCAGCTCGATCTGCTCGGTGATGGGGATCAGGCTCTCGATATAGGCTGCGAAGACGTCGCGTACACCACCGCCTGAGTTGCCGGAAGAGCCGATGACGTTGCCGGCCGCAGACTGGCTGTCATAGGTGTCGGAGTAGACCCAGTCGTTGTACTCGGCCCCCAGGTACCAGCCGATGGGGCCGGCCGGCAGTTCGCCCATGCTCCAGCCCAGGCCACCGTACCACTGGAAGAAGTCCATCTTGGAGGTGCGGCTGGTGTCGTAGGAGAGGCTGTTGGTGGCGGCACTGGAGAACTCGCCGTTCTTGAAGTTGCCGCTGTCGACCTCCTGCTGGACCGCCGGATTCAGCACATAGCCGGTCCCGCGGTTCTTGTTGTCGGTCTTGGAGTACATGTAGCCCGCATTCCACTCCACATCGCCCACCGCTTCGGTCGGCAGTGTGCCTTCGAAGCCCAGGTTCATGCTGCCGGTCAGGTCGGTGACGTCGTTGTCACGGGGGCCGACGTTGCTGAAGCGATAGTAGACGGTAGCCTTGTCGCCGATGAAGCCGTTGTCGGCCAGCAGCTGGGCGCCGCCCGGAGTGGTCCCGTCGATGCTGAAGGGACCGGCGGCCGGGGCGAAGCGGCCGAAGCTGGTGACCCGCGAGCCGATCAGCTGGGGTACGAAGTCGACGTTGTCATTGATGTGATAGCGGCCGTTGACATAGACGGTGTCCCGGGTACGGGAAGCGGTCTTGGCGGCGACCTGGGCAAAGTCGAAGCGGCAGGCGGTACCGACCGGCACGAAGCCGGGGCCGGTATTGGCGCAGTCGATGCCGTCCAGGGTACGGGTGACCGTCTTGCCGGTGGCGGCATCGATCCCCTTGATGTTGCGGCCATACAGGCTGGGAGCAGAAGAGCCCTGCAACGCCAGGTAGTCGCGATCCTTGTAGTAGATCTCCTCCTTGACGTCGTGCTCGTACACCATCATCAGGGCGCCCTTCTCCCCTGTGATGCCGCTGACGATGGAGCCGCTCTTCTCGTCACCACCCTCTTCGGTGGGAGAGCCGATACGGCCCTGGAATTCCAGCCCTTCATAGTCCTGTTTCAGGATGACGTTGATGACACCGCCGATGGCATCGGAACCGTACAGGGCCGAGCCGCCGTCCAGGTTCACTTCCACCCGCTCCACCGCCGCCATGGGGATGGAGTTGAGGTTGATGGCGCTGCCACCCATGGAAGGAGAACCGGCGACCCGCTTGCCGTTGAGCAGCACCAGGGTGCGCTCTGAGCCAAGCCCGCGCAGGCTGACGGTGGCCTGGGATTGGGCTGAGCTGCCGGAGGAGGGGGAGATACTACCGAAGGAGTTGTAGGAAGCCTGCTTCAGGTAGTCGGCTACGGTCTGCTGACCGGATTGTTCGATCTTGGCCTTGCTGATGGCGACGACCGGGGTGGCGCCTTCCACGTCGACACGGGAGATGCGCGAGCCGGTAACCTTGATCTTCTGGAGTTTTTCGACGTTTTGGCCTTCTTCGGCCAAGACAGGGGTGGCCACTACTGCCGCGCTCGCCAAGGCAAACGCAACGGCAGCAGAGAGTCTGCTTTTCCTAAGCATCGCTTATATCCTTCCTGGTTGTTTTTTTGTTTGCTTCCATACCGCCCTCGTTGGGGCGATGCGTAAGGCTTATCAAGGTTTGGCGGTTGACGTCAATTGAGGCGGTACGGATGGGGGCGTGGCGGGTAATAAGATGACTATGTTTTATTTTTTCACATTTGGCAGAGATTTATTCTGATTTGGTAACGTTTTCCTATGTAAAGGTTTTGTTAAAGTAAATTGATTCCAGTTTATCGATTAATTTTGAACTTATCGATAAGGGTGGTGTCTTTCTGGGTTTTATATTGTTGAGTTAGGTGTTTTTAGCATTATTGTCTGTTTTGGTAGTGTGTTCGGCTGAGGTTCAGGCTGGGCGCCGGCTGCCTATTTATATGCAGCCATATAGAGAAGGTGTTCTTTTGTGGGGTTTGTTTTAAGTGGCTGTTTTTAATGATTTATTTAATTTGCTTGCTGGTTTTTATCTTTTTTATTGAATTGTTAAACGTTATTTAAGTTGTTCATCTTGTAGTTTTTTATCTTGAAGTTGCGAATTTCAGAAAAAACTCACGATAAATTCCACTGCACAAGCCGGGACCAGAATGCACCCCTAGTTCTACTTGATTTTTGTTGCAGAGCTTTTACAGTGACCGAGCGGATAGTCTGTCAATCATCGGCTATTCAGTGAGTAATGCCAGGAAGGACGGGCCCGTCACCGGATGTGACTGGCCATAAAAGAACAACAAGGACGAGGTTCCACCATGCTGTCGTATTTCCTACGTCGGATGCTTTTGATCATCCCGACGTTTCTCGGTATCACCCTGCTCGTCTTCACCATCACCCGTTTCGTGCCGGGCGGTCCGGTCGAACGCATGTTGCTGCAGGCCCAGGTTTCCCAGAATGAGTCCGGTCGCTCCAGCGGCAGCAAGGGGGCGCAGGCGCTCTCCGACGAGCAGATCGAGGAGCTCAAGGCGTTCTACGGCCTCGACAAGCCCATGCTGGTCGCCTATTGGGAGTGGCTGCAGAAGCTGGCGGTACTGGATCTCGGCGAGTCGACCCGCTATTACGAGCCGGTGTGGGATCTTATCAAGGACAGGTTGCCGGTGACCGCCTTCTTCGGGCTGGCCACCTTTCTGCTGAGCTACGCCGTCTCCATCCCGCTCGGGGTGGCCAAGGCGCTCAGACACAACACCCGCTTCGATTCAGTCAGCTCCATGCTCATCTACATGGCCTATGCGTTGCCCGCCTATGTGGTGGGCATCTTCCTCATCACAGTGTTCGCGTTTCATCTGGAGTGGCTGCCCATGGGGGGCTTCCCGGGGGACGAGTTTGACGGGATGGAGAACAGCTGGGATCAGATCCGTACCCTCTTCGCCCACGCGCTGCTGCCGCTCATCGCTTATGCCATCGGGGATTTCGCCATCCTCACCATGACCATGAAAAACAGCCTGATGGAGAACCTGTCGGCGGATTACGTGCGTACCGCCGTGGCCAAGGGCTTGCCGTTTCGCAAGGCGGTGACCGATCACGCCATGCGCAACAGCCTGATCCCCATCGCCAGCCACCTGGGATCTGTGCTCACCGTCTTCTTCGGCGGATCCTTCCTCATAGAGACCATCTTCAACATCGACGGCATCGGCTTGCTTGGCTACGAGGCCATCGTGGAACGGGATTACCCCACAGTGATGGGCATTCTGGCCATCACCTCCATGCTGATGCTGGTGGGCAACATTGTCTCCGACATCTGCGTCGCCCTTGTCGATCCCCGCGTGCGGTTTGGAGAGTGAACATGAACCTGAATCCGGTAACGCTGAAAAAACTCAAGCGTTTCAAATCGATAAAACGCGGCTACTACTCCTTTATCATCTTCACCACCCTGGTGCTGCTCTCCCTGCTGGCGGAGCTCTTGGTCAACAGCCGGGCACTGATGGTGAGCTATCAGGGAGAGCTCTATTTTCCCACCTATGGCGACGTGATCCCGGGTCAGCAGTTCGGGCTCGATTACGAGTACGAGACCAACTACCGCCAGCTCAAAGATAAATTTGCCGCAGAGGGCAAGGGGGACTGGGTGCTGCTGCCACCTGTGCCCTGGAACCCCTATGAGCAGGACTTCAAGCAGGACGCCTACCCACCCTATGCGCCCAGCTTGGCCGAGCGCCACCTGCTCGGCACCGACACCAGCGGTCGTGACGTGCTTGCGCGGCTGGTCTACGGCTTTCGCATCGCCATCGGCTTTGCCTTCATCGCGCTGGTGGCCAGCTACGCCATCGGCGTCACCATCGGTTGCATGATGGGTTTTCTCGGCGGACGCTTTGACCTGGTGCTGCAGCGCTTCATCGAGATCTGGTCCCAGGTGCCGTTTCTCTACGTCATCATGATCCTGGTGTCGCTGGCCAAGCCCAACTTCGGTCTGTTCGTGGCCATCAACGTGCTGTTTGGCTGGATGGGCATCACCTGGTACATGCGCACCCTCACCTACAAGGAGCGGGCGCGGGACTACGTGATGGCGGCGCGGGCCCAGGGGGCCGGTACCGGGCGGATCATCTTCAACCACATTCTGCCCAATACCCTGATGATGATCGTCACCCTGGCGCCGTTTGCCGTGGTGGGCAACATCTCCACCCTGACGGCGCTGGACTACCTGGGCTTCGGCCTGGCTCCGCCCACCCCGAGCTGGGGGGAGCTGCTCTCCCAGGGGATCAACAACCTGGATGCCATCTGGATCGTGAGCTCGGTGGTGGCGGCGGTGAGTCTGGTGCTGATCATGGTCTCCTTTATCGGCGAGGCGATCCGCGAGGCGTTCGACCCGCGCAAATTTACCCGTTATCAGTGACCTGTGGCGCACTCAAGGCGCCGGGTCGCTCACCCTTAAATTGCTAAACCCCCAGTGTAGGGGTATGACCAGGAAGTCAAACATGAACAATAAAATCAAATGGATAGGTGCTCTATTCTTGTTGGTGAACGGGACCTGGGTGTGGGCGGCCAGCCTGCCTGCGGATCTCAAGTGGGAAACCAACGACACCGACCCCGTGTTCGCCTCGCCCAAGGCGCTGCCCGGCGGCAGCATCACCATGTTTGTAGACAGCTTTCCGCTGACGTTTCGCACCGTGGGGCCCGACTCCAACGGCGCGTTCCGCTCCTTCATCATGGACAACCAGCTGAGGCTCATCAGCTTCCATCCCAATACCGGCAACCCCATCCCTGCGCTGGCAACCCACTGGGCCATCGCGCCGGACAACCAGACCGTCTACTTCAAGCTGGATCCGCAGGCCAAGTGGTCCGATGGCAAGCCGGTGGTCGCCGATGACTACACCTTCGGCTACGAGATGATGCGCTCCAAGGACATCAAGGGGCCCTGGTTCAACAACTACTACACCACCGAGGTGGTGGCGGTGGAGAAGATTGACGACCACACCATCCTGGTCAAGGCGGGCACCCGCAAGGCCAAGCTGGATCTGCTCAACACCACCGAGCTGTGGCCTCAGCCCAAGCACTACTACAAGCTCACCCCCAACTGGGTGAAGCAGTACAACTGGGCCGTGGTGCCCACCACAGGCCCTTATGTGATGACCGACGTGAAGAAGGGCAAGTCCATCACCTTCAGCAAGCAGAAGGGGTGGTGGGCCCAGAACTATCGCTACAACCAGCACAGGTTCAACCTCGACACCATCAAGGTGCAGGTGATCCGCGATCACAACATCGCCTTCCGTCACTTCCTGAAAGGGGAGCTGGATACCTTCGAGATGATCCTGCCCAACTGGTGGCATGAAAAAGCGGTCACTTCCGAGTACAAGCAGGGATACGTGCAGAAGGTGATGGCCATGACCGACACCAAGCAGGGCGGGCAGGGGCTGCATCTCAATATCGCCACTCCCAAGCTGGCGGACATCAACGTGCGGCTCGGCATTCAGCATGCCCTCAACATCGACAAGATGATCAAGACGGTGCTGCGTGGCGACTACGACAGAGCCACCACCTTCGGCTCGGGTTTTGGCGAGTTCACCGACATGCAGCTGCCGGAGCGGGCCTATGACATCAGCAAGGCGCGCGACTACTTTGCCAAGGCGGGCTACAGCAAACCGGGGCCGGACGGCATCCTGCAGAACGACAAGGGTGAGCGGCTGAACCTGGCGCTCACCTACACCAGCCAGGAGCACTCCAAGCGGTTGACCGTGCTCAAGGAAGAGGCCAAGAAGGCGGGGCTGGATCTGGAGCTTAACCTGGTGGATGGTGCCACCGGCTTCAAGGCGATGCTGGAGAAGAAACACGAGGCGGCCTGGATGGGCTGGGCCGGCGGCGGTCTCTATCCGCAGTATTGGGAGTCGTTCCACTCCGCCAATGCCAACAAGCCGCAGACCAACAACCTGTTCAACGTGGCTGACAAGGATCTCGACACGCTGATCGACGCCTACAACGTCGAGTTCGACATGGCCAAGCGGGCCGAGCTCTCTCGCCAGATCCAGCAGCGCATCTATGACTTGGCCATCTTCGTGCCCGGAGTCCAGCTCAACTACGTGCGGGCCAGCAGCTGGCGTTACGTGATGTTGCCCGAGGTGCCCGCCACCAAGAACACGCCGGATCTGCTCTACTGGCCCATGGATGGCTACCCCCACAGCAGTGGCGGTCTGCTCTGGCTCGATCCCAAGGTGAAGGAAGAGACCCTGAAAGCCAAGGAGGCAGGGGAGGCGCTGGCGCCCATCAACCTGCTCGACAAGACCTATGCACGTCACTGATATGGCGCAGAAGGGAGCAGCAGTCATGCCCAACACACAGGCTCCCCACCCGGGTGCCAGGGATCATGGGAGGCAGCTCGGCGTGGATGATGGCCAGAGCAAGGCCCCGATTCTTGAGGTGCGCGATCTCGAGGTGGAATTTGCCGTCGACGACGGCAAGATCAAGGTACTCGACGGGGTCAGCTTCCAGGTTGCCCCCGGCCAGACCCTGGGGGTGGTCGGCGAGTCCGGCTGCGGCAAGAGCGTCACCTCGCTCGCCATCATGGGGCTGCTGCCCAAGCCCCATGGTCAGGTGGTGGCGGGTTCCATCCGTTTTCAGGGGGAGGATTTGCTCGCGCTGTCACCGGATCAGATGTACAAGGTGCGCGGCAACCGCATCTCGATGATCTTTCAGGAGCCGATGACGGCACTCAACCCGGTGCAGACGGTCGGCGATCAGCTGATGGAGGTGTTCCGCCTCCACCGTCCCGACTACAACAAGGCCCAGCGCAGGGAGGCGGCCATCGCCATGCTGCAGAAGGTGGGGATCCCCGAGCCCGCCCAGCGCTTTGCCGTCTATCCCCACAACCTCTCCGGCGGCATGCGCCAGCGGGTGATGATCGCCATGGCGCTCGCCTGCGAGCCGGCGTTGCTCATCTGCGACGAGCCGACCACGGCGCTGGATGTGACCATCCAGGCCCAGATCCTGGAACTGATGAAGGAGCTGCAGGCCCAGACCGGCATGGCCATCATCTTCATCACCCACGATCTCGGGGTGGTGGCGGAGCTGTGTGACGAGGTGGTGGTGATGTATGCGGGCCGGGCGGTGGAGCAGGCCGACGTGTTCGAGCTGTTTGACCACCCGCGCCATCCCTATACTCATGGTCTGATGAGCTCGATCCCGCGGCTCGAAGATGAGCCCAAGAGTCTGCTCAAGACCATCAAGGGGCAGGTGCCAGCCCTGCACGAGATGCCCGCCGGGTGCCGTTTCTCCAACCGTTGTCCCCATGCCACCGAGATCTGCGTGAGGGCCATTCCGGCCACCGAGCAGCTCGCCGAGCGGCACGGGGTGGCCTGCCACCACTGGAGGGAGCTAGCCGTATGAAGACGCTTTTATCGGTGCGCGACGTGAAGCAGCACTTCCAGCTGGGCGGCGGCTTGTTGCGCAAGAAGTACCACGTCTACGCGGTGGACGGCATCAGCTTCGATCTCAAGCAGGGGGAGACGCTGGGGCTGGTGGGCGAGTCCGGCTGTGGCAAGTCGACCCTGGGACGCACCCTGCTCAAGCTGTTCGAACCGACCGCCGGCACCATCACCTTCGAGGGGCGTGACATCACCCACCTCTCGCCCAAGGAGATGCGCTCCCTGCGCCAGGAGATGCAGATCGTGTTTCAGGATCCTGCAGAATCCCTCAACAGCCGCCACACGGTGGGGCAGATCCTGGAGGAGCCCTTCGTCATCCACGGCAAGGGCAACGCCGAACAGCGGCGGGTCTGGGTGCAGGAGCTGCTGGAGAAGGTGGGGCTGCCTGGCAGCGCGGTGGATCGCTATCCCCATGAGTTTTCTGGCGGCCAGCGCCAGCGCATCGGCATCGCCCGGGCCATCGCGCTCAAGCCCAAGCTGCTGGTCTGTGACGAGGCGGTGTCGGCGCTGGATGTGTCGGTGCAGTCCCAGATCGTCAACCTGCTGCTCACCCTGCAGCGGGAGATGAACCTCGCCATCATCTTCATCGCCCACGACCTGTCGGTGGTCAAGCACATCTCGGATCGGATTGCGGTGATGTATCTGGGTCGGATCGTCGAACTGGCCGAGGCCCAGTCGCTCTATCTGGCGCCGCGTCACCCCTATACTCAGGCGCTCATCTCGGCCATTCCGGTGCCGGATCCGCGTCGGCGCAGCCAGCGCATCCTGCTGACCGGTGATGTGCCATCCCCCATCTCGCCGCCGAGCGGCTGCCACTTTCACCAGCGCTGCCCCTATGCCGGCGAGCTGTGCCGCACCCAGTCGCCGAGTCTGCAGTCGTGCGACGGGGCCGGTCACCAGGTGGCCTGCCACACGCCGTTGCCGTTGGCCGAGGCGATCCCCCTGGGAAAGGCGGTATGATGCCGGTGCCCGCATCGCAGCAAGATGGCACGGGAAACAACGAATAAAAAATGGGGCCTGCGGGCCCCATCTTCATGGTTGGAGTTCAGGTTTGGCCGTGGAACATCTGGCCAGGGCAGGACAGCGCCCCCGAGAGGGGATTGCTGCTGTGTGGATTGCTGTTGTTTGTAATTTTACTACTTAAATGCCCGGTAACTCTTTCACGAGATTGGCCGCAGGCGGTATCAGGCGCCATAACGGAAGTAGTAGTTGCGGGTTGACGGTGCATAGGTATCTTTCTCTGCCACGCCTTTCTTGCTGGTTACACCCTTCAGGTGGAACAGTACTGCCAGATTCTCAAACATATATTCACCTCATCGCTCTGTCGTTGACTTGTTATCTGTGACCTGGGTCACGCTTTGATCCTATGGCCTTCTGTGAGCTGGATCAACTTTTTGTGTTGTAAATTTACATAAATCATGGAAAGGGTTTTCAAATCCAGCGCTGTTTATGGAGACGGTTTCAGCAGGCACTCAGGTTGCGGTGCTGATAGCCAGGCTGACAGGCCTAGGTGAGTGGGAGATGGGGCAGAGCAGCAAAGCTGCAGATCTGTCTGGCGGTTTCTAGGGGAAGCACGCCAAGGGCTGGCGGGAGCATGCAAAAAAATACCCCGCACCTGGCGGGGTATGTGGTGTGGCCGGTCGGCCTTGACCTGCGGGCTTATTTGGCCGGGATCTGTTCCAGCACGTGAACCAGCAGCTGCCAGAAGCGCTCGACCGCCGGGATGTGCACCTTCTCGCCCGGCGCATGGGCGCCGCGGATGGTCGGGCCGAAGGAGACCATGTCCCACTCCGGATAGGCGCTCTTGAACAGACCGCACTCGAGGCCGGCGTGGATCACCATGACGTTCGGCATCTCGCCGAACAGGGTCTGGTAGCTGCTCCGTACCAGCGCCATCACCGGGGAGTCCACGTTCGGTGCCCAGCCAGGGTAGGCGCCGGTAAACTCGCAGCTGGCGCCAGCCAGATTGAACAGGGAGCGGGTCATCTGCTCGACGCTCTCGCGACCGGAGTCGATGAGGGAGCGGATCAGGCACTGCACGTACACTTCGCCATCCTGGGTCTTGATGACGCCCAGATTGGTGGAGGTCTCGGTCACGCCCGGGATGGCATCGCTCATGCGGATCACCCCGTTCGGGCAGGCCATCAGGGAGTCCAGCAGGCGGGCCTGCAGGGACTCGCTCATCAGCTGGGCCGGTTTCTCCTGGGCGGTGAGCAGCACGGTCAGGTTGGCTTCGGTGGCAGCGAGCTCGCTCTGGTAGATGCCGGTGTAACGGTCGACCAGTGCCTTGAATTCATTGACGCTGGCGGCGGGCACCAGCAGCTTGGCACGGGCCTCGCGCGGGATGGCGTTGCGCAGGGTGCCACCATGGATCTCGGCCAGGCGCAGGCCCAGCGGCTCGGCGGCCTTGAGCAGACGCACCAGTAGCTTGTTGGCGTTGCCGCGGCCGCGATGGATGTCGACCCCGGAGTGACCGCCGCGCAGGCCCTTGACCTGCAGCTCGAAACCTTCGCCTTCAGTGGCGGCAACCTGCTCCAGCGGGAAGCGGATATTGGCATCTACCCCGCCGGCGCAGCCCATGTAGACCTCGCCATCCTCTTCGGAGTCGGTGTTGAGCAGGATCTCGCCCTCCAGCCAGCCCGCTTCCAGACCGAAGGCGCCGGTCATGCCGGTCTCTTCGTCGGTGGTCAGCAGCACTTCCAGCGGACCGTGCTTGATGCTCTTGTCGGCCAGCACGGCCAGGCAGCCAGCCATGCCCATGCCGTTGTCGGCACCCAGGGTGGTGCCGCGGGCGGTGACCCATTCTCCGTCGATGTAGGCATCGATGGGATCCTTGGTGAAGTCGTGCTGGGTGTCGGCGTTGGCCTGGGGCACCATGTCGATGTGGGCCTGCAGCACCACCGCCTTGCGGTTTTCCATCCCCGGCGTGGCCGGTTTCTTGATGATGATGTTGCCGACGGCATCTTGCTTGACCGCCAGCCCTTCCCCTTCGGCCCACTGCATGATCCAGGCGCTCAGCTGGGCTTCGTGCTTGGAGGGGTGGGGGATGGAGCAGATCTGTTCGAAGAAGTGCCAAATCAGTTTGGGAGAGAGAGAGCTAAGCTGTGCCACGTCGGGACTCCTTACCAGCACGGAAAATGACAGAGCCCCGGCAGCGGGGCGAGGAAGAGGATAACGATAATACAGTCAATCACACAAAAATGTGAGCGATCAGCGCAAATTGCGGGCAGCTTGTGCTGGCAGGCGGGGGATTGGCAGCGAACTGCTCCAATGGGGGCAAAATGAGCCAGCACAAAAGATTTTTTGTGATTCACATCACAAAAATATTGAGTTTATGGCGCCGACTGGTAAATTAACGACCGTGGTTCGCCACCCGTCAGGATGACGATGAATGCCTCCAGGGAACCGAAGCAAAGCAAGTGCGCCTCCATGGAACCGAGTGTCCGTTCAAGGATTTGAACCCGCATAAAGGTACGTAACTTGTTAAGCAATCAGGAGTTTATTATGTCAGGCAGCAATTCAACCTATTGGTTCGCCCAGTCTCTTTATACCCAGGGCTTCAGCTACCCGAACCCCTACGCCAACCGCCGTTGATGCGGGCCGTCAGCCAGGCTGACGACAGGCGTATCGAAAAAAGCAGGTGAGTGAGGAATCTATCCTCCCCCTGCTATTTTTTTATCTGCCGAGCGGCAAACCCCGCCGGGGAGAGGAAAAAGAGGGAGTCAGCCGGACTTGCTTCGATTTTTTTCCTGCATTTCGCATACGTTTGCCAGTCAATTTATCCGCAAACGATGGTATCATGCCCGCCCAACAGCCTGTCTGCGGTCCTGCCCCCTCTGCGACATGACCGCCAGCTCTGCCCATCCTGCTTCCATTGCATCTGTTTTCGCTGCCGAGGGTCTTCTCCCGAGGCGGCCGCGGTGCAAGCTGAATTTGGTAGACAGGCGGCCGACATTATCTGCTGCCGATTCACTACGGAGTCGGCATTTGATTTTAAGTAATTGTTTTGTATAACCATTTGAGATCGATAGCATGCCAAAAAAATTCTACGTGTCGTGGGACAACCTGCAACGTGAAGCGCGCCGTCTGGCCCGTCGTCAACTGCCTGTCAGCCAGTGGAAAGGGATCATCGCGGTCAGCCGCGGCGGCCTGGTTCCGGCGGCGCTGATGGCCCGTGAACTTGGCATCCGCAACGTCGAAACCCTCTGCATCTCCAGCTACGACCACAACAACCAGCGCGATCTGGTGGTGGTGAAGGCCGCCAGCACCGCGGGTGACGGCGAAGGCTGGCTGGTGGTGGAAGATCTGGTGGACACTGGCACCACTGCCAAGGTGATCCGCGAGCTCTACCCCAAGGCCAAATTCATCGCCATCTTCGCCAAGCCCATGGGCGAGCCGCTGCTGGATGATTTCGAAGTGGCCATCCCGCAGGACACCTGGATCGAACAGCCGTGGGACATGGCGCTGGAGTTCGCCACCCCCATCTGCGACGAAGAGTAAGCCGCAAAGCTGCTGCAAAGGGCCCCTGTATGGGGCCCTGTTTTTTTGTGGTGCAACTGGCTGCCCGGCGGCAAAAGTGGTTAAGATGGAGCCATTGCATGACAGAAATGAGTAACAGCTTTGGACTTGAACGACGACCTCAACCTGACCGAGCAGCTCTTTACCCGGGTCAAGAAGGTGCTGGAGACCTCCGAAGTCTCCAACTCCAGCCCGGTGGAGGAGCAGGATCACAATGTGGACGAGAGCTTCATCGACGGTTCTATGTCAACGCGCTGGTATCGTCTGCTGCGCCGGCCGACCTGGGCCTGGCAGGGGGCGGATCCGGTCGAGGTGGAGCAGACTCTGGCCCGCATCGCCATGGGCGAGGGCGAGCGTACCCACGAGCGTTTCCTCGACACCATCAAGGGCTATGTGCCCGGCAACTGGGTCTATGAGTGGAGCCAGCTGGCCGGCCGCTACTTCAACCGGGGTCGCGAGCTGGTGGCGCAGGGCGAGCGGGGCGCAGCCCTGAAAAGCTTGCTCAAGGCGGTGCGTTACTACTCCATTGCCAGTTATCCCCACCTGAAGAATGACGAGCTGGCGGATCAGGCCCAGTTGCTCGGCAACATGGCCTACCGCGAGGCGGGCCGCCTGTTCAAGGTGCCGCTCAAGGAGCTCCAGGTGCCGTTTCGCGGCAAGCACATTCAGGGCTACCTGCACCTGCCGACCACCGACAAGCCGGTGCCCCTGGTCATCGTCAGCGGCGGCATCGACTCGCTGCAGGTCGACTTCCTCAACCTCTATCTCAAGTGCCTGGAGCCCAACGGCATCGGCATGCTCTCGCTGGACATGCCGGGCATCGGTTATGCCGAGCACTGGCCGCTGGTGCAGGACACCAGCCGGCTCCACCAGGCGGTCTTGAACCATCTGTCCGAGGTGGCCTGGGTCGATCACCAGCGCATCGCCATGGTGGGATTCCGTCTGGCGGGCAATGTGGCGGCGCGCCTCGCCTTCATCGAACCGTTCAAGCTGCGGACCGTGGTCTGCATCGGCGCCGGCGTCAACCAGGTGTTTACCAATCATGAGATGTTCGCCCGCTGCCCGCGCATGATGCGGGACGGGCTGGCCAACCGCCTCGGCGCCGATGCGGCCGAGTGGGAGTCGCTGCGCACCAAGTGCCAGGTATTTTCACTCAAGACGCAAGGATTGCTGGGGACTCGCACATCCGTGCCGATATTGAGTATTGGACACAAGCGAGATTTCATTTGTCCCGAGCAGGATGTACGGGCATTGGCCTCCGCCAGCCGCAACGGCAAGGCGGTGGTGTTCGACAAACAACCCTTGCTGGAGGTGTACGACGAGGCGTTGAAAGAGATGGTCGACTGGCTCAAGAAGCACTTATGTACATGATATAGCGCTAAAACTTATCGTCATCCCAGGGTGACGTGGCTTGTTCAACAGGGAGGTTAACATGTCAGAAAGAGTGACCTACAAGCGACTGCTGAGGCAGTTTGCCGCGATTGGCCCCTATTTACGTGAGGACCTTTGTGAAGAGGGGCGTTACCGTTTCGACTGCCTTTCCGTCTGTGTCAGTGCCAAGCCGGCACCGGACAAACGGGAGTTCTGGGGCTGGTGGCTGGTGCTGGAGCAAGACGATCACAGCTTCAGCTACCACTATCAGGTCGGCTTCTACAATGCGGACGGGGAGTGGCTCGACAAGCCGTTGCCCAAGAAGCATCAGGTGGAAGTCGAACGCACCCTCAACCACTTCTACAAGCTCATCAGCGACAAGCTGCACCAGCTTGGTTGCCAGCTCGCTCCCGCCGAGCAGGTCACCAACGAGCTGACCGTCACCGCCGCCTGATGACCCGCCGCCCCGCCAGCCACCCATCGGCTGGCGGGGCATTTCTTTGCCGCGCTGCCGGCCATCCTGATTTCCCGCCTGCCGCGTGGCGTTAATTGCCTTGCAGGGCAACAGGGCCGTGGGTATAAAGGGATTCCTTACATTTCAGCCTTTTTGCTCCCATGGAAAACAGAACCATAGTCGTCAAACTGGGCACCAGCGTGCTCACCGGGGGATCTTCCCAGCTCAATCGTGCCCACATGGTCGAGCTGGTCAGACAGTGTGCAGCCTTGCACCGTCACGGCCACAGGGTCGTGATGGTCACCTCGGGGGCCATCGCCGCCGGCCGTGAGCATCTGGGCCACCCTCCGTTGGCGCCAACCCTGCCCAACAAACAGATGCTGGCGGCGGTGGGCCAGACCCAGCTGATCCGGGTCTGGCAGGATCTGTTCAACCTCTATGGGCTGCACATCGGCCAGATGCTGCTGACCCGTGCCGATCTGGAGGACAGGGAGCGCTACCTCAATGCCCGCGACACCCTGCGCACCCTGCTCGATCACCGCATCATCCCGGTCATCAACGAAAACGACGCCGTGGCCACCGCCGAGATCAAGGTGGGGGACAACGACAACCTCTCCGCTCGCGCCGCCATCCTGGCCGATGCGGATCTGCTGATCCTGCTTACCGACCAGAAGGGGCTGTTCACCGCCGATCCGCGCACCAATCCGGATGCCCAGCTCATCGAAGAGGTACAGACCATAGACGACACCCTGCGCAAGCTGGCGGGTGACAGCGTCAGCGGGCTCGGCACCGGTGGCATGGCCACCAAGCTGCAGGCGGCCGACGTGGCGCGCCGCGCCGGGGTCAACGTGGTGATCGCTACCGGCCAGATGCCGGAGGTGGTGGGGCGTCTTGCCAGGGGCGAGCGCATCGGCACCCTGTTCCCGGCGCTGGCGTCACCGCTGGAAGGGCGCAAGAGCTGGATCCTGGCAGGGCCCCCCCCTCACGGCGAGGTGCAGGTGGATCAGGGGGCTGTCGCCGCCATGCAGGAGAAGGGCTCCAGCCTGCTGCCCAAGGGCATAGTGGCGGTGAAGGGGGATTTTGTGCGCGGCGATGTAGTGCGCATTCTCGATCCCAAGGGGGCCGAGCTGGCGCGCGGCATCTGCCGTTACAATCATCTGGAGCTGGATAAACTGCGCGGCGTCCATTCGGACAACATCGAACAGGTGCTGGGCTACGGCTACGGCGCCGTTGCGATCCACCGCGACGACATGGTGCTGCTGTGAGGCGTCAGCCGCTGCAGAGCATGGGCAGCGGCACACCAGGATAAGAGAGGCGCCGCCATCAGGCGCCCCGCAAGAACCAAAGGGAAGAGAGATGAGTCTGGAGAAAATGGGGCTGGCAGCCCGCGAAGCCGCCTATCAGCTGGCCACCGTCAGCACGGCGCAGAAGAACCGGGCGCTGGCCGCCATCGCCGACGAGCTGGAGGCGCGCAGCCACCAGATCCTGGCCGCCAACGAGAAAGACATCGCCGCCGGGCGCGAGGCTGGCCTCTCCGAGGCCATGCTGGATCGGCTGCTGCTCAATCCGGCCCGACTGGCCGGTATCGTGGCGGACGTGCGCAAGGTGACCACCCTGGATGATCCGGTCGGCAGCGAGATCGACAGCCGGGTGCTGGAGAACGGCCTGCGTCTCTCCCGTCGCCGGGTGCCCATCGGGGTCATCGGCGTCATCTACGAGGCGCGCCCCAACGTTACCATCGACATCGCCAGCCTCTGCCTCAAGACCGGCAACGCCAGCATACTGCGCGGCGGCCGCGAGACCTTCCACTCCAACCTGGAGCTGGTACGGGTGATCCAGCGCGCGCTGGCGGCCTCCGGTCTGCCCGAGGCGGCGGTGCAGTACATCGACAACCCGGACCGGGCCCTGGTGGGTGAGCTGCTGCGCCTCGACCGCTACGTGGACATGATCATCCCCCGCGGTGGCGCGGGTCTTCACAAGATGTGCAAGGAGAACAGCTCCATTCCGGTCATCATCGGCGGATTTGGCATCAGCCACATCTTCGTCGACGAGAGCGCCGATCTGGCCCGTGCCTTGCCCCTCATCGACAACGCCAAGGTGCAGCGCCCCTCCGCCTGCAACGCCCTCGACACCCTGCTGGTGCACGAGAAGGTGGCGCCGACCCTGTTGCCGCAACTGGTTGGCTTAATGAACGAGCGCAAGGTGGCCCTGGTCGCCACGCCGGAGGCCATGCCCCTGCTGGCGGGCGCCGACAGCCTGCGTGCCGCCGGCCCGGAAGACTTTGATACCGAGTGGCTCTCGCTGACCCTGGGGGTCAAGCTGGTGGCGGACGTGAACAAGGCGCTGGCCCATATGCGCGAGCACAATGCCGGTCACTCCGATGCCATCCTCACCAACGACCTGGCCAATGCCGAGCGTTTCGTCAACGGCGCCGGTTCGGCGGCTGTCTACGTCAACGCCTCCACCCGTTTCACCGATGGCGGTCAGTTTGGTCTCGGCGCCGAGGTGGCGGTATCGACCCAGATGCTGCACGCTCGTGGCCCCATGGGGCTGACCGAGCTCACCAGCTACAAATGGGTGGGATTGGCGGATTATCTGAGCCGCGCCTGAGCCCCCGTTTTGCCCTGTGTGAAAATGCCGACCCTGGTCGGCATTTTTTTGCTTTTTTCTTGCGGGCTATCAGGGGCTTGCATATAACTATCCAGCAGGGTGTGGCGATAATTTGCACACTTTGCTAGCAACAAAAACGGGAGCAGATTCAAGGATGAAGCAGACAGATTGGATAAAGCGCTGGGGAGCGCTGTGGCTGAGCGTGCCACTGTTGCTGGGGGCGCTCTGTTTCAGCAGCAGCAGCCACGCCAGCTGGGATCAGGATCTCTATCGCCAGCTGGGGCTGGCCGGCAAGCTCGACAAACAGGTGTTTCGCAAGGCCCTCAACAGTTATCAGAGCGTGCGCCACAAGCGCAAACCCATTCTCACCATCATCGACTACAGCAAACCCTCAACCCAGCGCCGTCTGTTCGTCATCGACGTGAAACGCCACAAGCTGCTCTATCACACCTGGGTCAGCCATGGCCGCAATTCGGGTGAGCGGGACGCCCGTCAGTTTTCCAACCAGTTCAACTCCATGAAGAGTTCGCTCGGGGTCTATCGCACCGCCGAAACCTATCAGGGCAAGCACGGCTATTCGCTGCGCCTCGATGGCCTGAGCCCGGGCCAGAACAGCAACGCCCGCAAGCGGGCCATCGTCGTGCACGGCGCCGACTATGCGAGCCCCCGTCATCTGCTCAAATATGACAAGCTGGGGCGCAGCTGGGGTTGCCCGGCGCTGCCCAAGGAGCAATCCAGGGCCATCATCGACATCATCAAGGGGGGCAGCGTCATCTACGCTCACGGCTGAGGCTTGCCTTAAAGCCAAAAAAGAAGGCCAGCATATGCTGGCCTTTTTGTTTCGGGTGATGGATTACTTGCGCACCACCAGCACGGGGCAGGGGGCGTGACGGACCACGGATTCGGCGACGCTGCCCACCAGCAGGTGGCTGATGCCGGAGCGGCCGTGGCTGCCCATCACCACCAGATCGGCCTTCTCTTCTTTGGCCTGCACGACGATCTCGTCGGCGGCGCGGCCGAAGCGTACCTCGAAGGTGGCCGGAATGGGCAGGCTGGCGATCAGCTCCTTCATCTGGCTCTTGGCCTGACGCTCCATCTCGTGGGTGATCTCGATGGCGGTCATGTGCAGGATCTTGTAGCTGTCGAAGCCGTGCAGCTGGTCCACCACGTGAACCAGTTTGAGTTCGGCTTGATGGCTCTGGGCCATGAATACGGCATAGTCGAGCACGGCTTGCGACATCTGGGAAAAATCGACCGGGCAGAGCAGGGTTTTGATGGATGGCATATGAAGGCTCCCCTATGGTTGGGTTACTAATGAATCTCATTGTCAATAATACCCATTCGGTCGGCAATAACCCTCGACTCGCTCGCAAAACCGGTAAAAAGTGGTGCTTTGCCGACGGATCTTCATATCATGGGATATGGCCTGTGCACCCTTGCCAGATAGGCCGGCTCGATGGGTGACAGCATTCGCCTCCGGAGAAATAGTCAAGACATGGTTCGTTTGCTGCTTTCATGGGTATTGCTGCTGCTCTGCTGGCCCGGTCGGGCCGATCCCCTCAATGTCTATTGCGATGACTGGCCGGGTTTTTGCCAGCGGGATGGGCGTGGCATCTATCTGGACATAGTGCGCGCCATCTACCAGCCCAACGGCTACGAGGTCATCCCCCGCATCGTGCCCTACAAGCGGGCGCTGGCGGTGATCGCCCAGCAGGGGGGCGACATGGCGATGGGAGTCTACCGGGATGAGGTGAGCGGCGTGCTGCAGCCCCGTTATCCCGCCTCGGCCGATGACCTGACGGTGCTGATGCTCAAGAAGTGGCAGCCCCAGTGGTTGGGCGAGTCGAGCCTCAAGGGGCAGGGGGTGGTGTGGTTGCGGGGCTGGGCCTTTGACAAGTACATCCCGGTCTCCATGCGCTGGCACGAGATAGACAGCCACGACATGGCGCTGCAACTGCTGGCCAAGGAGCGCTACCGTTACTATCTGACCGCCGGGGTGCTCTACTCGGAGGACTCCATTCCTGCCAACATGCATCGTACCTTCCTGCGCTGGATCCCGACCTACCCCATCTTTGCCGATACCGAGAAGGGTCGCACCCTGCAGCAGCTCTGGGATCAGGGCATGGTCAACCTGGTGCGGCACGGCACCCTGGCCGAAATCTACCGACGCTATCGGTTGCACGACTACTACCGCGGTTTTATCGAAGAGCAGGAGCTGCGGCTAAAGCCTGACAACTAAAACGCCCTGCGTCGGGGAGGGCTGGTTACCTGTTCAGGAACTTTTCTGTCAGCTTGCCGAGTTGCCGCGCAGCTGCTTGGCCAGCCGATCGTAGAGGATCACGTTGACCGAGGCGGCTAGATTGATGCAGCCCTTGGGTATGGCCACGTAGATCACCTCTTGCTTACTTGGCACGCAGCTGCTTGGCCAGTCGGTCATAGAGAATTACGTTGACCGAGGCCGCCAGATTCATGCATCCCCGGGTCGGTACGTAGATCACCTCTTTCACCGCCTTGAAGCGGGCCGGCTCCAGGGTGCCGTCTTCGGGGCCGAAGATGTAGAAGGCGCGCGCGGGGTGGACGTAGTCCGGCAGCGAGGTGGCCCCCTCGATCAGATCCACCAGCACCGGGGTGCAGCTGTCCGGCACCATGCCCATCAGATCGTCGACACCGAGCAGGGGGATCTGCTCCACCATCTGCTTGGTGTCGGTGACGAAACGGCGCGCCAGCTCGAAGCGGGTCCCCGTGTAATAGACCTCATCCGCCCCATAGCAGCCGGCGGCCCGCATCACGGCCCCCACGTTCTCCGGTGACTTGGGATTGACCAGCCCGATGCAGCAATAGCCTGCGTCGCCGTGCGGCGCGGACTCATCCCCCTGTGGTGGCAGGCATTCGTGGTCTGACTCTTTCATGCTGATCTCCTCTGTGGCGGCCGCATTATAAGCCGCACTCGCCGTCAGGCGCAGGAAAAGTGACGCTCGATGGCCGAGTGTCGCTTGCTGCCATCCGTCGAGTTTTTGTGCGCAAGCCGACAATTTTCATACGCCGCGATAGCAGGAAAACGTTTCTCGACAATAATGGACAAACGTTTGTAACTGGATGTTTGTCTATGACGGAACGTGAGCAAGAGATCCTCGCCCTGCTGCGCCAGGATCCCATGATTGCCCAGCAGGAGCTGGCGGACAGGCTCGGCATCAGCCGCTCGGCGCTGGCGAGCCACATCTCCAGCCTGATGCGCCAGGGCTATGTGCAGGGGCGCGGTTACGTGCTGCGGGAGGGCCCCTACGCCGTGGTGATCGGCGGCGCCAACATGGATATCTGCGGCTGCAGCCACGACAACCTACGCATCGGGGATTCCAACCCGGGCCGGGTACGCACCTCCGCCGGCGGGGTGGGGCGCAACATTGCCGAAAACCTGGCGAGGCTCGGCACCGACACCCGGCTGCTGACCGCGGTGGGCAACGATCAGTACGGCCACCACCTGCTGGAGGTGAGCCAGCGCGCTGGCGTCGACGTGCGTCAGGTGCTGGTGCTGGACGGCCAGGCCACCTCCTGTTACCTCAGCCTGCACGATGGCAGCGGAGAAATGAGCTGCGCCGTCAACGACATGGGGATCATCGACCAGCTCACACCGGCCCGACTCGCCCCCCTGAGCGGATTTCTCGGGGCGGCCCGGCTCTGGCTGCTCGACACCAACCTCGCCACCCACACCCTCGACTGGTTGTTCGAGCGTCAGGGGGAGCACACCATCTTCGTGGACACCGTCTCGGTGGCCAAGGTGGAGAAGATCCGCCCCTGGCTGCACCGCATCCACACCCTCAAACCGAACCGCAGCGAGGCGGAGCAGCTGTGCGGCTTGCGCATCGCCGGGCCAGACACCTGGCCCATGGCGGCGGCCTGGTTCCACCGCGCCGGGGTGCAGCGGCTGTTCCTGAGCCTCGGCGATCAGGGGATCTTTTATAGCGACGGGGAGTGCCAGGGCCATCTGTCCGTGCTCGGCAGCCCGGTCGTCAACGTGACCGGCGGCGGCGATGCCTTCATGGCAGGGCTGGCCCACGCCTGGTTGCAGGAGCAGGACATCGTCGAGACCACCCGTTTCGCCCTCGGCTGCGCCGCCCTTACCGTCAATTGTCCCGATACCGTATTTTCCGGCCTATCCAAGGCCGCCGTTGAACGCATGCTGGAGGAGTACCCATGTTGAACGCTTACCTCGATATCCAACCGGTCGTCGCCGAAGCCCTGGCCGCCGGCAAGCCTGTGGTGGCCCTGGAGTCCACCATCATCTCCCACGGCATGCCCTATCCGAAGAACGTGGAGACGGCGCGCCAGGTGGAGCAGGTGGTGCGGGACAACGGCGCCGTGCCGGCCACCATCGCCATCATCGATGGCCGCCTCAAGGTGGGTCTGGATGAGGGGGCGCTGGAGGCGCTGGGCCGGGCCGGTCACGCCGCCACCAAGTGCAGCCGCCGCGACATCCCCTTCGTGCTGGCCAACAAGGGGCTGGGGGCCACCACGGTTGCCTCCACCATGATCATCGCCGCCATGGCCGGGATCCGGGTGTTCGCCACCGGCGGCATCGGTGGTGTGCACCGCGGTGCCCAGGAGACCTTTGACATCTCCGCCGATCTGCAGGAATTTGCCCAGACCCCGGTGGCCGTGGTCTGCGCCGGCGCCAAGTCGATCCTCGACATCGGCCTGACCCTGGAGTACCTGGAGACTCAGGGGGTGCCGGTGATCGGCTACCAGACCGAGGAGCTGCCCGCCTTCTACACCCGTGAGAGCGGCTTCAAGGTGGATTACCGCCTCGAGAGCCCGGCGGCCATCGCCGAGGCGCTGCGCCTCAAGTGGGAGTTGGGGCTGGCCGGTGGCGCCGTGGTGGCGAACCCCATTCCGGCCCAGTTTGCCATGCCCAAGGCTGACATCGACGCCGCCATTGCCCAGGCACTGCGGGAGGCGGACGAGCAGGGGGTCAAGGGCAAGGCGTCCACCCCCTTCCTGCTGGCCCGGGTGTGCGAGCTGACCGGCGGCAACTCGCTGGCCGCCAACATCCAGCTGGTGCTGAACAACGCCGCGCTGGGGGCGCGCATCGCCGCCAGTCTGTAATCAGTTGCTGCAAACGAAAAAGAGGGCCTCTTGGCCCTCTTTTTTCATTTTGGCTCTGTGAGTTGCCGGGGGCGTTATTGCAGCACCAGCCGACCGTGCAGTGGCTGCACAGGGCGGTTGTTGGGGTGGTGCATCACCGCCTTGAAGGCGTCGATCTGGGCCTGGCTTACCTGTACCGGCTCCTTCATCACCAGCCAGCGCACCCCTTCCGAGCAGGGCGGGGTGGTCAGCGAGCCGCTGAAACGGTAGTAGTCCCGTTTGGCGGGCAGCAATGGCTCTGCCGAGACCGCCTCCTTGAGCGCGTGCTGCTCCCCCGCCTTGGCTGGCAAGGATTGCCAGACCTGGCTCAGGGCCCCATTGGCCTTGCCCGGCTCGAACATCACCGCCACCACCGCCAGCTCCCCCTGGTCATTGGCATGGACCAGGTGACCCTCCAGCGGATAGGACTTGCCTTCGATGAGGTTTTCGCTGGGGGCGTGGAAGTGGAACTGCTTGAGCTCAAAATGCATGCCGTCCAGTTCAAGGCTGCTGCCCGGGGCATAGTCGACCTGCACCGTGTGGCCGTTGTTGGTGACGCTGCGGCCCCCCGCCAGGTAGTGGAACTGCAGCGGGGCCAGTTCGGCCTTGACCAGACCCGAGAGATTGACCGGCGACTGGTTGCTGCCCGCACACTGGCCAAATTCCGGGGTCAGGCTGGCCCATTTTGCCGGGCCGGCCTCGCCGCTGTATTCCCAGTGCGGGGTGGCGGCAAAGGCGGCGGGGCAGAGCAACAGGGTGGCGGCCAACAGGGACTCTTTCATCATGCATCCTTATCTTGATTGAAAAGCACGGCCATCCGTTTCCTGCATTGATGAGGAAATAACGGAAGGCATCATCTGAATTGCGGGATACAGAAGGTCAGACGCTATTGTTATTATTGGCTGGGTGAGCGCCGATGATATTTATGATGCATTTAATATGAATCTAAATAATGGGCGGTCACGCCTGCATATTGAATAATCGCTTTATTCAATGACAGCAATCTAATTAATTGGCTGTCATCGCGGATGAATTTGTTCATAATTCATTCATCAGAATTCAGCTCTTTTTTGCCGCGCAAGTCCCCGCCACCATTCCGTCCATAATATATTAATTCATTGTTTTTAATGTGGTTTTTTTTGGTCTCATTTGATCTTGAGCAAATAATGCACAGGCTTTCCCGGGCAGGCTGAGGCTGCTGTTATGCACAGCCACAAGGGAGAGATAAAAAATGAATAAATATTGTCTGTTGCTGGCGCTGGGCCTGCCAGGGATGGGGTGGGCGAACGAGCCTATCCAGGCAGTGGAAGCAGCCAAGGTGAGCGCACCGGAAAAAGTCGAGTTGGGCAAGATGCTGTTTTTCGAGCCGCGGCTCTCGAAATCCAACGCCATCTCCTGCAACTCCTGCCACAACCTGGCGACCGGCGGAGTGGACAACCAGGTCAGCTCCCTCGGCCACAAGTGGAAGGAGGGGCCGATCAATTCGCCCACCGTGCTCAACTCCAGCCTCAACTTCGTGCAGTTCTGGGATGGGCGCGCCAAGGATCTGCAGGCGCAGGCAGCGGGCCCCATCGAGAACCCGCTGGAGATGGCCTTCAGCCACAAGCTGGCGGTGGAGACCCTGCACACCCTGCCCGAGTACCGGGCCCGCTTCAGCGCCGTGTACGGCAAGGCGGACTTCGGCATCGACGAGGTGACCGATGCCATCGCCGCCTTCGAGGAGACCCTGGTTACCCCCAACGCGCCGTTCGATCGCTGGCTGAAGGGGGATGGCAAGGCGCTGACCGCGCAGCAGCTGAAGGGCTATCAGCTGTTCAAGGAGAAGGGCTGCACCGCCTGCCACAACGGGGTGGCCATCGGCGGTAACTCCTACCAGAAGATGGGGCTGGTCAAGCCGTTCAAGACCGACAACCCGTCCCAGGGACGCGGTGGGGTGACCGGCGAGAAGCAGTTCATCGGCTGGTTCAAGGTGCCGACCCTGCGCAACATCGAGCTGACCTACCCCTACTTCCACGACGGCTCCGTGTGGGATCTGAAGGAGGCGGTGCAGATCATGGCGGACATCCAGCTCGGCCAGACCCTGAGCGAGCAGGAGGCGGACGACATGACCGCCTACCTCAAGAGCCTGACCGGCGAGCAGCCGCAGATCGTGTTGCCGATCCTGCCGCCCTCCCAGCCCGATACCCCCAGGCCTCAGGTCAAGAGCTGAGCGGGCGTGATGATTGCAGCGGAGCCGCCGGCTCCGCTTTTTTGTTCCTATCTATCTGATAAGCCTCTCGAAGTTACTGCACTACACAATGACAAAGGGATGACAATCCCCCAGCTGGCGACGGCGATTTTACCGATTTGCAGCCCTCTTCACATTTCCGACACGCTCACAATTCGTTCGATTGCCTTACTCATCCGACCTGGTGTCAAATCACTCCGCCTAACACAAGGAGTGGCATAATAATGAATAATATCAATAAATTAGTTCTGGCTATCGGATTCACTCTCACCACCTTCCCGAGCCTAGCGGCGGGCTTCCAATGCAAGGATCACGTCAAGCTCGGGGTACCCAGTCAATCCAGTCAACTGCTGTGCCGGGACGGCTATGCCGCCGGTTACAACTACGACACCAAGGTCTCTGACTGGGTCTCTTATCGGATGACAGCCGCCAGCGCCCAGGGTCAGGTGCCGCGCAAGGATTCCTTTGCCGAGGACAAGGAGGTGCCGGTGCAGTTTCGCGCTACCCTGGCCGACTACAAGGGCTCCGGCTATGACCGCGGTCACCAGGCGCCCGCGGCGGACATGCGCTCCACCGCCACCACCATGAAGCAGAGCTTCCTGCTGACCAACATGACCCCGCAGCTGCCGGCGCTCAACCAGGGGGCCTGGCGCATCCTGGAGGAGAAGACCCGGCAGTGGGCCATCGCCTATCAGGATGTCTATGTGATCACCGGCCCCATCTTCACCAACTCCGATGCCTCCATCGGCAACGGTGTGACCGTGCCCCACGCCTACTACCGGGTGGTGATGGATGTGGCCAACCAGGAGGCGATCGCCTTCATCCTGCCGCAGGAGAACGTGTCGGCCAGCCGGCTGGCGGATTACATAGTGACGGTGGATGAGGTGGAGCAGCAGACCGGGCTCGATTTCTTCGCCGAGCTGCCGGATGAACAGGAAGAGGCCATGGAGTCCCAGCTGATGGCCATGTGGAGCAACTGAGTTCACCCATGACGCTGATGAAAACAGGGGCCTGTCGGCCCCTGTTTCTATTTGCTCAGCTCATCACCGACCTTCTTGACGGTGTCCCGGGTGCCGTGACCTATCTCGCGGGTCACGTCCCGGGTGGTGTGGCCAATCTCGCGGGTCACATTGCGGGTGGTGTGCCCCACGGTTCTGCCCGCCTCCTTGATGTCGGCGCAGCCGCCGAGCAGGCTGCCCAGAACCAGGCCGAGGGCCATCAGGGCCATGCAGTCACGCCTCATGCCGTGCTCCTTCTCGTTTCATCATCGTTATGCCGATGGCGGCATTATGGCCTCGTGTGCAAGGGGCGGGCAACCAGCAGGGTGTGGCCCGGGCCCGGGATCTCGTGCTCGGCTTCCACGTGGAAGTGGGCCTCGCGCAGGCACTGATAAAGCTGTTTGGAGTGATAGAAGCGGCTGTTGCCGTTGGCCAGACAGGTGAAGTAGAGGGAGGTGGCGTTGAGACTGAAACTGGCGGCTTCGAAGGATTGGCGGTCCCAGAACAGTTCCAGGATGCAGACCCGGGCGTCCGGCTTCATGGCCAGCCGGATCCGGTTCAGGATAGCGACGATCTGTTCGTGACTGAAGCAGTCGAGGAACTGGCTCATCCACCAGATGTCCGCCTCGCCGGGCAGGGTGCCCGCTTGCAGCAGATCCACCGGGTGACCCTGTACCCGCTCCGTCAGCCCCGCCTCCTCGATGTTGCGGCGAGCCAGTGCCAGCTGCTCGGGCAAATCCAGGATGGTGACCTGCAGCGCCGGATCCCGTTTGGCGCAGGCGATGGCCCACTTGCCGGTGTTGCCACCCAGGTCGTAGAGGTGGCGCGGCTCGTAACCGAACACCTTGTCCTGAGCCTGCTGGAAGGCCCAGTCGGAGTAGAAGTGATCGAAGGCGAACCAGCTGCGGCGGGCAGGCTCGGGCAGCTCGCTCAGGTGCGGATAGAGAGTCTGCCAGGGGCCGAACTCCTGCAGGCCGGCCGGTGTGCCGTTGCGGATGGCGTCGAGCAGATGGGCGAGGGGCTGGTAGCAGACGTGCTGGGTGAAGTCGAGATTGACCCGGCTCATGGTGTCGTTCAGCAGGTACTTGCCGACCCGCCCCAGCACATAGTGCTCCTCGGCCAGGTAGCAGAGCCCGCCGCCGAGCCCCATGTCCAGCAGCACGCCGGCGCCGTATTCACTCAGCTCGCATGCCTGGGCGATGTCGACCAGTGGTGCCCCTCGCTGGCCACGGGTCTCGAGATAGGCCAGCACCCCGGTTTCGCGCAGGCACCAGCTGGCCTGAAACAGCATGGGCCCGAAGGCGATTTTCTGGGCCTCGCTGATGGCTTCCAGCGCGTTGTAGGGGTCTGTCTGATAGTGATTCACGGGGGGCTCCTGCCGGATCAGCGGCTCTGCGCGCGGGCGAGTTCCAGCTGAATGGCCTGGTTCAGACCCAGTACCCAGCGGTTATAACTGCGGTGGATGCTGCCCTTGCCCTTGTCGTCCAGATTGACGCTGCTCACATAATTGATGGAATAATCGCGAGCGCTGTAGGGAATATTGATCACCGCCTGATGCTGACGCACATTGACCTGGCCCCGAATCAGTCCCGGCTGCTCCTGGCGCATTACCCAGCTCTTGCTGATACCGGCCGTAATAATGGCGTTGGCAACCTGCTCCTCGGTGAGGTTGGATGGCACCGGATTGGCCGCCATATTGCGGATGGGTTGGCTGGTGGAGCAGGCGGCCAGCAGGGCACAGGCCAGTAGCAGGGATATTTTATTAATAATCTTCATAATATTTTCCTTGAGAAGGATATTCATCAATTGAGCGTGGCAATGAGACAACACAAATTGTTTATTTTCAATCACCAAGGCGGTGGATAATCCGGGCTGGCTATTATTTTTGATGAATAATGGTATTATCCGCCGGTATTAAGCCGATGACGCCATTCAATACCATGGCGCAGGCACTGCCCGTCGGGTGAGTGCCTTTTATGCTCTTCGCTCCCACCACGGTTTTAAGGACAGGTCGCCTGCAACATGCTCTCTTTCTCGCTGCTGGATAGTCAGGCGCTGTCACCCGGTCTGGCCGATGAGGCCGCCTGGCAGGCGTGGGCGCAGCAGGGGCTTTGGCCCGTCGACCCGCCGTTTCCCGCCACTCCCTTGCTGCCCATGATGATGGCGCGCCGCCTGAGCCAGGGCTCACGGCTGGCGGTGCAGGTGGGGTTGAGCCTGCTGGCCCGCCACCAGGTAGACAGTGCCGTTTTCGTCAGCCGCCACGGCGAGTTGGCCCGCTCCATGACGCTGCTGCAGGCGCTGGCGGACGGGCAGGCGCTCTCCCCCACCGATTTCTCCATGTCGGTGCACAACACCGCCGCCGGGCTCTGCTCCATCCAGGGCAAGGCTGCCATTCCCATGAGCTCGCTGGCCGCGGGGGAGAACAGCCTGATGGCAGGCCTCACCGAAGCGGTCGGCGCCCTGCAGGCCGGCGCCCGCCGGGTGCTGCTGGTGGCCTTCGAGGGGCCTGTGCCCGAATTTCATCGCCCCTGGCTGGGGGAAGAGGCGCCGCCCCACGCGCTGGGGCTGGTGCTGGAGGCCGGTGAGCAGTGGCGCTGCGAGGGAGTTAGCCCCGCAGTTGATGCTGCCCGTTCGCTGCCCCAGAGCCTCGCCTTGTGGCGCGCCCTGCTGCTAGGCGAGCCGACCCTGATCCTCGGCGATGACCGTCAGGCGTGGAGATGGCAGCGTTGCTGAATCGGGCCTGGCGGTTGATCGGCACGGCCCTTGGCTTCACCCTGTTCGGGGTGGGCGGCCTGCTGCTCACCCTCTTCTGGTTCCCCTTGCTGGCGCTTTGTCTGCGCGGGGAGCGGCGGCGCACCCTGGCCCAGCTCACCATCCGCCACAGTTTCCGGCTGTTTCTCGCCATGCTGCGCGGCTGGGGGGTGCTCGACTATCGCGTCAGCGGCATGCCCGCCGATTTGCGTGGCGCCCTGGTGGTGGCCAATCACCCCAGCCTGCTCGACTACGTCATGCTGGCGGCCGAGATGCCGGTGTGCGACTGCATCGTCAAGCAGTCACTCTGGCGCAACCCCTTCATCGGCGGCGTGGTGCGGGCGGCCGACTACCTGCCCAACGTGGCGGGGGAGGATCTGCTGGCCCTGTGCATGGCGCGGATCCGGGCCGGCGGCCTGCTGCTGATCTTCCCGGAAGGGACCCGCACCACGCCGGGCGAACCCATCAAGCTGCAGCGCGGCGCGGCCCAGTTGGCGGTGCGCAGCCAGGTGCCGCTGCAACTGGTGCGGATCCACTGCAGCACCCGATTTCTCACCAAGCAGGACAAATGGTTCAAGATCCCGGAAAATAAGCCGACTTTCACCATAGAATTCCTGCAGCAAGTGGCGGCGGACGAGGTGGTCGCCGCCGGCCAGAGCAGTGCGCTGGCCGCTCGCCAGTTGACCCGGTTTCTCACCCGGGCCCTGCAACCCGGGCCCCAATGACAGCATATGGAACAGTTATGCAAGACCTGCATCTAGAGATAAAACAACTCATCATCGACAGCCTCAACCTCGAGGGGCTCACCCCTGACGACATCGACAGCCAGGCCCCACTGTTTGGGGACGGCCTGGGGCTGGACTCCATCGATGCGCTGGAGCTGGGCCTTGCCATCAAGGGTCGCTACGGCATCGTCCTCTCCGCCGAGGATGAGAACACCCGTCGCCACTTTGCCTCCGTTGCGGCCCTGGTGGCCCTGGTGCAGGCCCAGTCGAAAGGGGAGGCCTGAGCCATGACCCGCGACGACATCTTTGCCCAGATCAAGGCCGCCCTCGTCGAGCTGTTCGAAGTCGACGAAGAGGCCGTCACCCCCGAGGCCCGCCTCTATCAGGATCTCGAGCTCGACAGCATAGACGCCATCGATCTGGTGGTGCACCTGCAGAAGCTGACCGGCAAGAAGATCAAGCCGGAGGAGTTCAAATCGGTGCGCAGCGTCAACGACGTGGTGGATGCGGTCGAGCGTCTGCTGGCCGACGCCTGATGCCGGTGTCTGCCCTGCCATGATGCGCTGGCTCTCCTGGCTGGCCGGTGGTGCCCTGCTGCTCTACCCGCTGGCGGTTTACTGGGGGCTGACCCATGCCGGTCAGACCCCGCTGTTGCTCGGCTTGCTGCTCATCTTCTCGCTGCGACTCTTGCCCGGCCTGCTCAAGGGGCGAGTCCGGCTCGGCCCCTTGCCGGAGTGGCTCTGGCTGGGGCGCCTGCTGGCCTGCATCGGGCTGGGGCTGACCCTGCTCTCCGCTTTGTTCAGCGCCCGGCACTGGCTGCTCTACTATCCGCTGGCGGTGAGCCTCTGCCTGCTCTGCCTGTTTGGCTGGAGCCTGACCCGCCCCATGAGCCTGGTGGAGCGGCTGGCCCGCTTGCAGGAGCCCGCTTTACCGGCGGCGGCCATCGGCTACACCCGGCGGGTGACCCAGGTCTGGTGCGGCTTCTTCGTCATCAACGGCGCCCTGGCGGCCTTCACCATCTGGCACGGGGATCTGGCGCTCTGGAGCCTCTACAACGGCCTCGTCAGCTACCTCCTGATGGGCGGCCTGATGGGGGCTGAGTATCTGGTGCGTCGCCGCCTGCTCAAGAGGCTGACTCCATGAGCCTGCTGCAAACCCTCTGGCAGCGCGATGGTGCCCAGCCGGTGGCCTTCGGCCCGCAGGGGGAGGTGACCCTGGCCGAGCTGCGCCGCGCCAGCCTGCAACTGGCCAGGGCCATGGCCCGTCATGACGGCGCCGGCCAGCCAGGCGCGCGCTGGGCGCTCTGCTTCGACGACAGCCTGCTGTTCACGCAAGCGTTGCTCGCCTGCGCCCTCGGCGGCTATCAGGCGATCCTGCCGGGTCATCAGCGGCTGGCCGGCCTGCAGGAACTGCAGAGCCAGTTTGACGGCCTGCTCACCGACGCCGAGCTGCCGGGGGCGGCACTTGTCGTGCCTCAGCTCAGGCTGCCGCTGGCCGATGGCCACGAAGGGCTGGATGCCGCACACGGTGATCTTGCGCCCGCGCGTCTGGATATCACCCTGTTCAGCTCCGGCTCCACCGGCGAGCCCAAGGCGATCCCCAAGGCCTGGCCCCAGCTGGAGGCCGAGTTGCGGGTGCAGATGGTGCTGTGGGGCGAGCGATTGGCCGATAGCCGGGTGCTGGCCAGCGTCAGCCACCAGCACATCTACGGCCTGCTGTTTCGCATCCTGCTGCCGCTGGCCCTCGGTCGCCCGTTCGATCGCCGCACCATCGACTACCCGGAGCAGCTGGCGGCGCAAGGCGCCCCCTGGTGCCTGATCGCCTCCCCTGCGTTTCTGAGTCGGCTCGATCCGGCCATGCCGGCCACTGGCTGCCGGTTGATCGTCTCCTCCGGCGGTCCCCTGCAGCTGGAAGATGCCCGGCAAGCCCGGGCACTGCTCGGCCAGCTGCCGGTGGAGATCTTCGGCAGCAGCGAGACCGGCGGCATCGGCTGGCGTCAGCGCCACCAGGAGCAGACCCCCTGGACGGCGCTGCCCGGGGTCGAGGTGCGGGTCGGCCCGGAGCAGGGGCTGCTGCTGCGCTCTCCCTTCCTGGAAGCGGGTGACTGGCTGGCCTGCGCCGATCGCATCGCCCTGCACGAGGAGGGTTTCGAACTGCTGGGACGCCAGGACAGGATCGTCAAGCTGGAGGAGAAGCGCATCTCCCTCGACGAGGTGGAGGTGCGCCTGCAGGCCCTGGCGGAGGTGGAGTCGGCCGCCGTGCTGCCCCTGCAGCAGGGTCAGCGCCAGATCCTCGGCGCCGTGCTGGTGCTAAGCGAATTGGGGGCCGCCCGCTGGGACGAACTCGGTCAGGGTCGCTTCCTGTTGGCCCTGCGCCAGCAGCTGCGCCCCTGGCTCGAGCCGGTCGCCCTGCCGCGCAGCGTGCGCCGGGTGGTGCAGATGCCCGTCAACGCCCAGGGCAAGCGCCCCTGGTCACAACTCAAGGAGCTGTTCGATGAGCCTGTCCGCTGACACGCTGCCAACCGAGCTGGGTTGCGAGGTGCTGGCCGATGGCGTGCGCCTGCGGCTGCGACTCGATCCCGCACTGCCCTGGTTTGCGGGGCACTTTCCCGGCGCGCCCCTGCTGCCCGGGGTGACCCAGATTCACTGGGTGATGCACTACGCCGCCAGCCGGCTCAAGCTGACACTGCCGTTTCACGGGGTGGATCAGCTCAAGTTCCAGCGCCCGCTGCGCCCCGGGGCCGAGTGCAGCCTGAGCCTGCAGTGGCAGGCGGACAAGGGCCAGCTCCTCTTCAGCTACCAGCTCGGGGACGAGCCGGCGAGCAGCGGACGGGTGCGGCTGACCCTATGAACCCTTGCATTCTTATTCCCTGTTACAACCACGCAGCCCCGCTGGCCGCCGTACTGGCGCGGCTGGCCGAATTCAAGCTGCCCTGCCTGCTGGTCGACGATGGCAGCGAGCCCGTCGCCGCCGCCGCGCTCGATGCGCTGGCCGCCCAGCACCCCTGGGTCAGCCTGCTGCGCCATCCCCACAACCAGGGCAAGGGGGGCGCCGTGATGACGGGGCTGCGCCGCGCCCATGAGCTGGGGTTCAGCCACGCCCTGCAGGTGGATGCCGACGGCCAGCATGATCTGACGGATCTGCCGGCCCTGCTGGCGGAGGCGCGCCAGCACCCGGCGGCGCTCGTCTCCGGTCGCCCGCTCTACGACGACTCCGTGCCCAAGGGGCGCCTCTACGGCCGCTACATCACCCATGTCTGGGTCTGGATCGAGACGCTGTCGTTCGCCATCAAGGACAGCATGTGCGGCTTTCGGGTCTATCCGCTGGCGTCCACCTGCGCCCTGCTGGAGCGGGTGGCCCTCGGCCGGCGGATGGATTTTGATACCGAGGTGATGGTGCGCCTCCATTGGGCCGGGGTGCCGATGCGCTTCGTGCCGACCCGGGTCATCTATCCCGTCGACGGCCGCTCCCACTTCCGGCTTTTTCGCGACAACCTCGACATCTCCTGGATGCACACCCGGCTGGTGTGCCGTCTGCTGTGGGATCTGCTGCTGCGCCTCTGCCGCTGGCCCGCTCGCCTCGGTGCCCGGTTGACCCGGCTGTGGCGCGAGCGGCGCACCCACTGGTCGCGTACCCCGGAGCGGGGCTCATTGCTCGGCATGCAGATCATGCTGGCCAGCTACCGCCTGCTGGGGCGGCGCGGCTTCTCCCTGCTGCTCTATCCGGTCATCGGCTACTTTTGGCTGACCGGCCGCGCCCAGCGGGAGGCATCCCGGGCCTATCTGGCCCGGCTCGAGGCCTTCGCCAACGCACAAGGCGTTGCGCTGCCCGCCGAGCCGAGATCGAGCTTTCGCCACTTCCTGCGTTTTGGCGAGGCGGCCCTCGACAAGCTGGCGGGCTGGCGCGGAGATATCACCGAGCAGCAGGTTGAACTGGTGGGGGCTGAGCACTACCAGGCCGCCATCAACAGCGGCAAGGGAGTGTTGCTGCTGGGCTCCCACCTGGGCGATCTCGAGCTGTGCCGGGCCCTTGGCAGTCGCAAGCAGGGGCTGCGCATCAATGCGCTGGTGTTCACCCGCCACGCGGCCCGCTTCAACGCCCTGCTCAAGCAGATAAACCCTGATTCGCACCTCAACCTCATCCAGGTGCAGGAGCTGGGGGCCGATACCGCCATCCTGCTCAAGGAGAAGCTGGAGCGGGGGGAGTGGGTGGTGATCGTCGGCGATCGCACCTCGGTGACCCGGGAGAAGCGGGTGATCTGGGCCGATTTCCTCGGCGCGCCTGCGCCGTTTCCCCTCGGCCCTTTCGTGCTCAGCAGCGTTCTGGGCTGCTCCGTCTACCTGATGTTCGGCCTCAAGGAGCAGGGGCGCTTTCGGGTGCATTTCGAGCCCTTTGCCGATGGCCAGCCCCTGCCACGGCAGGGGCGCCAACAGATTCTCGCGTCCCGGGTACAGGCCTATGCCGATCGCCTGCAGCACCACTGCCTGCGCGCCCCGCTGGACTGGTTCAACTTTTTTGATTTCTGGCAGCTGACCGATGAACAAGAGTGAGATGAGCAGGGTTGTCTTCGGCGCGAAGCCGCTGACCATCGAAGACGTGGTGGCCCTGGCCGAACGCCGTGCCACCCCCGCATTGAACCCGGATCCCGCCTTCATGGCCCGCATCCAGCGGGGCGCCGACTTCCTCGACCGCCTGCTGGCCGAAGAGGGGGTCATCTACGGGGTGACCACAGGCTATGGCGACTCGGTGACCCGGCCGGTGCCAACCGAGCTGGTACCCGAGCTGCCGCTGCACCTGACCCGCTTTCACGGCTGCGGGCTGGGAGCGGATCTCGAGCTCGATGCCGCGCGCGCCGTGCTCGCCACCCGGCTCTGCTCCCTGACGCAGGGGGTCTCCGGGGTCAGCCCGGCCCTGCTCGAGCGGCTCTGCTGGCTGCTGGAGCAGGATCTGGTGCCGCGCATTCCGGAAGAGGGATCAGTGGGCGCCAGCGGCGATCTCACCCCGCTCTCCTACGTCGCCGCCGTGCTGGTGGGGGAGCGCGAGCTTCATCATGATGGTGTGCTGCGCCCCGCCGCCGAGGTCTATCGGGAGCTGGGGGTCACTCCCCTGACCCTGCGGCCGAAAGAGGGGCTGGCGCTGATGAACGGCACCTCGGTGATGACGGCGCTGGCCTGCCTCGCCTACGCCAGAACCGACTACCTGATGCGGCTGGCGACCCGGATCACCGCCCTGGTGAGCGTCGCCATGGGGGGCAACGCCTTCCACTTCGACGAGCGGCTGTTTGCCGCCAAGCCGCACCCCGGCATGCAGGGGGTCGCGGCCTGGTTGAGAGAGGATCTGGTGGCCGGCGAGCTGCCGCGCCACAGCGACCGGCTGCAGGACAGATACTCGTTGCGCTGCGCCCCCCATGTCATCGGGGTGGTGGCCGACAGCCTGCCCTGGTGGCGCCAGCTCATCGAAAACGAGCTCAACAGCGCCAACGACAACCCGCTGATCGACGGCGAAGAGGAGCACGTGATGCACGGCGGCCACTTCTACGGCGGTCACATCGCCATGGCCATGGACAGCATGAAGGCGGCCGTCGCCAACCTGGCCGACCTGCTGGATCGCCAGCTGGCCCAGCTGGTGGACAGCAAGTTCAACGGCGGCCTGCCGAGCAACCTCTCCGGCGCGCCACAGGGGCGGCAGATGATCAACCACGGCTTCAAGGCGGTGCAGATCGGCGTCTCGGCCTGGACCGCGGAGGCGCTCAAGCAGACCATGCCCGCCAGCGTCTTCTCCCGCTCCACCGAGTGCCACAATCAGGACAAGGTGAGCATGGGCACCATAGCGGCACGCGATGCGCTGCGGGTGCTGACCCTGACCGAGCAGGTAGGGGCCGCCTGCCTGCTGGCGGCGGTGCAGGGGGTGGAGCTGCGCCTCGCCCGGCCCACCCCCTTCACCCGCCCGCTCGGCACGGCGCTGGCCGGCATGGTCACGCAGGTGCGGGCCGAGTTTGCCCCGCTGCTGGAAGACCGGGGGCTCGAGCCCGAGCTGAGAGCGCTGATCGCCCGCATTCGCCAGCGCCACTATCCCCTCTATCAGGACTCTTCACTATGAGCCGTATCCAGACTACGCCTGAACCCTGGCAGATCAGCACCAAGATAGAAGTGACCATCCCGTTCCACGACGTGGACTGGGTGGCTGTGTCGCGCTGGCGGGGAGACGACTTGTGAGAAAAACCATGCAGCCAGAACCTTGGCAGATCAGCACCGAGATAGAAGTGACGATCCCGTTCCACGACGTGGACATGATGGCAGTCGCCTGGCACGGCCACTACTTTCGCTACATCGAGCTGGCCCGCTGTGCCCTGCTCGATCTTATCGATTACAACTACCCGCAGATGGAGGCCTCCGGCTACCTCTGGCCCATCATAGACACCCGGATGAAGTACCTGGCACCGCTGCGCTTCGGCCAGCGGGTGCGGGTGCGCGCCACCCTGACCGAGTACCAGAACCGCTTGAAGATCGACTACCTGCTGAGCGACGCCGTGAGCGGCACCCGCACCAGCAAGGGTTACAGCATCCAGGTGGCGGTGAGCAAGGCGAGCGGCGAGATGTGTCTGGCCTCGCCCCAGGTGCTGCTGGACAAGCTGGGGGTGAGCCAGTGAGCCGGCTGATGGGGCTGCTGCTGGCCGGTCTGATCCTGTTGCTGACATGGCCGCTGCAGGCGGCGCCTCTGAGCCGGGCCGAGGTGCAGCAGCTGCTCGCCCTGAGTCAGGCCAAGGCGGCCCGCTTCGAGCAGGAGAAGCAGGTGGCGGGGCTGAGCCAGCCGCTCAAGGCTTCCGGCGAGCTGCTGCTGGTGCGCGATCTGGGGCTCTGGTGGCAGCAGCAGAAGCCCTTCCCGCTGACCCTTGTCCTGACGCCGACGCGCATGGTGCAGCAGATGGCGGGCCAGCCCGCCACCGTCATCGACAACCCCCAGCTGCTGGAGTTCAGCCAGATGCTGCTGGCGCTGTTCGGCTCGGACGAGGCGACCCTGGGCCGCTACTTCAGCATCGACTTTCACAGCACAGAGGCGGGCTGGCAACTGGTGTTGGTGCCGACCCTGGCGCCGCTCGACAAGGTGTTCGCCAGCCTCACCCTGAGCGGGCAGGGGCAGCTGGATCAGCTGCTCATCGCCGACAAGCAGGGTGACAGCACCCGCATTCGCTTCAGCGACTGGCGCGAGCGCCCCCTGCCATTGACCCCTGAGGAGCAGGCCCGCTTTGCTGTCCACTAGTATCCCGCTGCGCCAGCGCGCCGTCCCCGCCGGGACGAGGAGAGCCCACCTTGCTGCACGCTGAAACCACCTGGCGCCGGCTCGGGACCCTCTGGATCGGGCTCTGCCTGCTGCTGGCGGCGGTGCTTGCCTGGCAACTGCCCCACAGCCGCATCAACACCAGCCTGATGGATCTGCTGCCCCACGAGTCCCGCAGCGATCTGGACCCGGCCCTGCAGCAGGGTCTGCTGCAGCAGCTCGACCGCCAGCTGGTCTGGCTGCTGAGCCTGCCCGCCGGCCAGGACGGGCGCGCCGCCGCCACCTTCTGGGCGCAGCAACTCGGCGAGCTGCCTGCCCTGTCCCGCATCAAGGGGTATCAGCCCGAGCTGGCCCCCGCCTGGCAGAGCTATCTGCACGAGCTGGCCTGGCAGCGGCTGGATCCGGCAAGCAGGGCCCGGCTTGCCGGGGGGGCCGAGGGGTGGAGTCAATGGGTGCTCGGCCAGATCTACTCCCCCTTCGGCGGCGTCTCCCGCGCCGAGTGGCAGAGCGACCCTCTGCTGCTGACCCGGGCCGGGGTGCTGGCCGAGGCCCGCGGCCCCATGCAGCTCAAGGAGGGCTGGCTGGTAAGCCGGGACGACGTCGGCCGCGACTGGTACATGGTGCGCGCCGAGCTGGATCTCTCCGCCTTCGACATCCAGCGCAACCAGGCACTGCTGAGCGAACTGGCCGGGGCCGAGCAGCGCCTCGCCGAGGCCTATCCTGGCGCCGAACTGCTGCGCCGCGGCACCCTCTTTTACAGCCAGCACGCCAGCCAGCTGGCCCAGCAGGACATCTCCACCATAGGGCTGGGCTCCATGGTCGGGGTCATCCTGCTCATCTGGGGCGTGTTTCGCTCCACCCGGGCACTGCTGCTCTCCCTGCTGCCCATCGGCGTAGGGCTGATGTGGGGGCTCGGCACAGTGCTCATCCTGTTCGGCGAGATCCACGTCTTCACCCTGGTGATCAGCAGCAGCCTCATCGGCATCGCCATCGACTACGCCATCCACTTTCTGTGCGAGCGGCGGCTGCACGGCGACGAGGAAACGCCGCACCAGACCCGGCTCAAGTTGCTGCCGAGCCTGTCGCTCGCGGTGCTGACCACCCTGATCGGCTATGGCCTGCTCTGGTTCGCCCCCTTCCCCGGCTTGCAGCAGCTGGCGGTGTGCGCGCTGGCTGGGCTGTTCAGTGCCTTCATCACGGTGCTCTGCCTGTTTCCGCGCTGGGCCGGCCCGCTGCCGACAAGGCCGCTGCGGGGCCAGCGCTGGTTGCAGGGCTGGCTGCTGGCCTGGCAGCAACGCCCGCTGCTGCGCATCGGTCTGCCGCTCTGCTGCCTGCTGCTGGCGGCCCTCGGCATCAGCCGGTTGCAGGTGGATGACGACATCCGCCGGCTGCAGCCTCTGCCGGTGGCGTTGCAGGGGCAGGAGCAGCGGATCCAGGCCCTCACCGGCCAGCAGGGGGGCATGCAGGGCTTGCTGGTGACGGGAGCGGACGGCGAGCAGGCACTGCAACGGCTGGAGCGGCTCGATGGCCGGCTGGCCGAGCTGCAACAGCGCGGTGCGCTGCAGGAGTTCGTCTCGCTGGCCCGTTGGCTGCCTTCGCTGGCGCGCCAGCAGGAGGATGCCGCCGCCATCCGGGCCCTGTTGCCCGAGGTGGTGAGTCGGCTCAAGACGGCCGGCCTGCCGCTGCAGCCGCCCGTGCGCGAGCCACACTGGCTGACCCCGGCCGCCTGGCTGGCCAGCCCGGTCAGCGAGGGGAGCCGCCTGTTGTGGCACGCCCTGGCGGATGGCCGCGTTGCCATCTGGGTGCCGCTGGTGGGGGTGGCAGACGAAGGAGCCCTGACGGCGCTGGCGGCGGCCGAGTCAGGGGTCTACTGGCAGGATCAGCGCAGCCAGTGGAGCCAGCTGTTCGCCCACTACCGCATCAAGCTGGCGGAGCTGCTGTCGGTGGCCATCGCGCTGGTGGCCCTGCTGCTGTGGCGGCGGATGGGGGCGGCGCGAGCGGCCCGGGTGCTGCTGGTCAACCTGATTGCGCTGGCCATGGGGCTGGCGCTGCTCGCCGCCTGCGGTCAGCCGCTCACCCTGTTCGGAGTGCTGGCGCTCAGCCTCATCTTCGGCATCGGCATCGACTACGGCCTCTTCTTTGCCCATAGCGGGAACGGGGTGGCGCGCCAGAGTTCCACCCTGCTCGCCATCCTGCTGGCCAACCTCACCACCCAGCTGGCCTTCGGTCTGCTGGCGCTGAGTCACACCCCCGCCATCGCGGGCTTTGGTCTGGTGCTGAGCGGCGGTATCTTTACCGCCTTCCTGCTCTCGCCCCTGGTACTGGACCGGGTGCGACCGCAGTTGCCGGGGCCACATGGCCGGGAGCCAACCTCATCATGAAAGCCTTGTTCGTGTTCGTCGTCCTGCTGCTAACCGGTTGCAGCAGCCAGCCGACCCCCACCGCCTATCTCGACAAGGGGACCGTCATGACGCTGCCGGCCCCCGTGCTGGCCGCCCCCTTCTATCGCCAGCAACTGCTGACCGCCAGCGTGGGGGAGAGCACTCACCAGCTGATGACGGTGCTGGAGGCGGACGGCCATCAGCTGACCCTGGTGGGGCTGACCCCGAGCGGGGTACGGCTGTTTCTGGTGCGCTATGACCAGCAGGGCATCGAGACCCGCCAGCTCAGCCCGCTGCTCACCAGCGGCATGCCACCGGTGAGCCAGGTGCTGGCGGACGTGATGCTCTGCTACTGGCCGCTGGCCAGCTGGCAACCGCAACTGCCGCCGGGCTGGACGCTGCGTGACGAGGGGCTGCTGCGCCGGCTGCGCGCCCCCGATGGCACTCTGGTCACCGAGATCCGCTATCGCGACGCCGACGGCGTGCGCGAGCCGGTCGGCCTGCAGCAACACGTGTTCAACTACCGTCTGCAACTGGAGACCCTGAGCCAATGAGCTGTTATATCGCCGCCTATGGCCTCGTCTCGGCACTGGGGACGGGGCGTGATGCCAGCGCCGAGGCGCTGCTGGCCTGGCAGAGAGAGGGCATCAGCCCGCTGGATCGCCACCGGGCGCCGCTGCTGGATGGTCGGCTGACCCCGGTCGGGCGGGTGGAAGGGGAGTTGCCGGTCATCCCGGCGGCGCTGGCCCCCTATGCCTCGCGCAACAACCAGTTGCTGCTGGCGGCGCTGGCCCAGATCCGGCCCGCCCTCGATGAGGTGCTGGCCACCTTTGGCAGCGACCGTGTCGGCCTGGTGCTTGGCACCAGCACCGCCGGGATCGGCGAGGCCGAGCTGGCGGTGGCCGCTGCCCGGCGCGGAGAGGCGGTGCCCCCCGAGTTTGACTATCGTCAGCAGGAGCTGGGCTCACCGTCGGAATTTCTGGCCCGCCATCTCGGCCTGACCGGGCCGGCCTGGACGATCTCCACCGCCTGCTCCTCCAGCGCGCGCGCCTTCATCAGCGGCCAGCGGCTGCTGGCGGCCGGACTGGCAGACGCCGTGCTGGTGGGCGGTGCCGACAGCCTGTGCGGGCTCACCCTCAACGGCTTTGACAGCCTGGAGTCCCTCAGCTGTGCGCGCTGCCAGCCGTTCGATGAGGCGCGCCAGGGGATCAACATCGGCGAGGGGGCGGCGCTGTTTCTGTTGAGCCGCACGCCTGCACCGCTGGCCCTGCTGGGGGCGGGGGAGTCCTCCGATGCCTGGCACATCTCGGCGCCTCATCCAGACGGGGTGGGCGCCGAGGCGGCCATGCGCATGGCGCTGGCCCAGGCGGGCCTGACGCCGGCGCAGGTGGGCTACGTCAACCTGCACGGCACCGCCACCCGTCTCAACGACGCCATGGAGAGCCAGGCGGTGCACCGGCTGTTTGGTGCCGAGGTGCCCTGCAGCTCCACCAAGCCGCTCACCGGCCACACCCTGGGGGCGGCGGGAGCCATCGAGGCCGCGCTCGCCTGCCTGCTGCTGGAGCGCGCTCTGCCACTGCCGCCCCAGCGGGTGGCCACGGCGGATCCGGCGCTGGCCCCCATCCGGCTGGTGAGCGGCGAGGTGCCACTGGCGGCGCCCTGGGTGCTCTCCAACTCCTTTGCCTTCGGTGGCAACAATGTCAGCCTGCTGTTTGGGAGCGTTCACCATGAATGAGCCAGGTTCACTGCCCGCCATCGAGACCCTGCTGCCCCACCAGGCCCCCATGCTGCTGCTGGACCGGCTCTGCGCGGCGGATGCCCAGCAGGCGCGCTGCGAGACCCGTATCGGCGCCCGCCATGCCCTGCTGCTGGATGGGGAGGGCAACCTGCCCGGCTGGGTCGGCATCGAGCTGATGGCCCAGACCATCGCCGCCTGGGCCGGCATGCAGGGGCGCCTGCGCGGCGAGCCGGTGCGCATCGGCATGCTGCTCGGCAGTCGCAAGTATCGCTGCCTGCGCCCCGTCTTCGCGGCCGGCAGCCTGCTCACCATAGAGGCGTGCTGCCTGTTGCAAGACGGCGGCATGGCCAGTTTTGATTGCCGGATCCTGCTGGCGGGGGAGGAATGCGCCCAGGCGCGGCTCTCCACCTATCAGCCGAGCCCCGGCGAATTGTCCGATTTGTTAGCCTGAGGAAGCTTCATGATCTCTAGCGTATTGGTCACGGGCGCCAGCAAGGGGATAGGCCGCGCCATCGCCCTCAAGCTGGCGGCCGACGGTTTTTCCATCGTGGTGCACTACCACAGCGATCGGGCCGGCGCCGAAGCCACCCTGGCCAGCCTGCAGGCGGCCGGCGGGCAGGGGCGTCTGCTCCAGTTCGACATCGCCGATCGCGAGGGGTGCCGCGCGCGGCTGGAGGCCGACATGGCCGAGCACGGCGCCTATTACGGCGTGGTCTGCAACGCCGGCATCATCCGTGACGGCGCCTTTCCCGCCCTCACCGACGAGGAGTGGGACGGTGTGCTGCACACCAACCTGGACGGCTTCTACAACCTGCTCAAGCCCTGCATCATGCCGATGATCGGCCTGCGCCGGGGCGGACGCATCGTGACCATCTCCTCGGTGTCCGGGCTGATGGGCAACCGGGGCCAGGTCAACTACAGTGCCGCCAAGGCGGGCATCATGGGGGCCACCAAGGCACTGGCCCTCGAGCTTGCCAAGCGCAAGATCACCGTCAACTGCGTGGCCCCCGGCCTCATCGACACCGGCATGGTGGACGAGGAGGTGAAGGCGGAGGCGATGAAGATCATTCCACTCAAGCGGATGGGGCAGGCTGACGAGGTGGCCGGTCTGGTCTCCTATCTGATGTCCGACATCGCCGGCTATGTCACGCGCCAGGTCATCTCCATCAACGGAGGCATGGTATGAAGCGAGTCGTAGTCACCGGCATGGCCGGGGTGACCGCCTTCGGGCAGGATTGGCCGAGCGTGCGGGCCCGCCTGCAGGCGGGGCGCAATGCGGTGGTGAACATGCCGGAGTGGGCCATCTACGATGGCCTCAACACCCGGCTGGCGGCCCCCATTCCGGACTTCACGCTGCCGGCCCACTATCCGCGCAAGAAGACCCGCGCCATGGGACGGGTCTCGGCGCTTGCCACCGTCGCCACCGAGCTGGCGCTGGCGCAGGCGGGATTGCTGGACAACCCGGTGCTCACCGACGGGCGCACCGGCATCGCCTACGGCTCCTCCACCGGCAGCACGGACCCCATCCGCGCCTTCGGGGTCATGCTCAACGACAAGAGCACCGCCAGCATCACGGCCACCACCTATGTGCAGATGATGCCGCACACGGCGGCGGTCAACACCGGGCTGTTCTTCGGCCTGCGCGGGCGGGTCATTCCCACCTCCAGCGCTTGTACCTCCGGCAGCCAGGGCATCGGCTACGCCTTTGAGGCGATCAAGCACGGCTACCAGACCCTGATGGTGGCTGGCGGGGCGGAGGAGCTCTGCCCGTCGGAGGCCGTGGTATTCGATACCCTGTTTGCCACCAGCCAGATGAACGACAACCCGGAGCTGGCGCCGCGTCCGTTCGACCGGCAGCGGGACGGGCTGGTGATAGGCGAGGGGGCCGGCACCCTGGTGCTGGAGGAGCTGGAACATGCGCAGGCGCGAGGTGCCACCATCCTCGCCGAGCTGGTGGGCTTTGCCACCAACTGCGATGCCGCCCACGTGACCCAGCCCCAGCAGGAGACCATGCAGCTCTGCATGGAGATGGCGCTGGCCCAGGCCGGGCTCCAGCCTGAGGATATCGGCTATATCAGCGCCCACGGCACCGCCACCGAGCGCGGCGACATCGCCGAGAGTCACGCCACCGCCGCCATCTTCGGCGACCGCACCCCCATCTCGTCCCTCAAGAGCTACTTCGGCCATACCCTGGGGGCCTGCGGCGCCATCGAGGCCTGGCTGGCGCTGGAGATGATGCAGGAGGGGTGGTTTGCCCCCACCATCAACCTGACCGAGCCGGATCCGGCCTGCGCTCCGCTCGATCACGTGGTGGGCAGCGGTCGCACGCTGGCGGTGGAGTACCTGATGTCCAACAACTTTGCCTTTGGCGGTATCAACACCTCCCTCATCTTCAAACGCTGGTCCTGAGTGTCGGTGCCCTGCCTGGCAGGGCGCCGGTACAGGCTGGGTTTAGCCTTGATGAATTAATATGCCCCCCGTTTTTTTTCGGGAGGCATCATGTCTGTGTTATCTGCTTTTTCTTTTTCTGCCAAGCGTCTGCGCGTCATTCAGGGCGTTCTGTTATCCACCTTGTTGTGGGCGCTGGCCGCCCCGGCCATGGCCGATGATGAATTTCGGCTGGGCAAGACCATTCTGCTCGGGGTTGGCGATCATCCCGCCATCATTCCCATGCTCGCCTGTCGGCCAACCAAATCCATCATGGTCAAGGCTGGGCGGGAATTAACCCTGGAGCGGGTCAAGGTGTTTTATGGCAATGATCGCAGCAAGACCCTCTATTTCGGCAAGGAGCTGAGAGAGGATCAGGAGTCGGAGTGGAAATCCCTCGGCAGCCGGCTCTGCATCAAGCGGATCGAGGTATACGGCAATTCGGAAGGGAGTCGGGCCGGGGTCAAGGTGTACGGCCGCAAATAAGCAAAGGGCGGGGCAAATCCCCGCCCAGCTTTTATTTCTTCGGGCGAAACGGCTTGATGACGGCCTCGTCGCACTCGAGATAGGGGCCTTCCATCAGATCGATGCAGTAGGGGATAGCGGGGAAGACCGCATCCAGACATTCGCGGATGGACTTGGGCTTGCCCGGCAGGTTGACGATGAGCGAGCTGCCGCGCAGACCGGCGGTCTGGCGCGACAGGATGGCGGTCGGCACGAACTTGAGGGATTCGGCCCGCATCAGCTCGCCAAAGCCTGGCATCATGCGATCGCACACCGCCTCGGTTGCCTCCGGGGTAACATCCCGCTTGGCCGGCCCGGTGCCACCTGTGGTGACGATGAGGCTGCACCGCTCCTGGTCCGCCAGCCGGATCAGGGTTGCCTCGATCTGCTCCTGCTCGTCGGGGATCACCTCATAAAGGGGTTCCCATTCCGAGGTCAGATAGGCGTTCAGGGTGTCGATGATGGCCTTGCCGGAGAGATCTTCGTAGATGCCCGCACTGGCGCGATCGCTGACGGTGACGATACCGATTCTTGCCTTGCTCATGGTCTGCTCTTGGTTGCCGCTATAAGTGGCAAATAAAATAACATAATCAGCAAGATATGTTAAACCAGCCAGATCGCGGCGCGAAGGCGAGCGTCAAATGGCAAACTATATTGGCCGCTTCCTTTCAATAAGACATAACATCGGCATATTGCCGTGCCAAAAATGTATAAACACATCCGCCATCGATATTCAGGAATAATCGCTTGATCCATAACGAATAACCAGTTCGGGGTTTCCATGCGCCGTCATCTTTTGGCGCAGCGGGAGGGGAAAGCCGGCCTCATGGATTGAACCGCAGCGGGGTTCGGCTTATATAACACCTGAAGCGATTGGTGAAAATATGAACCGATTGTTGTTGTTTGAGTATCACCATGCAGCGGCTGGCCGCGGGAGGGCATATGGAGTTGCCTGATTTTGATACCTTGAAACGGCTGGCGGTGGCGGAGCCCGAGCGGCTCGACGAGTTGCTTCAGCAAGAGATAGAAGGTCTGATAGACAGGGTCAGCCCGCAGCAGCAAATGCGCCTGCGCGGCCTGCAATTTCGCATCGACTGTCAGCGCCAGCTGGCCAAGAACAACATGGACAGCTGCATCCGGATTGCCGCCATGATGCACGACTCCTTTTATTCCATGCGCAGTGAAATGGTTCAGCTCAATAATCCTGATTATGTCGAGCCGCTACCGGAATATAAAGAGAACAACATCCTCTATTTCAGCGATTATTATCGCAAGAAAAAATAATATTATTCCGGATGAGTCATTTTAATATATTCCCGCCATTATCGTGGTTTCCGGGTGAGGCTAGCTGACTGGCGTTGAACAGTTTGGGGTGATTTGTAATCTATTTGATGTATTTTTGTGTCGCTTTTTATTTTATTTGAGTTTGTTTATTGGCGTGATATGTGTAGATGAACGGCGCCGATAGTTAGGCTAACATGGCGACACTTTTTTAATTTGCTACGACTCGAAGGGATTATGAGAAGTATCACACCAAGGCGGGTGCTGTCGCGGGAACAGCAGACGGAGATCACCCGGATCATCGTCAAGGTGGGCCAGATGCTGGCCCAGTTCGGCGCCGAGAGTCGCATCATAGAGCAGACCACGGTCCGGCTCGGCATGGCGCTCGGGCTGGAGAGCGTCGAGATGGCCATCTCCTCCAGCGCCATCGTGCTCACCAGCCTCTATCAGGGCAGTTGCGTCACCACCACCCGGCGGGTGCGTGAGCACGGCATCAACATGCAGGTGGTGTGCGAGATCCAGCGTATCTGCATCATGGCGGAGAAGGATCTGATCGGAGCGCGGGAAGTGCGTCAGCGCCTGGAGGCCATAGTACCGTTCCACTATCACCCCTGGCTGGTGGTGCCCATGGTGGGGCTCTCCTGCGGTGCCTTCAGTCTGCTGTTTGGCGGTGACTGGCCCATCTTCCTGGTGACCTGTTTCTCTGCTTCGGTCGCCATGCGGGCACGCCAGCTGATGGCGCGTCATCACCACAGCCCCCTCATCAATTTTGCCACCACCGGCTTTATCGCCACCCTGCTCGCCTCCAGCGCGACCTTCTTCAACTGGGGGGCCCAGCCCTATCTCGCCATGGCGGCCAGCGTACTGCTGCTGGTGCCGGGCTTTCCGCTCATCAATGCGGTCTCCGACATGGTGAAGGGCTACTTCAACATGGGGCTGGCCCGCTGGGGCACGGCGACCCTGCTGACCATCAGCGCGGCGATAGGAATTATTCTCGCCATGTCGGTGACCGGTATCTGGGGGTGGAAGGTATGATGGATTTCATCTGGCTGCTGGTCAAGGATGCCTTCTGGTCGGCCATTCCGGCAGTGGGCTTTGCCATGCTGTTCAACGTGCCACCACGGATGTTGAAGTACTGCGCCATGGGCGGCGCCCTGGCTCACAGCCTGCGCACCCTGCTCATTCACCATGGCATGCCCATCGAGTGGGCCACCCTGGCGGCGGCGACCACGGTCGGTTTTGTCTGCGTCTACTGGTCGCGCCGGCTGCTGGCGCCGCGCCCTGTGTTCAGCGTCGCCTCCATCATCCCCATGATCCCGGGCAGCTACGCCTTCAAGGCGATGATCGCGGTGGTGGAGCTCAATATCTCCGGGGTGACCATGGAGCTTATCCAGAGCGCGGTGGAAAACGGGCTCAAGGCGTTGTTTATCGTGGGGGCCCTGAGTTTCGGTTTGGCGATCCCCTCTCTGGTCGTGTACCGTAATCGCCCCATTATCTGACAGACGGTGCGAGAGGTTGACCCCATGATGATTTCCATGATTGCCGCCATGGCCCACGATCGGGTGATCGGCCTGGACAACCAGATGCCCTGGCACCTGCCGGCGGATCTGGCCCACTTCAAGCGGGTGACCCTGGGCAAGCCGGTGCTGATGGGGCGCAAGACCTTTGAATCCATCGGGCGGCCGCTGCCTGGCCGCCGCAACCTGGTGATCAGCCGCAACCCCGACTACCGGGCTGACGGCGTGGAGGTCATCGACTCGGTGGACGCGGCGCTGGCGCTGCTGGCCGGCAGCGATGTTACCGAGCTGATGGTGATCGGGGGCGGTCATCTCTACGGCCAGCTGCTGCCACGGGCCGACAGACTCTATCTGACCCGCATCGATCTGGCGGTGGAGGGGGATACCCGTTTCCCGGCCTTCGACGAGGGCGACTGGTCGTGCATCGAGCGCGAGTCACATCAGCCCGACGAGAAGAACCCCCACCCCTACCGTTTCGAGACCTGGCAGCGGCGCTGACGGCTGGCGGATTTCCCCGGTTGATGAAAGGCCCCTTGTGTTGCACAAGGGGCCTTTTTGCTGTCCGGGACAGGGATTGAATACCCAGGTATTGCGATGTGCCATAGCGTGGACACGCCACACCTCAGGCCTCTATTTCACAGTGGAAGTGTGGCAGCGAATGACAATATTATAGTTAGTGTTGTAACTAAATGTGTTGGCCCGCTAATGAGAGGCATGCCCCCTCCTTTTCCCTCCCATTATTGCTCTGTTTTTCTCGCGTTACATGCCTATCTGTCGTTGATTTTGATGGGGTTGTATTGATTTATTCGGTTGGAATGACAGGGTTTCATTACACCTGAGTGCATTTTTATGCCTAAAAATAGTCTTTAAAAATCAATAAATTAAAAATTAATCCTTTTGCTGAGACTCTTATGGTTCTTTTGTTTTCGTTGTTAATTGCTTAGGGTTAAAAGTAATTGGCTCACGTTCGACGGTTTGCCAGGCAGCCCGTCGGCCAAGAAAAAAGGACAATATGACAGTCAAACTCGAGGTCAAATCACTCTACAAAATCTTCGGCGATCAGCCGGAAAAAGCGTTCAAATTGCTGGCCAAAGGCCATGACCGCGCCAGCATACTGCAAAAAACCGGGCAGACCCTGGGGGTCCAGGATGTCAATCTGGCCATCGACGAAGGGGAGATCTTCGTGGTGATGGGCCTCTCCGGCTCGGGCAAATCCACCCTGGTGCGTCTCTTCAATCGGCTGATCGAGCCGACCCGCGGCCAGGTGCTGATCGATGGTGAGGACATCGCCGCCATCTCCGACAGCGAGCTGCGTCAGGTGCGGCGCAAGAAGATCAGCATGGTGTTCCAGTCTTTCGCCCTGATGCCGCACCTGAGCGTGCTGGAAAACACCGCCTTCGGGCTGGAGCTGGCCGGGGTGCCACTGGCCGAGCGCCAGCAGAGTGCCCGCCAGGCGCTGCAGCAGGTGGGGTTGGGGCAGTGGATCGATGCCTTCCCCGATGCGCTCTCCGGCGGCATGAAGCAGCGGGTCGGGCTGGCCCGCGCCCTTGCCAACGACCCCGACATCCTGCTGATGGACGAGGCTTTTTCGGCTCTGGATCCGCTGATCCGCACCGAGATGCAGGATGAGCTGCTCAAGCTGCAGGCCAGCCAGCAGCGTACCATCGTCTTCATCTCTCACGATCTGGACGAGGCGATGCGCATCGGCGATCGCATCGCCATCATGCAGGACGGCCAGCTGGTGCAGGTCGGCACCCCGGACGAGATCCTCAACCAGCCCGCCAACGACTATGTGCGTGCCTTCTTTCGCGGGGTGGATCTGGCCCATGTATTCAGCGCCCGCGACGTGGCCAGCCGCAAGCAGATGCCGCTCATCAAGAAGCACACCACCGACGGGCCGGGCAACGCTCTGCGCCAGCTCAAGGAGCAGGAGCGGGAGTTCGGTTACGTGGTGGATCGCCGGCGTCGCTTCCTCGGGGTCGTCTCGGTGGAGTCGCTCGGTCAGGTGGTTAGGGCCAAAGGCAGCCTGGAGCAGGCGCTGCTGGCGGACATCCAGCCCATCTTGGCGGACACCGCCCTCAACGAACTGATCAGCCAGGTGGCGGCCGCCCCCTGTCAGGTGCCCGTGGTCGAGGAGGATGGCACTTATCTGGGCCTCATCTCCAAGGCCAACCTGCTGAACACCCTGGACAGGAGTACCCCGGCATGAAGCGGATGAATCCCCATTTTTTACTGAGCGGGCTGTTGGCCCTGGTGCTGCTGGCGAGCCCCTCCCTGCGGGCCGACGAGGTGGCGGCCGACCCTTGGGGCGCCACGGCCTCCAGTGCCACCGAGGTGGCCGATCCCTGGAGCGATACCGCCACCGCCGCCACCGACTGGCAGAACCAGATCGAGACGGTGGATACCACAGCTGCCGTCGACTGGCTGGATCCCTTCCAGCAGGCGCTGGTGCCGCTGGACAGCTGGGTCGAGGGTGGCATCGGCTGGCTGGTGGAGAACCTGCGACCGCTGTTCCAGCTGATCCGCGCGCCGGTGGAGCTGACCCTGAACGGCATGACCCATCTGCTGCAGACGGTGCCCTCCACCCTGATGATCGGCCTGCTGACCCTGATCGCCTGGCAGCTGGTGAACGGCCGCATGGCGCTGGGGACCCTGGTCTCGCTGGTGATCGTGGGGCTTATTGGCGCCTGGTCCGATGCCATGGTGACCCTGTCGCTGGTGCTGACCTCGCTCTTTTTCTGCGTCTTGCTAGGGTTGCCGGCCGGCATCCTGCTGGCGCGGAGCGAGCGACTGTCACGCTGGACCCGGCCGTTGCTGGATGCCATGCAGACCACTCCGGCGTTCGTCTACCTCATCCCCATCGTCATGCTGTTCGGCATCGGCAACGTGCCCGGGGTGGTGGTGACCGTCATCTTTGCGCTGCCGCCCATGATCCGGCTCACCATGCTGGGCATTCGCCAGGTGCCCGCCGATCTGGTGGAGGCGGCCCACTCGTTCGGTGCCAGCCCCTCCCAGCTGCTGTTCAAGGTGCAGTTGCCGCTCGCCATGCCCACCATCATGGCCGGGGTCAACCAGACCCTGATGCTGGCGCTCTCCATGGTGGTGATCGCCTCCATGATCGCGGTAGGGGGCCTCGGCCAGATGGTGCTGCGCGGCATCGGCCGGCTCGACATGGGGCTCGCCTCCATCGGCGGCCTCGGCATAGTGCTGCTGGCCATCGTGCTCGACCGCCTGACCCAGGCGATGGGGCAGCCGGATCGCAGCCGGACCGGCCGCTGGTATCAGCGCGGCCCCGCCGCCCTGCTGCTGCGCCTGCTCGGTCGCGACAAGCCAATCGATTACAAAGGAGTAAATGCATGAGACTGATCACCAAGACGCTGACCCTGGGCTCCCTGCTGCTGAGCGCCCAACTGCTCGGCCCGTTCGCCATGGCCAGCACCGAGCTGCCGGGGGAGGGCGTGCGCGTTCAGCCCCTGCAGAGCTCCTTGCCGGAGGAGAGCTTTCAGACCCTGCTGGTCAGCAAGCTGATGGCGCGTCTCGGCTATGACGTCCTGCCGGCCCAGGAGGTGGACTACAACGTGGCCTACGCCTCGGTAGCGCAGGGGGATGGCACTTTTCTGGCCTTCAACTGGATACCGCTGCAGAACAACAAATATGAGCAGGCGGGGGGTGACAAGGTGTTCTTCCGTGAGGGGACCTATGTGGCCGGGGCCGCCCAGGGTTATCTCATCGACAAGCAGACCGCGACCCGCTATGGCATCACCAACCTGGGACAGCTCAAGGATCCCAAGCTGGCGGCGCTGTTTGACGGCGATGGCGACGGCAAGGCCGATCTCATCGGTTGCAACCCGGGCTGGGGTTGCGAAGAGGCGATCAACCGCCATCTGGCCGAGTTCGGGCTGACCCCGACCGTCACCCACAAGCAGGGCAACTACGCGGCGCTCATCGCCGATACCCAGGCCCGCTTCAAGAGCGGCAAGCCGGTGCTCTACTACACCTGGACCCCCTACTGGCTCAGCAGCGAGCTGGTGCCCGGCCGGGATGTGGTGTGGCTGGAGGTGCCCGCCGATGGCCCTGATGCGGCCAAGACCCGGCTGCCGAACGGCAAGAACTATGGCTTCCCGGTCAACACCATGCACATCGTCGCCAACAAGCGGTTCGCCGAGGCCAACCCGGCGGCCGCCAGGCTCTTCTCTATCGTCAAGCTGCCGCTCAATGACATCAACGTGCAGAACGGCCTGATGAACAAGGGACAGAACAAGCCGGCGGATGTGGAGCGTCACGCCGATGCCTGGCTCAAGGGCCATGAGGCGCTGGTGAACGACTGGCTGACCCAGGCGCGCGCCGCCGCCAGGTAATGAGGGCGGTAGGTCGCTTTTTTGCGCAAAGAAAAACGCCCGGCAGTTGCCGGGCGTTTTTTATGGGAGCCGTGCGGGTGGAAAGTCCGGCTTAGATGCCGGAGCCATCGCTCTCGCCACTCTCCTCGTGCAGACCGCACTCGCGCTTGAGGCCGAAGAAGCGGGTCTGCTCCTCGCTCATGCCGGGCTCCCACTTGGTGGTGGTGTGCACGTCGCCGACCGACAGGTAGCCCTGCTCCCACAAGGGGTGGTAGGGGAGGTCGAACTCCTTGAAGTAGTAGAAGACGTCCTTGTTGCTCCAGTCGATCACCGGCAGGAACTTGAAGCGACCGCGCTGGATGGCCAGCACCGGCAGCTTGCCCCGGCTGCCGGATTGCTCCCGGCGCAGGCCAGAGAACCAGGTGCGGGCGCCCAGCTCGTTCAGGGCGCGGTCCATGGGCTCCACCTTGTTGAGCTGGTTGTAGCGGGTGATCCCCTCCACTCCCTGCTCCCACAGCAGGCCGAAGCGGGCCTCCTGCCAGGCAGGGGTGAGCGCGGCCCGGTAGATCTTGAGGTTGAGGGCGAGACGCTCGGTCAGCTCGTCGATGAAGCGGTAGGTCTCGGGGAAGAGATAACCGGTATCGGTCAGCACCACGGGCACGTCGGCCCGCTCGCGGCTCACCAGGTGCAGCATCAGCGCCGCCTGGATGCCGAAGCTCGACGACAGCACGTGCTCCCCCGGCAGGTTGGCCAGGGCCCAGTGCACCCGCTCGGGGGCGCTCATGGCGTCCAGCGCCCGGTTGAGGGGGGCCAGCGCCTCGACCTGCTCCTCCCGGCCCAGGGCCAGCAGGGCGTCGAGGTCGAGCCGGCCGTCGGCGGTGCGCGCCAGCCGCTCTGTATCGGTCTGATCAGGCTGCATAGAAGTCCCTCGCGGAGTCGATGACCGGGGCTATGATCCCGGCGCGAATGACGAAGTCGCCGAAGCACTCGCCAGGGTTGCGATCCTTAGCCCAACGGCCGATCAGGGCGTCCAGCTCGGCCAGGATCTGCGGCTCGGTTATGTTCTCCTGATAGAGGCGCGGAATGCGGGTCCCCTCCAGATTGCCACCCAGGTGCAGGTTGTAGCGACCCGGCGCCTTGCCCACCAGTCCCACCTCCGCCAGCATGGCGCGGCCGCAGCCGTTGGGGCAGCCGGTGACGCGGAAGATGATGGCGTCATCCGCCAGACCGTGCTTGGTCAGCAGCCCTTCGATGTCGGTGACAAACGCCGGCAGCATGCGCTCGGCCTCGGCCATCGCCAGCGGGCAGGTAGGCAGGGCCACGCAGGCCATGGACTGCTTGCGCTGCTCGCTCACGCCGTCATCCAGCAGGCCGTACTGGCGCGCCAGGGCTTCGATGCGGGACTTCTCGCCGGCCGGGACGCCGGCGATGATGAGGTTCTGGTTGGCGGTCAGGCGAAAATCCCCCTGATGCACCTTGGCGATCTCCAGCATGCCGGTCTTGAGGGGCTTGCCCGGGAAGTCCAGCAGGCGGCCGTTCTCGATGAACAGGGTCAGGTGTTGCTTGCCGTCGATCCCCTCGACCCAACCGAAGCGATCGCCGCGGCTGGTGAATTCGTAGGGGCGAACCGGCCCGAACTGGATGCCGGCGCGGCTCTCCACCTCGGCTTTGAAGGCCTCGACCCCCACCCGCTCCAGGGTGTACTTGGTCTTGGCGTTCTTGCGATTGACCCGGTTGCCCCAGTCGCGCTGGGTGCTGACCACGGCGGCCGCCACTTCCAGCACGTGGGAGAGGGGCACGAAGCCGAAGTCGCTCGCCTTGCGCGGATAAGTGGTGGTGTCACCGTGAGTCATGGCCAGACCACCGCCCACCAGCACGTTGAAGCCCACCAGCTTGCCACCTTCGGCGATGGCCACGAAGTTCAGATCGTTGGCGTGGATGTCCACGTCGTTGTGGGGCGGGATCACCACGGTCGTCTTGAATTTGCGCGGCAGGTAGTTGGAGCCCAGGATAGGCTCCTCGTCATCCCCCAGCTTCTCGCCGTCCAGCCAGATCTCCACGTAGGCGCGGGTCTTGGGCAGCAGGTGCTCGGAGATCTTCTTGGCCCACTCGTAGGCCTCCTGGTGCAGTTCGGACTCCACCGGGTTGCTGGTGCAGAGCACGTTGCGGTTCACGTCGCCCGCGGTGGCGATGGAATCGATGCCGGTGCTGTTGAGGGTCTGGTGCATCAGCTTGATGTCGCGCTTGAGCACCCCGTGGAACTGGAAGGTCTGGCGGGTGGTCAGGCGGATGCTGCCGTACAGGCTGTGCTCTTCGGCGAACTTGTCGATCACCAGCCACTGGGCCGGGGTGATGATGCCGCCCGGCAGGCGGGCGCGCAGCATAACATTGTGCAGCGGCTCCAGCTTCTGGGCGGCGCGCTCGGGGCGAATATCGCGGTCATCCTGCTGATACATGCCGTGAAAGCGGATCAGCTGGAAGTTGTCGCCGTTGAAGCCGCCGGTGAGCGGGTCCTTGAGATCCTGCTCTATGGTGCCGCGAAGAAAGTTGCTCTCGCGTTTCAGACGTTCGTTGTCGGCCAGCGGTCCTTCCACCGGTCCTGGAATAACTTGTTTGCTCATCAATAGACATCCCTTTGATAACGTTTGGCACGACGCAATTCGCTCAGATACTCTTCTGCTTCCTCACGGCTCTTCTGGCCATGTTCGGCAATCACATCCAGCAGGGCTTCCTGCACATCTTTGGCCATATGATTGGCATCGCCGCACACATAGAAGTGAGCGCCTGCTTCCAGCCACTGGTAGAGCTCGAGCCCTGCCTCGCGCAGGCGGTCCTGCACATAAATCTTGTTGGCCTGATCCCGGCTGAAGGCCAGGGAGATCTTCGACAGCAGGCCCGACTTCACATAACGCTGCCACTCCACCTGATAGAGGAAATCCTGGGTAAAGTGCGGATTGCCGAAGAAGAGCCAGTTCTTGCCGTCGGCCCCTTGCGCTTCCCGCTCCTGCAAGAAGGCCCGGAAGGGGGCGATGCCGGTGCCCGGGCCCACCATGATGACAGGGGTATCGGGGTTAGCAGGCAGGCGGAAGTTGTCGTTGTGCTCCACGAATACCCGCACCTCGGCATCTTCCGGCAGACGGTCCGCCAGATAGGAGGAGGCGGCGCCGCTGCGCACAGTGCCATCATCCTGCGGGTAGCGCACTACGCCGACGGTCAGGTGCACCTCTTCCTCCACCTCGCTCTGGCTGGAGGCGATGGAGTAGAGGCGCGGAGTGAGCGGGCGCAGCAGGCCGATCAGCTGTTCGGCTGTGAGCGCGGTCGGGAAGCGTTTGAGCACATCCACTACCTGGGCAGAGGCCACCAGGGCGTTGACCTGGGCCTTGTCGCCGGCCAGATCCTTGAGGGCCGCGTTGTCCGATATGTCAGCGAGCCCTGTGATAAAGCCGCCGTGCAAGCGGGTCAGCTCCAGCTCGCGGCTGAGCACCTCGCGCAGGCTACCGCGAGCGGTGGCTTCGTCGCCGGAAAGATGAGCCAGCGCCAAGACCTCACCGACCAGGTCGGCATCGTTGTCAAACCAGATGCCCAGCGCATCCCCTGGCTGATAGCGGATGCCGGACTCTTCCAGGCTGATCTCGATGTGGCGGATATCCTTGGTCGAGTCGCGACCGGTGATCTTCTGGTTGACCGAGAGCCTGGCCGGGAAGGGGTTCTCCTTGCTGTACTGGCTGTGGCCGACCGCCTGCTGTACCGCGCTGGCTACGCTGCTGCCGGCGGGGCCGGCAGAGAGGGTGGCGGCGATGGCGTTGAGCGCCTGTTCGCCCCACGCCTTGGCGGCATCCTGATAATCCACGTCCAGGCTGGCGAGTTCATGCACCCGGTCGGCGCCGGCCTTGGTCAGCAGGCTGTCAAAGTCCTTGCCGGTCTGGCAGAAGAACTCATAGGAGCTGTCACCCAGCCCCAGCACGGCGAACTTGAGCCCTTCCAGCTTGCCGACCTTGCCCTTCTTGAGCTGCTCGTACAGATCGACCGCGCTCTCCGGCGGTTCACCCTCCCCGTAAGTGCTCACTACCAGCAGCAGGTGGGTCTCTTTCTTGAGCTGCTTGGGTTTGTAGTCCGCCATGGAGGTGAGGGTCACCGGCAGGCCACGGGCCTCGGCCTGCGCCTTGATGGCGCTGGCCACGCCCTTGGCGTTGCCGGTCTGGGAGCCGTAGAGAATGGTCAGATTGCCGCTGGGGGTGGCTGCTGCCCCGGTCACGACAGGCTGGCTGCCCGCCTGGGAGAGACCGTAGAGATAACCGCTCACCCAGGCAAGTTGCTGGGTATTGAGGGTCGATAGCGCCTGGCTCAGCTGTCGCTGCTGCTCGTCAGAGAGGGGAGTCAGGTTGGTCAGGGAGTCCTTCAATTGCATCACACACGTCTTCCATGGTCTGATTTTTGGTCAGGTTAAGGGGTGTGATGGATAACAACAAAGAATAAAAATGTCTTTTTTATTCTATTACTGCATTAAAAAGGCGATGGAGAGAGTTGCAAGGCGACGCAGGTCGACAGGGCTCTCATGGTATAAAGGGCGATGAATGAGCCCGTATTACCCACACAGGAAGCGTGAATGTCGATCATCAGCTTGTTTCATGTCAATGCCTTCAGCCAGCACCCCTTTGGCGGCAACCCGGCGGTGGTGGCGCTGGGGCCGAGCCAGCCGGATGCCACCCTGCTGGCCATGGCGGCCGAGTTCAACCAGTCGGAGACCGCCTTTCTGGTGCCCCAAGGCCGGGCCCGCTACCAGCTGCGCTGGTTCACCCCCGAGCTGGAAGTGGATCTCTGCGGTCACGGCACCCTGGCTGCGGCCCATGTGTTGTGGCAGACGGGGGCGGTGTCTGAGGATGAGGTCATTCGTTTCGAGACCCGTAGCGGCGAGTTGCTGGCCCGGCGCGAAGGAGCGTGGATCTGGCTCGATTTCCCGCGCATTGCCCCGGCGCCGCTCGAGCTGGATCCGGCCTATGCGGCGGCGGTCGGTTGCCAGCCGCTGCAAACCCTGGCGGCTGGCGCCAAGTTCTTGCTGGCGCTCGCCAGCGAGGAGGAGGTCCGCGCGCTCAGCCCAGATTTTCAGGCCTTGCGCGCCCTGCCCGGTCGCGGCCTGATGGTGACGGCGCCTTCGCGCGATCCGGACCATGACTTCGTCTCCCGCTACTTCGCCCCCTGGGTCGGGGTAGACGAGGATCCGGTGACCGGCTCCAACCACTGCGCTCTGGTGCCCTTCTGGGCCGAGCGGCTAGGCAAACAGCAGCTGCGGGCCCGCCAGATCTCGGCCAGGGGCGGTGAGCTGTGCCTTGAACTGCAGGGAGATAGGGTGCTGATGGCCGGTCAGGCCGTCACCTTGTGGCAGGGGGAGTGGCTGCTGCCACCAGCCTCATAAGCGGCAAGTTGGCGGCGGATTGAACGTTCGCCACTGGTTTGTGTCCGCCATAAAAAAACGCCCCGCAGTTGCGGGGCGTTTTGATTGTCATGGACGGCAGCTGTGCTGCTACGACCCTGTTTCTGCGGCGCTTACTTTTGTGGACGCAGAGCCGGGAACAGGATGACGTCACGGATGGTGTGGCTGTTGGTGAACAGCATCACCAGACGGTCGATACCGATACCCTGACCGGCAGTCGGCGGCAGACCGTGTTCCAGCGCGGTGACGAAGTCGGCGTCGTAGAACATGGCTTCGTCATCGCCGGCGGCTTTCTGGTCAACCTGAGCCTGGAAGCGCTCGGCCTGATCTTCCGCATCGTTCAGCTCGGAGAAGCCGTTGGCCAGCTCGCGGCCACCGATGAAGAATTCGAAGCGGTCGGTGACGTCCGGGTTCTGGTCGTTGCGACGGGCCAGCGGAGAGACGGCGGCCGGGTACTCGGTGATGAAGGTCGGTTGCAGCAGCATGTGCTCCACGGTCTCTTCGAAGATCGCGGTGATCACGTGGCCCAGCTCCCAGCTCTTCATCAGCTCGATGTGCAGGCGCTTGGCGACGGCGGTGGCCTTCTCCAGGGTCGCCAGATCGTCACGGGTCACATCCGGGTTGTACTTCAGGATGGAGTCCACCATGGAGAGGCGCTGGAACGGCTGACCGAAATCGATGGTCAGGCCCTCTTCGCCCTCTTTGGCGTAACGGATCTTGGTGTCGCCCAGGATGTCTTGCGCCAGGGTGCGCAGCATCTCTTCGGTGAGGTCCATCAGATCGATGTAGTCGGCGTAGGCCATATAGAACTCGAGCATGGTGAACTCGGGGTTATGGCGAACGGAGATACCTTCGTTACGGAAGTTGCGGTTGATCTCGTAGACACGCTCGAAGCCACCGACCACCAGACGCTTCAGATAGAGTTCCGGAGCGATACGCAGGTACATGTCGATGTCCAGTGCGTTGTGGTGGGTGATGAACGGACGGGCAGAAGCGCCACCCGGGATGACCTGCATCATGGGGGTTTCCACTTCCATGAAGCGCTTGTCATTCAGGAACTTGCGGATACCGGCCACGACCTTGGTACGGGTCACGAAGGTCTTGCGGGACTCTTCGTTGGCGATCAGATCCAGGTAACGCTGACGGCAGCGGGCTTCCTGGTCGGTCAGACCTTTGTGCTTCTCGGGCAGCGGGCGCAGGGCCTTGGTCAGCAGGCGAATGTCGGAGACGTGAACGGAGAGTTCGCCTGTGTTGGTGCGGAACAGGGTACCTTCGACACCCACGATGTCGCCCAGATCCCACTTCTTGAACTGCTCGTTGTAGAAGCCTTCCGGCAGGTCGTCACGGGTGACGTAGACCTGGATCTTGCCTGCCATGTCCTGCAGGGTGGCGAAAGACGCCTTGCCCATGATCCGGCGGGTCATGATGCGACCGGCAATCTTCACCCGTTTACCCAGTGCGGCCAGCTCGTCGGCGCTCTTGTCGCCAAACTCGGCGTGCAGATCGCCGGAGAGGTGGTCACGACGGAAGTCGTTGGGGAAGGGGTTGCCCTGGGCGCGCAAGGCGGCCAGCTTGGAACGACGCTCCTGCATCTCGTTGTTCAGTTCGAGAGTTTGGTCGACTTCCGGAGTGGTGGTTTGTTCAGACATGGTGATTCCTGCTGTTCTGTTTTTTTACAGGCCTGACTTCAGGCTAGCTTCGATAAACTTGTCCAGATCGCCGTCGAGTACCGCCTGGGTATTGCGGGTTTCGACGCCGGTACGTAGATCCTTGATGCGCGCATCATCCAGCACATAGGAACGGATCTGGCTGCCCCAGCCGATGTCGGACTTGGTCTCTTCGAGGGCTTGCTTCTCGGCATTCTGCTTCTGAATTTCCAGCTCGTAGAGCTTGGCCTTCAGCTGCTTCATACACTGATCTTTGTTTTTGTGCTGGGAACGATCGTTCTGGCACTGTACCACGACCCCAGTGGGAATGTGGGTAATACGTACCGCGGATTCGGTCCGGTTGACGTGCTGACCACCGGCGCCGGAGGCACGGTAGACATCGATGCGCAGGTCGGCCGGGTTGATCTCGATGTCGATGTCATCGTCGATCTCTGGGTAGACGAACACGGAGCAGAACGAGGTGTGGCGACGACCACCGGAATCGAAGGGTGATTTGCGCACCAGACGGTGTACGCCGGTCTCGGTGCGCAGCCAGCCGAAGGCGTACTCACCGGTGAACTTGATGGTGGCGGACTTGATGCCGGCCACGTCGCCTTCGGAGCATTCGATGAGCTCGGGCTTGTAGCCGTGGGCATCGCCCCAGCGCAGGTACATGCGTAGCACCATGTTGGCCCAGTCCTGGGCCTCGGTACCGCCGGAGCCGGACTGGATGTCGATGTAGCAGTCGGAAGGATCGTGCTGACCGGAGAACATGCGGCGGAACTCGAGGTCCACCAGCTTGGACTCCAGCACGTCGGCTTCGGCCACGGCTTCGTTGAAGGTGTCTTCGTCTTCGCCTTCCACGGCCAGCTCGACCAGCATGGCCACGTCGTCAGCCCCCTGGGTCAGGGTGTCGATGGTGCCGACCACATTTTCCAGCGCGACGCGCTCCTTGCCCAGCGCCTGTGCGCGCTCGGGTTCATTCCAGACGTCCGGCTGTTCCAGCTCGGCGTTGACCTCTTCTAGACGCTCTTTCTTGGCGTCATAGTCAAAGGTACCCCCTAAGCAGCTCGGTCCTCTCAGACAGCTCCTTAAGCTTGTTTAATACAGGATTGACTTCAAACATCGTGAAAACTCTCGGGGTCGATGTGATTTAAAAACGGGATATTCTAGCCAATTGTGGAAGGAATAAACAGGGTCGGCTGTCCTTGTGCGTGCCTGGTAGTCAATTTCTGGTGCAGTTTTCCCCAACTCGGTGGAAAATATCGCCCACCGCCCCATTTTCCGGTTCAGTTTTGTGCCGACGGGTCGTTAATAACTACGCAGTGCTGTGCACTTTTTGGGAAATCCTGTTCCTGACCTCCATAAGAAGAACGCATGATGAAAAATCTATCACTCAAGCAGAAGATACTGTTGTCAGTGGTCATCGCCCTCTCGCTGGTGATCCTGCTGCTCTCCTGGCAGAGCTACACCAGCCAGAAGTCCCTGTTGCTGCAAGGCAGTCAGGAACAGGTGCAGCGCCTCGGCAACCAGCAGGCCGCCAGCGTCAGTGACTGGCTCGCGGCCCGTCGCGACGTCATTCAGGCGCTCGGCAACAAGGCCGGTGCCGACCCCCTCAACGCCCTGCAACAGGCGCAAGTCTCCGGCCGCTTCCAGCTCACCTACTTTGGCGAGAGCAGCGGCAAGATGAACGACTCCGATCCCTCCATCAATCGTGACGGCTACGATCCCCGCTCCCGCGGCTGGTATCAGGAGGCGATGGGCAAGGGGGGCATGATCGTCACCAAGCCTTACCTTGACGTGGCCTACAACATCATGGTGGTGACCCTGGCCCAGCCGGCGCAGGGCGGCGTGGTCGGCGGCGACCTCTCCATCGCCTCCCTGGTGGAAGACGTCACCAAGATGAAGCTGCCGGCCGACGGTTTCGCCATCATGATGCACAAGGACGGCACCGTCATCGCCTACAAGGACGCGGCCAAGGCGATGAAACCGGCCACCGAGATCGACAACGATCTGACCAATGCCCTGATCGAACAGAGCAAGACCAGCAACAGCCTGGTGCCGGCCTACTTCGACGGCGAAGGGCGCGACAAGCTGCTGTGGGCGGTGGATATCCCCGACACCGACTGGGAGCTGGTGCTGGTGCTGGACAAGGAGACCCTGGAGGCGCCGCTCTCTTCCCTGCTGATGACCCAGCTCGGCCTGGCCCTGCTGGTGCTGGTAGGCAGCATCCTCGCCATCTCCTGGCTGGTCAGCCTGCTGTTGGGGCCCCTTGGTAAGGTCTCCCAGGCCCTGGCCCGCATCGCCGACGGTAACGGCGATCTGACCCAGCGCATCAAGATCGACACCAACGACGAGGTGGGTCAGCTGGCCAACAGCTTCAACCGCTTCGTCGGCAGCCAGCACCAGCTGATCGGCAACATCCGTCAGCTGGCCAACGAGCTGAACGCCGATGCCGAGCGCAGTCTGGTGACCAACCAGGCCGCCGTGGACGAGTTGCAGCGCCAGCAGCAGGAGGTGACCATGGTCGCCACCGCGGTTACCGAGATGGCGAGCGCCACCATGGAGATCGCCGGCAACGCCGAGAACACCGCCGCCGCGGCCCAGCAGTCCGCCCAGAGCAGTGAGCAGGGCAAGATGTTGGTGAACCAGACTCGTCAGTCCATCAACGGTCTGGCCGAGGAAGTGGGGCAGGCGACCGAGGTGATCGGCGAGCTGAGCCGCCACGCCCAGGCCATCTCCGGCATCCTCTCCACCATTCAGGGCATCGCCGAGCAGACCAACCTGCTGGCGCTGAACGCGGCCATCGAAGCGGCCCGCGCCGGTGAACAGGGTCGCGGTTTCGCGGTGGTGGCGGATGAGGTGCGGGTGCTGTCGCGCCGCACCCAGGACTCCACCCAGGAGATCCAGTCCACCATCGAGACCCTGCAGCAGACCACGGCCCGTGCGGTGAGCCTGATGCAGACCAGTCAGGGGCTGGCGGACAACAGCGTGAAAGACGCCGATGCCGCTGCCGCTGCGCTCGAAGAGATCACCCAGGCAGTCAGCCTCATCTCCGACATGGCGGGCCAGATCGCCACGGCCGCCGAGGAGCAGACCCAGGTGACCGGCGAGATCACCCAGAACACCACCGCCATCAAGGATGTGAGTGACGAGATCACCGCCGCCGCCATGCGCGATCTGGATCAGGCCGAGAGCCTCAAGGGGCGGGCCACCGACCTGAACAAGCAGGTCTCGACCTTTATCCTGTAAGTGCTTGAACGCGGCGAACACGGCCGCCATGACCAAGCCCCGCACTCTGCCGAGTGCGGGGCTTTTTGTTTATGGGTCTCGCCACGGCTATCCATGAAGGAAGTGGTGCAGAGAAGCTGGCCAGCAGAAATGGCAGAGCCCACCAGAGGGTGGGCTCTGTTCATATACGTCTGACGGGAAAGGAATTACAAGAAGGGCAGTGCCAGGAACAGCTTGATCACCATGGCGTTGATGATGTCGATGAAGAAGGCGCCCACCATGGGCACCACCAGAAACGCCAGGTGGGAGGGACCAAAGCGTTGGGTGATGGCCTGCATGTTGGCGATGGCGGTGGGGGTGGCCCCCAGACCAAAGCCGCAGTGGCCCGCTGCCAGCACGGCCGCATCATAGTTGCGGCCCATCACCCGGAAGGTGACGAAGATGGCGTAGAGCGCCATGGCCACGGTCTGGGCCGCCAGCAGGATGAAGATGGGCAGCGCCAGGTTGGCCAGATCCCACAGTCGCAGGCTCATCAACGCCATCGCCAGGAAGAGCGACAGACTGACGTTGCCGAGCAGGGAGACTTCGCGGTCGCTCACTTCGTGCCAGTTCAGCAGGGTCAGCACGTTGCGCAGCAGCACGCCGACGAACAGCACGCAGACGAACACCGGCAGCTCGAAGGCGCCGCCCTTGAGGTAGGCGGAGAGCATCTCGCCCCCCTTCAGGCTGATGGCGATCAGCGCCAGGGTCTCGATCAGGCTGAAGGTGGTGAGCGGGCGCTCCATGTCCGGCATCTCGAAGCCTTGCGGCGCGTCGTCCCGGTTGTGCTCCTCGCCGGGCACCTGCACCTTCTTCACCAGATAGCGGGCCACCGGACCACCGATCAGGCCCCCCAGCACCAGGCCGAAGGTGGCACAGGCGATGGCGAGCTCGGCGGCGGATTGCACCCCGTACTTCTCGGTGAAGGTGGCGCCCCAGGCCGCCCCAGTGCCGTGGCCGCCGGAGAGGGTGATGGAGCCGGCCAGCAGCCCCATGTGGGGATCCAGGCCGAGCAGGGTGGCCAGACCCACCCCCAGGCTGTTCTGCACCAGCAGCAGGCCGGTGACCACCAGCAGGAAGGTGAGCACCGCCTTGCCGCCGCGCTTGAGACTGGCGAGATCGGCGGAGAGACCGATGGAGGCGAAGAACGCCAGCATCAGCGGGGTTTGCAGGCTGGTATCGAACTGCAGCTCCATCTGCAGGGTGGAGCGCAGCAGCAGCAGCACCAGGGCGACCACCAGGCCGCCGGCAACCGGTTTGGGGATGTTGAAGGTGCGCAGCAGCCCGACTCGGGTCACCAGCAGACGACCGAGCAGCAACACCAGGGTGGCTGCGACCAGGGTAGCGTAGGAATCAAGTTGTAGCATTCAGTACTCCCATGTTGATTGGCTGTGTCTTTCGTTGATGCAGACTCACAGATTCAGCCGGGATAAAACAGTGTGGCTCAGGTGCCAACAAAGAAGGGGCGACATGCCCCCGCCCCACGTAAGAATGGGACCGGTGCGGGCCTGAATTGATCAGGCATCCAGATGAGATTTATGAAAAATCGAGCGGATAGTAGCAAAAAACACCACTTATATCCACATTTGTCAGATAAATGGTCGCTCATTGTGTTTGTTGTGAAATTTAACACTATCGGGTTGGTCGCGGTGCAAGCCGGGGTGAGGGCTATTTCCTGGCTGTCATTTGGGGCACCAGTCCCTATAATTCGGCGATTTTTGGCCCGCGGACGGCACTGGTGGGATGTGAGCCGGCGGCCTGGCGCGCTATCATGTGCGGGCTTTCGGCCCATGGCGAATGCGGCGGGCAGTCGATGCCACCGTTTCGTCCCGTTTGAGCCACGATTCGCGGCTGTTGTGCCCATCAAAGAGGAGAGGGTGTGAAGAAGTCCATCTATATCGCCTACACAGGCGGCACCATAGGGATGCAGCGTTCCGACCACGGCTATGTGCCGATGGCGGGCTTCATGGAAGACTGTTTGGCGCGGATGCCCGAGTTCCATCGTCCCGAGATGCCGGATTACCATATTCACGAATATGCGCCCCTCATCGACTCTTCCGACATGACGCCGGCGGACTGGCAGCGCATCGCCGAGGACATTCGTGACAATTACGAGAAATACGACGGTTTCGTCATCCTGCACGGCACCGACACCATGTCGTTCACCGCCTCGGCGCTCTCCTTCATGCTCGAGGATCTGCACAAGCCGGTGATCATCACCGGCTCCCAGATCCCGCTGGCCGAGCTGCGCTCCGACGGTCAGCAGAACCTGCTCAATGCCCTCTACATCGCGGCCAACTACCCGATCCACGAGGTGACGCTGTTCTTCAACAACCAGCTCTATCGCGGCAACCGCAGTAAGAAGGTGCACGCCGACGGCTTCCACGCCTTCGATTCGCCGAACTACCCGCCGCTGCTCAACGCCGGCATCGCCATCTCGCTGGAGGCGGGCGAGCTGGGCGTGCCGTCCGAGCGGCCGCTGGTGCTGCACGACATCACCCCCCAGCCCATCGGCGTGGTGACCCTCTATCCCGGCATCTCGGCCGAGGTGATCGCCAACATCCTGCAACAGCCGGTACGGGCGCTGATCCTGCTCTCGTTCGGGGTGGGCAATGCGCCGCAGAATCCGGCCATGCTGGCGCTGCTCTCCGAGGCATCGGCCCGCGGCGTCATCATCGTCAACCTGAGCCAGTGTCTGCACGGCAAGGTCAACATGGGGGGCTATGCCACCGGCAACGCCCTGTCGCGGGCCGGGGTCATCTCGGGCTTCGACATGACCGCCGAGGCGGCGCTGACCAAGCTGCACTTCCTGCTGAGCCAGGATCTGCCGGCGCCGCGCATCCGCGAGCTGATGCAGCAATCCCTGCGTGGTGAGCTGACCCCCTGAGAAACTGTCCACGACCTTACTGCGAAGCCGTGATCAAGGCTCATGTGCTGCTCGCTTGTTTGTGACCAAGAGTGCTCATGTATGCGTATACACTCCGGTTCCTGCGCTGCTCTTCACCTTGCTGACGTCTTCTCGCGACAGGTCGTGAACAGCTTCTGACCTCCCTACCATGGGGGGAGAGGGGATAGATCGAGGTGGCGAGGTTTGCCATGAAGATCGCCGGCAGGTGGCCCGCTTACGGTTAGCAGCTGCTAGCCTGCTCCCTTCTCCCCTGGCGGGAGAAGGGCCGGGGATGAGGGGGATGAGTCATCCTGCATAGATAGGAAAAAAGAGGGGAGCCATCATGGCTCCCCTCTTTCGTTTCGTTACCGCGATAGGTGACGTGCGGCCTGCCTCAGTGGCTGAGGTCGACCCGCACTATCTCTTCCTCGTCGCGATACTGGCGCTTGAGCTCGCTCTTGCTCTTCATCACGATCTCGCCGTCACGGCCGATGTTCATGTGCTCGGGGTTGTCGAGGTGCATCGCCTGCCAAGCCATCACAGCCTGCAGCGACGTGGCCTTCTGCTCGTCGGTGAGCGGCTTGCCATCAGGCCACTTGCCGAGCTCGACCGCGGTCTTGAGGCGTTCGTACACCTCTTTGGGCATCTGCCTGATTGCTTGCAAAAACTCACCTTGTTGAAACGACATCCGGCCTTCTCCTTGCACATTGAGCCATGACGAATCGGGATCAGACCGGCAGATCCTGGCGAACTGCGCCAGCCATCTGCTCCATCACCCGCACTACCTGACAACTGTACCCGAACTCGTTGTCATACCATACGTAGAGCACGCAGTGATCCCCCTCGGCGATGGTGGCCTGGGAGTCGACGATGCCCGCAAAGCGGGAGCCCACCATGTCGGAGGAGACCAGCTCGGTGCTGGCGCTGAAGTCGATCTGGCGATGCAGGGCGGAGCTCAGCGCCATCTGCTGCAGATAGGCGTTGAGGCTCTCCCGATCGGTGGTCTGCTCCAGCGACAGGTTGATGATGGCCAGCGACACGTTGGGAGTCGGCACCCGGATGGCGTTGCCGGTCAGCTTGCCCTTGAGCTCGGGCAGCGCCTTGGCCACCGCCTTGGCGGCGCCGGTGCTGGTCATCACCATGTTGAGGGCCGCGCTGCGACCGCGTCGCTCGCCCTTGTGATAGTTGTCGATGAGGTTCTGGTCGTTGGTGTAGGAGTGGACCGTCTCCACGTGACCGTGACGGATGCCGTACTTGTCCTGCATCACCTTGAGCACAGGAGTGATGGCGTTGGTGGTGCAGGAGGCGGCGGAGATGATCTTGTCATCGGGCCCGATCACCTCGTGGTTGACCCCGAACACCACGTTCTTCATCTCCCCCTTGCCGGGAGCGGTCAGCAGCACCCGGGCGGCGCCGCGAGCCTTGAGGTGCTCGGACAGACCCGCTTCGTCACGCCAGACGCCGGTGTTGTCGACGATCAGCGCATCGTGAATGCCGTAGGCGGTGTAGTCGATGTCGGCCGGGCTGTTTGCATAGATCACCTGGATGAAGGTGCCATTGGCGATGATGGCGCTGCGCGCGGCATCCACTTCGATGGAGCCGTTGAAGGGGCCGTGCACCGAGTCACGGCGCAGCAGGCTGGCACGCTTCTCCAGATCCCCGTCGCGACCGCCACGCACCACGATGGCGCGCAGCCGCAGGGAGTTGGCGGCGCCGGTGCGCTCGATCAGCAACCGGGCCAGCAGACGGCCGATGCGGCCGAAGCCGTACAGCACCACGTCGGTCGGAGCCGGTACGCCGCGACCCAGAGCCGGTGCCAGCTTGGCACGCAGGTAGTCGTCGATACCGGCTTCATCCTGGTGATCCTGCCAGTAACCCACGGCCAGCTTGCCCAGATCGATCTCGGCGGCGGTCGGGTTCAGGGCCAGGATGGCTTGCAGCAGGGGAAAGCTCTGTTGGATCGGGAGGGGGGCTCCCTGGTGGCGGCGAACGACCCGGTGGGCCTTGAGGATATCGATGGTGGAGGCGTTTTGCAGCGGGCGGCCGAAGATGGTGATCTCGATCCCTTGCTGACGGTAGAGGCGACCGATCAGGGGTTGCATGGCTTCGGCGAGCTCCTGGCTCTCCTGCCACGCCTGCAGATAGTGCTCGTGGGTCATTAACCAGATCCTTTATTTCACGTTGTTGGGGCAAATAGAAATTCGTCGAATGCAGATCAGTGTAGGGGTGTATATTTCGTTATATTATTCTGCAGTCGCGGCCTTATACGGCGCGCGCATTGTAATGGATATGTAATTCGTTTGCTAGCCAAGGGTGGCTATAGCGGGCTGCAATTGTTACCAACAAGATGTGAACCATGACCCCTTTTCCAGCTAGAACCCTGCTGTTCGGCCTCTGTTGCGGCCTGGTGCTCACCGCCTGTGACGATGACAGGATCCACAACATCTGTGCCAACTATCCGGCCCTCTGTCAGGATCTGGTGGACGACGGCTGGTGTCGTTACGAGCGCAGCGACATCATCCGGGCTCGCTACTACCTGCAGGCGGAGCAGACGGAGCGGCATCAGTACGAGTTGATGCGCAGCCTGGAGCGCTACCTCAAGTGCGCCGAGCGCTCCACCAACATCGAGTACAAGCGGGCCCGCGAGCAGAAGAGCCCGCGGGTGGAGGGGATGCTGGCGGCTGGCGACCAGCTGGCCCAGCTTGATGCCGCTACCCGCAACGCCAAGGATCCCTATCTGCTGCTCTGGCACTGGACCAACAACACCAACGAGCTGGCCCGCCAGCAGTTTCTGGCGCTGGAGGGGCAGCCCGCGCTCGAGGAGCCCGAACTGCAGCTGGCGCTCGGGGGCATCTATGCCAAGCGCGAGCCGCAAAAGGCCATCGCGCTGATGCAGCACGCTCTCTCTCTCTACCGGGAAGGGGATCAGGTGAACGGCCGCATTCTTACCTCCCTCAGCACCCTCTACATGGGCCAGAAGGAGTACGGGCAGGCCTATCTGTGGGGCAAGGTGAGCGAGTCGTTCCAGAACGCCGCCGAGGTGTCGGCCAGCCGTTTCAGCCTCTACCACTCCCTGAGCAAACAACAGCAGGAGGGGCTGGACAGCCAGGCCGCCATCCTGGTCGAACAGCTGAAAAGCGGAACCTATCGTCCCTGAGTCCTGATGAACCACATTGAACCTCTGGCCAGCGACTGGCCGCACCCCTTCGACATCCGGCTCACCCACGGCCGGGTCAATACGGATGGCCGCCAGCTGGAGCGGGTCACCGTCCGGGCCATCGTGTTGCGTGGCGACCAGCTGCTGCTGGTGCACTCCAGTGTCAACGGCGATCTCATGTTTCCCGGTGGCGGCATCGAGCACGGCGAGTGTCACAACACGGCCCTGGCCCGCGAGCTGCGCGAAGAGTGTGGCGCCGAGCTGGTGGCGGTCGGTGCTCTGCTCGGGCAGACGCGGGAGTACCGTCCGGCCCGCGAGGCCGACTACGACGCCTACTGCATCCGCTCCTTCTACTACCTCTGTCAGGTGGGAGATAACTGGAGCGAGCCGCGGCCCCAGCCCTACGAGATCAGGCTCGGCTTTACGCCAGGCTGGTTCGAGCTGGCCGAGGCGCTGCAGACCAACAAGACCCAGCTGGCGGGCTCCTGCCCCCAGTGGACGGCGCGGGAGACCCGGGTACTGGCCGAACTGCAGCACTGGCACTGTGCCGGCCTGCTGGGCTGAGTACTTTCACCACGCAACAAAAAAACCGCCGATTGGCGGTTTTTTTGTTGGCTGCCGATCAGGGTGTGCAGACCGGGCAGAGGGCGTAGGTGCCCTGCGGATCGTTGAAGCGGGTCAGCGGGTCCAGGCTGCGGTTCACCTCCACCAGCGCCTTGCCAAGGCCTGCCGGCAACCAGCTCTGCAGGTGCGAAGCCAGCACCTGGGCGCTGCTGTCGAACAGCTGGCGCAGGAACTTGTCCTTGGCCGACTCTTCCTGCTCGATGGGGGCGACCTGCCACTCCTTGAGGTTGGCCAGCTCGGCTGCCGCCTTGATGGCCGCCTCCTGATCGCCAAACTCGTCCACCAGGCCCAACGCCTTGGCATCCTGACCGGTCCAGACCCGGCCCTCGGCCGCTTTCTCGGTCTCTTCCGGGCTCAGGCCACGGCCCTTGCTCACCAGACCGACGAAACGCTGGTAGGTATCTTCCACGTTCAGCTGGATCGCCTGGCCGACGTGTTCCGGCAGGGCACGGGTCAGGCCGACGCCGACATAGTCGGTGGTGCCGACGCCGTCGGTGTGCACTCCGTACTGGGAGAGCGCCTTGTCGATGGTGGCGAACATGCCGAACACCCCGATGGAGCCGGTGAGGGTGGTGGGGGAGGCGAAGATCTTGTCCGCATCGGCGGAGATCCAGTAGCCGCCGGAGGCGGCGTAGCTGCCCATGGAGATCACCACCGGCTTGCCGGCCTGCTTGAGGGCCAGCAGCTCGGCGCGGATCTGCTCGGCGGCGAAGGCGCTGCCGCCGGGGCTGTCGACCCGCAGCACCACGGCCTTCACCTTGTCGTCGCGGCGGGCATCGGCCAGCAGATCGGAGAGGCTGTCACCGCCTATGGTGCCGGCAGGCTGGACACCATCCATGATGGCGCCGCTGGCGACGATGAGGCCCACTTCATCCTTGCCGCTCTGGGGATACTGGTTCGGAATGGCGGCCAGGTACTCCTTGAGCCCCACCCCCTTCCAGCCGTGGTCATCGCTCTCGCCCACTTCCTTGATCACCGCCTGGGTCATCTCGTCGCGGGTCGCCAACTGGTCCACCAGACCGTTGTCGAGGGCGTAGTTGGCCGCGTTGCCGCCGGCCTTGCGCAGCAGCTCGAGGAAGCGATCCTTGCCCGGTGCCACGGCGTCCGGTTCGATTTCACGCTGCTCGGCCACGTCGGTCACATAGGATTGCCACAGCTGATCCAGCCAGCGCTGGTTCGCCTCCTTGCTCTCGGGGGACATCTCGTCGCGGGTATAGGGCTCGACGAAAGACTTGTAGGTGCCGACCTTGAACACGTGCGGGGTGATGTTGAGCTTCTCCAGCGCCGACTTGTAGTAGGTCTGGTAGACGCCGAGTCCCTCGATCACCACGGCGCCGCTCTGGTTGAGCAGCACGTGATCGGCGTGGGCGGCCAGCAGGTACTGGCCCTGAGTGTAGAAGTCTGCCATGGCGATGACCGGCTTGCCGCTCTCCTTGAATGCATCGATGGCGCTCGCCACCTCCTGCAGTTTGGAGAAGCTGGTGCCCTGCAGCCCCTGGGGCTTGATCACCAGCGCCTTGATGCGATCGTCATCCTTGGCGTTCTTGATGGCCCACAGCAGATCGGAGAGGACGATCTCGCTGGGCAGCTCGTCGCTGTTGTCCACCTGGCGCAGCAGCTGCACCGTGGGATCGGTTTGCGAGCGCTGTTCCACCAGCACGCCGGAGAGATTGAGGGTGAGAGCCCCTTCGATGGGGGCGCTGGGGGCCTCTTTCTGGCTGACGCTGAAGACGATGATCAAGACCACGACGAGAAACAGCAGATTGACCAGCATCAGCCGGGTGAAATTGAGCAGGCGCCACAGGCTGCGAAACAGCCAACCCAGACCTTTGAAAATAGACATAGTCGCGTTATCGCCCTGTTAATGGGGAGGGAAGCGCCATTATTAACCAGTTGGCCGGTGAAATGCCATTTCCGCTTGGAGAGGATTGGAGCCGGTGAGTTCGGAACACGTCTGTTCGCCGAAAAATTGTCCAAACATTTGTTTGAAAAAGCATTTTTGATTCTTTACTCTAGCCTCGGTTTGATAACAAAAAATTAACTGGAGGCCCTGTGAGCCGCCCACCCATGCTGCCGCCTTGTTCCAGGCCTGAGTCCGGACGGCGGGGGATGGGCGTGGTGCCATCCAGCTCGGCCCCGACAAGGAGTTCATGATGAGCCGTTACCCGACCCTGCTGACCCCCCTCGATCTGGGTTTTACCCAGCTGCGCAACCGCGTGTTGATGGGCTCCATGCACACCGGCCTCGAAGAGGAGAAGGGGGGCTTTGACAAGCTGGCCGCCTTCTATGGCGAGCGGGCCCGGGGCGGGGTCGGCCTCATCGTGACCGGCGGCATCGCCCCCAACCTGCGCGGCCGGTTGGTGCCCCACGGCTCCCAGCTGAGCTTTCCCTGGCAGGTGGCCAAGCACAAGAAGGTAACCAGTGCGGTGCATCAGGAGGGGGGCAAGATAGCGCTGCAGATCCTCCATGCCGGCCGCTACGCCTATCATCCGTTCAGCCTGGCGCCGAGCGCCCTCAAGGCCCCCATCTCACCGTTCAAGCCGCGCGCCATGAGCGAGCGGCAGATCCGCGGCACCATCCGCGACTTCGCCGCCACCGCGCAGCTGGCCAAGGCGGCCGGTTATGACGGGGTCGAGGTGATGGGGTCGGAAGGCTATCTCATCAACCAGTTCATCTGTGAGCGCACCAACAAGCGCACCGATGGCTGGGGCGGCAGCAGTGAAAACCGCATGCGCTTCCCGGTAGAGATCGTCCGCGCCATCCGCGAGCGGGTCGGGCCGGATTTCATCATCATCTTCCGCCTCTCCATGCTGGATCTGGTGGAGCAGGGCTCGACGCTGGAAGAGGTGATTGCGCTTGGCAAGGCGCTGGAGCAGGTGGGGGTCACCCTTATCAACACCGGCATCGGCTGGCACGAGGCGCGCATTCCCACCATCGCCACCAGCGTGCCGCGCGGCGCCTTCAGCTGGGTGACCGCCGAGCTGAAAAAACACCTCAAGGTGCCGCTTATTACCACCAACCGCATCAATACCCCCGAGGTGGCCGAGCGCATTCTGGCGGGCGGCGAGGCGGATATGGTCTCCATGGCGCGCCCCTTCCTGGCCGACCCCGAATTCGTCATCAAGGCGGCCGAAGACAGGGCGGACGAGATCAACACCTGCATCGCCTGCAACCAGGCCTGCCTTGACCACATCTTCAAGCAGAAGCGTGCCTCCTGCCTGGTCAATCCGCGCGCCTGTTTCGAGACCGAGCTCAACTTCGGCCGGGTGCCTCAGCCCAAGAAGCTGGCGGTGGTGGGGGCCGGTCCGGCCGGGCTGGCGTTTGCCTGCTACGCCGCCGAGCGTGGCCATCAGGTGAGCCTGTTCGATCAGGCCAGCGAGATCGGTGGCCAGTTCAACTTCGCCAAGCAGATCCCGGGCAAGGAGGAGTTTCACGAAACCCTGCGCTACTTTGCCAAGCGGCTGGAGAAGTGCGGCGTCGAGCTCTATCTGGGCCAGCGCCAGAGTGCCGAGAGCTTGCTCGGCGGCGGTTTTGACGAGGTGATCCTCGCCACCGGCATCCGCCCGCGCACCCCCAACATTCCGGGTATCGAGCATCCCAAGGTGCTGAGTTACCTGGACGTGCTGCGGGATCACAAGCCGGTGGGCGAGAAGGTGGCGGTGATCGGCGCCGGCGGCATCGGGTTTGACGTGGCCGAATATCTGGTGGAAAAACGGGCGGATGGGGGCCAGAGCCGGGATCACTGGCTCAAGGAGTGGGGCATCGACAAGCAGCTCGGCGAGCGCGGCGGTCTGACGACCCCGGTGATCGACGCCCCCGAGCGCCAGATCTGGCTGCTTCAGCGCAAGGAGAGCAAGGTGGGCGACGGCCTGGGCAAGACCACCGGCTGGATCCACCGCACCGTGCTCAAGAACCGCAAGGTGGAGATGCTCTCCGGCGTGCAGTACCTGCGCATCGACGACGAGGGGCTCCACATCCGGGTGGGCGACCAGCAGCAGTGCCTGCCGGTGGATCAGGTGATCATCTGCGCCGGCCAGGAGCCGCTCAAGGAGCTGCAGGCCGGTCTGCAGGCGGCGGGCAAGCCGGTGCACATCATCGGCGGGGCCGACGTGGCCGCCGAGCTGGATGCCAAGCGCGCCATCCGCCAGGGGGCCGAGCTGGCTGCGGTCATCTAGTCGACGGGCCGCCATGTATTGCGACAAACCCCTGAAGCCCAGGGGTTTTCTTCATGCGGTGCTGTGCTAAGGTAGCGCCATCATAGCCCCTGACAAGGAACTGCTCATGGATGCCCTCCACCTGTTACTCAACCGCCACTCCTGTGGCCGTCTGGCCGAGCCCGCCCCGAGCGGTGAGATACTCGACAATATCCTCAAGGCCGGGCTGCGGGCGCCGGATCACGGCACCCTGACCCCCTGGCAGTTCATCCTGTTCGAAGGGGAGGGGCGCGAACGGTTGGGCACCCTTTTGGCTGAAGCCGCCCGCAGCCGCGGTGAGGATGAAGAGAGCATCAAGAAGTGCCGGGAAGCTCCGCTGCGCGCGCCCCTGGTGATCGCGGTGGCGACCCGCCATCAGGAGCATCCCAAGGTGCCGCGACTGGAGCAGGAGCTCTCCGCCGGCTGCGCCCTGATGGCGATGCAGATGGCGGCCCAGGCCCAGGGCTTCAACGGCATCTGGCGCTCCGGCTGGTTTATATTTGACGAGCAGATCCAGGCCGGCCTTGGCCTTGGCACAGACGATCAGCTGGTGGGCTTCCTCTACCTCGGCACCCCCATGCTGGAGGCCCGCAAGCTGCGCGAGCTGCCGGTGAGCGAGTTCGTGCGTCGCTTCTAGTCTGATGAACTGTCGATAAAGCCCTGACTTGTCAGGGCTTTTTTGTTTCTGGCGACAGGCTGTACTGATAAATGAAAAATTGCCAAGAGGCAGGCCGTGGCTGGCAGGGAATTTTTTAAATAGTGAGATGCCGTTCTCAATCCTGGTTTATTACGCTATGTAAAACGTTTGCGCCTCGTTAATATCCCTGTGCCAGTTTAGAAGGTGACCCCTTCTAATTTTCTGCGATGAGAGTCGCAATTCCGTAGCACCTTTTTACAGCCCAACGTCTTGATGACATTGGGCTTCATTTTTATCCGCGCTTTTCAGGCGCCGATCCCCTTAATTCCGTAGCGCCCGGCGCGCGCCGCTAGCTTACCGGCGTCTTGCCTTTGGCGGGCAGCACGCGGGCCGGGTTGCCCACCACACGGGCGCCGGCCGGCACGTCTTTGGTGACCACGGCTCCGGCGCCCACGATGGCCTCCCGCCCTATGGTGACACCGGGCAGCAGAATGGCGCCGCCACCGATCCAGACCCTGTCCTCGATGGTGACCGGCAGCGCGGTCTCCACCCCCTGAGTCCGCTCATCGGCATCCAGCGCGTGGGCGGCGGTGTAGATCTGCACGTTCGGCCCTATCATCACCTCGGCGCCGATGCGAATGGGGGCGTTGTCCAGCAGGGTGGCTCCCATGTTGATGTAGCTGCGCTCGCCTAGGTGAATGTGGCGGCCATAGGTGCAGTAGAGGGGCGGGCAGATAAAGGCGCCCTGGGCCAGCTCGCCGACGATCTGCTGCAGCAGCGCCAGCTGTTCATCCTCCTCGTCGCTGCGATTGAAGCGGCGGTACAGGCGGGCCGTCTCCCGGCGCAACAGATCCAGTTCCGGTGCCATGCAGTTGTAAGGCTGGCTGGCGATCATCTTGTCGTACTCGGTCATGGGAGCTCCTGTGGCTTGTCTTTGTGGCGCCTGGGTTATACATGCTAGCGGTCCGGTCGCCGGATAACCGTGATCAGCGGCCCGCTACGGGCAGCACCAGATTGGTCGGCTTGCCCTCGGCAAAGGCAATCAGGTTGTCAAAGGCGGCCTGAAAGTAGAGTTGGTAGCTGTTGCGCTCCACATAGCCAAGATGAGGCGTCGCCAGCACATTGGGCAGGCGCAGCAAAGGCTCGCTCTGCGCCGTGGCGGGCTCTGCGTCGAACACGTCGAGGGCTGCGCGCCGGGTCGGGTTGGCGGCGAGTTCGGCATAAAGGGCGCCGGGCTCGACAAGCTCCGCCCGACTGACGTTGACCAGCAGGGAGTCCGCCTTCATCCGCGCGAGATCGGTGCGGGTCACGCAGCCACGGGTGGCCTCGTTCAGGCGCAGATGCAAAGAGAGGACGTCGGCCTCGCGAAAGAAGCTCTCTTTGTCACAGGCGCTGGCATGGCCATCCTGCTCGGCCTGCCGGCGGGAGCCCTCGCTGCCCCAGATCAGCACCGACATGCCAAAGGCCCGGCCGTAACCGGCCACCAGTCTGCCAATCTTGCCGTAGCCCCAGATGCCGAGCGTCAGCCCCTGCAAGGTACGCCCCAGCCCCAGTGTGCCGGACTGCTGCCACTGACCCTGGGCGAGGGCATGGCAATAGGCCGGGAGGTGGCGGGAGGCGGCCATGATGAGGGCCCAGCAGAGCTCGGCGGGCGCCACCGGGCTGCCGATGCCTTCGGCGACGGCTACCCCGTGGCGCTGACACAGGAGGGGGTCGATATGCTGGCTGATCTTGCCGGTCTGGCTGATGAGCCGAAGGGAGGGGAGCCTGCGTAGCAAGGCTTCGTCGATGCAGGTGCGCTCGCGGATGAGCACCAGCGCCTCCACCCCTGCCAGCTTGGCGGCAAGGCGCTCGGGGTCAGGTTCGCTTCGGGTGAGAATGGTGACGTCGTGGCCCGCCAAGCGGGTAAAGCAGGGCAGATGACGCACCTGATCCTGATAGTCATCCAGTATGGCAATCCGCATAAGCACTCCGTGTCGCAGGGGGGACTGGCGGCCTATCCTACCGGAAACGGGGTGAGCTGTGTGGTCAAATGAGCATGGATGGCGCTGGGTGGTGGAATCAGCGAAGATGCGGCTGCCGCCGGCGGGCCGAAAACAGACGAGGCTCCCGTGTGGGAGCCCCGTTGGCAGCTTTGTCTCGATGACTTAGCCGAGTTTGCAGCAGTTGCCGTAGCTTGTTGCTTATCAGCCGAGTTTGCAGCCGATAGGTTGGCAACTGCCGTGGCTTGTTGCTTATCAGCCGAGTTTGCGGCCGATGGGTTGGCAGCCGCCATGGCTTGTTGCTTATCAGCCGAGTTTACGGCCTATGGGTTGGCTGCCGCCGTGGCTTGTTGTTTATTAGCCGAGTTTGCGGCCGATGGGTTGGCAGCCGCCGTGGCTTGTTGCTTATCAGCCGAGTTTGCGGCCGGAGAGGCGGCACCACTCTTCCTTGACGGCGGTCGGGTCCATCTCGAACCACTGGCCGTAGATGGTCTCCAGCTCCGGCGCCTGGCTTTCCAGAACGCCGGACAGGGCCATCAGGCTGCCCGCCTTGCCGTGGCCGGCGATAAGCGGCGCCAGCTCGCGCAGCGGGCCGGCCAGGATGTTGGCGACCACCACGTCCGCTTCGACGTCTTGCGGCTGATCCGCCGGCAGGTAGAGCTCGATCTGATCGGCGACGCCATTGCGCATCGCGTTGTCACGGCTGGCCTGGATGGCCTGCGGATCGATGTCGATGCCGATGACCCGGGCGGCGCCCAGTTTCAGGGCTGCGATGCCGAGGATGCCGGAGCCGCAACCAAAGTCGACCACTGTCTTGCCGGCCAGATCCAGCCCGTCCAGCCACTGCAGGCAGAGCGCCGTGGTGGGGTGGGTACCGGTACCGAAGGCCAGACCCGGGTCCAGCATGACGTTGACCGCATCCGGGTTTGGCACGTCGCGCCAGCTCGGGCAGATCCAAAGCCGCTCACCGAACTGCATGGGGTGGAAGTGATCCATCCACTCGCGCACCCAGTCCTTGTCCTCCAGCTGCTCCACCTTGTAGCCCACGTCTTCGCCGAAGATCTGCTGGAAGAAGGCGATGGTGGGCGCCGGATCGGTTTCAGCGTCGAACAGCCCCATCACTTCGGTCTCGCCCCACAGCGGGGTTTCGCCCGGCATGGGTTCATAGACGGGCACATCCTTGGCATCCATAAAGGTCACCGCCTGGGCACCACGCCCCAGCAGCATGTTGCTCACCTTGTCTGCGGTCTTGGCAGTGGCGTTGATTCGAATTTGTATCCAGGGCATGGCGTCGACTCTTCATAAATGTGAAACCGCGGGATTCTATCATCATGGGCGTGTGCTGTCGTGGTTTGCCCATGCAGTGTGGTGGAGGAGGCAGGCTTTGCCGAGTTGGCACGGTTCATGTATTCCTCATTGGGTGACGGGAAGCAACCTGTTCCCGCTGAATGCTTTGCTCTAGGAAAGTTCCGTCATCTTTTTCAGCCACCTTCGGGTGGCTTTTTTTTGCCCGCAGAGTGGCCCGGGGCTGCAGACCTCGGTGGCAGGGCACAATGTGGCAAGCAAGCGGGGAGGGGGGCGAGATTGGCACACTAGCTGCAAAGGTTCAGAGGTCCTGCATAAGGATATGTGTGTGATTGTTACCCCAACGTTCAGGTATTTAGGGCCATCCCGGCGGGATGGCCCCTTTTTTTTGGCTTTTTTATGGTGAAGCTGCGTGGTGACTGTCTGTTGCCTGATATGTGCTGTGCAGTGATGGGGCTTGTCACTGGTGAGTTCACCCCATGATGGTGCAGTTTTTACCCATAAGGGATTAGTTGCCGAACCGGCTCATGTCGATCACCAGCTTGCCCACCATGCGGCCGGCTTCCACCTCGGCATGGGCCTGAGCCAGGGTCGTCGGGGTCAGCTCGGGTACCACCTTGCTGAGGGTGCTCTTGACCACGCCCTGATCCACCAGGGCGGCGACCAGCCCCAACAGGTTGTGCTGCTCAATCATGTCCGGGGTCTGGAACAGGGAGCGGGTAAACATGAACTCCTGGCTGAAGGTGACGCTCTTGCTCTTGAGCAGGGAGAGATCCCAGGGCTCGCTCGATTCGGCGATGGTGCAGATATGGCCGAACGGGCTGATGAGGCTGGCCATGGCATCCCAGTGCTGCTCGGTGGCATTGGTGCAGAAGATGGCGTCCACCTGGTTGATGCCGAGGGCGGTGAGCTCCTCTTGCAACTGGTGATGGCTCACCACCTGGTGGGCCCCCATCTGCAGGCACCAGGCCCGGGTTTCGGGGCGCGAGGCGGTGGCGATCACCTCCATGCCGGTGAGCTGGCGGGCCAGCTGGATGGCGATGGAGCCGACCCCGCCGGCGCCGCCGATGATGAGCAGTCGTCCGCGGCTCTCGCGGCTGAGGCTCATCCGCTCGAACAGGGTCTCCCAGGCGGTGATGGCGGTGAGCGGCAGGGCGGCCGCTTCCAGGTCGCTCAGGCTGGCGGGGGCGAGGGCGGCGATGCGCTCATCCACCAGTTGCAGGGCGCTGTTGCTGCCTGGGCGGCTGATGTCGCCGGCATACCAGACCCGGTCGCCCGCCTTGAACAGGGTCACCTCGCGGCCGACGGCGATCACTTCGCCCACGGCGTCCCAGCCCAGCACCCGCGGGCTGCTCTCGACCTTGGCCTTGGGGGCGCGCACCTTGGTGTCGACCGGGTTGATGGAGGTGGCGTTGACCCGCACCAGCAGGTCGCGCGGGCCCGGCGTCGGGTCGGCCAGATTGGCCTCGATGAAGCAGTCGGGATGATCGCTCGGCAGATAGTGGGTCAGGACGATGGCTTTCATGGCAGTTCCTTTCAAATCGGTTGGATGGGGATTGCCAGCCACTCTAGTCTGGTTGATTATTCAGATTAAGATGGGTAATTGGTAAAGACTGTTTGAATATATGAACAATGTCGAACTGGAGCTGATGGGGCTGTTCGCCACCGTGGTGGAGCAGGGCAGTTTTACCGGGGCGGCCGAGCTGCTAGGCATGCCCAAATCCTCGGTCAGCCAGAAGATCTCGCGGCTCGAATCCCAGCTCGGGGTGCGCCTGTTGCAGCGCACCACCCGCCGGCTGAGCCTGACCCCGCAGGGAGAGGTCTATGTGGAGCAGTGCCGGGCGCTGCTGGCGCTGGCCCGCAGCGCCAATCTGGCGATGGCGCGGCTGCGCGCGGCCCCGGCCGGGCGGGTGCGGATCACCGCGCCGGAGGCCACCGGCACCCTGCTGCTCGGTCGGATCCTGGCCGAGTTTAGAGCCCTCTATCCCGAGGTGGTGCTGGAGCTGACCCTCTGCGATGAGCAGCTCGATCTGGTGGGGGAGGGTTACGATCTGGCGCTGCGGGCGGCGCCGCTGAAAGACTCCAGCCTGATCTGCCGGCGCATCGGTCAGGTGCCGCGCCATCTGGTGGCGGCACCCGCCTATCTGGCGGCCCACGGCATGCCGCAACAGCTGAGCGAGCTGGGTCGATACGCCTGCCTGGTGCACACGTCGTTGCCGGTGTGGCCGCTGCAGGAGGGGGGCTGGCGGCCGCAGGGGGCCTGTATCAGCAACAGCCTGCTGGCGCTGCGGGAGCTGGCCATCAATGAAGGGGGAATTGCCCTGTTGCCCCATCACGTCTGCGAAGGGGATCTGGCGAGTGGCCGCTTGCAGAAGGTGTTGCCCGAGCTCACCGTGCCGCCCAACCCCTTCTATCTCATCTACCCGAGCCGGGAGCACCTGGCGCCCGCCCTGCGCAGCCTGATGGATTTTGTGGCCGAGCGCCTGCCGTTTGCCTGAGGTTACCAGCCGCTCTGGCCGGCGGACTCCTGATTGGGCTTGAGGCCGAGTGGCACCGACTGGCGCTCCGCCAGCATGCGGATCTGCCCTTCAATGAGGCTGGCGTTGGGGCCCAGCACCAGCACCAGCTGATGGTCGTTGAGCTGGATCCAAGAGAGGCAGCCCAGCCCCAGCAGGCGGGATTGATCCACCAGCGAGATGTCGCGCACCCGCAGGCTGAGGCGGGTCAGGCAGACGCTCATCGCCTGCAGGTTGTCCATGCCCCCCAGCACCTTGAGGTACTGGATGGCCAGCATCTGGGGATCGGAGGGGGCGACGCTCGCCAGCCGCGGGTGTTCCGGGGCGATGGGCTTGCTCGGCAGGCTGAGGGGCGTGCGCTCTAACAGCTGGTAGAACAGCAGGGTGTAGGCGACAAAGAACAGGATGCCGACCGGAATGAGCCAGAAGCTGTGCTCGCCGGTGTGGTAGCTCAGCACCAGATCCAGCAGGCCGGCGGAGAAGTAACTGCCCACCTTGATGCCGAGTGCACTGCAGGTGGCGAGCGACAATCCGGTCAGCAGGGCGTGGGCCAGAAACAGCCAGGGGGCGGTGAAGGCGAACAGGAACTCGATGGGTTCGGTGATCCCCACCAGCGCCGAGGTGAGCGCCAGGGTGAGCAGCAGCCCCCCCTGCGGCAGTCGCTGCATGCGCTGGCGGTGCAGCCAGATGGCGAAGCAGGCGCCAGGCAGGCCGAACATGATGATGGGGTAGAGCCCGGCCACATAGCCTTCGTGCAGCGGCTGGGCGCTGGCCAGCGCCTGCAGGTTGCTCTCCCCCAGCCCGATGAGGCTGCCCAGCACCTGGTGCAGACCGAGCGGGATCAGCAGCCGGTTCAGCACGCCGTAGCAGAAGGCGCCGAGCGGGGTGGTGAGCAGCTCGGAGGCGAGCAGGGTGATGCCTTGCTCCAGCAGTGGCCAGAGCAGCGCGAGGGGGAAGGCCAACAGCAGGCAGGCCAGCGCCGAGGCGAGCAGGCTGGTGAAATCGCCGTTGATTAGCCGCAGCCAGTGGGGCATGGGGTGGCGCTTGAGCCAGGGGTAGACGATGGCGGTGGTCAATCCCGCCAGCAGGCCGCAGATCATGTCGCTGTGCAGGCCGGGGGCCAGGGTGCCGAGCGCCGAGCTCAGCAGCAGGAAGTTGACCGCCCCGGCCAGCGCCTGGCTCCCCTCGCCTTGGCGGCTCAGCCCGAAGGCGATGGCCACCGCATAGATGAGCGGCATCTGGCTGAACAGGGCGCGACCGGTGAGGGAGAGTACCGCCAGATCCAGCACGTCCGGCTGGCCGAGCCGATAGAGCAGGGCCGCCAGCGGCAGGATGGAGACCGGCAGCAACAGGGCGTAACCGAGTCGCTGCAGGGCTTGGGTCAGGATCTGTCTGGCGTTCTGGACGGGCATAAGGGTGCACTGTTTTGTGACATGGCGCACAGTTTACCCTTAAAGCACCCATTTTGGGATAGTTTCGGAACCCTTTATTAATCCATTGCTGAACAAGGTTCGAAGAGCCGCCGCACGCTCTGGCTTGGAGCCGGGGTCAGCAGGCTGACCAGCACGAAGGCTACCAGCCCCAGCGCCAGGCTCGGCACTATGGCGTGCAGACCGGCCAGCTTGATCCCCCACTGGCTCAGGACGGCGTAGCAGAGAATGCCGCACACCATGCTGGCCAGGGCGCCGGGGCCGTTGGCCCGTGACCAGTAGAGGCCGAGCACCAGCGGCCAGAGGAACACCGCCTGCAGGCCGCCAAAGGCGAGCAGGTTGAGCCAGATGATCATCTCGGGGGGCTGCAGCGCCGCCAGCAGCACCAGCGTGCCCAGGATCAGGGTGCAGAGCAGGGAGAGGCGCGGCACCCGTACCTCCAGCTTCTCCTGGCCGGCCTTCTCCGGGCTCAGGTAGTTGAGGTAGAGATCCTTCACCAACGTGGCGGAGGCCTGGATCAGCTGGGAGTCGATGGTGGACATGATGGCCGCCATGGGGGCCGCCAGGAATACCCCGGCCAGCCAGGGGGGCAGCACTTCCATCATCAGGGAGGGCATGATCTTGTCCGGGCTGTCCATGCCGGGCAGGATGGCGCGGCCCAGCGCCCCGGCCAGGTGCATGCCGAACATCAGCAAGGCGCTGACGATGGTGCCGATGAGGATGCCGCGATGCAGCGCCTTGCTGTCGCGATAGCCGAAGCAGCGCAGGGCCGAGTGGGGCAGCCCCACCACCCCGATGCAGACCAGTACCCAGAAGCTCAGCATGAAGGGCTGGGTCAGCATGTCGCCGGCCCCCTGCGGGCTCACCAGCTTGGGATCGATCGCCTTGAGCTGGTGGATAAGGTTGGGCAAACCATCCCCCGCGATCAGGATCCCCGCCAGCAGGGCGCCGGTGCCGATCAGCATGATGATCCCCTGCAGCGCATCCGTCATCACCACGGCGCGAAAGCCGCCGATCACCGTGTAGAGCAGCACGCAGCCGGCAAACAGCAAGAGTCCCTGCTGATAAGAGAGGCCGGTGGCGGTCTCCAGCAGGCGGGCGCCGCCGATGAACTGCACCACCATGGTGGCGATGAAGGCGAGGATGATGGTGACCGAGCCCAGCACCACTACGGCCCTGCTCTGGTAGCGAGCCCACAGCATGTCGTTGATGGTCACCGCATTGACCCGGCGGGCGATGATGGCGAACTTCTTGCCAAGCACTCCCAGGGTGAGCCAGACGGTGGGCAGCTGGATCATCGCCAGCAGCACCCAGCCAAGGCCAATCTTGTAGGCGGCACCCGGCCCGCCGATAAAGGAGGAGGCCGAGGTGTAAGTGGCCACCAGGGTCATGGCCAGCACCAGGCCGCCCATGCTGCGGTTGCCGATGAAGTACTCCTGCACGAAGTCACCGCCCACCCGGTGGCGGCTGGCCCAGAAACCGACCCCCAGCACCAGCACCAGATAGATGCACAGCGGCAGCAGCAGCTCAAGATTCATGGGGGGGCTCCTTGTCATCGAGGGGCTGGGAGTCGAGGGGGATATCCACGAACAGGCGATCCACCATCAGGCCGCACAGCACGATGAACAGCAGCGGCATCAGAATGCAGCTGAGCAGGAACCAGAGCGGCATATCCCAGAATTCGATCTCTTCGGGGATGAAATAGGCCGTGCCATACCAGGCAAGGAAGTAGAGCAGGGTCAGCAGCAGGCAGAGTGCTGCTTCCCGACGAGCGAGCGCAAAACGGTTCACCTTGGCCTCCGACAATTTCGAGGGGCGCAAGGATAACAAAAAAGGGCCATGTCGCCATGGCCCTTTTTCAGCAGAAGATCTGCGGACGCGAGTCTTACAGACCCAGCTTCTTGTGCAGGTAGTGGATATTGGTACCACCGTGCTGGAAGTTTTCGTCCTTCATGATCTCTTTTTGCAGGGAGACGTTGGTCTTGATCCCTTCCACCACCAGCTCGTCCAGCGCCTGACGCATGCGGGCAATGGCGACGTCGCGGTTTTCACCGTAACAGATCAGTTTGCCGATCATGGAGTCGTAGTAGGGCGGCACCTTGTAGCCGGCGTAGATGTGGGAGTCCCAACGCACGCCCAGACCACCCGGCGCGTGGAAGCGCTGGATCAGGCCCGGAGACGGCATGAAGGTGGCCGGGTCTTCGGCGTTGATCCGGCACTCGATGGCGTGGCCACGGATGCGGATGTCCTGCTGGGTGATCGACAGGGGCTGGCCGGCGGCGATGCGCAGCTGCTCCTTGATGAGGTCGACGCCGGTGACCATCTCGGTAACCGGGTGCTCTACCTGGATACGGGTGTTCATCTCGATGAAATAGAACTCGCCGTTTTCGTACAGGAACTCGAAAGTACCCGCACCGCGGTAGCCGATCTCGATACAGGCGCGCACGCAGCGTTCACCGATGAACTTGCGCATCTCGGCGGTGATGCCCGGCGCCGGTGCCTCTTCGACCACCTTCTGGTGGCGACGCTGCATGGAGCAGTCGCGCTCGCCCAGATAGAGGGCGTTGCCCTGGCCGTCTGCCAGCACCTGGATCTCGATGTGGCGCGGGTTCTCCAGGTACTTCTCCATGTAGACCATGTCGTTCTTGAAGAACTGGCCTGCTTCGGACTTGGTCAGCGCGATGGCGGCAGCCAGCTCGGCTTCGCTGCGCACCACGCGCATGCCGCGACCACCACCGCCACCGGCGGCCTTGATGATCACCGGGTAGCCGATTCGCTTGGCAATGGCGGCGTTGTGCTTGGCATCGCTGTCAACCGGACCGTCGGAGCCCGGTACGCAGGGTACGCCCGCCTTCTTCATCGCCTCGATGGCGGAGACCTTGTCACCCATCAGGCGAATGGTCTCGGCGCGCGGGCCGATGAAGACGAAGCCGGATTTCTCGACCACTTCGGCAAAGTCGGCGTTCTCGGAGAGGAAGCCGTAGCCGGGGTGAATGGCAACGGCACCGGTCACCTCGGCGGCGGCGATGATCGCCGGCACGTTGAGGTAGGAGTCGGTACTGGCCGGTTTGCCGATACAGATGGTTTCGTCGGCCAGCAGCACATGCTTGAGCTCCCGGTCGGCGGTGGAGTGAACGGCCACTGTCTTGATCCCGAGCTCTTTGCAGGCGCGCAGGATCCGCAGGGCAATTTCACCGCGGTTGGCGATGACTACTTTGTCCAACATGGGTGGCGATTTCCCTTATTCGATGATGAACAGCGGCTCGTCGAATTCAACGGCCTGACCATTTTCAACCAGGATCGCTTTGATCACGCCGGCCTTGTCGGATTCGATTTGGTTCATCATTTTCATGGCTTCGACGATGCACAGGGTATCGCCGACATTGACGTGCTGGCCCACTTCCACGAACGGCTTGGCTTCCGGGCTGGAAGAGCGGTAGAAGGAACCGACCATGGGGGAGCGCATCAGGTGACCGGCCGGGGTGGCGTCGGCAGCCGGTGCTGCGGCGGCCGGAGCGGCGGCGACAGGAGCGGCTACCGGAGCAGCAACCTGCGGCATGATCATCTGCGGAGCAGCGGTCACCTGACCGGAGAAGTTGCGGCTGATGCGAACGGACTCTTCACCTTCGGAGATCTCCAGTTCGGCGATGCCGGACTCTTCAACCAGTTCAATCAGCTTCTTGATTTTGCGGATATCCATTAGCATTCTCTTTCTTCTTTATCTGATCAGTGATTATCAAGCCGCGCGCAACTGGTGCACGGCCGCGGTTAAAGCGAATTGGTAGCCATCGGCCCCCAGCCCACAAATGACCCCCTTGGCGACATCAGACAGATAGGAGTGATGACGGAAGGGTTCCCTGGCGTGGACGTTGGACAGGTGAACCTCGATAAAGGGGATGGCCACACCCAGCAGCGCATCGCGGAGGGCGACGCTGGTATGGGTGAAGGCGGCCGGATTGATGATGATGAAGTCCACCTGACCCATGGCCTGGTGGATGCGGCCGACCAGCTCATGTTCGGCGTTGGATTGCAGGTGTTCCAGTGTGACCCCGAGTTCGCCGGCACTTAGCGTCAGATCGGCGACGATCTCATCGAGCGTCTTGCTGCCGTAGATGCCCGGTTCCCGTTTGCCCAGCAGGTTCAGGTTCGGCCCGTTGAGCAGGAGAATTCGGTGTTTTTGCGACATATTGAGTACATCCTCGATGATAATGCTGCTATCTGTCAGCTATCTTGTGGACTACCAGAAATCTAGCCATTTTCTGCTCAAATCGGTGTGCACTGGCACACAGATTTCGCAATTATATTGATTTCGTGAAAATTAGCAGCATTTTACTGGTCTAATCTCTACATCTGTCTGTTTTTTGCTCTATTTGGTCGATTATCAAAACACTCACTAGCAGGAATGACAAAGCCGGCACAGGGCCGGCTTTGGAGGCAAAAGGCAGACGGGATCAGGCGGCTTCGGACTTCTCGCGAATGAGTTTGTCCACTACGCCCGGATCCGCCAGGGTGGAGATATCCCCCAAGCTGTCGGTCTCGCCGGTGGCGATCTTGCGCAGAATGCGCCGCATGATCTTGCCGGAACGGGTCTTGGGCAGCCCCTCGGCCCAGTGGATCACGTCCGGGGTGGCGATGGCGCCGATCTCCTTGCGGACCCACTCCTTTACCTCCTTGTGCAGCTCCCGGCTCGGCTCTTCGCCTGCGATCAGGGTGACATAGGCATAGATGCCCTGACCCTTGATCTCGTGTGGAACCCCCACCACCGCCGCTTCGGCGATCTTGGGATGAGCCACCAGCGCGGATTCGATCTCGGCGGTACCCATGCGGTGGCCGGAGACGTTCAGTACATCATCCACCCGGCCGGTGATCCAGTAGTAGCCATCCTCGTCGCGACGTGCACCGTCGCCGGTGAAGTAACGGCCGGGGAAGGTGGAGAAGTAGGTCTGCTCGAAGCGTTCGTGATCGCCGAATACGGTGCGCATCTGGCCCGGCCAGGAGTCGGTGATCACCAGGTTGCCCTCGGTGGCCCCCTCCAGTGGCTCACCCATATTGTCCACCAGCGCCGGCTGCACGCCGAAGAAGGGGCGGGTGGCCGAGCCTGGCTTGAGATCGGTGACGCCGGGCAGCGGGCTGATGAGGATGCCGCCGGTCTCGGTCTGCCACCAGGTGTCGACGATGGGGCAACGCTCGTCGCCTATGGTGCGGTAGTACCACTCCCAGGCTTCCGGGTTGATGGGCTCGCCCACCGAGCCCATGATGCGCAGGCTCGAACGGGAGGTACCCTCAACGGCCTCGTTGCCCTTGGCCATCAGCGCGCGGATGGCGGTGGGGGCGGTGTAGAGGATGGTGACCTGGTGCTTGTCCACCACCTGGCTCATGCGGTTGGTCGCCGGGTAGTTGGGCACCCCTTCGAACATGATGGTGGTGGCGCCGTTGGCGAGCGGCCCGTAGACCAGGTAGGAGTGGCCGGTGACCCAGCCCACGTCGGCGGTACACCAGTAGATGTCCTCCTCGTGGTAGTCGAAGATGTACTTGAAGGTGAGGGTGGCATAGACCAGATAGCCGCCGGTGGTGTGCAGCACCCCCTTGGGCTTGCCGGTGGAGCCGGAGGTGTAGAGGATGAACAGCGGGTCTTCGGCCCCCATCGCCTCCGGCGGGCAGTCGCTGCTGACGGTGGCCGTTGCCTCATGCCACCACAGATCGCGGTGGTTGTGCCAGGCGATGTTGCCGCCGGTACGTTTGAGCACGATCACCTTGCTGACCTTGGTCTCCGGGTTGGTGAGCGCTTCATCCACGTTCTTCTTGAGCGGCACCGGGCGGCCACCGCGCAGCCCCTCATCGGCGGTGACGACGATGGTGGAGCCGGAGTCGATGATGCGACCGGCCAGGGCTTCTGGCGAGAAACCGCCGAAGACGATGCTGTGCACGGCGCCGATGCGGGTACAGGCCAGCATGGCGATGGCCGCTTCCGGCACCATGGGCATGTAGAGGCAGACCACGTCGCCGCGATGCACCCCTTGTGCCTTCAAGACGTTGGCAAACTTGCACACCTCGGTGTGCAGCTCGCGATAGGTGAGCTTGCGATCCTCGGCCGGGTTGTCCCCTTCCCAGATGATGGCGACCTTGTCGCCGCGCTCGCTCAGATGGCGATCCAGGCAGTTGGCAGAGACGTTGAGCAAGCCGTCTTCATACCACTTGATGGAGACGTGGCCCGGATCGTAGGAGGTGTTCTTGACCCGGGTATAAGGCTTCATCCAGTCGAGGATCTTGCCCTGCTCGCCCCAGAAGGCATCCGGGTTCTGCACCGAGGCCTGGTACATGGCCTCATAGCCTGCCTTGTCCAGCAGGGCGCCCTGGCTGATGTGGGCTTTGACCGGGTAGACCTTGCTCTCGCTCATGTGTCACTCCTTTGAATACATTTTTGTAATGATTGGATAACAACTTATACCTTTGGCGGGGGAGGGCAATTAGACTTTTGGATAGATGGCAACATCCGCTTACAGTCGCGTCGATGACAATTCATCGCCGATTGGGTAAAACGTCGCTTTTACCGATGGAGACAGCCCCCGTGTTGACCCTGCTTCTTTGCTCCTCCCTCTGGCAGTTCGAGGCCCCGAAGGCCACCGATGAGGCCGCATTGGCCGCCCCCCATGCCAATGGTCTTGAACTGGCACCGACACAGCCCGATTCACCCTCACTGCGGGATCACATCAGCGGCCAGCTGAGCGAGGCATGGCTGGTGCGCAAGCCGCCGGTGTCCGTCACTCTCGGGGAGAAAAAGTCCTCCTATCCGCAGGACTCCTTGCTGGAAGAGTCACGCCGGCAGCAGGACGAAGGGTGGGATGCCAGGCTGACCTTCAACGATTGAGTTGGCTGTGGCTGTCACCCCCCTGGCGCGGGGCTCAGCACCAGTGATTCCTGCCCGATGCCAGCTGCGCCGCCAGATGGGGCTCGGCCAGCGGATGGCTGAACAGATAGCCCTGCCCCTCCTGACAGTGGAGGGATTGCAGAAACTGGCGCTGGGCCTGGGTCTCTATCCCTTCGGCGGTCACCATCATGCCCAGGCTGTCGGCCAGGTTGACGATGGTGCGGCACAGCTCCCGGCTGTGCTTGTCATCGGGCAGCGCCTGCACGAAGGTCTTGTCTATCTTGATCCGATCGATGGGCAGGCTTTTCAGCAGGCTCAGGGATGAGAAGCCGGTGCCAAAATCGTCGATGGCGATCTGCACCCCCAGCTCCTTCAGCCGCTTGAACAGCTGCAGGCTCTGATCGACCCGCTGGATGATGCTCTCGGTGACCTCTATCTCCAGCCGTTGTGGCGGAAAACCGGTCTCGGCCAGGATGGCGGCGACCCGCTCCACGTAACCTGCCGAGCGCATCTCCCGTACCGACACATTGACCGACAGTCTGGGCACCGCCAGCCCTGCGGCCAGCCAGGCTTGTCCCTGCTGGCAGGCGGTACGCATCACCCACTCCCCGATCTGCTCGATAAGGCCGCACTCCTCGGCCACCGGAATGAAGCGGGTCGGCCCTATCATGCCCTCGCTGGGGTGTTGCCAGCGCAGCAGGGCTTCCAGCCCGCTCAGCTGGTTGCTGGCCAGATCCGTCATGGGTTGATAGAGGATGCAGAGCTGCTGCTGCTCGATGGCCTGGAACAGCCCCTGCTCCATGCTCAGTCGCTCCCGGGTCTGTTCCGTCATGTCCGGGGTATAGAAGAGGTAACCATTGCGGCCCTGGTTCTTCGCCTCGTACATGGCGCTGTCGGCGGCACTGACCAGGGTGTCCGGGGTGGTGGCGTGTTCCGGATAGAGGGCGATGCCGATGCTGGCGGAGACGGCCACCCGCTCGTGATCCAGCTCGACCGGCTCGCGCAGGCGGGCCAGCAGCTGCTCGGCGAGCCTGGCCAGCTCCTCCGGCTGTTCGAAGTAGGGGATCAGCACCAGAAACTCGTCGCCCCCCAGCCGGGCCGCCACGTCGTTGTGGTGCAGCAGTCGGCGAATGCGCTCGGCCAGCAGCTTGAGCAGCTCGTCCCCGGCCCGATGGCCCAAGGTGTCGTTGATCAGCTTGAAGCCGTCCAGATCGATAAACAGCAAGGCGAGCTGCTGCCGGTTGAGGTGGGCGGTCTTGATCTCCAGCTCAAGCCGCTCCTGCAGCAGGTTGCGGTTGCCGAGCTCGGTCAGGGGATCGTGATAGGCGAGGTGATTGAGCTGTGCCTCGGCCTTGCGAATGGCGCTGATGTCGGAGAAGGCGATGACATAGTTGGTGGTGTTGTGGCGGCTGTCGTGGACGGCGCTGACATGCTGCCAGGAGGTGAAGTAGCCGCCATCCTTGCGCAGGCACATCATCTCGCCATGCCAGGCGTGGCTGCCGGGCAGCAGGGTGTGCCAGGGGTAGTCGATGTCGGTGTGGCGGCGCGGGTGCATGATGGCTTCCGGTGACTTGCCGACGACCTCGTCCTCCTCGTACTGGGTCATGCTGCAGAAGGCCGGGTTGACCGAGATGATCTGGCGCTGGCCATCCATGATGATGATGCCTTCGGCAGCGGTTTCGAACACCACGTTGGCCTGGCGCAGCTTGTCTTCCTGGGTGCAGCGATCGGTGGCGTCGTGGATCACCCCGGTGATGCGTCGCCCCAGATGTTCGCTGGCTGCCACGTGATCGGCATGGATGTCGACCCAGCCTCGCTGCTGATCGGGCCCCAGATAACCGAGGGTGAGATGAATGGGGGCCGTGCCCTTGAGCGCCGCCCTGAGCTGCTCGCCAGAGAGAGGGTCGAAGCGCTTGATGAACTGCTCCATTCCCCCCTGAAACTCGCTGGCGGCGGTCCCGAGCAACTGTTCGACCCGGCCGTCAAACTGCAGTCTGTCCTCCTTGACGTGCCACTCCCACACTCCGATCCGGCCGGCATTCATGGCCAGTTGCAGCCGCCGCTGCGACTCGACCTGTTCGGTCACGTCGCGCACTATGGTGAGAATGCCGTCGGGCACGCCATGTTCGTCGAGCATGGGGCTGTAGATCGCCTGCCAGTGGCGTTGCTGGCCCTGATGGGCCGCGGTATGGCCGCTCAGGTTCAGCTCGACCCGGGGGACGCCGCTGCTGATGATCTGCTGGAACAGGGGCTCCAGCACGGGGGCCAGGGCTGGGACGATTTCCCGCAGGGTGTGGCCGTAGTGCTCCTCCCGGGAGAGGCCGTTGAGGTCGGCCAGGGTCTGGTTGACGCTGCGGCAGCGAAAGTGGCGATCGAAGATGCCTATGCCAAACGGGGCCAGTTCGAACAGCTGCTGCAGCTCGTTCACGCTCAACTGCCCCGCCTGCGGCGGATCGGGCATGGCGTCGAAAAGCTCTTTCCCCATCACGGGACTCCGTAATTGACTGATTTGTCATTTTAGGTGTTGTCAGTATGGCATGAAGCCTGCTGGAGGGAAGGGGTGGGGGCTCATTTGCCCCCAATTTGGTTATTTTCCGAAGTGGTAGCTCAGGGTGAGGTTGATCACCGGCTGCCAGTCATGCTCCTTGATGAGCCACTGCTTGGCGCCGAGCTCGGTGCCCAGTCGCCACTGCTGCCAGCACCAGCTGCGCTCCAGCGTGAGCCCCCAGTCCCGCAAGCCTTCGTCCGCCCCATAGGCGGCCATGTGGGCCTGACTGCCGCGGGTCAGCCAGAGATTGAGGGAGAGCCCGGCGGGCAGCGGCAGGCTGTGCTCCATGTACCAGAGCTGGCCGTAGCGCCCGCTGACGTCATAGAGCTGGCCCAGGGTCAGCTGGTGATCGTCATCCAGTTGCCAGCCCAGGCGCCAGAGCGCGCTGAAGCGGGTGCGGTCGATCACTTCCATCGGGCTGACGCCGAGGGCGATAAAGCTCTTGTCGTAGAGCGGCAGCGCCACCCCGGCGCTCTGGCCGTCGGCGAAAATGAGGCCGACCTGGGTCTCCCGCTCGTAGCCGACCCAGAACTGGGTGCTGTCGCTGCTGCCGCTGCCCGCCTGCTTGCTGTCCAGCTGCCACTGACCGCCGATGGCCAGCTCCTTGGCGCAGACCGGCAGCGCCAGGAGCAGCACCAGCCAGTGCTTATTTGTTGCCATAGAGCCGCACCCAGTCCCGATCCTGATGCATGCCCATCAGGTGGCAGATGATGCCGGAGCGCTGGAAGGCGTAGATGAGCAGCACGCTGGTGGCGCTGAGCGCCATGATGAGGCCGAAGTTGTTGGGCAGTATGGTGCCCTGGCGGGCGGTCCACCACAGCAGGAGCGGGCCCCACAGGTGCACGAAGATGCTCTTGTGGAAGATGAAGACGGTCAGCGAGTACATGCCGATCCAGTTGAGGGGGCGCCAGCAGAGGCGAATGTTGCGTTGATGCAGCCAGAGCACGGCCCCGATCACCAGAAACTCCATGCCCCAGATGCCGGCACGCCCGATCATGTCCATCGCCAGTTCGTGCTCGTTGGCGTAGATGTCGCTGAGCTCGACCGTGCTGGTCTCGCCGAACATGAGATAGCAGGCCAGCGCCACCAGCGAGAGCGTCAGCACCAGCGTGTTGAGGCGGTCCCGCCATTGGGGCCGCTGATGCCAGCACCAGCCGTAGAGGAAGCCGAAGCAGCCGCTGGCCATGAAGAGGTCGAGGCGGGCATCCAGCTCGTAGTCGGGGTGCACGTGCAGCTTCATCCAACCATCGAGGTGACCGAGCAGATCCTGCACGCCGAGCTGATCCAGCAGCAGGCTGAGCAGGGTCAGCAGCAACATGCCGCGGATGCCGAACCAGGCGTAGACCAGCGAGAAGAGCGCCAGCAGGCACATCCACAGCATCACCGGATAGAAAGAGATCGCCTCGCCGAAGTTGGGAGCGATGACCAGCCCTTCCACATAGAGCACCAGTATGATGCTGGCGAACAGCACCAGCTTGCCGCCCAGCTGCGGTCTGAAGCTGACCTGATCACGGCGACTGAGGTTGAAGGCGGCCAGCGCCAGGTAGATCTGGCTGACCCAGGGGATGAGCCAGGCCGACACCTGGGCCGTCAGATGATCCATGGGCAGCAGCTGACCGGCCATCGCCTTGTGGGAGAGGTAGAAGCTGTCCCACAGGGCGTGCTCCCGATTGAAGAAGTCGATGTACCAGTAGTTGAGGTAGCCGGTGTAGTGCTCGAAGACGGCCATGAAGATGACGAGCCCTCGCAGCAGATCGAGGCCCGTGATGCGCGCATCCTGTGGAGGCATGCTGATGCTCCTGTATCGGTCGGAAAAGGAGCGGCACTATAGCGGTTGTCGTGAAACTGAACGGGAGCTGAATGTAAGCGAATGTTACCCGCAATTGCCCCGCTGACCTTGCCACAAGGGCAACCGGGGGGATCGGGCTGTCATGATTTGTAATAGTTTTGGCGCTTTTTCAGCCTTTCTGGCGGCCAAACGCCTGGATGCCGCGCACCAGGACCAGCCAGCCGACCACGTGAAACGGCAGCGCCATGGCGTAGAGCAGCAGCCAGTGGGCCTCGCTGCCACTGCTGTGAATGAAGTCGATCCAGGCGGCCAGCAGGGCCAGCATGCCCGCTATCTGGAAGCGGCGGCGCAGCACTACCTCGACGCCGAGGTTGGCGAGGTAGAGGGTCAGCAGTATGCCGGCGAAGCCGGTGAGCTGGGCGGTGCCGTAGAGTTCCCGGTCCGGGTTGAACAGCAGGGCGGCGAGGGGAGTAATGCCCTGATCCTGCGGGATCAGGGCCAGCAGCCAGCATGCGATCAGGAGCAGGGCTGTCTTCATCGGCTTAGTCGGCGGTTTGCGCCGGTTTGACCAGGCTGAGGTAGTTGGCATCCATCTTGAGGAATACCCCCAGCAGCCGGGCACTGGCGCCGTAGAAGCCGAACTGGTCGGCGGCGCGGCAGGCGCTCTCGAATTTGTCGAACCAGCCGAGCAGGTGGCCGTGCAGCAGGGACTCCTGCTCGCCGAGCCAGCTTTCACGCTGGGCGGCGGTGGTCGCCTCGGCGGCGCGGATGATGAGGTTGCCCATCAGATCCAGCTCGATGGCCAGGTGATCGGCAGGCTCCTTGTACTTGTCGCTGACGTTGATGCCGAGGCGATCGAGACGGGCCTGCATCTCGCTCATGGGGGCCTGCATCAGCAGCTTGCCCTCACCGCGATAGAGCGATTCGTAAGGTAGGGCGCCCTGCTTGGGATCCACCAGGAACAGGCCGGCGAAGTCGGCGGCGAGCTCCAGCTGGCGATCGGGGCGCACCAGCAGGCGGGCGATAGCCTCGTTCAGTTCGGCCACGGCCTCGCGCATGGGGTCGAGAGTGGAGAGGCTCTTCAAGAAGCTGCGCACGTCATAGGTGTCGTATTCAGCGATCTGTGCATCACTGAGCTCGGCAGCGAACAGGGTGGAGAACCACCAGTAAAGCTCGGCCCGGCGTTCGCTGGTAGCCATGAATTCCTGCATTTATCCTCCGTGGATGACAATCGGGAGCCATAGAGGCTCCCGATTCTAACGACTTTAAAAATAAAGGAAACTCAAGGGGTGACTTTCGTCCCCTCGGGTCACAGTGCCGGGAACATGGGATCGATGCCCTTGGCGGATTCCGGCGCTCCGAAGGCGGTGACGGCCGGCGCCTGCCCGCGGAATTTCTCGATCTCCACCAGCGCGGTGTGGGCCGTGGTGGCCTGCGCCAGGCTGGAGGAGCCGATGTCTGCGGTCAGCACGTTGGGATCGCCATAGGTACACAAGGTCCCCACCTTGCCGCCCTCCTGCGGGCCGTACCAGGCCCCCTCCTGGATGCGCACCACGCCGGGGGCGTAGTCTTCGCTCACCACCAGACCGGCCAGCACCTGACCGCGGCCGTTGAAGACCCGCACCAGATCCCCGTCCTTGAGCCCGCGCGCTCTGGCGTCCTGCGGGTTCATATAGACCGGCTCGCGCCCCTGCACCGTGTAGGTGGCACGGTAGGCATCGGAGGAGCAGAGCTGGCTGTGCAGCCGCTTGTCCGGGTGACAGGATTGCAGGTGCAGCGGGAATTGCTGGCTGCCCGGCCCGCCGTGGGAGCGTTCATAAGGCTCGATCCAGACCGGGTGGCCCGGGCAATCCGCGTAGCCGTAGTCGGCGATGGTCTTGGAGTAGATCTCGATGAGGCCGGACGGGGTGCCCAGCGGTTCCAGATCCGGCTCCTTGCGGAACGACTCGTGCCGCACCCAGGGCTGGCCCGCCGGGAAGCTGACGAAGCCTTCACCGTGCCAGAACTGGCTGAAGCGGGGCAGGCGGATACCGATGCCGCGGCCCTGCAGGCGGGCGTCGTCATAGATGCTCTGGATCCACTCCAGCTTGCTCTTGCCACCGGTGAACTCGGCCTCGCGATCGAAGCGACGGCACAGATCGGCGAAGATGTCGTAGTCGTCGCGCGCCTCGAACAGCGGCTCGACCACCTTGTGCATGGCCAGGATGCCGGCGTTGGAGTGGGAACCCCACTGCTCGATGTCATCCCGCTCGTAGGTGGTGGTGGCCGGCAGCACGATATCAGCGAAGCGGCAGCTGGCGGTCCACTGGTGATCCACGCTCACCACGGTTTCCAGCTTGCGCCAGGCGGCGATCATCTTGTTGCGATCCTGCTGGTGGTGGAACGGGTTGTTGCCGCAGAACACCGCCATTTTCATCTCCGGGTAGGTGATGGTCTGACCGTTGAAGGCGATGCGCTTGCCCGGGTTCAGGATGCAGTCGACGAAACGGGCCACCGGGATGAACCTGGAGTAGCCCTTCCAGTCGCCGTCGTGCAGCGGCTTGACCCCGGGAATGACGGAGCTGAAGCCGGACATGATGGGGCCCGTGCTGGTGATGGTACCGGCGCCGTTGTAGTGCCAGCCAAAACCGTAGCCGCCCCCCGGCAAACCGATCTGGCCCAGCATGGAGGCCAGTACCACCAGCATCCAGGCGTACTGTTCGCCGTGGTGCATGCGCTGCACGCACCAGCCGCCGATGAGCTGGGTGCGGCCGCTGGCCATGGTGCGCGCCAGCTCGCGAATGGTCTCGGCAGGCACGCCACAGATGGCGGAAGCCCACTCGGCATCTTTCACCTGACCATCCCTGGTGCCCAGCAGATAGGGCAGGAACTTGTCAAAGCCGGTGGTGTAGTTCTTGAGGAAGGCCTCGTCGTGACGCTTCTCGCTGTAGAGGGTATGGGCGATACCCAGCATCAGGGGCACGTCGGTCTGCGGGTTCAGGGTCACCTGATCGCAATTGAGGTACTTCTGGGTCTTGGACTTGACCGGGTCGACGCTAATGACCCTGATCTCGCCCCTGGCCACTTTCTCTTTCAGCTGTGCCCAGTATTCGTAGACGCTGTGATCCGGCACCAGCCAGCCCACCTGCAGGTTCTTGATGGGATCGGAACCCCAGATGACGATGGTCTTGCTGTGCTCCAGCACCAGGGGCCAGGAGGTCTGCTGCTCGTACACCTCCATGGCGCCCGCCACGTGGGGCAGGATCACCTGGGCGGCGCCGGTGGAGTAGTCACCGGCCTTGGCCAGATAGGTACCGTGCAGGTTCATGGCGCGGCCCAGCATGGCGCCGGCGGAGTGCAGCTTGCCCACCGACTGCCAGCCTGAGTGACCGGCGTAGAGGGCGCTCGGGCCATAGGTCTTCTGCACCCGCTCCAGCTCGTGATAGAAGAAGTCCAGCGCCTGGGACCAGGTCACCCGCACGAAGCGGTTCTGGCCGCGCTCGCTGGTGTCGGACTGGTGGCCCTTGCGCAACCAGTCCAGCCGCACCATGGGGTAGCGGATGCGGGAGGGGTTGTAGACCACTTCACTCAGGGCCTTGAGCATCTCGGTCGGATGCTTGTCATGCTCGAACGGCAGGGTTTCGACCCAGCGGCCATCGACCACACGGGCGCGAAAGGCGCCCCAGTGGGAGCCGGACTGCACCAGTTTTTCGCCAGACTCGGCGGCCATCACGGCGCGACCGAGCAGGGAGGGGCCGATCAGGGCGCTGGCACCGCTGGCCAGCAAGCCACCCAGAAAACCACGACGGGAAATATTGATCATCTTGTTATTCCTTTCTCAAATCCGGAATTAGTGGCTGCCCTGACCACCGGTATCGGCGGCATGGTTTTGCAGGTATTTGAGCAGGGTGCGCTCCTCTTCCTTGCTCAGGCGATAGTAGGCGGACATGGCCTTGAGACCCGAGATCCAGCCGTTGGCGGTGAAGTGAGCCGGATCCGGCGCCGCGTGGCAGGAGTTGCAGGTGGACTTGTACATCTCGCCGGCATAATCCCAGATCGGTTTGAGGGAGGATTCGAGGCCCTTGCCATCGACCCAGGCCTGCACCTGCACCTGTTCCCACTTGATATGGGTGGCGTTGTCGGTCTCTTGTTTCAGGATCTGCTCGTTGGCCCTGAGCTCGTCACGGATGGTGGCGACGAAGACCCGCTTGCCCATGTATTCGCTCAGTACGCGGCCCTTGCCTGCGGTTTCGCGCCAGCCTTCGATGGTCACCTTGAGGCGATCGCCGCTGCGAGCCACGACGTCGATGCGGGAGGCGGGCAGCAGCTTGCCGACCGGCTCGGTACTCTCTTCGCTTTCGTAGAGATCCTTCTCGCCCAGGGTGTAGAGGGTCTCGGCAGCCGGTGCCTCTTGCGCATCGCTTGCCAGGGTGGCGTAGGTGGCACGGAAGCCGCCCGCCATGTTCGGCAGCTCGTGGGCGATCCCCTTGTGGCACTCGATGCAGTTCATGTTCTTGGCGGCGGCATCCTTCATCGCCAGGGCGGCGGCGGGGGACTGCTTGGCGTGGTCCATGTTGTCGTAGCTGTGGCAGGACTTGCAGGTCTTGGAGTTCTGGCTGCTCATGCGCGCCCACACCTTCTCGGCCAGGTGTAGGCGCCTGTCTTCAAACTTCTCCTGGGTATCGATGCTGTGGCCTATGTACTGCTGATAGAGGTCGTTGGCCGCCTCCATCTTGCGGGCCACCTTGCCGACGAAGTCCTTCGGCTGGTGGCAGTCGGTACAGATGGCCTGGACGCCGGAGGCGTTCTTGAAGTGGACGGACTCCTTGTACTCGGGGTACACGGTGTCCTTCATGGTATGGCAGGAGATGCAGAACTCGAGGGTACTGGTCTTCTCGAAGCCGTAGTGCAAGCCGACGCTGCCGGCCAGGGTGACCCCGACGCCCGCCAGCAGCAGCGCCAATACCGACCAGCGGCGGCTGGGGGTGCGCAGGAAATGCCACAGTTTTTTCATCATGCTCTCTCACATCGCTTTTTTGATGGAGGCCATGATAGGGAGGCGTTGTGAACAGGGCTGCCGCCGAAAATTAACGAAATAGGGGTATTTATGAAAAATTATGAATAGAATAATTCCCCCATGTTGAACTCTGTCTAACCCTGCGGACCCTGCCCATGAGCCACCACATTCTGGTTGTTGAAGACGATGTCGTGACCCGCGAGAAGCTGACCGGCTATTTCGAGCGGGAGGGCTATCGGGTGACCGCGGTCGAGAACGGCCAGGAGATGCGGGCCGTGCTGGCAGCGCAGGAGGTGGCCCTGGTGATGCTGGACATCAACCTGCCGGGGGAGGATGGCTTGCTGCTGACCCGCGAGCTGCGCGCCCGCAGCACGGTGGGGATCATCCTGGTGACCGGCCGCAGCGATGCGGTGGACCGGATAGTGGGCCTCGAGATGGGGGCCGACGACTATGTCACCAAGCCGTTTGAGCTCAGGGAACTGCTGGTGCGGGTCAAGAACCTGCTGTGGCGCATCTCGTTGGCCGCAGCCCAGCCGAGCGAGCCGGCGGTGGCCGACGATGCGGTGCGCTTCGGCCCCTGGCGCTTCGACATCCCCCGCCGCCAGCTCAGCCGTGATGGAGTGCCGGTGCGCCTGACCAAGGCGGAATATGAAGTGCTGGTGGCCTTTATCGCCAACGCCGGGCGGGTACTGAGCCGGGAGCGGATCCTGGCCCTTACCAGCCACCGTGGCGATGGCCCGAGCGATCGCACCATAGACGTGCTGATCCGCCGCCTGCGCGGCAAGATGGAGCAGGATCCCCGGGATCCCCAGCTGTTTGTCACCGTGCACGGGGAAGGCTACCTGTTCGCCGGCGAGATAAGCAACTAGGCATCAGCTCACCATGCGGGTCTGCGGCCCGCTTCCCACGCCTGTGAGTCACGCTGTGCCCGTGTGACAGAGCGGCAAAAACTTCCCGCCACCATGTTTTATATCCTTTTGATCATAAAAAGGATGATCTCCTCATTGCGCCAAGCAACCGGCCCGAAGTACCTCGTGCGACACGTCCATGATGGCCGTGCCCTGATATGGCGCGGCTGCGCCCTTCTCCAGGGCGGAGAAGAGCTGGTAGGGGGACATGGCTGGCGCCGTTCAGGGTCTGGCATGTGCCAGCGCTATCAGGGTGTTGGGTCCAAGCACCTGGGGCAGCACCCTGGGCTTACGCTGACCCGGCGTATACCAGAGATAGAGCGGCACACCGGAGCGGCCGTGCCGGGCCAGGAAGGCGGTGATCGCGGCGTCGCCACGGGTCCAGTCTCCCCGCATCACCACCACCCCGGCCTTGGCAAAGGCCTCGTGGGTGGCGTCGCGATCGATGGCAACCTGCTCATTGACCTTGCAGGTCATGCACCAGTCTGCAGTGAAGTAGAGAAATACCGGCTTGTCGCCCGCTAGCAAGGGTTCCAGCTTGGCTTCATCGAAGGGGAGCTGGTTGGCAACGGGTTGGGTGGGAACGGAGCGTTCGGTCACCTGGCTCAGGCCGAGGGCGATGGACAATACCGCCGCGAGCAGGGCGGGCAGCCAGGCCATCGGCTTGAGCGCTCGTTGGCGCAGACCGGTCAGCCAGAGACCGAGCGCCAGCAACATGGCGCAGCCCACGCTGGCGGTCAGCGCATTGACGGACACCTGTTGGCCGAGTACCCACAGCAGTGCCAGCATGGTCAGGAACATGGGAATGGCCAGCAGGCGGCGCAGGGTCGCCATCCAGGGGCCCGGTTTGGGCATCATGCGCTGCAACGCCGGGGTAAACCCCAGCAGGAGGAAGGGCAGCGCGATGCCAAAGCCCAACCCGGCGAACACCAGCATGCCCGCTGCGGAGGGCAGGATCAGGGCCGTGCCGAGCGCCGCCGCCATGAAGGGGCCGGTACAGGGGGTGGCGACGAAGGCGGCCAGGGCACCGGTCCAGAAGGCCCCGGTGGCACCATCGCGTCGGGTCAGTCCGGCTCCGGTATCGACGCTGCTGAGCTCAAACAGGCCCGCCATGTTGAAGGCGATGACGCAGGTCAGCAGCAGCAACAGCAGGATCATGCGTGGATCTTGCAGCTGGAAGGCCCAGCCGAGCTGGGCACCGCCTGCCCGCAGGGCCAGCAGCACACCACCGAGCGCCATGCAGGTGACCATCACGCCGGCCGTATAGGCCAGTGCCTCGCGCCGTGCGGTGCGCGCACCGGTGCCGGCCCTCGCCAGACTCATCGCCTTGAGACTGAGGATGGGAAAGACGCAGGGCATCAGGTTTAGCAGCAGCCCCCCTGCGATCGCCCCGGCCAGGGCCAGCAGCAGGGCGGTGACGCCGTGCTCCTGGGGCGCGGTGGCAAGTCGGGCGTCCAGGCTCAGCCCCAGGCCGTGGCCGAGGACCAGGGTTGCCTGGAACGGCTCGGTCGGCGTGGCGCCGGCCTGGGTCTCGACGATGAGCAGATCACCCTGGCGTTCGAAGTGCTGGGGGGCGGCATCGACGATGGCGTGCCCGCTGGCGCGAAAGAGATGGGGCTTATCGAGGGGGATATCGGCGGGCAGCGGCACCTCGAGGCGCAGCCGCTGCTGCTGCACGGTAAAGCTGACAGGGGCGCCGAGCGGCCTCGGCAGCGCCTGGCGCCACTTGGCAAAATCGGCGGCGAGGGCGACGTCGGGCTCGCCGTGGCCGACCCGCAGCGTGGTCTGCAAGCTGGCGCGTTCCGGCACGCAGGCGTCGTCACGGCAGGCCAGGTACTGCATGTCGAGGCGGATCGGCAGCGGTGTGCCCACGGGGATCCCCTCGGCGATGGTCAGCTCGGCCAGCAGTGCGTAGGGCTCGCCATAGACGTGGTTCATGATGCCGCCAAAGCGCTGGGTCTGTGGCAGCGGATAGGCGGGCTCGCCGACGCTGACGCCAGCGGGTAGGTGCCAGGTCAGTTGAGGAGCCAGGCCCGCATCCCCCGGTTGTTTCCAGTAGCCATGCCATCCCGGCTGCGGCGTCATCGCGATCGCCAGGGTGGTGCCGCCATGGGCGGAGGGGGTTGGGCTGGCGGCGTGCAGTGAGGAGGCGATCAGTGTCTCTCCGGCGCCGGGCATGGCGGCCGCGAGCAAGGGGGTGAGCGTCAGGCAAAGCGCGAGCAGTTGCCGCTTCAGGGTGTTGATTTTCATGGGACGTCTTCTTTGGGAGCAACAGGACACCGGTCCATCGGAGCGGTGTCCATCACGGTTGGCGCTTATTTCAGGTTCTTGATGGCGTCGGCCAACTGGCGGTCCTGCGGGCCCAGGATGCGGGCGACGCGGTTCTGGCTATCGAGCAGCACCACGCTCGGGATGTCGCGAATGCCAAAGGCGCGAAACAGGGAGTCATCTTCGTTCAGCGCCAGCGGCAGGCTGCTGCCCCCGCTCTTCTGGTACTCCTGCAGATCGGCCCGGGAGACCCAGAGGCCGGAGGAGACGCCGACCCACTCCACGTGCTTCTCGCTCGCCATCAGCTTCTCGGCCTCCTCGCGCACGAACTGGCAGCTCTTGGCAGTCTGAGGGCGACTCTCGGCCAGGTAGGATTCACACCAGGGAGCGAAGAATACGATGGCGCGCGGCTTCTGGTTGGCGGCAGCGAAGTCCATGGGGCGGCCATTGAGCAGGGTGATCCCGAGATGGCTGACCTTGTCGCCCACGGTGAAGGTGGGGGCGGCGCTGGCACCGGCAGCCGGCGCGACGGGCTGCGCCTTTTCGGAGATCGCCTGTTGCAGCGCGGTGTGCAGCGCCTGATCGTCCAGATGGCCCACGTGCATGATCTTGCCATCTCGTCCGATCACCACGTGCTGGGGCGTGACCCGCAGGTTCAGTGCCGTCGCCAGGGTACCGTCATCGATGGCGATGGGCATGGTCAGGCCCTGCGCTTTGCGGTAGGCGCGGATGGCTTCGGCGTCGTCGGAGAAGCCTGTGTTGACCGCGATCACTTCGATCTGATCGCCAAGTTTCTGCTTGATGGCCTCAAAGCCCGGCATCTGCTGGCGGCACGGCACGCACCAGGTGGCCCAGAACTTCAGATAGACCGGTTTCTTGCCATAGAGTTGGGCCAGATCGATCTGCTTGCCGTCCAGGGTGGTCAGTGTGACCGCTGGGGCCGCTTGGCCGATCAGGGGGCTGCCCGCACTCTTGGCGCGTTGCTCGCCTTCGGCGTCGTAGCTGTTGTCGTTCGCGTAGGCGAAATGGCCGAGGCTGAGCAGGAGCAACAAGGCAGCGAGTGGTTTGAGCAAGATGGACTCCTTAATGCTTTCGAACATGTATCGGGGATGGTTTAATGACCCGATTGTATGCAGTTTGATAGTCCAAGAATAAGGACCAGGAATGCCAGTTTTCACTGTACCATCGCGTACTTTGGCCTGTGGCGATGCGTGAGCTGCACATCGTGCTGCGCCGCGAAACCGGCGGCTCTCTGGTCGACCAGATTGCCACGGCCATCGGCCTGTCTATCCGCCAGGGCACGCTCTATGCGGGGGCCAGGCTCCCCTCATGGCGCGATCTGGCCATCCAGCTCGGCGTCGCGCGGGGCACAGTCCGCGCTGCCTATGAACGGCTCATCGACGAACAACTGATCGTCTCACAGGGGGCGGCGGGGACCTTCGTCGCCCAGAGCCTGCCGGTGCACTTGCCACCCGACATTCCGACTCCCCGCAATCCCTTGCCCGAAATTTACCAGCACCCTTTCGGTGAGCCTCCCCGGGTGTTTCAAGTCGGCGTGCCCGCGCAGGATGGCTTTCCCGGCAAGCTGTGGTCGCGGGTGGCGGCCCAGGTTGCCAGTCAGGCTGCCGTTGGGATGGTCAGCTATCCCGATCCCCGTGGCGAGCTGCCCCTGCGCACCGAGATCGCCGCGTATCTCAGTGTGGCCCGTGGGATGAGCTGCTCGCCGGCTCAGATCGTCATCACCTCCGGTTACAGCGGCGCTCTCGGGCTGCTCGTCCATGCGCTTGAACTTAAAGGGAAGGCTGCCTGGCTGGAGGATCCCGGTTATCCCCTGTCTCGCATGGCGTTAGCCATGGCGGGGATGACGCCGGTGCCAGTCCCGGTCACGGCAGAGGGGCTCGATGTGGAGGAGGGGATAGCCCGGGCGGGGGACGCAGCGTTGGCCATCGTCACCGCCGGCCAGCAGGCGCCGCTGGGCATGACCCTCTCCCTGGCCCGCCGTCATCGGCTGCTGGAATGGGCGGCCAGTGGCTGCGGCTGGATCGTCGAGGATGATTACTTAAGCGAATTGCAACTCACCGGCCGGGCGGCGCCGGCGTTGGCCTCCCTCGACCGCCATGGCCGGGTCATTTATGTCGGCACCTTTAGCAAGACCATCCGCCCTGGCCTGCGGCTCGGGTTTATGGTGCTGCCCCCTGCCCTAGTCGAGCGGGTGGGGGAGGTGGCCGCCGCGCTGGCGCCCGCAGGCTCGGTGGCCAACCAGCTGGCCCTCGCCGAGTTCATGCGCAAGGGCCACTATCTGCGCCATTTGCGCAAGATGAAGCGGCTCTACCGTGCGCGGGCGGCGGCGCTGCAACAGGCTCTGCCGGTCCCCGCCGAGGCGGTCACCCTGGCGGGGCTGGCGCTGCTGCTGCGCCTGCCTGTGGGCTGTGACGATCGCGCCATCGCGCATCGGGCCGATGCCTTCGGGCTGACGCCTGCCCCCCTGTCCGTCTGGTACGCCGATCCGGCGCGGGCTAGGCCGGGCCTGCTGCTCGGCATCACCAATCTCCCGCAAGAGGGGGTGGAGGCGTGCTGCGCCCACCTGATGGATCTTATCGGGCACCAGGAGGACGAAGCGGCGTCCTGAAGGATGAGCAGGCGCCCTCCCGTGACTCGTGCCTTGGGAGAACACAGGGTTTGCCGGCGCTTAGCGGCAGGGGCGTTCGGGGAACTGGGGCAGGTCATCGCCTATCTCGTGCCAGGGCGCCTTGGAGCCGACGAAGATGTGAAACGCGGGCTTCTGGCTCGGCGCCTCGTCCAGTATCCCCAGCCGCAGATTGATCTTGCCCGTGCTGCGCTTCTGGCTGAACAGGCTGGAGCCGCAGTGGCGGCAGAAGGCGAGGCTGGTCTCGTCCGATTTCTGGTAGCGGCCGATGGCCTCGCTCCCCTTCGCGATGGTCACCTTGTCACCATCCAGCCCGCCGACGGAGGCGTAGTCCGCCCCGGAAAACTTGCGGCATTCGGAGCAATGGCAGTTGCCCATGTAGTCGAACTGATCCGGCAGGGTCAGGGCCACGGCGCCGCACAGGCAGCTCGCATGCAATGTGTTCATCTCTTCTCCTTGAGTGCTTGGTTAGTTGCCGCTGGCGTCGACGCCGACCCGGTAGACGGGGCGAAAGGTGCCATCGGACAGCGAATCGGCGGGATTGGCCAGGGGGGCCTCCAGGGTCAGGATGGGGGGGCCCATCACCCGCGGGCACTGCTGCTCGCCGGCCTCGGGACTTTGCAACAGGCAGACCGCCTGGGCCACTGCAAGGCGCCCCTGCTGGCGCATCTGATCGCTGTTGGCGGCCAGGACTTTGCCCCGGCGCAGGCCGCGCTGCACCCCGTGGCTGAAGTAGGTGCTCAGCACTTGAGGTTTTGCGAGGCCACGTTGGGCCAGCTCGTTGACCGCCACCTCGGCGGCGATGGCGCCCCCCACCAGATAGTCGAGGTCGGGGTGGCGGGCCAGGGTCTGCTGCACCAGGGTGCGCTGGATCTCGCGGCTGTTGTCACCGCGCGCCGTGGTCACCAGTCTGATGGCGCTGCTCTGGATGGCTGCGGCAAAGCCGGGCTCGACGAAGTTGTTGCCGCCACTCGCCTGCGGGCCGGGAAAGAGCGCCACCGTCACCGGCGGGCTGCCGGCAGGGTGGCGCTTGGCTAGCCAGTGGCCCATCTGCCAGCCCATCTGATACCAGGAGACCCCCACCTTGGCCTTGACCAGTCCGGCGGGCAGATCGTTGACCAGGCCGAACACCGGTAGCGGGCTGGCGCCGATTGCTTCGTCGAGCCCGTCGTAGCTCACCGCGCCGAGCAGGATGGCATCGCTCCCCTCGCTCACGCACTGCTGCAACTGGCGGCGCTGTTCGGCAAGGGCGCCGTAACCGCCCGCCTCGTGGATACGCAGCTTCACGCCGAGTTGCTTGGCCTCCTCCACCATGCCCTGATTGAGCGACAGCCAGTAGGCGTCGCGCAGGTGGGGGTAGAGGGCGCACAGGGTCAGGGGGCGGGTGACGGGGGCGGGTTCTTGCCAGTTCAGGCGGGCCGGCTTGCCACCGAAGGCGCCATCCGGCCAGTGATCCACCTCGAAGGCGAGGGCGCAGGCCGGGAGCAGCAGGAGCAACAGGGAGAGACAGACGCTTCGCATGGCCGGGGGTTTTGTTAAAGTGTGGGGCCATATTATCCGGTCAAAGTCGACCACAACCAAGGGGCTTCGCGTGAGAATCTTTTCCGGCCTGGGTGGCAAGCTGCTGCTGGCCTTCTCCCTGATGGCGCTGTTGACCCTGGGGGCCTCCCTGCTGGGCTGGTTTGGGCTCACTCATCTGCGCCAGCTGGAGCAGGGGGTTAAGCAGACCCTGGCGGATCAGGAGCTGGCCCGCACCCTGGCGCGGCTCGGCGGCGAGATCCAGAGCTCTTCCCACCTGCTGGCCTCCGCCACCAGCGAGGGGGAGCGGGCGCATCAGGGGCGGCTGCTCACCCTGCAGGGGCAACAGATGCAACAGGTGCTGGAGCAGCTGGGTCATGGTGGCGGCAAGCAGGCCCCCGACGAGCTGCATCGCCTCAGCCAGACCATCATCGGCAACCTGGGCCAGCAGGGCTGGCTGGTGGGGGAGCGGCTGACGCTGATGGCCGACGGTAGCGCCTTGCGCTCCCGCCTGGTGACGGCCGCCGGTCAGGTGGCGGAGCTGGCCCGCAGCCAGATGGAGAACGCCGAAACCGTGATGGTGGCGGGGCTCGGCTCTCTCTATTCACTGCAGGGGCGGTCTGCAGATGGGGCGATCGATCGGCTGCTGGAGCAGGATCTCGACTGGCTGGAGCAGATGACGGAGCTGCGCCATCGCACCCTGATGCAGCAGCAGCGCATCGAGGAGATCTGGCGTAGCGACCGGCAGGAGGGGCTGCAAACCCTGCTGCAGGAGGTGCGCGGTGAGCTGGCCATCCTGCGGCTGCGAGCGGGAGCGGTGACCGATCCGGCCCGCCGCCAGGCGGTGGAGCAGGCGCTGACTGTGCTGGAGCAGAGCGATCGGCTGGTGCAACTGCGCAGCGACTGGCTCGGCAAGGGGGAGGCGCTGCGGGTGCTGGCCGCCGCCAACGACGCCCTGATGGGGAGTCTCAACCGTCAGGTCGGTACCCTGGTCAGTCAGGCCCGCGATTCCTTGGGGCAGAGCCAGCAGGCATTGAGCCAGCGGCTCAAGCTGCTGGAGCGGGCCCTGATGGTGATCGGCCTGCTCACCCTGGTGCTGCTCATCCTGTTGATGTGGCGGGTGGTCTATGGTCGCATCGTCTGGCCGCTGCAGCGAGCGGTCGCCGGGATGAGCCGGCTGGCGAAGGGGGATCTGGCGCCGCTGACGCCGGTTGGGGAGGTCGGGCGCGACGAGCTGGCGGAGCTGGGGCGGGCGCTGCAGGTGTTTCGCGACAACGCCATCGAGCTTGGCCGCTACCAGCGGGAGCTGGAGTCGCGGGTCGAGGAGCGCACGGAGCAGCTCAGCCACGCCAATGCGCGCCTCAACGAGGAGGTGGAGAAACAGCGGCTGGCCCGCGCCGAGGCGGAGCAGGCCAACCGGGCCAAGTCGGTGTTCCTCGCCACCATGAGCCACGAAATTCGCACCCCCATGAACGGCATCCTCGGCGGCCTCACCCTGCTGGAGGACACCCACCTCAGCGAGACCCAGCAGCGCTACCTGGCCGCCATCGAGCAGAGCGGCGAATCCCTGCTGGAGATCCTCAACGACATTCTCGACTACTCCAAGATCGAGGCTGGCCACGTGGAGGCGCGCCGCGAGCCCTTCTCCCTGCGCCCGCTGGCCGAGGAGCTGATCGCCCTGTTCGGGCCGAGGGCCGACGCGAAAGGGGTGACGCTGGCGCTGGAGTATGCCCCCTCACTTCCCCCCGTGGTGGAGGGGGATCTGGGCAAGCTGCGCCAGGTGCTGGCGAACCTCTTGGGCAATGCAGTCAAGTTTACCGGCGAGGGGCGCATCACCCTGGTGGTGGCGCCGCTTGCCTGCGCGGGGCCCTGCGCCGAGCCCTGCATCCGCTTTGTGGTGAAAGACACCGGCCCCGGCATTCCGACCGGGGAGCAGGAGGCTGTATTCGAGGCCTTCCGCCAGCGCAAGCGGGACATGGGCCATCAGGGGGGCACGGGGCTGGGGCTCGCCATCAGCCGCCGGCTGGTGGCCGCCATGGGGGGAGAGCTTATGCTCTCCAGCGAGCCGGGGCAGGGGTGTGAATTCAGCTTCAGCCTGCCGCTGCAGCGCTCGGCGGCCCAGCTGCCGGCCAGCGCCCAGCCGGTGCGCCTCGGCCAGCCGCGGGAGATCCTGCTGGTGGAGGACAACGAGATCAACCGGCTGGTGGCCGAGGGCATGCTGGTGCGCCTCGGCCACAGGGTCACCCTGGCCGAGGATGGGCGCAGCGCGCTGGCGCGGGTGACCGAGCGCCCCTTCGAGCTGGCTCTGCTCGACATCAACCTGCCGGACATGGATGGCATGACCCTGCGCGAGGATCTGGTGGCCATCAGCGAGGAGGAGCATGGCTGCGGCCTGCCCGCCATCGCTGTCTCGGCCCAGATGTACCCGGAGGATGTGCGCGCCTGCCTCGCCGCCGGGTTTGCCGATTTTGTCGGCAAGCCGGTGCGGCTGGCGGCGCTGGCCGCGGCCATCGACCGTTTGTCAGCGGGGGAGGAGGCGCTTCGCCTGGTGGCGGGCGAGCCGCTCGCTGGTGGCGGGACCGCCAACCGGGTGCTGGAGGCGGATCTGACCCTGCTCGGCAGTCAGCGCATCCGCCAGCTCATCGCCCTGTTTGCCGAGCAGGGGGCGCCCCTGGTGGCCGAGCTGGCGCACAGCGAAGGGGAAGCGCAGCGCGCGCTGGCCCACAGGCTCAAGGGCAGCGCCCTGGCGCTCGGGCTGGATGATTTCGCGGCGCAGTGCGCCGCTGTGGAGCAGGGACGGCTGGATGGGGGGGCGCTGGCCGGGCCGTTTGAGCAGGCGCTGGCCGGTTTGCGGGCGTGGCAGACGAAGCATCTGCCGGATTAGCAGCAAGGGGGCGTGGCTCATGCCCGCTCAGGACAGTTATTGCTCTTCGCGGTAGAGCGGCTGCCTGCACTGGGCGCAGAGGTGCTGGCGGCGGAAGTCGGCCTGGTGCACCAGGCCCACATCCAGCTGCTGGTGATGGCCGCAGTGAATGCAGAAGATGATGTCGCCGTCAATGGCGTCCGGGTGGGCCGCCAGATACTGCTCGCGGGTGGGCAACTGGTCCCATTGGGTGGTGAAAGGGCTCTTGCGACTGCCGGTGTAGTAGATCCAGTAGAACAGCGCGAATACCGAAATAATCAGAAACAGCATCAAGTTATCCAGCATGGCTTACTCCCGTGAGTCTGCGGTGTGACAAGACAAGAGGGTGATGCGAGCAGCAGTTGACCGGATGCGGTGAGGGGCCCTTACGTTGCCGGCCTGCGCGCCGGGCAACTGCTGTGCCTGCTAAAGATGTTATCTGTTAGTAAATGCTATATCCATGATCTGGCTCTGGTTTTGGCCGGCTGATGAGCCACGCTCCGGCTCTTGGCCGAGTGTATCGGCGGCGCATGAAGAGTGCGCTGGCCGGGCGGGCGTGGGCTCGCCGGCGGGTCGCAGCCCGCCTGGTAGGTGTGAAATTTGCGACGCATTTTACATTTTTTAAACAAATTTTTGGGTGGTTGGACTGTCTCTTTGATCCAGCTCACGTTACAATGCGCCTGCCCACTTCACCTATCGCGCAAACGATTTTCAGGAGAGAAACGGATGTTGAAACGTGACATGACCATTGCCGGCTATGATCCCCAGCTGTGGCAGGCCATCACAGACGAGACCCGTCGTCAGGAAGAGCATATCGAGCTGATTGCGTCCGAGAACTACACCAGCCCCCGCGTCATGGAAGCCCAGGGCTCCCAGCTGACCAACAAGTACGCCGAAGGTTACCCCTCCAAGCGCTACTACGGTGGTTGCGAGTATGTGGATGTGGTTGAAACCCTGGCTATCGAGCGCGCCAAAGAGCTGTTCGGTGCCACCTACGCCAACGTGCAGCCGCACTCCGGCTCCCAGGCCAACAGCGCCGTCTACATGGCCCTGCTGCAACCGGGCGACACCGTGCTGGGTATGAACCTGGCTCACGGCGGTCACCTGACTCACGGCTCCCCGGTCAACTTCTCCGGCAAGCTGTACAACATCATCCCCTACGGCATCGACGAGTCCGGCAAGATCGACTACGACGAGATGGAACGTCTGGCCGTTGAGCACAAGCCGAAGATGATGATCGGCGGCTTCTCCGCTTACTCTGGCGTTGTCGACTGGGCTCGCATGCGTGAGATCGCCGACAAGATCGGTGCTTACCTGTTCGTCGACATGGCCCACGTGGCTGGCCTCATCGCCGCCGGCGTCTACCCGAACCCGGTGCCCCACGCTCACGTGGTCACTTCCACCACTCACAAGACCCTGGCCGGTCCGCGCGGTGGTCTGATCCTCTCCGCCGCTGACGATGAGGAGCTCTACAAGAAGCTCAACTCCGCCGTCTTCCCGGGTGGTCAGGGTGGTCCGCTGATGCACGTCATCGCCGGCAAGGCCGTTGCCTTCAAAGAGGCGTTGGAGCCCGAGTTCAAGACCTATCAGGCCCAGGTCGTCAAAAACGCCAAGGCGATGGCTGCCACCTTCATCGAGCGCGGCTACAAGATCGTCTCCGGCGGCACCGACAACCATCTGATGCTGGTTGATCTGATCGGCCGTGAGCTGACCGGTAAGGATGCTGACGCAGCGCTCGGCAAAGCCAACATCACTGTCAACAAGAACTCCGTGCCCAACGACCCGCGCTCCCCGTTCGTCACCTCCGGTGTGCGCATCGGCACCCCGGCCATCACCCGCCGCGGTTTCAAGGAAGCCGAGTCCATCCAGCTGACCCACTGGATCTGCGACGTGCTGGACAACCACGACAACGACGAAGTGCTGGCCAACACCCGCGAGAAGGTGCTGGACATCTGCCGCCGTTTCCCGGTTTACGCATAATCGGCCTGCTTTTCAGGTTGAACCGCAATGCCACCCTCGGGTGGCATTGTTTTTTGTGGCGTCTGGCAACATGAGAGGGGCTATGAGTCAGCACAGCAAAGAGCAGCTGCAGGGCACAGGGGCCGGGCCCAATGCAGAGCGGGACTTGGCGTCGGCAGCGCTCAGGCAGGCGATCCGTGCCCAGTACCACTTTCGCGCCAGCGAACAGGGGCTGCTGGCCTGGGACGTGCGCCGACTGGTGTGGCTGAGCCGCGATCTGCCGGTGCAGGCGGTGGCACTCGGTGAGATTGCCGAGCTTGACCAGCTGCACTGGTACGGCCATGGCGCCGCCAGCCCCACGGTGCGCAGCGTGGTGGAGCACTGCCAGCTCATGATGGCGGCCGATCTCGCCTATCCCATCCTGCTGGACAGCGCCGGCCGGGTGATGGACGGCATGCACCGGGTGGGCAAGGCATTGATGCTGGGCCACAGCCATATCGAGGCGCGCCGCTTTGCCGTGGATCCGGCGCCCGATTATCAGGATTGCGACCCCGATACCCTGCCTTATGATGACTGAGCCCGGTCGAATGGATGACTGGGATGGGCGCCTAAAACAGCTTTGATGTTCAAGAAACGGATGGCAGGAGATAGCTCAATGAAGAGAGTGCTGGAGATCCGGAACTACCGGCTCAAGGCCGGTAGTCGGACAGAGTTTCATAGGCTGGTTGCAGAGCAGAGTTTGCCGCTGCACCGCGAGTGGGGAATGGATGTGGTGAATCATGGCCCTTCCTTGCACCATCCGGATGTCTATTTTTTGATGCGGGCTTACGCTGATCTTGACGATCTGAACCGTTCACAGGCGGCATTCTATGCCACAGATGCATGGAGAAAAGGTCCGAGAGAAGCCATCGTCGAGCTGATAGAGAGCGACACCAATACTGTGCTCTGGCTGCCTGATGTCGCCATTGATGCACTTCGTGGTTGCTGATGGCATCTGTCACTTCCCTTGTTTTCATGGGCTTTTACCGGTTCCGGATGGCCGTGCTACACTGGCCGGCCTAGAGCCGGCCCCGGTGGTCGGCGCCCTTTTCCGTCAACGCCGGAGGTCCGATGCATTGCCCTTTCTGTAGTGCGGTAGATACCAAGGTGATCGATTCCCGTCTGGTGGCCGAAGGCCATCAGGTACGCCGCCGTCGCGAATGCCTGCTCTGCCACGAGCGCTTCACGACCTTCGAGATGGCCGAGCTGGTCATGCCCCGCGTCATCAAGTCCAACGGCTCGCGCGAGCCTTTCAACGAAGACAAGCTGCGTGCCGGCATCCTGCGGGCACTGGAGAAGCGGCCGGTGAGCATGGAGGCCATCGAGAAAGCGGTCAACCACATCAAATCCCGCCTGAGGGCCACCGGCGAGCGCGAAGTGGCCTCCGAGCTGGTGGGCAACCTGGTGATGGACGAGCTCAAGGGGCTCGACAAGGTGGCCTATATCCGCTTTGCCTCCGTCTATCGCAGCTTTGAAGACATTCGTGAGTTTGGTGAAGAGATCGCCAAGCTGGAGAAGTGAGTCTTTCTTCCAAACCAGGTTGCCGCGTTCGATTACGCTGCGCTAATCGAACCTACGATATTGCGTAAGCCTGGATGTGCTGTCAGAGGAGCCCAGATGTTTAGTCAAGACGATTACCAATGGATGAGCCGGGCCCTCGAACTGGCCCGCCGCGGCCGCTACACCACGGCCCCCAACCCCTGTGTCGGTGCCGTGCTGGTGAAGGCTGGCGTGGTGGTGGGAGAGGGCTGGCACCAACGGGCCGGTCAGCCCCATGCCGAGGTCTATGCCCTGCACGCGGCCGGTGAAGAGGCCCGCGGCGCTACCGCCTACGTGACCCTGGAGCCCTGCTCTCATCACGGTCGCACCCCGCCCTGCGCCGAGGCGCTGATCAAAGCCGGCGTGAGCCGGGTGGTGGCCGCCATGGTGGATCCCAACCCTCAGGTGGGGGGGCGCGGCCTGCGCATGCTCTCCGAAGCGGGTATCAAGACCGATTTCGGTCTGCTGGCTGCTGAGGCCGAGGCGCTCAACCCGGGCTTTTTCAAGCGGATGCGTACCGCCTTCCCGCAGGTGACAGTCAAGCTCGGCGCCAGCTTGGATGGCCGCACCGCCATGGCGAGCGGCGAGAGCCAGTGGATCACCTCCCCGGAGGCGCGCCGCGACGTGCAGCGACTGCGGGCCCGCCACGATGCGGTGCTCTCCAGCGCCGAAACCGTGCTGGCGGACAACGCCTCCCTCACCGTGCGCTGGGACGAGCTGCCCCCCTCGGTCAAGGCCGTCTATCCCAAAGAGACCCTGCGCCAGCCGCTGCGGGTCATCGTCGACTCGCAAAACCGGCTGACCCCGGATCTGCCCCTGTTCCAGAGCGAGAGCCCGGTGCTGCTGGCCCGCCACAAGGCGGACGGCGACTGGCCAGCCTGGGTGCAGCAGCTGGAGGTACCGCTGCTGGATGGCAGGCTGGATCTGGTCAGCCTGTTCATGCTGCTGGCGAAACAAAACCTCAACTCGGTACTGGTGGAGGCGGGGCCCCGCCTCTGTGGCGCCCTGCTGGAGAAGGGGTTGGTGGACGAGCTGGTGCTCTATCAGGCGCCCAAACTGATGGGGGACGAGGGGCGCGGGCTGTTCCACCTGCCGGCGCTGACCCGGCTGTTCCAGGCACCCAAGCTCAACATCAAGGATGTGCGCATGGTTGGCCAGGATATTCGTATTACCGCCAAAATAGCCTGATTTATCAATGTTAAAGGGGGCATTGTCGCCCCCGTCATCAGCAAGGTGATCTGCATGTTTACCGGAATTATCGAAGCGGTGGGAACCCTGGCCGAGCTGCGTCGCCAGGGGGAGGACATGGCCCTCACCGTGCACGCGCCCACCCTGGATTTTGGCGACGTCAAACTGGGCGACTCCATCGCCACCAACGGCGTCTGTCTTACCGTGATCGCCTTGGGCGACAAGCGCTACACCGCCGACGTCTCGCTGGAAACCCTCTCCCGCACCGGTTTTTCTGCCGCCAAGGTGGGCGATCGGGTCAACCTTGAGAAGGCGCTGATGCCCACCTCCCGCCTCGGCGGTCACCTGGTCTCCGGCCACGTGGACGGGGTGGGGGAGGTCAAGAGCGTCTCCAGCAGCGGCCGTGCCATCGAGTACTGGATCAAGGCGCCGACGGAGCTCTCCCGCTACATCGCCGAGAAGGGATCCATCGCGGTGGATGGCATCAGCCTTACCGTCAACGCCGTGCAGGGGGATCTGTTCCGGCTGACCATCGTGCCCCACACCGCCCAGGAGACCACCATAGCCGGCTGGAAGCCGGGCAGGAGCGTCAATCTCGAGGTGGATCAGATAGCCCGCTATCTGGAGCGGCTGATGACGGGTCAGCGCCAGGAGAGCAGTGCCTCCACCCTGACCCTGGAGAAGCTGGCCCGCTCCGGTTTCCTGTGACGGAACCTCGGCGGGAAAAACGCTTTTCTGTGATCCCGCTCCGATTGAAATGGGGCCCCGCGTGCCCCATCTAGAGCACAATAGGCAGTATCACGTCGAGCCGACTGGCTCAATCCCCAAAGCATGTTGATGGAGTAGCCCATGGCGCTGAGCACGACCCAGGAAATCATTGCCGATATCAAGGCTGGCAAGATGGTGATCCTGATGGATGACGAAGACAGGGAGAACGAAGGGGACCTCATCATGGCCGCCTCCTGTGTCCGCCCGGAAGATATCAACTTCATGGCCCGTTACGGCCGGGGGCTCATCTGTCTGACCCTGACCCGGGATCGCTGCAAGCAGCTGGCGCTGCCGCTGATGGTCGACCGCAACAACGCCCAGTTCTCCACCGCCTTCACCGTGACCATCGAAGCGGCCGAAGGGGTGACCACCGGCATCTCCGCCGCCGACCGCGCCGTCACCGTGCAGGCGGCAGTGGCGCCCGATGCCAAGGCTTCTGATCTGGTGCAACCCGGCCACATCTTCCCGCTGATGGCCCAGGATGGCGGCGTGCTGACCCGCGCCGGCCACACCGAGGCGGGTTGTGACCTGGCCCGGCTGGCCGGTTACGAGGCCGCTTCCGTCATCGTCGAGATCCTCAACGAAGACGGCACCATGGCGCGTCGACCGGATCTGGAGATCTTCGCCGAGCAGCACGGCATCAAGCTTGGCACCATTGCGGATCTCATCGAATACCGCAACCAGCATGAGACCACAGTCGAGAAGGTGGCCGAGTGCAAGTTGCCCACCGAATATGGTGAGTTCGACCTCATCACCTTCCGCGACACCATCGACAACCAGGTTCACTTCGCTCTGAAGAAGGGTGAGGTGAGTGCCGAGCAGCCGACCCTGGTGCGGGTCCATCTGCACGACGTGCTGAGCGATCTGCTGCAGACCGACCGCCACGCCGCCCGCAGCTGGCCGCTGCCCAAATCCATGGCCCGCATCGCCGACGAGGGCGGGGTGCTGGTGATCCTGGGGGCGGAAGCCCACGGTGCCGAGCTGCTGGCCAGGGTCAAGGGCTTCGAGGCCGCCGACAAGGGGCTGGCGCCGGAAGGAGCCAAGTGGCAGGGTACCTCGCGCCGGGTCGGCGTCGGCTCCCAGATCCTCAAGGCGCTGGGGGTGGGCAAGATGCGCCTGCTGAGCTCGCCGAAGAAGTACCATGCCCTCGGCGGCTTCGGCCTGGAAGTGGTGGAGTACGTCGGCGAGTAAGCGCCGCATACGGCTGAAATCATCCTCATGGCCGCCCGTTGCGGCCATGGTTTTTTGTCGTGGGTCTGTTGTGCTAGAATGTGCGCACTTTTGACTCCGGCCCTTTTGCTTTCACAGATACAGGATTTCCAATGAAGGTTATCGAAGGAAATATCGCCGCTCCTGAAGCGCGCGTTGCGATTGTCGTTGCTCGTTTCAACAGTTTCATCAACGACAGCCTGGTGAGTGGTGCACTGGACGTACTGAAGCGTCAAGGCCAGGTACAGGACAGCAACCTGACCCTGGTGAAAGTGCCGGGCGCGGTTGAAATGCCGCTGGTCATCAAGAAACTGGCCAAGAGCGGCAAGTATGACGCCATCGTGGCAGTCGGCACCGTCATTCGTGGCGGCACCTACCACTTCGATCTGGTCGCCAACGAGAACAGCAAGGGCATGGCCCAGGTAATGATGGAATATGAAATTCCGGTTGCCTTCGGCGTACTGACCACTGAAAACATTGAACAAGCCATCGAGCGTGCAGGTACCAAGGCGGGTAACAAGGGTGCAGAGGCTGCACTGGCAGCGCTCGAAATGATCAACGTCCTGAAAGAACTGGACGTGTAACGAGGAGAAATGCATTGAAACCGTCTGAGCGCCGCAAGGCCCGCCATTGCGCCACCCAGGCCATCTACCAGTGGCAGATGACCAAGGCCAACGTGGGCGACATCGAAGAGCAGTTCAAGATCGATCAGGACACCAAGGGTGTGGATCTGAACTACTTCCGCGATCTGCTGTTCGGGGTAGCCCTCCACTGCAACGAGCTGGACAAGGTCTTCGCACCTTTCCTCTCCCGTCCGCTGGAAGAAGTGGACATGGTGGACAAGGCGATCCTGCGTCTGGCGACCTATGAGCTGACCCGTCGTGATGATGTGCCGCCGCGCGTGGTGATCAACGAAGCGATCGAGCTGGCCAAAGCCTTTGCTGCCGATGACAGCCACAAGTTTGTCAACGGTGTACTGGACAAGGTGATCAAGTCGCTGGACAAGCGCTGATCCCTGCGTTCATCAGCATTCCATGCTGATCGATGCTCTGTCGCGAGCCGTCGTCAGCAAGGTGAAGCGCAGCGCCAGGCCGGCGTGTATGGAAATACATGAAGAGCCCGGCAGCGACCAGCCTTGAACACGGTCTCGCAGCAAGAGCCGCAACAGCATCTAATAGAGGAGCCAGCTTAATCGCTGGCTTTTTACTGTATGGGTGAATTTGAGCTGATTGATAAGTACTTCAAGGTCCCCCACGCCCGCAAGGACGTGGTGATGGGCCCTGGAGACGACTGCGCCCTGCTGACCCTGCCCCCCGACACCCAGCTGGCGGTGAGCACGGATACCCTGGTGAGCGGCGTACACTTTTTTCCCGACATGGATCCGGTAGACCTCGGCTACAAGGCGCTGGCGGTCAATCTCTCCGATCTGGCCGCCATGGGCGCCGAGCCGCGCTGGGTGTCGCTGGCGCTGACCCTGCCCACCGTCAACGAAGCCTGGGTGGCCGGTTTTGCGGAAGGCTTCCTCGAGCTTGCCGAATACTACAATGTGGCACTGGTGGGCGGGGACATGACCCGCGGCCCGCTCTCCATCACGGTATCGGTCAAGGGCTCGGTGCCGGCCGGCCGTGCCCTGCTGCGCAGTGGTGCCAAGGCCGGCGACGGTGTCTATGTGACCGGCACCCTGGGCGATGCCGCGCTGGCGCTCTCCCACCTGCTGGCCAAGCGTACCCTCAACGAGAACCAGCTGGCAGCCGTGCTGCCGCGCCTCGACCATCCTCATCCCCGTATTCTGGCCGGACAGGCTCTGCGCGGACTGGCCAGCAGCGCGCTGGATCTCTCCGACGGCCTGGCCTCGGATCTCGGCCACGTGCTCAAGGCGTCCGGCGTGCGGGCCCAGATCGATCTCGGTCTGCTGCCGCTCTCACCCGTGCTGCAGGATGCGGTGAGCGAGCAGGATGCCTGGCAGCTGGCGCTGGCCGGCGGCGATGACTACGAGCTCTGTTTCACCGTACCGGAGGAGCATCGCGGCGCGCTGGACACGGCGCTGGCCAACTGCGGCGTCAAGTTCACCCGCATCGGCCGGATCTTGGCTGGCGAGCCCGGCATCGACTATCTGCACGGCGAGCAGCCGGTCGAGCTGACGCTGAAAGGGTGGGATCACTTCGCATGAGCTGGTTCATGATAAAGCCCGAGCTGAAGCGGCTGAACCTCAGGAACCCGCTTCACTTCCTGGCGGTGGGCTTTGGCTCCGGCCTCTCGCCCAAGGCGCCCGGCACCATGGGGACGCTGGCCGCCATCCCCCTCTACCTGCTGGTGAGCGGCTTGCCTACAGCCTGGTTTATTGCCCTGCTGGTGGTGGGTTTCGTGGCGGGCATCCGCATCTGTCAGAGCGCCACCGATGCCATCGGCATGCCGGATCACGGCGCCATCGTCTGGGACGAGGTAATCGGCTTTGGCGTCACCATGATAGCGGCGCCGGACGGCTGGGAGTGGGTGCTGGCCGGCTTCGTGCTGTTTCGCCTGTTCGACGTGCTCAAGCCCTGGCCCATCTCCTGGTTTGATCGCCGCATCCACGGTGGCTTCGGCATCATGCTCGACGATCTCATCGCCGCCCTGTTCGCCCTGTTTTGTATGCAATTGCTGGCATACTGGCTGGGGTGACGGGGATTACGAGGGGGAATGCCGCGCTGGCATCCCCCTATTTATCTCTGTTTAGTTTTCATTCATCGGCATATGCTGCCGTTAAAAAATCATTTCACATAAATATTCACTACTCATTCGAGGCTTGAGACTATTGTGTCAATAGTGAATATTCCCGCCTGTTACACCCTTGTTGAAAGTAAAAGCACTAGATCGTCATTTGTGTGGTCATAAAGTCTGGATATGTGATTGTAATCATCATTTATGACTGCGGTGCTGGCTGCTAACTGAGCAAAGTATTGCGAAATTGTATAACCCGATCATTTACACTCGCCGTCAAACCGTCTAAGTTACTCGCGGGTTATTCCAAAAAAATGCAAAAAACCCGCCCGGATCGCTGGTTTCGTTGTCTCATGGATTGAGCGTTTAGTCGTCATATCAAACACTCACGATCACGCCAAGGCACGACCGGCATCTGCGGCCGATTTACGGACGAATTATTTGGGACGGATGTCCCCCGCAGAGGTAACCATGTCCTTGCTCGAAGTGAAAAACTTGCGGATCGAGTATCCCTCCCGCTACGGGGTACTGGCCGCAGTGAAGGATCTCTCTTTCTCCATCGAAAAAGGGGAGATAGTCGGTGTCGTGGGTGAATCCGGCGCCGGCAAGTCCACCATCGGCAACGCCGTCATCGATCTCCTGAGCCCGCCGGGTCGCATCGCCCGTGGCGATATCTACCTCAATGGCGAGCTCATCTCCGGCAAGAGCCAGAACGAGATGCGGGCCATTCGCGGCTCGCGCATCGGTTTCATCTTTCAGGACCCCATGACCTCCCTCAACCCGCTGTTCACCGTCGAACATCAGCTGGTTGAAACCATCCTGGCCAACACTGACCTGTCACGTGAGGCGGCCTTTGCCAAGGCGCTCGAGTTGATGAAGGCGGTCGGGATCCCGAGCCCGGAGCTGCGCATCAAGCAGTATCCGCACCAGTTCTCCGGCGGCATGCGCCAGCGGGTGGTGATCGCCATCGCCCTCTCCGGCGATCCCGAGCTCATCATCGCCGACGAGCCGACCACGGCGCTGGATGTCTCCATCCAGGATCAGATCCTCCAGCTCATCCGCACCCTCTGCAAGGAGCGGCAGGTGGGCTGCATGCTGGTGACCCACGACATGGGCGTGGTCTCCAATGTTACCGACAAGGTGGCGGTCATGTATCGCGGCGATCTGGTGGAGTTCGGCGCCACCGAACAGGTGCTGGGTCGCCCCAACCACCCCTATACTCGCAGCCTCATCTCGGCGGTGCCCCGCTCGGATGTGAAGCTGGTGCGCTTCCCGCTGGTCTCCTATATCGAGGATGCCGGCGCGGCAGATACCAGCATCGATCTCAAGACCCACTGGCTCGGCCAGAGCCAGGACGAACGCGCCTATGAAGGGGCGTTGCTGCGGGTGGAGAACGTGGATCTCAAGTTCGTCACCAAGGACTCCTTCTTCCCGAGCCGTCGCCAGTATGTACGGGCCTGCAACAACATCAGCTTCGAGATCTTCGAAGGTGAGACCTTCGGCCTGGTGGGGGAGTCTGGCTCCGGCAAATCCACCATCGCCCGCGCCATCACCGGCCTCTATCCGCCCGATACCGGCAAGATCTTCTTCGAGGGGATCGACTTGACCGCCCTCAAGGGCGAGCATGAGCGTCGCCCATTGCGTCGCCAGATGCAGATGGTGTTCCAGAACCCCTACTCGTCGATGAACCCGCGCATGAAGGTGCGCGACATCATTGCCGAGCCGATCCGCTTTCACAAGCTGGCGAGCAGCGAGAGCCAGATCGCCGGCATCGTGGGGGATCTGCTGGATCACGTGGGGCTCGGCCGCGGCGCCGGGGTCAAGTACCCCCACGAGTTTTCCGGTGGTCAGCGTCAGCGCATCTCCATCGCCCGCGCCCTGGCGACTCGGCCCCGTTTCCTCATCTGCGACGAGCCCACCTCGGCGCTGGATGTGTCGGTGCAGGCCCAGATCCTGAACCTGCTCAAGGATCTGCAGCAGGAGCTTGGCCTCACCATGCTGTTCATCAGCCACGATCTGCCGGTCATCCGCCAGATGTGCGATCGCATCGGCGTGATGCAGCACGGTCACCTGGTGGAGGTGGCCGAGACCGAGAAACTGTTTACCAATGCCGAGCATGAGTACAGCCGCAAGCTGATCTCCCTCATGCCGGAGTTCAAGGGAATGTCCCGCGAGGGGCTGGAAATCGCAAGCTAGGAAAGCACCGGCTCGCCGGTATCTATGTCAATAAAAAAGCCAAAAGCATGGAGAAAACAATGAAAAAAGGATTGTCCAAGATTGCACTGGCGCTGTTTGCCGCTGGTTTCGCCTTTAACGTCTCCGCTGTCGACATCAAGGTCGGTGTCGCCTCTGACGCCACCTCGCTGGACCCGCAGGAGCAGCTCTCCGGTCAGACCCTGGAGATGTCCCACCTGGTGTTCGATCCGCTGATGCGTTACACCCAGGACCTGCAGTTCGAGCCGCGCCTGGCCGAGAAGTATGAGCGCATCGACGACAAGACCGTCCGCTTCTTCCTGCGCAAGGGCGTCAAGTTCCACTCCGGCAACGACTTCACCGCCGACGACGTGGTGTGGACCGTCAACCGTCTGAAGTCCTCCGTCGACTTCAAGGCCATCTTCGACCCCATCGCCGAAGTGAAGAAGGTCGATGAGTACACAGTGGATCTCGTCACCGCCAAGCCGTTCCCGCTGGTGCTGCAGACCGTGACCTATATCTTCCCGATGGACTCCAAGTTCTATACCGGCAAGACAGAGGCGGGCAAGGACAAGGGCGAGATCGTCAAGAACGGCGACTCCTACGCCTCCACCCACGTCTCCGGTACCGGCCCGTTCAGCGTCAAGTTCCGCGAGCAGGGCGTGAAGCTGGAGTACGTGCGCAACGCCAACTACTGGGACAAGGCCTCCAAGGGCAACGTTGACAACCTGACCGTGGTGCCCATCAAGGAAGACGCCACCCGCGTGGCGGCCCTGCTGGGTGGCGACGTGGACATGATCTACCCGGTTGCGCCGAACGATCTGGAGCGCGTGAAGAACGGCAAGGACACCCAGCTGGTGACCCTGTCCGGTACCCGCGCCATCATCATCGAGCTGAACCAGAACACCAACCCGGCGCTGAAAGACAAGCGCGTGCGTCAGGCGATCAACTACGCCATCAACCAGGTGGGTATTGTCGAGAAGATCAACAAGGGCTTTGGCACCCCCGCCGGCCAGCTGAGCCCGAAAGGCTATGCCGGTCACAACGAGGCGCTCAAGCCCCAGTATGACCTGGCCAAGGCCAAGGAGCTGATGAAGGAAGCCGGCTACGAGAAGGGCTTCAAGATGAGCTTCATCTCCCCGGCTGCCCGCTACGTCAACGACGTCAAGATTGCCCAGGCCGTCTCCGCCATGCTGGCCAAGATCAACATCAAGGTTGATCTGAAGACCATGCCGGTGGCCCAGTACTGGCCGGAGTTTGACAAGTGCGCTGCGGACATGCAGCTGATCGGCTGGCACTCCGACACCGAAGATACCGCGAACTTCTTCGAGTTCCTGACCTTCACCAAGGATGCCAAGACCGGCATGGGCCAGTACAACTGTGCCGGCTATGCCAACGCCGAGGCTGACAAGCTGGTCGAGCAGGCCAATGCCGAGACCGACCCGGCCAAGCGCGCCGAGATGCTGAAGAAGGTCGAAGCCATGCTGATCGACGACGCCGCCTACGTGCCGCTGCACTGGGAAGATCTGGCTTACGGCGCCAAGAAGAACGCCGACATCAAGCCGGTGGTCAACGTAATGAACTTCCCTTACCTGGGTGACCTGGTGGTCGGCAAGTAAGCGCAAGTCGCAAGGAAGGACGGGGCGGGGTGGTCAGCCGGCCACCCCGCCTGCTAACAGAAGCCTGTGCCATGACACAGGCCACGTAGAAGGACAAGCATGTTTACATTCCTGCTGAAACGGTTCTATCAGGCCGTGATAGTGATGTTCGTCATCAGCCTGGTCGCCTTCTCCATCCAGGACAACCTGGGGGATCCGCTGCGCGAGCTGGTGGGACAATCCGTCTCCGAAGCCCAGCGCCACGATTTGCGCGAGAAGATGGGCCTCAACGATCCTTTCCTCGTCAAATACAGCCGCTTCTTGAAGAACGCGGTACACGGGGATCTGGGTACTTCCTACTTCTTCAAGCGACCCGCTCTCGAGGTTATCCTCGACAAGCTGGTGGCTACTCTTGAGCTGGTGTTTGGCGCTGCGCTGATCATCGTGGTGGTCTCCATTCCGCTTGGGGTCTACTCGGCGATCCGCCCGCACAGCATACCGACCAAGATCATCATGGCGGGGAGCAGCATCGGCATCTCGATCCCGGTGTTCCTGACCGCCATCATGCTGATGTACCTCTTTTCCATCCAGCTGGGCTGGCTGCCGGCCTATGGCCGCGGCGAGACCTACAACCTGCTGGGCTGGGAGTCGGGCTTCTTCACCTGGGACGGCATCAAGCATTTGATCCTGCCGGCGGTGTCGCTCTCCTCCATCATGCTGCCGCTGTTCATCCGGCTGGTGCGCTCCGAGATGCTGGAGCAGCTCTCCTCCGAATACGTCAAGTTTGCCCGCGCCAAGGGGCTGGACAACAACAAGGTCTATTACCAGCACGCCCTGAAGAACACCATGCTGCCGGTCATTACCGTCGGTGGTGTGCAGATCGGTACCATGGTGGCCTACACCATACTGACCGAGAGCGTGTTCCAGTGGCCAGGGACAGGCTTTTTGTTCCTCGAGGCGATCCACCGGGTCGATACGCCCCTCATCACCGCCTACGTCATCTTCGTCGGGCTCATTTTCGTGGTGACCAATACCCTGGTCGACCTGCTCTACGGGTTGATCAACCCGACCGTCAACTTGACCGCCAAGGGGTAAGCACATGAGCAATGCAGTAACTGCAAGCCCAAGCCGTTGGGCACGTTTTAAAAATTCCGACATCGTCTACTACTTCCTGCGGGACAAGGTAGCCATGTTCAGCTTTGCGGTGTTCGTGGTGTTCGTGCTGGCCGCCATGCTGGCGCCCTGGCTCGCCCCGTACAACGTCTATGACCAGACCAGCTTCGATCTGATGGATGCCGAACTGCCGCCCTCCTGGCTGGCAGGGGGTGAGGAGCGTTTCTGGCTCGGTACCGACAACCAGGGTCGCGACATCTGGAGCACCATCCTCTATGGCGCCCGCATCTCGCTGACCATAGGTCTGTTTGCGGTGGCGCTGCAGCTGGTGCTCGGCATCGTCATCGGCCTCATCGCCGGTTACTTCGGTGGCCGCATCGACAGCCTGCTGATGCGCTTTGCCGACGTGCAGCTGTCGTTCTCCACCATGATGGTGGCGATCATCATCTCCGCCATCTTCCAGGCGACGTTTGGTTCCGAGTTCTACTCGAAGTTCGCCATCCTGATGCTGGTGGTGATCATCGGTATCGCCGAGTGGCCGCAGTACGCCCGAACCGTGCGCGCCTCGGTGCTGGCGGAGAAGAAAAAGGAGTATGTGGAAGCGGCCAAGGTGATGGGCTTTCGTGCCCCGCGCATCATGTTCCGCCACATTCTGCCCAACTGCCTGTCGCCGATCCTGGTCATCTCCACGGTGCAGGTGGCTAACGCCATCATGAGCGAGGCGGCGCTCTCCTTCCTGGGGTTGGGTATGCCGGTGGATCAGCCGTCGCTGGGCTCGCTCATCAGCGTGGGCTTCAACTACATCTTCTCCGGCTCCTGGTGGATCACCGCCTTCCCGGGCATCTGCCTGGTGGTGCTGGTGCTGGTCATCAACCTGTTGGGTGACTGGCTGCGGGATGTGTTCAATCCCAAGCTCTACAAGGGCTGATGGTCACAGATAAACAAACGAGACAGACAAACAAAAAGGGCGCCATAACGGCGCCCTTTTGCTGTGTGTGCTGAGGGATCAAGCCTGCAGCCACTGCTCGATGCTGCGCTGGATGCCGGCGCCATCGAGCCTCAGCAGTGCGTAGATCTCCTCCTGGGTACCCTGCTCGACGAAGCGATCCGGCAGGCCGAGGTTGAGCACCGGCTTGCACTGTTTGCTGCGCATCAGCAGCTCGTTCACCGCAGAGCCCGCGCCGCCCATGATGGCGTTGTCCTCGATAGTGACGAACTGATCGTGAGTCGCGGCCAGGGAGAGCACCAGCGCCTCGTCCATCGGTTTGACGAAACGCATGTCCACCAGGGTGGCATCGAGCGCCTCGGCAGCCGCTTTGGCCTGTTGCAGCAGGGTGCCGAACGCCAGGATGGCTGTGCCTTTGCCCTGACGGACAATGCGGCCCTTGCCGAGCGCCAGCGCCTGCATCTCGCTCTCCACCTGGATGCCGGTGCCACTGCCGCGGGGGTAGCGTACCGCCGCCGGCCCGTTGTACTGGTAGCCGGTGTAAAGCATCTGACGGCACTCGTTCTCGTCGGACGGGGTCATGATCACCATGTTGGGCACGGTGCGCAGGAAGCTGATGTCGAACGCCCCCTGATGGGTCGGGCCGTCGGCCCCCACCAGACCGGCCCGGTCGATGGCGAACAGCACCGGCAGCTCTTGCAGCGCCACGTCGTGGATCAGCTGGTCGTAGGCCCGCTGCAGGAAGCTCGAATAGATGGCGACCACCGGCTTCTGGTCGGCGATGGCGAGACCAGCGGCGAAGGTGACCGCGTGCTGCTCGGCGATGGCCACGTCGAAGTAGCGATCCGGATACTGCTGGCTGAACTTCACCAGGCCGGAGCCTTCGCGCATGGCCGGGGTGATGCCGACCAACCGTTCATCCTTGGCCGCCATGTCGCACAGCCACTGGCCGAAGATGGCGGAGAAGCTCGGCTTGCCGCCACTCGCCTTGGGCAGGGTGCACTCGTCCGGATTGAACTTGGGCACGCCGTGATAACCGATGGGGTCCTTCTCGGCGGGCTCATAGCCCTTGCCCTTCTTGGTCTTGACGTGCAGCAGCTGCGGCCCCTTGAGGTTGCGCATGTTGCGCAGGGTCTCGACCAGAGCGTTGATGTCGTGGCCGTCGATGGGACCTATGTAGTTGAAGCCGAACTCCTCGAACAGGGTGCCGGGCACCACCATTCCCTTGAGGTGTTCCTCTGCCCGCTTGGCCAGCTCCTTGACTGGCGGCAGGCCGGCCAGCACCTTCTTGCCACCCTCGCGGATGGTGGTGTAGAGCTTGCCGGACATGATACGGGCCAGGTGGTTGTTGAGCGCCCCGACATTTTCGGAGATGGACATCTCGTTGTCGTTGAGCACCACCAGCATGTCCTTGTGGACATCGCCGGCGTGATTGAGTGCCTCGAACGCCATACCGGCCGTGATGGCGCCATCACCGATCACCGCCACCACCTTGCGCCCCAGCCCTTCGCTCTCGGCTGCCACGGCCATGCCGAGCGCCGCACCGATGGAGGTGCTGGAGTGACCGACGGAGAGCACGTCATACTCGCTCTCGCCGCGCCAGGGGAAGGGGTGCAGGCCGTCTTTCTGGCGGATGCTCTGCATCCGATCGCGCCGACCGGTCAGGATCTTGTGGGGATAAGCCTGGTGGCCCACGTCCCACACCAGCCGATCGAACGGGGTGTTGTAGACGTAGTGCAGCGCCACCGTCAGTTCGACGGTGCCGAGCCCGGAGGCAAGATGACCACTGGAGCGACTCACCGAACGCAGCAGATATTCACGCAGTTCGTTGCACAGCACAGGCAGTCGCTCGAAGGGCAGGGATCGCAACTCGACCGGCGTATCCGCGAGGGCCAGGTTGGGGAAATTGCTTATATCAACGCTCATATTGTTACTGTTATCCAGCGTTTAGTGGGTTCGCTCGATGATGTAATCGGCAAACGCTTCCAGAATGTCGGTATTGTAGGGCAAAGATTGCAAGGCTGTTAAGGCTTTACCATGCAGTTCGCGAGCCAGCTCACGGGCATTGTCGAGCCCAAGTAGCGCCGGATAGGTACTCTTTTCCAGCGCCAGATCGGAACCTTGCCGCTTGCCGAGGGTGGCGGTATCGCCCGTGATGTCGAGGATGTCATCCTGCACCTGGAAGGCGAGACCGATGGCGGCGGCGTAGGTTTGCAGCGCGCTCAGGGTAGTTTCATCCACATCGGCCTTGCACAGGGCGCCGAGCGCCACGGCGCACTCGATGAGGGCCCCGGTCTTGTGGCGGTGTACCTGTTCCAGCTCGGCCAGGGTGATCTGACGCCCTTCCGCCTGCAGATCCAGCGCCTGGCCGCCACACATGCCGAGATAACCCGAGGCGTGGGCCAGCCGGCTCAGCATCTGGACCCGGTTGGCCAGCAGTGAATCCGGCATCGGGTGATCAGCCAGAATGGAGAAGGCCAGGGTCTGCAGGGCGTCACCGGCCAAAATGGCGGTGCCTTCATCGAACGCCTTGTGCACCGTTGGCTGACCGCGACGCAGATCGTCGTCATCCATGGCGGGCAGATCGTCGTGCAGCAGGGAGTAGGCGTGGATGCACTCCACCGCGGCAGCGGGGCCGTCCAGCAGCTCGCTCTTGACACCCAGCATCTCGCCGACGGCGTAGACCAGAAAGGGGCGCACCCGCTTGCCACCCAGCAGCAGGCCATAGCGCATGGCATCGCGCAGGCGGGGGGCCATGGGTGGCAAGGATTCAAGTTGTGCAGAGAGACAGTCGTCAATACGTTGCCGGTGCAGGCGGGAAAAATCGTCCAGCGTCACTCACTCCTCTCCTTGCTCTGGCTGGAAGGGAACTGCCTGCTCGCTGCCATCGGCCTGAGTCAGCAGGATCTGGATCTTCTGCTCGGCCTGCTCCAGCTTCTGCTGGCCGGCCCGCACCAGGTGAATGCCCTGTTCGAACTGCTTGAGGGCCTCTTCCAGCGGCAGGGAGCCCTGTTCCAGTTGATGAACTATGGTTTCCAGCTCTTCCAGAGTGGCATCAAAACTCAGGCGGTCGATTTTTTTACTGGCCATGTCCATCCTCGGGGATTGAAAAAAACGGCTTATCTTAACATCGACGGCGGGCAGGGGGGAGGCAGAAAAATGCCATCGGCTTAAACTCTCGGAAAAGTGGCCGATAATAAGCCATCTTCCAAAGGAGAAAATGGTAGCGGCCCTTGCCGCTGGTGAGCCAATAGCAGAAAATTCAACAAACTACAGATACAACAAATTTCAGCTGACAGGAGTAGGGATGTGGATCTAGGTAGTCTGATTGGCATAGTGCTGGGATTTGGGGTGGTCATCTATGGCATGCTGCTGGGTGGCCCCATGAGCATGTACGTGGACATGCCCTCGGTCTATATCACTATTCTCGGGTCTATCTTCATCGCCATGATGAAGTTCAACCTCGGCCAGTTCCTGATGGCGTTCAAGGTGGCCGGCAAGGCATTCATGTACAAGGGAGACAAGCTTGACGATCTGATCGTCAAGGCGGTCGAGCTGGCTGATGCGGCCCGCAAGGGCGGTTTTCTGGCGCTGGAAGCGGCCGAGGTGCCCAACTCCTTCATGAAAAAGGGCATCGACATGCTGGTGGACGGCCACGATGCCGACGTCATCCGTGCCGTGATGGAAAAAGACATAGAGCTCACCGCCGAGCGCCATGTCATCGCCATCAAGGTGTTTCGTACCCTCGGGGATCTGGGGCCGGCCATGGGGATGATAGGTACCCTAGTCGGGCTGGTGGCCATGCTGGCCAACATGAGCGATCCCAAATCCATCGGCCCGGCCATGGCGGTAGCCTTGCTCACTACTCTGTACGGCGCCATCGAGGCCAACATGATCGCCATCCCCATTGCCGACAAGCTGGAGCTGCGCAGCGGTGAGGAGAAGCTGAGTCGCTGCCTGGTGCTGGACGCCATCATGGGCATCCAGGATGGCCAGAACCCGCGGGTGATCCAGTCCATGTTGCAGAACTACCTCAACCAGTCGAAACGCAACAATGGCGATGAATAGGGGGATGTATGTCTGATTGCAAATGTCCGCCCCCCGGGCTGCCCGGTTACATGGGTACTTTCGCCGATCTGATGTCGCTCTTGATGTGCTTCTTCGTGCTGCTGCTCTCGTTTGCCGAGATGGATGTGCAGAAGTTCAAGCAGATTGCCGGCTCCATGGAGAAGGCGTTCGGGGTGCAGAACATCCTCGAGGTGAAGGACATCCCCAAGGGAACCTCCGTCATTGCCCAGGAGTTCAGACCGGGTCGCCCGGAACCAACGCCCATCGATACCATCATGCAGCAGACTATCGACATGACCCAGACAGAGCTGGAATTCCAGCCCGGTGATGCCGACAAAGCTGGTGGTCATGACAAGAGCGAAGAGAAGCTGGTGGGGGGCGACACCCAGCAGGAGGCGCAGAAACAGCAGCAGGAGCAGTCCAATGCGCTGGCCAAGGCGCTGGCGGATCAGATGAAGGCGCAGATCCAGGATGGGGCGATCGAGATCGAGGCGCTGGGCCAGCAGATCATCATCCGGATCCGCGAGAAAGCCGCCTTCCCGGCGGGCTCCGCCTTCCTGCAGCCCCAGTTCTGGCCTGTGGTGCGTAAAGTTGCCGCCTTGCTCAAGGATGTACCCGGCGAGATCACCATCTCCGGTCATACCGACAACGTGGCCACCGAGGATGAGCTGTTCCAGTCCAACTGGGAACTCTCCTCCCAGCGGGCGGTGGCGGTGGCCCATCAGATGATCAAGGTGCCCGGTTTTGATGGCAGCCGGCTGGTGGTGCAGGGCATGGCGGATTCCCAGCCGCTGGTGCCCAACACGACACCGGAGAACCGGCGCATGAACCGGCGGGTGGAGATCTCCATCATGCAGGGCAAACCGACGGTATCTGCTCCGATAAGTGCCCAGGAGCAGAAATAGTCACAGACAATTGTGATGCCAAAGCGCGATCTGCCTCGCAGGGACCGACATGGATTTTGTGCCGGCTTCATATTAAGATGCCTCATCCGAACCGACAGCTGCGGCTCTCTCTGATAGCCGCAGCTTCTCTTTTCAAGCAACCCAGGTTTCGACTATGAATCATACTCCGATGACTGTTCGCGGCGCTGAAAAGCTGCGTGAAGAGCTCGAATATCTCAAGACCGAGCTTCGTCCGCAGATTATCGAAGCGATTGCAGATGCCCGTGAACATGGTGATCTGAAAGAAAACGCCGAATATCATGCTGCCCGCGAGCAGCAAGGCTTCTGTGAAGGCCGTATCCAGGAAATTGAGAGCAAGCTCTCCAACGCTCAGGTGATCGACGTCACCAAGATGACCAACAATGGTCGCATCATCTTCGGGGCGACCGTGACGCTGCTCAAGAGCGAGACGGAAGAAGAGGTGGTCTACCGCATCGTGGGTGATGACGAGGCGGACATCAAGCAGAACATGATCTCCGTGAATTCGCCCATTGCCCGCGCCCTGATCGGCAAGGAAGTGGACGATGTCGCCATCGTCAAGACGCCGTCCGGCGACGTGGAGTACGAGATCCTGGAAGTCGCCTACCTCTGAGGTAGCGACCAGCCAGCAACAGGGGAGCCCGGCTCCCCTGTTTGTATTCAGCGGGGCTGATAAGCCTGGGTGAAGGCGTCCTGATGGCGCTGAAACACCCAGCCGCGCAGTTGTTCAAGATCCTCTCTGGCCATCTGGAAGTGCAGTGCCCAGCCCTGTATGCCATTGCGACGGTGGATCCGCCTGACCGGCTCTGCGCTGAGGGGGAGAGGAGGGAGACCTTCGATCAGCAGGGTGCCTGCCAGCGTGGTATCCATGGCCAGCTCCGCCGGCAAGCCTTCCACCACCAGCCCGTCCAGTGACAGGCTGTGCACCAGGTAGTCCTCTTCTCCCATCTGGAAACGGGCCTGTTCATCCAGCCGCCAGGTGCGCGGATGAGGGTAACCCAGCTCCTTGATAACGGGGGCGGCGATGCGTGGTTCGACAAAGCCGTCATCGCCCTGAGTTAAACGCAGTGGGAAACGGAGCTGGTGTCCGGCGAAGCTGGCTTCCAGCACCAGCTGGTCGGCGCGTTGCAACAGGCCAAGCAGGGGGGGGGCGAGATAACCGCTCAGGGGTTGTCCGGCGGCTGTCTCCTGATCGTTTCCCAAGTCCCGTAGCATGGCCAGTTCATCTTCGGTGAGAATCTGATGGTGATCCATAGCGGGTTTCCACGAGTATTCATCGCAGGTTAAGGGCCTGGCGACTACTTTGGCAAGCGACTTGGGAAGAGAGAAAATGAGAGGAAAGAGCGATGCTCTTTCCTGTTACTTGCGGGGCAGTTGGATTTTCGGCTCGTTGGCCTGACGGTAGATGGTCAGCACGTGGCCGATGCTCTGTACTTTCACCGCGCCGGTTTCACGGACGATGGCATCCATAACCAGCTGTTTCATCTCACGATCTTCAGACGCAACCTTAACCTTGATCAGCTCGTGGTGGTTGAGCGCCAGATCGATCTCGGCCAGCACACCTTCGGTCAGACCGTGTTGTCCCAGCAGGACGACCGGCTTCAGACTGTGGGCAAGGCCCTTGAGGTACTGTTTCTGTTTATTGTTGAGAATCATGGCAATTTCTTCATAAGTCAGGGTTGAAAGGGGCGTATTCTACCCCCACTTAGCCCTTAATACTAATAACCCTTGTGGTTTTTTAAAGTCGACAATCATGACCCAGAAAAAACATTCCCCCAGTTCAACCCGCTGGTTAAAAGAGCATTTTGACGATCAATACGTCAAGAAAGCCCAGAAGTTGGGGCTGCGTTCCCGTGCCGTGTTCAAGATCGACGAGATCCAGGGCAAGGACAAACTGCTCAAGCCCGGCATGACGGTGGTGGACCTGGGGGCGGCCCCCGGTGGATGGTCCCAGTTTGCCATCGATCAGGTCGGTGACAAGGGGCGGGTGATCGCCTGCGATATTCTGCCGATGGATTCCATCGCCGGTGTCGATTTCCTGCAGGGAGACTTTCGGGAGGAAACTGTACTGGGAGCTCTGCTTGAGCGGGTCGGTCCGGACAAGGTTGACGTTGTCATGTCCGACATGGCACCCAACATGAGCGGTACCCAGCAGGTGGATCAGGCCCGTTCCATGTATCTGGTCGAACTGGCGCTGGACATGTGCAATCAGGTCCTGCGTTCCAACGGCAGTTTCGTGGTCAAGGTATTCCAGGGGGAGGGGTTTGACATCTATCTCAATGAAATCCGTAAGCTTTTCTCTGCTGTCAAGATTCGTAAACCAGACTCGTCTCGTGCCCGTTCACGAGAAGTCTACATTGTGGCTACCGGTTTTAAACTGTAGTACCCTAACCTTCATCGTTAACTGTCAGTCTGCGAGGTTACTGATTTGAGTGACATGGCGAAAAACCTAATCCTGTGGCTGGTCATTGCCGTCGTGTTGATGTCGGTGTTCAATAGCTTCAGCCCCAGCGATACCACCAGTCGCCAGCTGGACTATTCCAGCTTCGTTAAAGAAGTGACCCAAGAGCAGATCCGTGAAGTACGGATGGATGGCAAGGTCATTAATGGCGTCAAGCGCACCGGTGAACGCTTCACCACCATCATCCCGGCGCCGGATCCCCAGCTGCTCAACGACATGCTCAATCACAATGTCAAAGTGATGGGCGAGAAGCCGGAAGAGCCGTCTCTGATCACCTCCATCTTTATCTCCTGGTTCCCGATGCTGCTGCTGATCGGTGTCTGGGTCTTCTTCATGCGTCAGATGCAGGGCGGCGGTGGCAAAGGTGCCATGTCGTTTGGCAAGAGCAAGGCTCGCCTGATGAGTGAGGATCAGATCAAGACCACTTTCGCTGACGTAGCCGGTTGCGATGAGGCCAAGGAAGAGGTCAAGGAGCTGGTCGACTATCTGCGCGACCCGAGCAAATTCCAGAAACTGGGCGGCAAGATCCCGACTGGCGTACTGCTGGTAGGTCCTCCCGGTACCGGTAAGACCCTGCTGGCCAAGGCCATTGCGGGTGAGGCCAAGGTGCCGTTCTTCACCATTTCAGGTTCGGACTTCGTGGAAATGTTCGTGGGTGTGGGTGCCTCCCGGGTACGCGACATGTTCGAGCAGGCCAAGAAATCCTCCCCCTGCATCATCTTCATCGATGAAATCGACGCCGTCGGTCGCCAGCGTGGCGCCGGTCTGGGCGGTGGTCACGATGAACGCGAGCAGACCCTGAACCAGATGCTGGTCGAGATGGATGGCTTTGAGGGCAATGAAGGCATCATCGTCATCGCCGCTACCAACCGTCCTGACGTACTGGATCCTGCCTTGCTGCGTCCGGGCCGTTTCGACCGTCAGGTCGTAGTCGGTCTGCCGGATGTGCGTGGCCGCGAGCAGATCCTCAAGGTGCATATGCGCAAGGTGCCGTTGGCGGATGACGTCAACCCGGCGCTGATTGCACGCGGTACTCCTGGTTTCTCCGGTGCCGATCTGGCCAACCTGGTCAACGAAGCCGCTCTGTTCTCTGCGCGCGAGAGCCGCCGTGTGGTGTCCATGGCCGAGTTCGAGAAGGCGAAGGACAAGATCATGATGGGCGCAGAGCGTCGCTCCATGGTGATGAAAGAGTCCGAGAAGGAGATGACGGCTTATCATGAGGCGGGTCACGCCATCATTGGTCGCGTGGTACCGGATCATGACCCTGTCTACAAGGTCTCCATCATTCCGCGCGGCCGTGCGCTGGGTGTGACCATGTACCTGCCGGAGCAGGATCGCTGGAGCCACTCCAAGCAGCATCTGGAGTCCATGATCTCCAGCCTGTACGGTGGCCGTCTGGCGGAAGAGCTGATCTATGGTGCCGAGAAGGTATCGACCGGTGCATCCAACGACATCGAGCGTGCCACCGACATCGCCCGCAAGATGGTGACCCAGTGGGGCATGTCCGAGCGTCTCGGTCCCATGCTCTATGCGGAAGAAGATGGCGAGGTGTTCCTCGGTCGCAGCATGGCCAAGGCCAAGCACATGTCCGATGACACTGCCCGCATTATCGATGCCGAGGTCAAGCAGGTGATCGACCGCAACTACGACCGTGCCAAGCAGATCCTGCTGGACAACATGGACGTGCTGCACAGCATGAAAGATGCGCTGATGAAGTACGAAACCATCGATGCCAAGCAGATCGATGATCTGATGGCTCGTCGCGAAGTGCGTGCTCCCAGCAACTGGCATGACGAGCACGGCGATACCCCGCAGGGTGGTGCTACTGTGGCACCCGAGCCCAAGCCGACCGTGACCGAGGCGGAACAGGTTGCCGATGTCGATATCGACAAGGCCAACGACCTGCCTGCCAAATAAGTCGTGATGATACAAACCCCGGGCTGGCCCCGGGGTTTTTCTTTATGTCCATGGAAGTGAAGATGCAGCTAATCAGCAAGGGGCTCAGCCTCTCCCTCGAACGTCCCCACGTCATGGGGATCCTCAACGTGACGCCGGACTCCTTCTCCGACGGCGGCCATTTCAACCAGCTGGAGCGTGCGATGACCCATGCGCGCCAGATGGTGGCGGAAGGGGCAACCCTCATCGACATCGGTGGCGAGTCGACCCGTCCCGGCGCGCCCGACGTGAGCGAGCAGGAAGAGCTGGACAGGGTCCTTCCCGTGGTGGAGCACATGGTACGTGAGCTCGACGTGATGATCTCCCTCGACACATCCAAGGCAACGGTCATGCGGGAGGGCTGCGCGGCGGGGGCCCATCTTATCAACGATGTACGAGCCCTGCTCGAACCTGGGGCGCTGGCTGCGGCGGCCGCTGCCGACGTCCCCGTGTGTCTGATGCACATGCAGGGGCAACCGAGAACCATGCAGGCCGAGCCCCATTACGATGATCTGTTGGGGGAGGTGAGAGCCTTCTTTGACGAGCGGATCGCCGCCTGTTTGACGGCCGGCATCGCTCGTGAACAGCTGCTGCTGGACCCTGGCTACGGTTTTGGCAAGACCCTTGAGCACAACTATCAGCTGCTGGCACAGCAGGAGTCATTGCTCGATTACCAGCTTCCGCTCTTGGTCGGGATGTCGCGAAAGTCTATGATAGGCAACCTGCTCGGTCGCCCGATTGATGAACGGCTGGCCGGCAGCCTGGCCTGTGCCCTTATCGGGATGCAGCGTGGTGCCCGGATCATCCGGGTGCACGACGTGCGAGCGACCATGGATGCTCTGCGCACCGGCTGGATGGTCATGACGGGACAAGATTTCATATCCAAATAAAAAAACGAGAACAGACAATGGCAAGAAAGTATTTTGGCACCGACGGTGTACGCGGCAAGGTGGGTGAATACCCGATCACTCCCGATTTCGTAATGAAACTGGGCTGGGCCGCGGGCAAGGTGCTCTCCAAGAAGGGTACCCGCAAGGTGCTGATCGGCAAGGATACCCGCATCTCCGGCTACATGCTGGAGTCGGCGCTGGAAGCGGGTCTTTCCGCCGCCGGTCTCAAGGCCATTCTGATGGGCCCCATGCCCACCCCGGCCGTTGCCTACCTGACCCGCACCTTCCGTGCCGAGGCAGGCATCGTCATCAGTGCTTCCCACAACCCCTATTACGACAACGGCATCAAGTTCTTCTCCGCAGATGGCACCAAGCTGCCTGACGAGGTCGAGCTGGCCATCGAAGCCGAGCTGGATCACGAACTGAAGTGCGTGGAGTCCGCCGAGCTTGGCAAGGCGCTGCGCATCGACGATGCCGCCGGTCGTTACATCGAATTCTGCAAGAGCACCTTCCCCTCCAATCTGAGCCTGGAAGGGTTGAAGATGGTGGTGGATTGCGGCCATGGTGCCACCTATCACATCGCGCCTTCCGTTTTCCGCGAGCTGGGGGCCGAGGTGATCGCCATCGGCTGCAGCCCGGATGGTCTCAACATCAATGACGGTGTCGGCTCCACCGCCCCGGAGGCACTGGCCGCCAAGGTACTGGAGTGCAAGGCTGATCTCGGCGTTGCCTTCGACGGCGATGGCGATCGCCTGGTGATGGTGGATCACACCGGCTACATCATCGACGGTGACGAGATCCTCTACATCATCGCCCGCGATGCTCTGCGTAACGGCCGCCTCAAGGGTGGTGTTGTCGGCACCCTGATGGCCAACATGGGGCTGGAGCTGGCGTTGCAGACCCTGGGCATTCCGTTCGCCCGCGCCAAGGTGGGTGACCGCTATGTGCTGGAGATGATGAACGAGAAGGGCTGGCGCATCGGTGGCGAGAACTCCGGTCACATCATCTGCCTGGATCAGACCACCACCGGGGATGGCATCGTCGCCGCCCTGCAGGTGCTGACCGCCATCTGTACCGCGGAGATGCCACTGGCCAAGCTGCGCTCCGGCATGAACAAGTTCCCGCAGGTGCTGGTCAACGTGCGCTTTGCCGAAGGCAAGGACCCGCTGGCGGCTGACGCCGTACAGCAGGAAGTGGCCAGGGTGGAACAGGAGCTGGCCGGTCGTGGTCGTGTGCTGCTGCGCAAGTCCGGCACTGAACCCCTGATCCGCGTCATGGTGGAGGGGGAGCACGAGCAACAGGTGCGCGATATGGCACAACGCATTGCACAACAGGTTGAATCGGCGTTTTAATGAACAAATGGGGCGGCTTTTTAGCCGCCCTGGTTGTATCTTGTTCAAACGATTCAGAAATTTAAAAATAGCGCTTGTCAGCTGACAATCCTCTGGATATTATCAGCCCCGCTTTCGCAAGGGAGTTGCCGATGGGACATCGCAAGCCGTTTGTAGCAGCCAACTGGAAGTTACACGGTAGTAGGTCGCAGTTAGAGCAGTTTGCCGGCCAATGCCTGAAAGGCGTTGATGAACAGGTAGACGTGGTCTTGTGTCCATCCCATGTGCATATCGACTTCACGGCCGCTCTGCTCGGTGAGCAGAGGGTGATGAAGTTGGGGGCTCAGAATGTGAGCCAGCACAGACAGGGCGCTTACACGGGTGAGGTCTCGTGTCAGATGCTGGTCGAGGCAGGGTGTCGATACGTATTGGTAGGGCACTCCGAGCGCAGGCGTCTCTTTGGTGAGACCAGTTTTATCGTCGCAGAGAAGTTTGCGGCGGCTAGGTCGGCAGGGCTTGTTCCAATCCTCTGTTTGGGCGAGTCGGGTGCGGCAAGGCAGGCGAGAAGAACCTTCGAGGTGATTGCCGAAGAACTGGATATTGTCATAGAGAAAAATGGCGCGATGGCTTTCGATAATGCTATCATCGCCTACGAGCCGATTTGGGCTGTAGGTACAGGTAAATGCGCCACACCCGAGCAGGCACAAGAGGTTCATTCCTTTATACGTGGTCGCTTGGCGGAGGATACTCCGGTCATAGGTGAGAAAGTCAGAATCATCTATGGTGGGAGCGTGACACCGGCCAATGCGAGAGAGTTGTTTACCCAGCCCGACGTTGACGGCGGCCTGATTGGTGGAGCAAGTCTCGATGACCAGACGTTTTTGGGAATTGTTGAAGCGGCAAAGGGTGCAAGTTAAATGTACGAGATTCTTTTGGTCGTTTATCTGCTGGTATCACTGGCTCTGATTGGTCTGGTGATGATTCAGCAAGGTAAAGGGGCTGACATGGGCGCCTCCTTCGGCGCAGGGGCATCGAATACCGTATTCGGCTCCGGTGGTTCAGGCAGTTTCCTGACCCGCACAACAGCGATTTTGGCTACTCTGTTCTTCTTGATTAGCTTGGTGCTTGGCTCTATGTCCAGCAACAAGGTCAAACAGGGTAGTGAATGGGAAAATCTGCAACAGACCCAACAGGTTGAGCAGAGCAAAGCGCCAGTAAAGAAAGACACTGACGTTCCCGAGTAAGAGTTTTGCCGTGGTGGTGGAATTGGTAGACACGCTATCTTGAGGGGGTAGTGCTCTAGGGTGTGCGGGTTCGAGTCCCGCCCACGGCACCAATTAAGCAGTAAGCCTGGGTGACCAGGTGTGTTATAGCCAGTCAGTCTTGTGTGACGAGAATGAAGTGGCTATAATCTCGCACGATTTCGGACGCGGGGTGGAGCAGCATGGTAGCTCGTCGGGCTCATAACCCGAAGGTCGTCGGTTCAAATCCGGCCCCCGCAACCAAATTTCACGCATTTCCTACGCTCAGGAAGGCGGTCGCTGCGAGGCGACAATCAGGGTAAAGCGCCAAGCCCCGATTTGACATCGGGGCTTTTTGTTATGTGCAATTTACTCTGAATCTATTTCTATCTGGGCTTTATGCCCTTTTTTGTTTTTCGGAGGGTGACTTTGGCTACGTTGGAACAACGTTTGACCGATCTGCTCGAGGCTCCTGTCGTTGCCTTGGGTTTTGAACTGTGGGGTATCGAGTTTATCCGTGCGGGTAAACACTCCACCTTGCGCGTCTACATCGACGGCGAGCATGGCGTGAGCGTCGAGAACTGTGCAGAAGTCAGCCATCAGGTTGGCGCCATCATGGACGTCGAGGATCCCATCACCGAGGAGTATTACCTCGAGGTGTCCTCCCCGGGTCTGGATCGCCCCCTGTTCAAGGTTGCCCAGTTCGAAAAATACGTTGGCCAAGAGGCGGCGGTTTCGCTTCGGATGGCAACAAACAACCGCCGCAAGTTCAAAGGCGTAATCAAAGCCGTGCAGGGCGACATGATCACTCTGACGGTAGATGGTAAGGACGAAGTGTTGGCTTTCACCAATATCCAAAAAGCGAACATAGTGCCGAACTTTGGTTAACGAGGCTATCGGATATGAATAAAGAGATTTTGCTGGTCGTTGACGCAGTGTCCAACGAGAAGGCGGTTCCCCGCGAGAAGATTTTCCAGGCTCTGGAAACCGCACTGGCGACGGCGACCAAGAAAAAATATGAAGGCGAGATCGAAGTTCGGGTAGAGATCGATCGCAAGACCGGCGACTACGACACCTATCGCCGCTGGGTCGTCATCGCGGATCAGGCCGCCATGGAGAACCCCTACGCCGAGATCACCCTGGAAGCGGCGCAGATCGAGCAGCCGGACATCCAGATCGGTGAATATGTTGAAGATCAGATCGACTCCGTCACCTTCGACCGCATCACCACCCAGACCGCCAAGCAGGTCATCGTGCAGAAAGTGCGCGAAGCCGAGCGTTCACAAGTCGTTGACCAGTTCAAGGACAAAGAAGGCACCATCATCAGTGGCGTGGTCAAGAAGAGCAACCGCGACAACGTGATCCTGGATCTGGGCAGCAACGCCGAGGCCGTGATCTTCCGCGACGACATGCTGCCGCGCGAGACCTTCCGTCCGGGCGACCGCATCCGCGGTCTGCTCTACGCTGTGCGTCCGGAAGCCCGTGGTTCCCAGCTGTTCGTCAGCCGCTCCAGCCCGGACTTCCTGAAAGAGCTGTTCCGCATCGAAGTGCCGGAAATCGGCGAAGAGATGATCGAAATCATGGGCGCCGCCCGTGATCCGGGTTCCCGCGCCAAGATCGCGGTGAAGACCAACGATCGCCGCATCGACCCGATCGGTGCCTGTATCGGCATGCGCGGTGCCCGTGTTCAGGCGGTCTCCGCCGAGCTGAGCGGCGAGCGCGCCGACATCGTGCTGTACGATGACAACCCGGCCCAGTACGTGATCAACGCCATGGCGCCGGCTGATGTGGCCTCCATCATCGTCGATGAAGACAACCACACCATGGACATCGCCGTGGAAGCCGCCAACCTGGCTCAGGCCATCGGCCGCAACGGTCAGAACGTGCGTCTGGCCTCCCAGCTGACCGGTTGGGAACTGAACGTGATGACCGTCGAGGACATGCGTGCCAAGCACCAGGCCGAAAACGACCGCATCATGAACCTGTTCACCAGCACCCTCGACATCGATGACGATTTCGCCGGCCTGCTGATGGAAGAGGGCTTCTCCACCCTGGAAGAGATCGCCTTCGTACCGGTCAACGAGCTGCTGGCCATCGACGGTCTGGATGAAGACATGGTCGAAGAGCTGCGCAAGCGTGCCAAAGATGCCCTGACCACCAAGGCGCTGGCCAAAGAAGAATCCTTTGAAGGTGTTGAACCTTCCGAAGAACTGCTCAATCTGAACGGCCTCGGTCGTGAAATGGCGTACGCCCTGGCCGCTCGCGGCATCGGTACCCTGGAAGATTTGGCAGAGCAAGGCATCGATGACCTTGCTGATATCGAAGGGCTGACCGCCGAGAAGGCCGGTGAGCTGATTATGGCTGCTCGCAATATCTGTTGGTTCGGAGAAGAGCAGTCTAGTTAAGATCAAACGGAGGAAAATGAATGGCAGAAGTATCAGTCAAACAACTTGCCACTGACATCGACACACCGGTTGATCGTCTTCTCCAGCAGTTTGTCGATGCCGGTATCAGCAAGAGCAAGGCCGACGACATGGTCAGCGAGTCTGAGAAACAGACTCTGCTGACTCACCTGAAGAAACAGCATGGAGGTGACGAGGTCGCCGCACCTGCCCGCATGACCTTGCAACGCAAGACCAAGAGCACCATCAGTGTTCAGGGGACTGGCGGCAAGAACAAGGAAGTGCAGGTAGAAGTGCGCAAGTCTCGCACCTATGTAAGACGCTCGGCGCTGGAAGATGAACAGCGTCAGGCGGAAGCCGAGGAAAAAGCGCGTTTGGAAGCAGAAGAAAAAGCTCGTCGCGAAGCCGAAGAGAAGGCTCGTCTCGATGCTGAAGAGAAGGCTCGCCGTGAGGCTGAGCAGGCTCGTCGTGAAGCTGAGGAAAAGGCGCGGATCGAGGCACAACAAAAGGCTCGACAGGCTCAACAGCCCGCCAAAGCAGCCAGTAGCACAGCTCAGCAAGAGGCAGAAAAGATGGCCAAGCGCGAAGCAGAAGAACTGAAGCGCCAACAGGAACAAACAGCTTTGCAAAAGGCTGAAGAACTCGCCGCCAAGAAAGCCGAAGAGGCTCGCGTCATGGCGGAACAGAACGCAGCCCGCTGGGCTGAAGAAGAAGCCGCTCGCGCCAAAGAGAGCAGCGATTACCATGTGACCACCTCCAAGCACGCCCAGGCTGCTGAAGACGAGCTGGATCGCAAGGAAGAGACCAGCCGCCGCACCGCTGCTGCTGCCAAGGGGCCGAAGAAGGCTGGTCGCCGCGACGACGATCGCAACGACCGCAACTCCCGTGACCCGCGCGCTCGCAAGGGCAAGCGTGGCAAGGTGGCTACCCCGAACGCCATGAAGCACGGCTTCAACAAGCCGGCTGCCGCCGTCAACCGTGACGTCATCATCGGCGAGACCATCACTGTGGCTGAGCTCGCCAACAAGATGGCCGTCAAGGGTGTTGAAGTCATCAAGGTGATGATGAAGATGGGTGCCATGGCCACCATCAACCAGGTGATCGACCAGGAGACCGCTCAGCTGGTCGCCGAGGAGATGGGTCACAAGGTGGTGCTGCGTCGTGAGAACGAGCTGGAAGAGGCGGTGCTGTCCGATCGTGACGAGACCTCCGAAGCCAAGCCGCGCGCGCCGGTCGTGACCATCATGGGTCACGTTGACCACGGCAAGACCTCGCTGCTGGACTACATCCGTAAAGCCAAGGTGGCTGCCGGTGAAGCCGGTGGTATTACCCAGCACATCGGTGCGTACCATGTACAGACCGACAGCGGCATGATCACCTTCCTGGATACCCCGGGTCACGCGGCGTTTACCTCCATGCGTGCTCGTGGTGCCAAGGCAACCGACATCGTGGTGCTGGTCGTTGCAGCAGACGACGGCGTGATGCCGCAGACCATCGAAGCCATCCAGCACGCCAAGGCTGCCGGTGTGCCGCTGGTTGTTGCGGTCAACAAGATCGACAAGCCGGAAGCGGATCCGGATCGCGTCAAGACCGAGCTGGCCCGCTACAACGTCATGTCCGAAGACTGGGGTGGTGACTGCCAGTTCGTGCACGTCTCCGCCAAGTCTGGCGAAGGCATCGACGACCTGCTGGAAGCCATTCTGATCCAGGCCGAAGTACTGGAGCTGAAAGCCGTGGTTGACGGCATGGCCAACGGCGTCGTGATCGAGTCCTTCCTCGACAAGGGCCGTGGTCCGGTTGCCACCGTGCTGGTACAGGAAGGTACCCTGCGTCAGGGCGACATCGTACTGTGCGGTCTCGAATACGGCCGTGTCCGTGCCATGCGTGACGAACTGGGTCGCGAGATCAAAGAGGCCGGTCCGTCCCTGCCGGTGGAAATCCTCGGCCTGTCCGGCGTTCCCTCTGCCGGTGACGAAGCCACCGTCGTGCGTGACGAGAAGAAGGCCCGCGAAGTGGCACTCTATCGTCAGGGCAAGTTCCGCGAAGTCAAGCTGGCTCGCCAGCAGAAGGCCAAGCTGGAGAACATGTTCGCCAACATGACCGAAGGCGAAGTGTCCGAAGTGAACGTGGTGATCAAGGCCGACGTACAGGGTTCCGTGGAAGCGATCTGCGATGCGCTGGTCAAGCTCTCCACCGACGAAGTGAAGGTGAAGATCGTTGGTTCCGGCGTGGGTGGTATCACCGAGACCGACGCCACTCTGGCGGCCGCGTCCAGCGCCATCCTGGTGGGCTTCAACGTCCGTGCCGATGCCTCTGCTCGCAAGGTCATCGATGCCGAGAGCCTGGATCTGCGTTACTACTCCGTCATCTATGACCTGATCGACGAAGTGAAGCAGGCCATGAGCGGCATGCTGGCCCCCGAGTACCGTCAGGAAATCATCGGTCTGGCCGAAGTGCGCAGCGTCTTCAAGTCACCGAAGTTCGGTGCCGTTGCCGGCTGTATGGTTACCGAAGGTGTGGTCAAGCGTTCCAACCGTATTCGCGTTCTGCGCGACAACGTGGTTATCTATGAAGGCGAGCTGGAATCCCTGCGTCGCTTCAAGGATGACGTCAACGAAGTCAAGAACGGCTACGAGTGTGGTATCGCGGTTAAGAACTACAACGACGTACGCGAAGGCGACCAGATCGAAGTTTACGAGACCGTTGAAATCCAACGGACTCTGTAAGCCAAGAGTCAGATTAAATAGGGGGCCGCGGCCCCCTTTTATCGCAGGATAGAATATGGCCAGAGAATTTAGCCGGACCCGTCGGGTCGGACAGCAGATCCAGCGCGAAATCGCGCTCATTCTGCAGCGCGAGGTAAAAGACCCGCGCATCGGCATGGTGACCGTTTCCGATGTGGAAGTGTCCCGTGACCTCAATTACGCCAAGGTGTATGTCACCTTCTTGCAGCTGGAAAATGATGCCGAGCGCATCAAGGAAGGGCTCAAGGCGCTGACCGAAGCTGCCGGCTACATCCGCAGCCTGCTGGGCAGCGCCATGCGCCTGCGCGTGGTGCCCGAGTTGCGCTTCTTCTATGATCAGACCCTGGTTGAGGGGATGCGCCTCTCCAACCTGGTGACCAACACCATCCGCGAAGACAAGCGTCGCATGGCCGAATCCGGTCGTGAAGAAGACGAAGCCGCGCCGGATGACACTACTGAGGATAAAGCCTGAGATGTCTCGTAGACGTCGTTTCAAGGGCCGTGACGTACACGGTATCCTGCTGCTGGACAAGCCGACCGGCCTGACCTCCAACGATGTGTTGCAGAAGGTCAAACGGATTTACAACGCCGCCAAGGCCGGTCATACCGGTGCTCTGGACCCGCTGGCAACCGGCATGCTGCCGATCTGCCTCGGCGAGGCCACCAAGTTCTCCCAGTATCTGCTGGAGGCGGACAAGCGCTATGAGGTGACCGCCAAGCTGGGCGAGCGCACCAACACCAGCGACTCCGATGGCGAGGTGGTCTCCACCCGTCCGGTGAACGTGGCCGTGGGTACCCTGATCGAGGCGCTGGACCAGTTCCGAGGCCCCATCATGCAGGTGCCGTCCATGTATTCGGCCCTCAAGCACAACGGTCGCCCGCTCTACGAATATGCCCGCGAAGGCATCGAGATCGAGCGGGAAGCCCGTCCCATCACCGTCTTCGAGCTCAAACTGCTGAGCTTTGAAGGGGATGAGGTGCGACTTGAGGTGCACTGCAGCAAGGGTACCTACATTCGCTCCCTAGTGGACGATCTGGGGGAAGTGCTGGGCTGTGGCGCCCACGTCACCCAGCTGCGTCGTACCCAGGTGGCCAGCTACCCCTATGAGCGGATGCTGACCCTGGAGCAGCTCGAGTGCATCTTCGAGCAGGCCAAGGCCGAGAGCATTCCGCCGCGCGAGCAGCTGGATCCCCTGCTGCTGCCGATGGATACCGCGGTGGCCTCCCTGCCCGAGGTGAACATGCTGGCTGCCGTGGCCGCCTATGTGAACCAGGGCCAGGCCGTGCAGGTGGCAGGCAGCCCGCAGAGCGGCCAGGTCCGCATGACGGTCGGCCCGGAGCGCGAATTCATCGGGGTTGGCGAGATCGACGACGAGGGACGCGTGGCGCCCAAGCGTCTGGTGCGCTACCACGACGAGGAGTGATCCTCCGGCGGTATCAGGTTGCTTGCTCGTTGCGCGTCTTTATCGTTGCGAAAAGGGGCGGGGACGATTATGATACCGCCCTCATTTCACGGCTGAATTAGAGATTGGCTGTGAACCTTTAAACACTCTACTGGAGTATTACCATGTCTCTAAATGCTGAGATCAAAGCTCAAATCGTTGCTGACAACGCTCGTTGCGCCAACGACACTGGCTCCCCCGAAGTGCAAGTTGCCCTGCTGACTGCCCAGATCAACCATCTGCAAGGTCACTTCAAGGAGCACTCCAAGGATCACCACGGTCGTCGCGGTCTGCTGCGCATGGTTTCCCAGCGTCGTAAGCTGCTGGACTACCTGAAGCGTAAAGACGTTCAGCGTTACGCTGCTCTGATCGCCAAGCTGGGTCTGCGTCGTTAATCGACCATCAGATTTCGCGAAAAAGGGGAACCTCCGGGTTCCCCTTTTTTATTGCGCGTCAGGCTGTTGCCGCCCTCACAGAATTTGTGTCACTGCTTACCTTTTGCATCGAATCAAGTATACTTGCACGCGAATTTAAAGCGCCAAATTGTAAAAAGGAAATTCACGTGAATCCTATTGTAAAGTCATTCCAGTACGGTCAACACACCGTCACTCTGGAAACCGGTGTGATGGCCCGTCAAGCCACTGCGGCCGTCATGGTCAGCATGGACGATACCTGCGTATTTGTGACCGTCGTTGGCAAGAAAGAGGCCGATCACGGCCGTGATTTCTTCCCGCTGACCGTCAACTACCAGGAGCGTACCTATGCTGCTGGTCGTATCCCGGGTGGTTTCTTCCGTCGTGAAGGTCGCCCGAGCGAAGGCGAGACCCTGATCTCCCGTCTGATCGACCGTCCTATTCGTCCGCTGTTCCCGGAAGGCTTCCTCAATGAGGTTCAGGTGGTTGCCACCGTTATGTCCGTGAACCCGGCCGTCTCTCCCGACATCGTTGCCATGATCGGTGCCTCCGCGGCACTGGCCATTTCCGGCATCCCGTTCGGCGGCCCGATCGGTGCAGCCCGCGTGGGTTACATGAACGGTCAGTACGTGCTCAACCCGACCACTACCGAACTGCCCCAGAGCGATCTGGATCTGGTGGTTGCCGGTACCGCCAACGCCGTGCTGATGGTGGAATCCGAAGCGGCCATCCTCTCCGAAGAGGTGATGCTGGGTGCCGTGGTCTTTGGTCACGAGCAGATGCAGGCCGTTATCAACGCCATCAACGAATTCGCTGCCGACGTCGGCACCAAGCCGTGGAACTGGACTGCGCCTGCCGTCAACGAAGCGCTGAAAGCCAAGGTTGCCGAGTTGGCCACTGCCGAGCTGGGTGAAGCCTACCGCATCACCGAGAAGGCCGTGCGTTACGAAACCATCGGTGCCATCAAGGCTCGCGTGGTTGAGCAGGTGATCGCTTCCGGTGTGGAAGAAGATGCCAAGAAGATCGGCGAAGAGTTCCACAGCCTGGAAAGCCGCATCGTCCGTGGTCGCGTTGTCCGTGGCGAGCCGCGTATCGATGGTCGCGATCCTGAGATGATCCGCGCCCTGTCCGTCGCCACTGGCGTACTGCCGCGTGCCCATGGCTCCGCCCTGTTCACCCGTGGTGAAACCCAGGCCATGGTCGTTGCGACCCTGGGTACCGAGCGTGACGCCCAGAACATCGACGAGCTGACCGGCAACCGCGCCGATCGCTTCATGCTGCACTACAACTTCCCGCCATACTGCGTTGGTGAGACCGGCATGATGGGTAGCCCGAAGCGCCGCGAAATCGGTCACGGCCGTCTGGCCAAGCGCGGCGTTGCTGCCGTGATGCCGAGCGCCGACGAGTTCCCGTACGTGGTGCGCGTGGTCTCTGAAATCACCGAATCCAACGGCTCCTCCTCCATGGCCTCCGTCTGTGGTTCCTCTCTGGCGCTGATGGACGCCGGTGTGCCGATCAAGGCCTCCGTTGCCGGTATCGCCATGGGTCTGGTGAAGGAAGAAGAAGGTTTCGTCGTGCTGTCCGACATCCTGGGTGACGAAGATCACCTGGGCGACATGGACTTCAAGGTTGCCGGTACCACCGAAGGTGTGACCGCCCTGCAGATGGACATCAAGATCGAAGGCATCACCAAAGAGATCATGGAGATTGCCCTGAAGCAAGCTCGTGGTGCTCGCCTGCACATCCTGAAAGTGATGGACGAAGCCATCCAGGCGCCGCGTGCCGAGATCTCCGATTTCGCCCCGCGCATCCACACCATCAAGATCAACCCGGAGAAGATCAAGGACGTCATCGGCAAGGGTGGTTCCGTGATCCGCGCCCTGACCGAAGAGACCGGCACCAACATCGAGCTGGATGATGACGGTACCGTCCGCATCGCCGCCGTTGACGGTGACGCCGCCAAGGAAGCGATCCGCCGTATCGAGGCCATCACCGCCGAGATCGAAGTGAACCGCATCTACGAAGGCAAGGTTGTTCGTCTGGCCGACTTCGGCGCTTTCGTCAACATCCTGCCGGGCAAGGACGGTCTGGTACACATCTCCCAGATCACCGATGCACGCGTACAGAACGTGGCCGACTACCTGAAGATCGGTGACGTGGTGAAGGTGAAGGTACTGGAAGTGGACCGTCAGGGCCGCGTACGTCTCTCCATCAAGGAAGCGAACGCCCCGACCGAAGCTGCCGCCGCTCCGGCTGCCGTTGCCGTCGAAGAGCCGGCTGCCGAATAAGCCGCTGCTTGCTGAAAAAGCCGACCTCAGGGTCGGCTTTTTTTATATTTACTGCCTGATGTTGTCTCTCTTGAGGCCCCTTGTTATAACGAAAGGCTTCTCGCGCGACGGGCAACAAGGAGCAGTGTGATGTCGTGGGCCCTCCTCAGGCAGTTTCCTCCCCTGGTCTGGACCGTGATCCTGGGCACCTTCATGGTGCGCACCAGCTATTACATGGTCTGGCCGTTTCTCTCCATCTTGCTCTATCGGGAGTATGGTCTCTCGGCGACCGCCATCGGCGCCATGCTGGGGGCGACCGCCGCCATCTCCACTCTGGTCAGCTTCTATGGTGGCTGGCTCTCCGACAAGCTGGGGCGGCGCAACATCCTGCTGGCGGGCTGCCTGGTCTCGGTGCTCTGCTATGGTCTGCTCGGCTTTTCCCACTCTGTGTTCTGGCTCGGACTCGGGGTGCTCGGCAGCGGCCTCTCCTCCGGTCTCATCGATGCGCCCGGCAAGGCGTTGATGGCCGACAGCCTGGCTTCGGCCAAGGCCCGCGAGCTGGCGCTGCACCTGCGTTACTTTCTGCTCAACCTGGGGGCGGCCCTCGGCCCCTTGCTGGGGGTGACCCTGGGCATCAATGCCCAGCAGCAGACCTTCCTGCTGCTCAGCGGCAGCTATCTGCTGCTGGGGGCTGCCTTCCTCTGGGGATTTGCGCAAGGGAGGGTTGCGGCGACCCGTGGCAACGAGCTGGGCTTGCGGGTGGCCATCAAGGTGCTGTGGCGGGATCGGGGCTTCTTGCTGCTGGTGCTGGCCAACCTGCTGATGAACCTGGTCTATTCCCAGTTCCACTCACCGCTGGTGCAGTACCTGACCCGGGCCGGGACCCCGGAGGTGGCGAGCCTCATCGCCATCCTGGTGGCCACCAATGCCCTGACCGTGGTGCTGCTGCAGTTTCCCCTGCTGCATCTGCTGGCCCGCTGGCCGGGCAAGGTGCGCCTGCAGGTCGGCATTACCCTGTTTCTGGGGGCTCAGGTGCTGTTTGCGCTGGGGGACCCGCAACAGTGGTCGCACTGGATCGGTGCCGTGCTGATGTTGAGCGTGGGGGAGACCATACTGTTCCCGCTGCTCAACGTGCTGATCGATCAGATGTCGCCCCCGCATCTGAAGGGGAGCTACTTTGGGGCCGGCGCGCTGGCCGGGCTGGGTGGCGCCATCGGCGCCCTGCTGGGAGGCTGGATCCTTGCCCAGTGGAACGGGCAGCTGCTCTATGCATTGATGGCGCTGCTCTGCCTGCTGACCTTCCTGCTCTATGAGTGGGGCGCCCGCATTCCGCGCCCCGAGCTGGCCCGGGCCAACCCGGGTCAGTGAGTACCCTTCTGGGCGACCTGTTTCATCGCCTTCTTGGCGGCATACATGCGCTCGTCCGCCAGCCGGATCAGGCTGTTGCCCTCGTCGAACTGCACCGGCCCGGTCTGCACCAGCCCTATGCTGAGGGTCACGTCACCGGTCCGTTCGGCCAGTGTCTTGTTGAGACGGGGCAGGAAGACGTCCCTGGCCTGATCCTCGTTGCAGTTGGGCAGGATCAGGCAGAATTCGTCCCCACCGTAGCGGAAGCAGCTATCTTCCACCCGTGACACCTGGCGAATGCAGTCGCCGACGATGCGCAGGATCTCGTCCCCCCGCTGATGGCCCTGGGTGTCGTTGATCTGCTTGAAGTCATTGATGTCGAGGTAGGCGATGACCACCGGCTCGGAGCGACGCTGGCAGGTGCGCAGGGTGCGGGTGAGGTTCTCCTGCAGATGGCGCACGCTGAGCAGGCCGGTGAGGGCATCGGTCCGGCTCATCTCCTCCAGCTGCTGGGTGCGTTCGCGTACCTTCTCCTCCAGCGCCTTGGCGTAAAGCTCGGATTTCTCCTTGGAGGACTCGATCTCCGACACCAGGCTGCGGATATAGGTCTCAAACACCAGGGTGATGTCGAACAGGAACAGCTTGTCGAGGGCGGTGAGCATGGTGACCCGCTCCTGCTCGCTGGGGATCTGGGTGAAGATATCCTCGATGAGCAGCCCTTTCAGGGTATTGATGGCGGCCAGGTAGAGCTTGGGTTCCACCCCGATCCGCTTGTGCACCAGCCCGATGCGCAGCCGGTTGTTGACGTACTCCAGGTCATACAGGCCGCTGAACAGGTCGAGAATGTAGCGGCGCTGGGCCGCCCGCAGCCGGGTCAGGGTGTCGGCGTCGCCGATCAGCAGGGCAATCTCGGTGATCCCGGTCTGCAGGGTGTAGAACTTGTCGACCAGGGCGTCGATGTGGGGCTCGATCTTGGGACGATAGCTGGCGAGCAGGAGGAAATCCTGCTCGTCCAGCAGCAGCAGCTCCTTGCGATGGGCGATTTCGAACTCTGTGATCCGCATCTGCTCCAGCAGCGTCTGTTCGGTTGGGTTCATGACAGTTTCCCGAGCAAAAATGAAGGCGCACACATTGTTATGTAATTGACAGTGTAGACATTAACAGCCGGGAGCAGGTTTTCAAATGGCGCAGTGTTGTGACAGATCAACTCTGCGCCCATTTTTGCCTTGTGCTAGAAGGTGAGCACCTTGTGGGCGGCCAGGGTCCACTGGGCCAGCAGCGGCAGGGTGCCGATCTCGATCCCCTCGATCAGCGGCAGTGCCGTGATGCCGCGGGCATCGGTACAGGTCTTGCAAAGGCGGATGGTGACCCCCTGGGCCAGCAGGATCTCCAGCATTTGGCGCAGGTTGTAGCCCTCGGCCGGGGCCTGGCCCGCCAGGGCGGCGCTGACCGCGTCGGACATCAGAAACAGTTTCAGGCTGGTACCGCCCTGTTCGCCCAGGGCGATGGCCAGGCGCAGGGCATTGAACAGGGATTCGCTGCCATAGGGGGCGCCGTTGGCGATGATGACAATCTCTTGATTCATAACAGACTCCTTCATGAAAGTCGCCATTGTAGACCCAGCAGCCCACCATTGGCGTGACGTCGCACAAACTCTGTCGTAGCGGTTTGCCCGCGCCTTGACCCGGCCGGCCGAGTACGGTCTGATAGGCGGCCATCAAACATGACAGGGGAACGAGGTCGTTATGTGGAAGGTTATCGGAATGAGCATGCTGCTGTTGGCCGGTCAGGCCTACGGGAGTGAGGCCGTTGGCTGCAAGGCGCGCCAGCAGGCCGTCAAGGAGCAGCTGGCCATTGCCAAGGCGCACGACAACGGGGACCAGGTGGCCGGGCTGGAGCGGGCCCTGCGTAATATCGAGACCCATTGCACCGATGCGGGCCTGTTCAAGGAGCAGCAGCAGCGGGTGGCCGAGCTCAAGGAGCAGGTCAACGAGCGGTTAGTCGAGCTGCAGAACGCCCGGGTGACGGGCAAGCCCGACAAGATCGCCAAGAAGCAGGCCAAGCTGGAAGAGGCCCAGACCAAATTGCTGGCCGCCCAGCGCGAGCTGGACGCACTCAGCAAGCTGATCAAATCCTGATTTGTCGATAAAAAGAAGCCGGCGCCGCCCGGCTTCTTTTTTATCTCGTCTCTTCCGCCAGGGTGCTTCAGCTGCCGCGCCGGCCCACCATGTCGGCCGGCACCACCCAGGCATCGAACTGCTGCGCCGTCAGGTGGCCGGAGGCGATGGCCGCCTCCCGCAGGCTGAGCCCCTCATGGTGGGCCCGTTTGGCGATCTCTGCCGCCTTGTCATAGCCGATATGGGGGTTGAGGGCCGTTACCAGCATCAGGGAGCGGGCCAGCAACTCGTCGATGCGGGGCTGGTTCGGGCTGATGCCGACCGCGCAGTGATCGTGGAAGCTCTGCATACCGTCCGCCAGCAGCCGCACGCTCTGCAGGAAGTTGTGGGCGATCATCGGCCTGAACACGTTGAGCTCGAAGTTGCCGCTGGCGCCGCCGATGTTGATGGCCACGTCGTTGCCCATCACCTGGGCGCACAGCATGGTGAGCGCCTCGCACTGGGTCGGGTTGACCTTGCCGGGCATGATGGAGGAGCCGGGCTCGTTCTCTGGGATGAGCAGCTCGCCGAGCCCGCTGCGAGGGCCGCTCGCTAGCCAGCGCACGTCGTTGGCGATCTTCATGAGGGAGGCTGCCAGCGTCTTGAGGGCGCCGTGGCCATGGACCAGGGCGTCGCTGGCGGCCAGCGCCTCGAACTTGTTGGGGGCGCTCACCAGCGGCAGGCCGGTCTGTTCGGCCAGGGTGGCGGCCACCGCCTCGGCGAAACCGGGCGGGGTGTTGAGGCCGGTGCCGACGGCAGTGCCCCCCAGCGCCAGCTCGCACAGATGGGGCAGGGCGGCGCGGATATGGCGCTCCCCCTGCTCGAGCTGGGCCACCCAGCCGGAGAACTCCTGCCCCAGGGTGAGCGGGGTGGCATCCTGCAGATGGGTGCGGCCTATCTTGACGATGTCGTCGAAGGCAGCCGCCTTGCCGGCCAAGGTAGCGCTCAGGGTGGCCAGGGCGGGCAGCAGTTGCCGGGTGAGGGTGGTGACGGCGGCCAGGTTCATGGCGCTCGGGAAGACGTCGTTGCTGGACTGGCTCTTGTTCACCTCGTCGTTGGGGTGCACCAGCCGCCCCTCGCCGCGGGGGCCGCCGAGCAGCTCGCTGGCCCGGTTGGCCAGCACCTCGTTGAGGTTCATGTTGGTCTGGGTGCCGGAGCCGGTCTGCCATACCCGCAGCGGGAACTCCTCATCATGCTGGCCGCACAGGATCTCGTCGGCGGCGCTCATGATGGCCTGCGCCGTGCGGGCGGGCAGCAGCCCCTTGGCGTGATTGACCCGGGCACAGGCCGACTTGATGCGGGCCAGCGCGTGGATCAGCGCCATCGGCTGGCGCTCGCCGGAGATATCGAAGTGCTGCAGGGAGCGCTGGGTCTGGGCTCCCCACAGCCGGTCGGCCGGTACGGCTATCTCGCCGAAGCTGTCGTGTTCACTCCTGCTCTTCATCTTGTTCTCCCTTCATTGCGAAAAAGGGGCGACATCCTGCGCCCCTGTCGAATTATCCGCCGGTCAGTGTCATTCAGCCGCGGGGGCGAAACGGCGTCAGCTCGGCCAACGGCGCCGCCGTGGTGAACTCCTGGGTGGTCTCGGCGTGCTTGAAGATTTTGAAGCCTTCGCCGCGGGCGCTCCAGTACTCGATCTGCTCACCACTTACCTGCAGCAGGCTTGCCTCGCGCAGGGCCACCACGTGTTCGCTCGGGTTGATGGCGCAGAACTCGGCCAGGCGCTCGTCGCGGGTCTCCCCCATGTGGCCGCTGATGCTGGCGTCCAGGTAGTGGGGGTTGATCTGCAGCGGGAACAGCCCCAGCGCAGGCAGCACGGCGGCGCTGCAGACCGGCATGTCATTGGTGGTGCGAATGCTCGGGGTCGCCACGTTGCAACCGGCGCTCCAGCCCACATAGGGCACGCCCCGCTCGCGCACGGCGCGCTGGATGGGCACCACCAGGCCGTTTTCGTGCAGCAGCTGGTTGAGGCGCCAGGTGTTGCCGCCGCTGATGAAGATGGCCTCCGCCTGCTGGATGGCGTCCACCGGATCGTCGAACTGGTGGATGCTGATGGCTTCCACCCCCAGGCTCTCGCTGAGCTCCAGGGCACGGGCATCCCAGTCGCTGCGGATCACCGCGTAGGGGATCAGCAGGATGCGCTTGACCTGTTTGCGGGCGAGCAGGGTCTGCACCCGATCCCGGGCCCAGCCGAGCAGGCCCGGGCATTCGGTGGCTTTGCCGTTGCTGAGAAGAAGCAGTTCCATGAAGCGTGTCCTCGATAAGTGAAAGCGCGAAGAGGTCACCGGCCCAGGCCGGCTGACGGAAGCCCCCATTCTAGCCCGATCCGGCGTCGGGTTCTGTGATCGACTCGCCATGTACCCTGATGAGACCGTTTTTGACCAAAGAGAGGCCTGATGAAGCTGGCGAGGGATCTGCTGGCGCTGGTCAGGGCTACTTGGCACTCGTGTGTCCTAAGCCAAAGAGATCCTTTGCGCCAGCGATGGGTGATGGGCATCGGCCCGGCAGGCCGGGTCACTCCTTCGGGTAGGGATCAGGGGGCTGAGTGGACGTTTGCATAGAGCAACATCAGCTCGGCCAGGGAATCGACCTCGAGGCGTTTCATCAGGCTGGCGCGGCACACCTCGACGGTGCGCACCGAGATGCAGAGATCCTGCGCAATCTGCTGATTCTTGTGGCCCCGGGCGATGAGTTGCAGCAGCTGGTGCTCGCGCGGGGTGAGCCGCTGATAGGCGGCCAGCTGGGCGAAACGGGTGGCCGCACTCAGGGTCGCCTGCTCGGCCCGTGCGATGGCGGCGAGCAGGGGGGCCAGCTGCACCGGCTTTTGCAAGAAATCCACCGCTCCCTGCTTGAGGGACTCCACCGCCAGCGGCACCTCGCCGTGGCCGGTGAGAAACAGGATGGCGATGGGGCTCTGGGCCGCCTTCAGCCGCTGCTGCACCTCGGGGCCAGAGAGCCCCGGCATGCGGCAGTCGAGGACGAGGCAGGCTGGCTGGTGCAGGTCGACCTCGGCCAGAAAGCGCTCGCCATCGGCAAAGCTGAGCAGCTGTCGCTCGTCGCAGCTCTCCAGCATGAAGCGCAGGGAGTCGAGCACGGCCTCGTCATCGTCGACCAGATAGAGCGGGGGGCGGGCAGGGGACGTCATCTCAGTTCCTCGGCATGTCGGTGGATGAAGGGAGGGTTTCGGGTGGCGGCACGGGCAGAATGACCCTGGCCAGGCAGCCGTGGGGGCTCAGGTTTTCCAGGGTGAACTGGCCGCGATGGCTCTCGACCACCTCCCGGCAGATGGCCAGCCCCAGCCCCATGCCATCGGGCTTGTCGCTGTAAAACGCCTGCTGCAGTTCGGTCGCGGGAACCCTCAGGCCGGCACCGTTGTCGCGGATCTCCAGCATCAACCTCTGCGCCTCGAAGGCGATGAACAGCTCGACCTGGGCAGGCGCCTGTGCCGGTGCTTGCGCAGGGGGTTGAGCAGGAGAGTGAACAGCGGCGCGCTCTCTCTTCACCGCACTCTTCGCTGCCCTCTGCGCCGCACTCTCGGCGCCATTCTTGATGAGGTTGACCAGCAACTGCTCCATCCCGGTGCCGTCCAGAGGTAACGGGCGTGGCTGGCCCCGCCAGTGCAGGGTGAAGGCGACGTCGAGCGGCGCCAGCATCTGCTCCAGCAGGGGGCGCAACTCCGCCACCAGGGTGGGCAGGTCGCAAGGCGCGAAGCGGGGAGGGCGCTTCTGCAGCCGGGCCCTGAGCCGGTTGACGGTCTGGGTGATGCGCTGGACCTGGAGCCCTATCTGCTCCAGGGCCTGACGCAGGGAGGCCTGGGCGGCAGACTGGGCCGGATCTTGTGCCAATCTGTCCAGTCGCAACAAGGCCCCTTGGCTGTAGTTGGCGATGGCGCTGAGGGGCTGATTGATCTCGTGGGCCACGTTGGCGCCCAGCTCGCCCAGTTCGGCGAGCCGTCTGGCCTGTGCCAGCTGGCGTTCCTTCTGATCGAGCTGGTGGCGGGCTTTGAGCAGCCGGCGCTGGCTGCGGTTGAACAGGTATTGCAGCAGCAGGTGGTGACCCCCCAGCAGCAGTACCAGCGCTAGGGCACCCCAGCCCCACTGCTGATGCTGGCGCAGCCAGTGCCAGGCCGCTTGCCACCAGGGGCCCTGCAGCGGGTGGCGATCCAGCGCCTTGAGCAGGCGGTCGATGGCGAGCTCGCTGGTGGGCACGGTCCAGCCCGCCGAATCGGCGGCGATGGCCGCCTCGCTATCAGCGGGCAGCTCGTACAGCGCGCGGGTCACCGCCAGTGCCAGCGCGGGGGAGGCCCGCTCTGTCTTGGCGAAGGACCAGTTGGGGTAGAGCCGGGTCGAGCTCTGGCAGCCAAAGCCGGCTGGCGCTTGATCGTCCAGCACCCGAAACGCCCCCCTGGCGACCTTGCCTTCCCGCTCCATGCGCTCGAGCTGACACACCGGCACGATGGCGGCGGCCACCTCCCCTGCCGCCAGCCGCTCGATGAGCCGGTCCAGCGGAAAGCCGGTGAACTGCACGGTGGAGAAGAAGTGCTCCAGCCGAACCCCCTGTTCGCCCGCCTCGAAGCGATAGGCGAGGTAGCCGCCGAAGGCGTTCTCCGAGACGGCGACGACCGCTTGCCCCTCGAGGTCACGCCAGTGTCGGTAGGGGGCCTGGGCAGGCACCACCAGGGCGGCGCCGATGGCGAGGTTGTCTCCCCCGGCCGGGCTCTTGAGGGTGGCGAGCCAGGCCAGCGGATACTGGCGCGCCAGGCTCACCGACTGGCCCGGGTTGGTGATGACGAAATCGAGGTGCTCGCGGGCGACGGCCTCGGCCAGTTCATTGAGCCCCAGCGGATGCAGCACGAAGCGATGGCCGGGCACGCGCTGCGCCAGCCAGCGCAGCAGCGGTTGCCACTGGGCTCTGGCCAGGGCCGGGCCGCGGGTCGCCAGCACGCCGATGCGTATCGGCTCGGCCAAGGCCTGCACCGGCGTGGCCTGGGATGGTGCTGATTCCTGTCGGGCCGGCGCTGGCGAAGAGGGGGTCGGGGCGGCCTGTACCCGCAGCGGCAGGGCTGACAGCGCGAGCCAGAGCAGCAGGCTGAGCAGGGACAAGGGGACTGGGGCGTGCAAGGGGCTCTCCTCTCGGTGCAAAGGGGGCAGTCTATCACCGGGGCGCGCGCTTGCACGCGAACGGGGCCGGGAGGGGTGGCAAACGCTGCCCCGGTCACAGTTCAGCAGGGCTGGGGTATTTTTTATTGCGCTGGATCAACCCGGCTCCCGGTATGTGGAAAACCACAATAGAGGCGACTTCCTGCGTTGAGGACAATCGGCCCAACCCCTTTCAAGCCAGCTCAGCAGAAGGAAAGACGCCATGGAGCCCAGCAAGCGCCGATTGTTATCCGGGATCGCCGCCCTCACCGCAGGGGCTGCCCTGATCCCCGTCACCCAGGTTCAGGCGCAGTCCGTTCCCGCTCCCCGCAACGGGCGGGCGGCCATCAGCCGGGGGGACGGGCGCAAGCGTTACGGCATGCTGATCGACCTGCGCCGCTGCGTCGGCTGTCAGGCCTGCACCGTGGCCTGCACCATCGAAAATCAGCCTCCCCTCGGCCAGTTTCGCACCACGGTGAGCCAGTACGAGGTGAGCGACGTGGCCGCCCTCGCGGCTCCCGCCTCTCTCTTGATGCTGCCGAGGCTGTGCAACCACTGCGCCGAGCCCGCCTGCCTCGATGTCTGCCCCACCGGCGCCACCTTCCAGCGCGATGACGGCATCGTCGTGGTCAACAACGACTGGTGCGTCGGCTGCGGTTACTGCGTGCAGGCCTGCCCTTACGATGCCCGCTTCATCAACCACGAGACCAACACCGCCGACAAGTGCACCTTCTGCGCCCATCGGCTGGAGGCGGGGCTTTTGCCCGCCTGTGTGGAGAGCTGTGTCGGCGAGGCGCGCATCATAGGCGATTTGAACGATCCCAAGAGCCGGATCAGCCGCTTGCTGCGCGAACACGAGCCGGCGCTCAAGGTGCTCAAGCCCGAGGCCAATACCCAGCCGCGGGTCTTTTATCTCGGCATGGACGAGGCCTTCGTCAGCAAGGTCGACGGCAATCCGGCCCTGCGCACCCTGCTCACCGACGATGGCAAGGAGATAGCCCATGGTCATTAACGAACTGCTGGCCCCGGCTCAGCCCATCACCTGGCTGCCCTGGGCGGTGCAATATTTCTTCCTCATTGGCCTCGCCTACGGAGCCCTCTGGCTCGGCGCGTTTGAGCTGTGGCGCAAGGCGCCGGACCCGCGGCAGCAGACCCTGGCGGCGGTGCTGATGGTGGCGGCCGGTCTGGTGGCTCCCATCGCCCTGACCGCGGATCTGCACCAGCCGGCCCGGGCCTGGCACTTCTACGCCCAGACGCGCTTTGGCTCCGTCATGTGGTATGGCGCCTATCTGCTGCCGCTGTTCAGCCTGCTCTCCATGCTGCTCGGTTGGCTGCTGCTAAGGCCCGCCCTGGCCCGGCGCGGCGCCGAAGGGGACAAGATAGCCCGCCTTGCCCGGCTGCTCTGTCTGGGAAACTGGTCGGGGCACGTCTGGCTGCGGCCCCTCTCTCTGCTGGCGGCCGTGAGCGGGCTCAGCATCGCCCTCTACACCGGGCTCGAGACCATGGCGGTGGCGGCGCGCCCGCTCTGGCATACCCCCTGGTTGCCCTGGCTACTGACTCTGAGCGCCGTGCTGGGGGCCCAGAGTGCCCTGCTGCTGCTCAACCGCTTGCTGGCGGGCTGGCGTGCCGAGACCGAGTCGACCCTGCTGCGCCAGAGCGGCTGGACGTTAGGCCTGCTGGCGCTCTCCCTGCTGGGCTGGGCCCTGTTGGGCGGTGCCTCGGCGGCAGAGGCCGCAGCCCTCTATCGGCTCGACCCGAGCTGGCGGCTGGCGGCCCACTGGCTGTTGCTGATCCTGGGGCTGGCCGGCCTGCTGATGCTGCTCCGGCCAAGGCTCTCTGCCCGCCTGGCTCTCTGGGGGTTGGCGCTGCTGGGGCTGCACCTGGTGTGGGGACTGCGCTGGCTGCTGCTGATCCAGGGGCAGCTCGCGCCCAAGTACGGGGCCGGCGTCTATCTCTATGAAATCGCCTGGGGCCCGGCCGGTGTGCTCGGCATTCTCGGCACCTTCGGTCTGCTGGTGGCCCTGCTGGTGGCGCTCAGCGAGCTGGTGCGCCCCTCTGCTTCCCCCGCCATCAAGGCACCCACTCCTTTTGCACGCGAGGCACTCTGATGGATCACAGCAAACGCAAGTTTCTCAAGGGCGCCGCCATCGCCGGCGGCACCGGGCTGTTCGTCGCCGGTTACAGCGACACCCTCAAGCAGGTGGCGAGTGGCCTCGCCACCGGCAGCTCGGGCAAGCCGACCCGGGATCCCATCCATGGCAACTCGCTGGCCGTGGAGTACCGGGTCGACGAGCGGGGGGAGTTGTACCCCAACCCGGACCAGCGGGTTGCCAACACCATGTGCCTCGGCTGCTGGACCCTGTGCGGAGTGCGGGCTCGCATCGACAACGAGCGCGACCAGATAGTGCGGATCCTGGGCAACCCCTATCACCCCCTCTCCGCCCGGCACCACATCGACTTCAAGACCCCGGTCAAACAGGCGCTGCTCGCAACCAGTGGCTACCAGGAAGGGGGGCTGGACGGGCGCTCCACCGCCTGCGCCCGGGGCAATGCCATGCTCGAGCAGCTCGACAGCCCGCAGCGAGTCACCCGCTGTCTCAAGCGGGTGGGGCCCCGTGGCAGCGGTCGCTGGCAGAGCATCCCCTTTGAGCAGCTGGTGGCCGAGGTGGTGGAGGGGGGCGATCTGTTTGGCGAGGGCCAGGTTGAGGGGCTGCGGGCCATCCGCAACCTCGCCGAGCCGCTCGACCCCGCCAACCCGGAGTACGGCCCCAGGGCCAACCAGTTGCTGGTGAGCAACGCTTCTGACGAAGGGCGAGATCACTTCATCAAGCGCTTCACCTTCAACAGCTTTGGCACCCGCAACTTCGCCAACCACGGCGCTTATTGCGGCCTGTCGTTCCGGGTCGGGGCCGGCGCCCTGCTGGACGATCTGGAGAAGAACGCCCACCTCAAGCCGGACTGGGACGAGAGTGACTTCCTGCTGTTCATGGGCACCTCGCCCCAGCAATCGGGCAACCCCTTCAAGCGCCAGTCTCGTCAGCTGGCGGCGAACCGGGCGCGGCCGGGCAAGCCGTTCTCCTACGTGGTGGTGGCCCCCAGCCTGCCCAACACGGTGAACATGCCGTCCGCCCCCGCCAACCGCTGGCTGCCCATCCGCCCCGCCACCGACTCGGCGCTGGCCATGGCCATGTTGCGCTGGATCATCGACAACCAACGCTACGCCGAGCCCTTCCTGACGGCTCCCAATGCCGCTGCTGCCGAGCGGGCCGGTTATCGCGGTTTTTGCAACGCCAGCCATCTGGTGCTCTGCGACGAGTCCCACCCACGTTTCGGCCAGATGCTGCGGGCCAGCGATCTCGGCTTGCCCTTTGAGGGGGAAGCCTATGGGGAGGGGGACGCCATGCTGGTAGAGGAGGCGAGCAGCGGCGAGCCGAGACCCGCCGACCAGTGTGAGCGGGCCAACCTCTGGGTGGATCGCACCATTCAGGGCCCCAAGGGGGCGCTGATGGTGAAGAGCAGCTTCCAGCTGCTGGCCGAGGCGTGCCGCGAGCACTCTCTCGAGCAATACAGCGCCGAGTGCGCCGTGCCAGTGAGCGATATCGAGGCGCTGGCGCGGGAATTCACCAGCCACGGTACCCGGGCGGCAGTGGTCTCCCACGGCGGCACCATGAGCGCCAACGGCTTCTACTCGGCCTGGGCCATCATGATGCTCAACGTCATGATTGGGAACCTCAATGCCCGGGGCGGCACCGTGGCGAGCGGCGGCAAGTTCGATCCCTTCGGGGCGGGGCCGCGCTACGATCTGGCGAGCTTCCCCGGCATGGTCAAACCCACCGGAGTTTTCCTGTCGCGCTCCAAGTTCCCCTACGAGAAGACCTCCGAATATCGGCGCAAGCGCGAGGCGGGCCAGAACCCCTATCCGGCGCAAGAGCCCTGGTTCCCGATCTCGGGCCCTCTGCTCGGCGAACACCTGACCGCGGCGGTGAACGGCTATCCCTACCGGCTCAAGGCCTGGATCAATCACATGGGCAACCCCCTCTACGGTCAGGCTGGGCTCAGCAAGGCCATAGGCGAAGAGCTCAAAGACCCCGCCGTGCTGCCCCTTGTGGTCAGCATCGACAGCTTCATCAATGAGTCGTCGGCGCTGTCGGACTACCTAGTGCCGGACACCCTCACCTACGAATCCTGGGGCTGGGCCACCGCCTGGCACGGGGTGATGACCAAGGTCTCCACCGGCCGCTGGCCCATCGTGGAGCCCCGTGTCGCCAAGACCGCCGAGGGAGATCCGGTCTGCATGGAGTCCTTCTTTATCGCGGTGGCCAAACGGCTGGGGCTGCCGGGCTTTGGCGAGGGGGCGCTCAAAGGGGTGGACGGCAAGTTGCACGGCTTGAACCGGGCGGCGGACTTTTCCCTCTACGGCGCGGCCAACGTCGCCTATCTCGGCGAGCCGGTGCCTCCTATTGGGCCTGAGGATCTCGCCTGGTCCGGGGTAGAACGGATCCTGCCGGTGCTGAATGCCACCCTGAGTGTGGAGGAGGCGGGCCGCGCCGCCTACCTCTTCGCCCGCGGCGGGCGCTTCGAGCCGGCGGCCAAGGGGCGTGACGACGCGGGTCAGCCGAGCAAGCGCTGGCCCAAGCCGCTGATGGTGTGGAACCCCGAGGTGGGCAGCCGCCGTCACAGCCAGAGCGGGCAATACTTGAGCGGCACGCCGCGCTTCTTCCGTCCCCAGCTGGCGGACGGCACGCCGCTCAATGAGGCGTTCAAGCCGACCCAGTGGCCGCTGCTGCTCACCAGCTACAAGTCCCACACCATGAGCTCCATGAGTATCGGCTCGGATCGCCTGCGCCAGGTGAACCCCAGCAACCGGGTGCGGCTAAATGCGCAGACGGCGGCGCAGCTGGGGATCGAGAGCGGGGACAGGGTGCGGGTGAGCACCCCGGATGGCAGCGTGATCGGGGTGGCCGAGTGCGTGGCCGGGGTGCAGGCCGATGCCATCGCCATCGAGCACGGCTTCGGCCACAAGGAGCTGGGGGCGCGGGAACACTGGATAGACGGCCAGAAAGTGGTTGCCAATCCGCTGCGCGGAGCCGGGGTCAACCTCAATGATCTGGCGGTGCTGGATCCCAGCCGCCATGGCCGCTACCCCCTGGTGGACTGGGCCATCGGCTCGTCGGCCCGTCAGGGGCTGCCGGCCCGGGTGGAGAAGCTGGTATGACGATCCAATGAAAACGGGGCCTGCGGGCCCCGTTGCTTATCTGCTCTGTGTCACTGTCACAGTTTGAAGTCGACCCACACCAGGCGGTGATCCGAGCTGACTCCCTTGGCGATGCCCAGCTTGGCGTCATACACCAGGTGGTAGCCAGGTTCGAAGCTGGCCGGCCAGAACACGCCGGAGGCGACCGCGTTCAGGTTGGCAGAGGGCAGCACGTGGTCGAGCTGCAGGCCGCTGCTGCTGGTGATGCGCTCCGGGGTGGGGCGGTTGTTGTTGCGCTTGCACAGATCCGGCTGGCTGGCGAGGCACTCGGGGCCGCCCTGGCTGACCGGGATCAGGGCGCCGTTGGTGACGGCCTGATTGACCAGCACATGGTTGTGCAGATCCTGAATGGCGGTGAGATCCCCATCGCCAATCTGGGGATCGGCGTTGAGATCGCCGGCGATGACGAACTTGGCACCCGCGGGCAGGCCACCGGCCTTGCCGGCGTCATCCACCATGTAGCTGGCGGTCTCCACGTAATCCTGCCAGAAGGCGACTTCGGCCCGGTTGTGCTTGACGTTGTGGCGCGCCGCGTTGCCGAAGATGGGCGGAGTGGGGTGGGAGATGAGGAAGTGGATCACCTCCTCCTTGTTGCCACGCTTGATGCGCACTGGCACGTCGGCGTGGTTCTTGGACGAGAGCGGGAAGGCCTGCCAGGCAGCGTCGTCATACCAGGCATCGCCGCACTGGCGGCCGGCCGGGATCGGCGCCTTGGCATTGTTGCAGTCGTCGATGACCGGGTTCGCTTCGCCCGGCATGTCCTTCCACTTGAATTTCTGGAAGGTGCGGATCTGTTTGGTATCGATGGGGTACTGGGACATCACGGCGAAGGCGTACTGGCCGTGATAGTTGCCAAAGCCCCAGGCGTCGTCCGGCCCGTTGTTGACCTTGCCGTCCAGGTTGAGGTCATGGCCGCTCATCAGGCCGGTGTTGGTGGCGAAGTTCTGCAGCACCGGGTAGCTGATGGCCTTCACCTCGTCGTGCTGGGCGTGGGCCAGGTAGTTGTCGTTGAAGGCTTTGAGGTCCGTGGTGTCGCTGCCCTTGCCGTCATTGTCGAATTCGTTGAGCAGGAACACGTCTGGCCGGGTGCGCTGGATGATTTCGGCGATGTTGCGGATCTGCTGCACGTCGAGGGCCTTGGTCTTCTCGGCACCGCTCAAGGTGCCGTCGGCGAGGCGGGCCAGCAGGGCATCCTGCTCGGTGCGGCTCAGGGCTAGTTCACCGGCGAGCATGCCGGCGGCGGTGCGATCGAAGGAGAGGTTGAAAGTAGCGAAGCGAACCATGGGGGTCGGGGTCTCGGAGTCATTCTGGCTGTTACAGCCTGCCATCAATCCGAGGGAAATGGCAGCCGCGAGCAGGGACTTGCTGATATTTTTCATTGTAATATTCCGTAGCATCAATAAGTTATACCTTGCTCATGGGGAGCGAAGGCGGGCCCATTATAGGGATCCCGGCAGGCCGCCGGGCTCTGAATGGGCCAAAGTGTGAGACCATTCACAGAGCAAAACGGGGAGGCGGGATGAGTCGGCGACAAACGGCCCTGGTGGTCGAGGGGGGCGCCATGCGCGGCATTTTTGCCGCTGGGGTGCTGGATGCGTTTCTGGCCAAGGGCCGCACGGCGTTCGATCACTGCATCGGGGTGTCGGCCGGGGCGGTCAATCTGGCAGCCTTTCTGGCCGGCCAGCAGGGGCGCAACCACAACGTCATCACCGACTACTCCTGCCGTCCCGAGTTCATCAACCTGGCCAAGTTCGTGCGTGGCGGCCACTGGCTTGATCTCGACTGGCTGTGGGCCATTACCATTCGCGAGTGCCGGCTCGATCTGGCGCGCTTTGCCGCCAACCCGGTGCCGCTGACCGTGGTGACCACCCGGGTAGCGGACGGCCAGGCCGCCTACCTCAAGGCCAATGCCGCCGAGCTGGAGCAGCAGATCAAGGCCTCCTGCTCGGTGCCGCTGGTCTACCGGGACTTTGTGCGCATCGACGGGGAAGCCATGACGGACGGCGGGGTGGCCGACTCCATTCCGGTGCGCCACGCCTATGAACAGGGGGCGCGCGACATCACAGTGGTGCTCTCCCGCCCGCTGGGCTATCGCAAGCGCGCGCCGCGCCTGCCTGCCCTGCATCGCTACCTGCTGCGCGAGACGCCGGCGCTGGCTCGCGCCAGCCTGTCGCGCCATCAAAGCTACAACGATGCCATCGACTTCATCCGCCAGCCGCCGGCCGATTGCCGCATCCGGGTCATAGTACCGCCGGCAAACTTTCGGGTCGGCCGCATGACCACCGACCGGGCGAGGCTGGAGCAGGGTTACCGGATGGGCTGGCAGGCAGCCCTCGACTATCTGGCGGCGGAGCCGGTGCCGGCCTGAGGAGATTCGGTCGACCATAGGCAGCGTCGCTGGGACGAGATGCAAAGCACCGGGGCAACCCGGTTTTTTTGTGTCTGCGCCATCCCGGAACCCGGCCATGGCACATCGGCTTATTATGTGAATAAATAATTGTTTGCGATATTTTCGGCGAAGTGGTCACTATTATTCCGTTGAGCCGCTATCACTATTAAGCTCTGCTAAATAATGGCTGAGTCAACTTGTGACCAAATAAAATAATGGCTAGGGAACTTTTTGGGAAAAGGTTTTTTGGTAACCGCTTAAATATTCATTATTTTGTTTTTATTCATATAGATAAATGTGAATTGCTTATGCGGTAAAGATTATTAGCGCAGGGTTGAAGCTGTTTACATCAATGGCGAATTGATAGCCTGACTTTATCTCGGCTACTGTCCCCTCTCGATTCGTTTGGGTAGCAAACGGATACACAAATAATAACAACAGAGACTGGACGCATTGATAAAGAGTCATCTTTATTGATTTTAATCCTGCCAAAGGAGCCGGAATAATGAGTGGTTTATCTTCCCATCAAATTGCCCAGAATATATTTGCCGAGCTGTTGCCCTATCGCCGCCGCTTCCCCGATCCCATCCTGGATCGGCAGCAGGAGGAGGCAGAGGTGGCCGCCATCCAGATCCCCCGTCTGCAAGACTTCATCGAGCGGGGCGAGACCATCCTCTGCGTGTTGCCCGCCTTTCCCACCAAGTCGCCCAATCCGAACAAGGTGCTGGGCTCTCTGCCGGACATGGCGGAGCGGCTCTCCCTCAGTTTTCTCAACCACCTCTGCCAGCGCATCCAGCTGCACTATGCGCCCGGCATGCGGATCCTCATCTGCTCGGACGGCCACGTGTTCGGTGACCTCATCCGGGTAGCGGATCCGGCCATCGACGCCTATCAGGCCCATATCGAGCAGCTGATCCTGGAGCTGGGGGCGACCCATCTCGGGGTCTTCCACCTGGGGATGGTGGCGGGCATGGCCGAGTTTTGCGCCAGCCGCGACTTCGACACCCTGCGCGAACAGCTGGTGGAGCGTTACGCCGAGCCGCTGGAACTGATTGCGCAGGAGGTAAGAAGCACCGAGGAGGGCATTCGTCTCTATCGCGCCATGACCCGCTTCCTCTATGAAGACAGCCAGCTGCCGGACACCCCGCTCTCCAACACGGCGCTGCAGCGGGATGCCAAGGGGCGCACCCATGCGGTGATCCAGCGCAGCCGCGCCTGGGGCAACCTGCTGGCGGAGCGCTTCCCCGAGGCGATCCGCCTCTCCATCCACCCCCAGGCGAGCCACAGCCTGAAGATGGGCATCCACATGCTGCCGACCCGGGATGACTGGCTCACCCCCTGGCACGGGGTGGCGGCCAACCTGGATGGCCAGTTCGTGCTGATGAAGCGGCGCGACGTGCTGGCGATGGAGCATGAGCTGGTCCACATCCACGGCCGTCCGAGCCACTACCTGATCAACGGCAAGCAGGCCGCCGCCTGAGGAGTTTCCCATGACTGCATCCATCGTTACCCTCGGCGGCGAGCGCTGCCGCATCCTGCCGCAGGCCCCGTTCGGCCTGCTGATTGAGCCGGCCCGCAATGGCCAGCCGGTGCAGAGTCTGGCGATCGAGGCGCTGCGCGAGCTGGCCCGCCGCCACGGCGTGCTGATCCTGCGCGGGTTCGAGTCGGGCTTCACCGATCCCGAGCGGCTGACCCGCTACGGCGAGGAGTGGGGCGAGATCATGATGTGGCCCTTCGGCGCCGTGCTGGACGTGAAGGAGCACGAGAACGCCACCGACCACATCTTCGACTCCAGCTATGTGCCGCTGCACTGGGACGGCATGTACAAGCCGACCCTGCCCGAGTTCCAGCTGTTTCACTGCGTGCACGCCCCGGCGGCGGACGAAGGGGGGCGCACCACCTTCATCAATACCCGCCAGCTGCTCACCGAGCTCGATGGCGAGCGGCTGGCCCGCTGGGAGCGGGTGCACATCACCTATCGCATCAAGCAGGTGGTGCACTACGGCGGCCAGGTGCGCTCGCCACTGCTGGTGCCCCACCCGGTGAGCGGCGAGACGGTGCTGCGCTACAACGAGCCGCCGCGCGAGGGAGTGCGTTTTCTCAACCAGCATGCCCTCGAGATTGAAGGGGTGGCACCGGCCGAGCAGGCCGCCTTCCTGCAGGATCTGCACGAGCGGCTCTATGACCCGCGCTACTTCTATGCCCACCAGTGGCAAGGGGGAGACGTGGTGATCGCCGACAACCTTGGCCTGCTGCACGGCCGCGAGGGGTTCACCGCTCGCTCGGCGCGCCACATCCAGCGGGTCCACATCCAGGCCAGCCCGGTCTGCCTCAACCCGGCGCTGGCGCCGCAAGGGGCGGCGTGATGGCGACCATTTTGCTGGCTGCCACCGCCACCCCGGGCCACGTCAATCCCATGCTGGCGGCGGCCCGTCTGCTGGTGGCGCAGGGGCATAGAGTGCTGATGCTGTGCGGCGCCCTGTTCGAGCGGCACATCCGTGACACCGGCGCCGAGTTCGTGCCCTTCGCCCCCGAGGTGGACTTTGACTACCGGGCGCTGGAGCGGCACTTTCCCGAGCGGGCCAGCCTGAGCGGCACCGCCCAGATGGCGCTGGCACTCAAACGCTTCTTCGCCGCCCCCATGGCGCAGCACGACAGTCAGCTGAGGGCGCTGATCGCGGCGGAGAGGGTGGATCTGCTGCTGGTGGAGAACGGCTTCTACGGGGTGCTGCCCTTGTTGCAGCAACCCCATGGCCGGCCGGTGCCGATCCTGATGCTGGGGGTGAACCCTGTCTCTTACTCGAGTCCGGACGCTATCTTCTACGGCCCACGCATTCCCCCCGAGCTGCGCCGCTCCCTTGGCGAGCTGCCCTGGCTCGATGAGCCGACCCGGCAACTGCAAAGGGAGGTTCAGCAGCACTTCGATGCCGCCCTGGCCGAGGCGGGTGCGCCGCCGCTGACGGCCCCCTTCACCGACGTGATGGTGACGGCCCCCGATGCCTTCTTGCAGCTCTCCTGCGCCGGCTTTGAATACGAGCGGCCAGTACTCGAGGGGGTGATCCGTTATGTCGGCCCGCTGCTGCCACCCCGGCTTGAGCTGACGCCGCCGCCCTGGTGGGAGAGGCTCGATGAGCGACCGCTGGTCATCGTCAGCCAGGGCACTCTGGCCAACGTGGATCTGGGGCAGTTGCTGCTGCCGGCCATGCAGGGGCTGGCCGGCGACGAGCTGCAACTGCTGCTGACCACCGGCGGGCGGGATCCGGCGCTGCTGGGCGATGCCGTTCCGGCCAATGCCATCGTCACCGACCACGTGCCGTTCGAGCTGGCGTTGCCCCGCGCTGCCGCCCTGGTGACCAACGGCGGCTACGGCTCGGTGCAGTCCGCGCTGGCCCACGGGGTGCCGCTGGTGGTGGCGGGCACCGGAGAGGACAAGGCGGAGGTGGCGACCCGGGTGGCCTGGAGCGGGGTCGGCATCAATCTGCACAGTAACGAGCCGACGGCGGCCATGGTGGCCACGGCGGTGCGCAAGGTGGTGAGTGAGCCGCGCTACCGCGCCCGGGCACGGCTGCTGGCCGAGGAGATGGCGGCGCTCGATGGCCGCGCCGCCATCGCCGCGAGCGTGGCGGATCTGCTCGGCGGACGACCTTGATACCGTGATGAAGGGGAGGCCAGGCGGCCTCCCTTTTTGTTCAGCTTCTGCTCAGTTTGTGGCTGCTAGCGTGGCCATCATGACAGCAGGCTGCGCCAGTGGCGCCGGATGCGCTTTTTCATGCAAAAAAGAGCGTTTTCGACGTTGAAATTTTGGCCGACTCAGGAAAGAATGCGCGCTCGGTAATCGACCGCGGACGCCACCTTTGCGCCCCGGCGCAACCGAGGATGACACGGCCTTCGGCCAACTTGGTACAGGAAACCACACAGGAATTTTATGAATCCCCTTCGCATTGCCGCTTCGGCTCTTTTATGTACGCTGGCACTGGCCGGCCAGCAGGCTGCCGCCGTTGAATACCAGCTGCCCGCCGCCAACAGCCGCCTGATCGGCGAGAATCAGGAATACGTGGTGCCCGCGGACAACCGTCCGCTGGAGCAGATCGCCTCTGACTTCCAGCTGGGTCTGACCAACATCATGGAAGCCAACCCGGGCGTCGACCCCTACCTGCCCAAGGCTGGCAGCAAGCTGATCATTCCCCATCAGCTGATCCTGCCCAACGCTCCCCGCGAAGGGATCGTCATCAACGTGGCCGAGATGCGTCTCTACTACTACCCGAAAGGCAAGAACGTGGTACAGGTGCTGCCCATCGGCATCGGCCAGCTGGGGGTCAACACCCCGGAGAACTGGATCACCAAGGTTGAGCGCAAGCGTGCCAACCCGACCTGGACCCCGACCGAGAACATCCGTCGCCGCTATGCCGCCCAGGGCAAGACCCTGCCTGCGGTCTGGCCGGCCGGCCCGGACAACCCCATGGGCCTGCACGCGCTCTACATCGGCAACCTGTACGCCATCCACGGCACCAACGCCACCTTCGGCATCGGCCTGCGGGTGAGCAGTGGTTGTGTGCGCCTGCGTGCCGACGACATCAAGTACCTGTTTGACCACGTGCCGGTCGGCACCCGCGTCCAGTTCGTCAACCAGCCGGTCAAGACCACGGTCGAGCCGGATGGCAGCCGCTACATGGAAGTGCACGAGCCGCTGTCGCGCACCGAGGCGGAGTTCAACTCCACCGCCTCCGTGCCGCTGCCCATGACCCCGGCCACCACCCGTTTCATCGCCCACGCGGAGAGCGACTCCAACGTGGTCAAACAGGTGCTGGAACAGCGTACCGGCATGCCGACCCGTCTCAACCCGCAGGTCTGATGACCCGGGAGACTGGCTCATGCACAACGGCGACCATCAGGTCGCCGTTGTTGTTTCTGGGAGCCGCCGTCGTCAGCCGGCCGGCGGGGCATAGAGGGCCAGCCAGTTGCCCTCGGTATCTTCGATGATGATCCGTGAGCCATGGCCGCTGCCGATGCTGTGCAGGGGCTCGAGCACCCGTCCGCCGATGTTGGGCACCAGCTGTTCGGCCTCCTGCAGGCGATCGCCCAGGGCGAGGTAGATGAGGGGGCCCGAGTGCCCCGGCTGGTGGTACTTGTCCATGGGACCGAGACAGGCCGCCGCGTTGTTGCCGTCGTGGCGCAGCATGGCGAAGCGGATCTCCTCCTGTATCGGCGTGACCGGCACGTCGAGCAGGGCCGAGTAGAAGGCCATGGCGCGATCCAGATCCCGTGTCGGAATGTCGGCCCAGACCAGGGTATTGTCCATCTTGATGATCTCCTGCATGTGCCGGCCGATGCGACCGGCGGCTCTGTTCCTTGCTGACGGCCTCTCGCGGCAGGTCGTAGACAGCTTCTTAGAGGTTAGGAGTGGCCCATGAGGGGCGCCAGAGCTAAAAAAGCGGCGCCATCAGGCGCCGCTTTTGGGTGGGGAACTGGAGGTTTTTTCCCTAGATATACAGTTACTTGCCTGCAATGCTCAGCCCGCCGAAGCGAATAAGCGGCGCGTAGAAGCTCTTGCCATCGTCGTGGTGCAGCAGGTTGCCGACCGCTTCCAGCTCACTCAGCAGGCGGTAGAAGTTGCCCGCCACCGTGATGCCGCGTACCGGGGCCACCCGCACGCCGTCCCGACACAGGAAGCCGGAGGCGCCGAACGAGAAGTCGCCGCTCACCGCATCGGCGCCGGAGTGCAGGCCGTCCAGCTTGACCAGCTCCAGATACTCGCCGGCTTGCGCCTCGGCCTCGCTGTGGGGGCCGAGCCCGAACACCAGGTGGTGCGGGCTGACATCCAGCGCACTGCGGGCACTGCGGGCCGCCGAGCCGTTGCTGGCCACACCGAAGTGGCGGGCGGTGGCGCTGTTGTGCAGCAGGGTTTTGAGCTCCCCTTCGCCGATCAGCAGCAGATCCCGGGTGGGGGCACCCTCGCCATCGAAGGCCTTGATGTGCATGCCGCCCGGCATATAGGCCCGGCTCTCCAGGGTGAGCCAGCGGGAAGCCACCGACTGGCCCAGCTTGCCCCGCCAGGGGTTGATCCCCTGCTGTGCCCATTTGCCCGACAGTGCGGCCTGGAAGCAGCCGAACAGGCTGGCCAGGGCATTGGTGTCGAAGATGGCGCTGTAGTGACCGCTCGGCACCGCGTCTCCCGCCAGCAGGCCGTCGGCCACGGCGTGGATCTGCTGGATGAGGGTCTGGCTGTCCAGCGCATCGAAGCGGCGCTCATACTGCCCCTGGGAGAACATGGACTGACGGCCGTCGCGCTCGATGAGGGCGGAGCTGTAGCAGCCGACGCTGAACGCCTGGTGCTGGCAGAGGCTGCCCTGGCTGTTGGCGAGCCACAGCCGGCTCTCCCCCTCGAAGAAGCTGTTGTAGGGGGCGCCGGTCACGTCCGGCAGCGCCAGCATCTCCGACTCGAGGCGCAGGGCCAGGGCAATCTTCTCCTCCACTGGGGTGGTGTCGGGCTGATTGATCTCGGCGCAGTCGGTGGTGAGCCGGCTCTGCTGCACGGCGATGGTCTGATCCGGGTCCACCTTGGCGAAGCGGCTGGCATCCAGCGCATCCTGCACCATGGCGGTCAGCGCCGACTGGTCGAGAGACTCCGAATAGGCGATGCCGACCCTACCCTCTTTTATCAGTCGAATGCCGATCTGCTGGCTGCTGGTGACCTTGTATTCGCTGAGCTCGCCCTTGTCGGCCTTGAGGGAGAAGGCCTTGTCCTGGTTGGCGATGATGTCCGCCTCGGCACCGAGATCGGCGACCTGGTCCAGCAGGCGGGCAAGCAGTTGGTTCATGTCGAGTTGGCTCATCAGGCGTTCCCTCCCACCAGAATGCTGTCAACCTTGAGCGGTGGCTGGCCGACCGAGGCGGGAATGGATCCGGAGACCGAGCCGCACATGCCGGCGGAGAGGGCGAGATCGCGCCCCACCATGGAGATCTCCTTGAGCACCTGCGGGCCTGTGCCGATCAGGGTGGCCGACTTGAGGGGCCGGGTGATCTTGCCGTGCTCGATGAGGTAGGCCTCCTGCACGTTGAAGTTGAACTCGCCGGTGCCGGGTTGCACCGAGCCGCCCCCCATCCGCTTGGCATAGATGCCGTGCTCCACCGTCGCCAGCATCTCGTCCAGGCTGTGATTGCCCGGCTCGATATAGGTGTTGCGCATGCGCGAGGCCGGCGCGAACTTGTAGGATTCACGGCGTCCGGAGCCGGTACGGGCGTAGCCGGTGCGAAGGGCCCCCATCCGGTCCACCAGGAAGCCGGTGAGCACGCCATCCTTGATGAGCTGGGTATGCTGGGTCGCCATTCCCTCGTCATCGACGTTGATGGAGCCCCAGGCGTTGCCCTGCAAGCCTTCGTCCACCGCGCTGACCGCCGGATTGGCGATGAGCTGGCCCATCTTGTCGTGGAATACCGAGGCCTTCTTGGCCACCGAGGTGGTCTCCAGCAGGTGGCCGCACGCCTCGTGGAAGATGACGCCGCCAAAGCCGCTCTCCATGATGACCGGCAGCTTGCCGCTCGGGCAGGGGGCGGCACCCAGCTTCACCAGCGCCTGGCGGGTGGCGGTGAGGGCCAGCTCGCGGGGATCGATACTGGCGGCGTGCTCCCAGCCCATCATGGCGCCGGGGGCTTCGTAACCGACGCTCTGTTCGCTGCCAAGGGCGGCGATGGTCTGGGCCATGATGCGGTTGTAGTGGCGGCGATCGCTCACCTGCACCCCTTCGCTGTTGAAGATCTCCACCTCCTGCTCCCAGCCCAGCACGTTGCCGGAGAACTGGCTCACCTTGTCGCTCTCGGCGCGGGCCGCGGCATCCATGGCGTGCAGGTAGGCGATCTTCTGCTCCAGCAGCTTGTCAGCCGACAGGGGCAGGGCGATCGGGTTGCGATCGTTCAGGCGGGTGAAATCGAAGGCGGTGGCGGTGACCACGGGGTCACGCCTGTCCTTGGCCGCCAGCAGGGTGACGATGCGCAAGAGTTCGTTGCGATCGGCCAGGTTGGTGTAGCCGTAGAGCACCTTGTGGCCGTAGCACAGGCGCACGCCGATGCCGAAATCGAGGCCGCCGCTGATATTTTCTATCTGGCTTGAGAGCAGGCTGAGCTGGCTGCGGCGCTTGCGCTCCACAAACAGCTCGGCGAAGTCGGCACCCAGCGCCAGCGCGTGATCGAGCACGTCGCGGGCGATGGCGGGGGCCAACAGGGAGAATGGGGTCATAGAATGTCCTTTTCTGGTCTGTCCGTTTGCTTCCGACACCCGGCTGTGATTGTTATGGGGTATCGCTTCCATTGTTGCAGACCAGGATAAAAAAGTCGCTATAGCGTCATGCGATGATACCGATTGAGAAAATCGGTGCGATTTATGCGCCCGGTGGTCCGAAACCTGGGGCGGCAGGCGGGAAAGCGTCGCAGCTGACGTCTGTTCAAGGGGCCTGTCACAAGGCCTTTTTCGACATGCCGTGCGGGGAGCGGGCGATGGCAGGGAGCCATCGCCACTGCTGTCAGAAAACCCGGCGTCACAGCAGTTCGTGGATCTCGCTCAAAATCTGGTCGACCCACTGTTCGATGCGCGATTCGGTCTGGTCGTACTGATTGGCATCGTCGAGGGCCAGGCCAACGAAGTGACGACCATCGTCGATGAGCGCCTTGGAGGCGTCGAACTCGTACCCCTCGTTGGGCCAGTAGCCCACCAGCTTGACCCCCTTGGGCACCAGCTGATCGTGCAGCATGCCGAGGGCATCCTGGAACCATTCGCCATAACCCAGCTGATCGCCGAGGCCAAACAGGGCGATGATGCGCCCCTCCAGATGCAGGTCGGCAATGTCTTCCCAGCGGGATTCCCAGTCCTCCTGCAGCTCGCCGAAGTCCCAGGTGGAGATGCCCAGGATCAGGATGTCGTACTCCTGCATGCGGATGAGGGGCACGTCCTTGATGTTGTGGAGATCGACCAGCTCCGGGCCAATGAGGGTGCGGATCTTCTCGGCGGCCATCTCGGTGTAGCAGGTGGTAGAGCCGTAAAACAAACCTATCTTCATCGCTCTTCTCTTGATCGCAGTAGGCAAGGGGCGTGACCGGCACAGCGGCGCCCGGGGTGGGCGCCAGTCTAGCAGATTGCCCGGCGCGCTTCACTTCTTGCCGGGCCATGGACAAGCCTGCCTTGCGGGCCGGGTGGGTCGACACGTTACAATGGGGGCCTGTTTCCCTGAGCGCGGCGTACCATGAGCAAAGCTGAATCCCATCCCCTGATCGAGCCGTTTCTCGACGCCCTCTGGCTGGAGCGGGGCCTTTCCGACAACACGGTCAGCTCCTATCGCACCGATCTGGAAAAATTCTCCCTCTGGCTCGACGAGCAGGGGGGCTCCCTGCTGCTGGCCGGGCTGGACGACATCCAGCACTACCTCGCCTGGCGGGTGGACCAGCAGTTCGCGGCCAGCAGCACGGCCCGTTTCCTGTCGGCCCTGCGCCGCTTCTACCAGTATCTCAATCGGGAGAAGCTGCGCAGCGACGATCCCACCGTGTTGCTGGAGGGGCCCAAGCTGCCCAAGAAGCTGCCATCGGATCTCAGCGAAGCCGAGGTGGAGGCGCTGCTGCAAGCGCCGCTGGTGGACGACCCGCTAGAGCTGCGCGACAAGGCGATGCTCGAGCTGCTCTACGCCACCGGGCTGCGGGTCTCCGAGCTGGTGGGGCTGACCGCCGAGCATGTCAGCCTGCGCCAGGGGCTGGTGCGGGTGGTGGGCAAGGGCAACAAGGAGCGGCTGGTTCCCATGGGCGAGGAGGCGGTGCACTGGCTGGAGCGCTATTACCGTGAGGGGCGCGGCCTGCTGCTGGGGGGCACCAGCTCGGACGTGGTGTTCCCCTCCAAGCGGGCCCAGATGATGACCCGCCAGACCTTCTGGCACCGCATCAAGCTCTATGCCCTGCGGGCCGGCATCAGCGGGGAGCTATCTCCCCACACCCTGCGCCACGCCTTCGCCACCCACCTGCTCAACCACGGCGCCGACTTACGGGTGGTGCAGATGCTGCTGGGCCACGCGGATCTCTCCACCACCCAGATCTACACCCACGTGGCCAACGAGCGGCTCAAGGCGCTGCACGGCCAGCACCACCCGCGCGCCTAGGCCAGACAGAGGCGATCTTTCCCCTCCTGCTTGGCGCGATAGAGGGCGGCATCCGCCCGGGCCAGCACCTCGGCGGGCGGGGCATCCAGCGCCTCGGCCAGCCCGCCGCTGAAGGTGACGGTCAAGCCCGGTTCGCGCCAGTTCTGCGTGGCCATGGCGCGGCGCCACTGATCCATCTGCTGCTGTGCCTCCTTAAGCCGCCCCTGCTCGAAGATGGCGACCAGCTCCTCGCCGCCAAAGCGGCAGAGGGTGGCCTTGCCCTCCAGCAGCTTGCTGCCCAGAGAGGCGGTGCGTCTGAGCACGCTGTCGCCGGCGGGGTGGCCATGACGGTCGTTGATCTGCTTGAAGTTGTCGATGTCGATGATGGCCAGCACATAGGGGCTATGTTGCTGGTGCAGCTCGCTCAGCAGGGTGTCCATGTAGCGGCGGTTGTAGAGCCCGGTCAGGGCATCGCGCTGGGCCTTCTCGCTCTCCGCCTGCATCTGGTCCGAAATCAGGGTGATCTCGTCCTCCAGCTCCTCGATGCCCGGAATGCGGGGGATGATGAGGGGCTGTCCCGGCGGGGTGACCCGCAGCTGGCGCACCACCTGCACCAGCATGCCGATGGTGTTCTCCAGCCGCTGATGGAAGATGACGGCCACCAGGATGAACATGACCAGCGACAGCAACAGCCCCATCATCATGTTGGGCAGCAGCTCCCTGATGACGAAGGAGTTGCTGAAGGGGTAGATGATGATGACCTGCCAGCCGGGGTTGTTGGCCAGGGTGTAGTAGGCGATGAGTTCGTCATCCTGGCTCTGGATCGCGCCATTTTTCCCCTGGAGCCGGGATAACCAGGGCTCGTCGAGCGGGGTGGCGTTCAGCAGCGGGTTGCTGTGTGCCACGATGCGCTGATACCGGCGATCGTAGAGCTGGTAAGTCATCTGCTTGCCGCCCTGCAGCATGCGCCCGATCCGGTCCGAGACTCGCGACAGCTCGACGTCCAGACCAATCACGGCCACTATCTTGCCGCTGTGGTTCAAGACCGCCCGTGACAGGGTCACCACCGGAATGTGCTGGACGGTGTCGAGATAGGGGGCACTCCAGATATTGATCCCCGGCGTATGGATGGCATCCAGATACCATGCTTGTTTGGCCATTGCCTGGGGGGAAGGGGGGAGCTGGTGGTTGAAGTTGACCAAGGTATTGTCCCGCTGCACATAGTAGAGCCCCTTCAGCAGGCTGCCCGAGCGGCTGAGCTGCTGCCACACCGAGTAGTGCCGCGCCCGCATTTCTGGCGGGAGCACGCCGTCATGGTTGGCGAGATCCACCGCCAGAATATTGAGTTGCTCTTCGACCGAGCTCAGCGCGTTGTCCCATTGCTGGGCCGTACTGCTGCTGAAAAACTCCATGCGCTCGCGTACTACGTTCTGTTGTTTGATGAAAAACAGATAGAGGTTGCTGGCTGTCATCAATAGCAGGGGCAGGGAGAGCAACAGCAAATAGCGCAGAATGAAACCATGTTTCGCTCTGGTCTTCACTGTCGGGGATGTCATGGCGATGATTCCTGTAGGTTTACATTCATTCAAGCATGATGTGCGTGGGATGGGGGCGGATGCAGATCAGGGTCTGGGTGATGCCAAGTGTAAAGTGTTCCGTTGCTGATGTAGCTAAAAAACCGCCCGAAGGCGGTTTTTTTCCAGTACACGACAGGAGCTGGCGCTTATTTTCCCTGTTGGGATTTCAGCAGATCGCGGATCTCGGTCAGCAGCTCCTGATCCTTGGTGGGGGCGGTCGGTGCCGCGGCTTCCTCTTCCTGCTTTTTCTTCAGGGTGTTGATGGCCTTGAGCCCCATGAAGATGGCGAAGGAGATGATCAGGAAGTCGATGATGGTCTGGATGAACTTGCCGTAGGCGATGACCACGGCCGGTGCACTGCCCTCGGCGGCCTTCAGGGTCACGGCGAGGTCGCTGAAGTCCACGCCCCCCAGGATCAGGCCGATGGGCGGCATGATCACGTCACCGACGAAGGAGGAGACGATCTTGCCGAAGGCGGCCCCGATGATGATACCGACCGCCATGTCGATGACGTTGCCTCTGGATGCAAAGGCCTTGAACTCTTGAATCAGACTCATTTTCCCCTCCAAAAATGGGCTAGCAGCGGCCTGGGCCGCCCTGGTGTTTGAATAATAAAGCATCAGGAAAACAGAGGATGACCATCGTGTTTCCTGTCGTCCCGGTTAGCTTGCTGGGGCTTTGCCCGATTGGCAACCTGTCAGATCGGGATTTTTTTGCGACCCTTCTATTAACCAATCAGTAATTAAGCAGTTGAGGCGAGCATATTTGCTGAGTAACCTTGTGAGTCCATTCGTTCATGCCAAGTGAGTAAAAAAGTGCACTATTTACTGCTGGGAATGATGCTGCTGGGCTCTTTTGCCGTCAGCGCGGGGATGGATCCCCAACTGTTGAAACAGACCATAGAGCGGCGGCTCGGGGTGCAGGTCTACCTGGTGGACGAGACTCCGGTCTCCGGCCTCTATCTGCTGGGCACGGCGCAGGGGCCCCTCTATACCGATGCCAGAGGCGACCATGTGCTGCTGGGCACCATGCTGGATCTGGCCCACGACATGAAGAACCTCACCATGCTGGGCCAGCGTCAACAGCGGCAGCTGGCCCTGGCCCAGATCGGCGAGCGGCGGATGCAGCTCAAGGCCGTGCCCGAGCGCCACCGCCTCACCCTGTTTACCGATCTCGCCTGCCGCGGCTGTCGCACCACCCTGGATGAGCTGTCCGCCTTGCAGGCGAGGGGGGTGAGCGTGCAGCTGCTGCCGGTGCTTGGCCCCTTTGCCGATCTGGCCGAGGCGCAGGCGCGCTGGTGCGATCCCGGGCTGCTGCGCGAACTCGAACTCAGTGATCGTTTGCCTGAGAGCGGCTGTAATGAGATCCTTGCCCATCATATCGGCCTGAGCCAGTGGCTCGGGATCAAGGCGCTGCCGAGCTGGGTCCTGCCAAATGGCGACCTGCTGCGCGGTTATCAGAGCCCTGAACAACTGCTCAAGATACTGGATCACATCGATGCCCCTGCTAATCCGTCGTCGTCCGCGCGTGGATGATACCCATCTGCCCGCCACCCTTCATCCCTTGCTGCGGCAAATCTTCGCCAGCCGTGGAGTCGAAGACCCTGCCCTGCTGGAGCGCAGCGCCAATCAGCTGTTGCCACCCCAGCGCCTGTTCGGCATGGCGCAGGCGGTGCCCCTGCTGGCCGAGGCGCTGACGGCGCAAAAGCGCATTCTCATCGTCGGTGACTTCGATTGTGACGGCGCCACCAGCTCGGCCCTGTGTGTGCTGGCCCTGCGCGCCATGGGTGGCCGCCACATCGACTTTCTGGTGCCCAACCGCTTCGAGTTCGGGTATGGCCTCACCCCCGAGATCGTCGAGCTGGCGGTGGCCCGCGGCGCCGAGTTCCTGATCACGGTGGACAACGGCATCTCCAGCCTTGCCGGGGTGGCGGCGGCCAAGGCGGCCGGCATGCAGGTACTGGTTACCGATCACCATTTGCCGGGCCAGGAGCTGCCTGACGCCGACGCGATAGTGAACCCCAACCAGCATGGCTGCGACTTCCCCTCCAAGTCGCTGGCCGGAGTCGGGGTAGCCTTCTACCTGATGGCCGCTCTCAACACCCACCTGCGTCAGAGCGGCTGGTATGAGCGGCAGGGGCTGCGCGCCCCCAACGTGGCGGACTACCTGGATCTGGTGGCCCTCGGCACGGTGGCCGATGTGGTGGCGCTCGATGGCAACAACCGCATCCTGGTCCATCAGGGCCTGCAGCGGATCCGGGCCGGCCGCTGCCGCCCCGGCATCCAGGCGCTGGTGGACGTGTCCGGTCGCGATGGTCGTCGCCTGTGCGCCGCCGATCTCGGCTTTGCGCTGGGGCCGCGCCTCAACGCGGTGGGCCGGCTCGACGACATGTCCCTCGGGGTCGCCTGCCTGCTGAGCGAGGACATCAACCTGGCGCGCCAGCTAGCATCCGAAATGGACAGCCTCAACCAGGAGCGCAAGGAAATAGAGCAGGGGATGCAGCAGGAGGCGCTGGCCACCCTGGAGCAGATCCGGTTTCGTGATGGCGAGGTGCCCTCCGGTATCGTGCTGCACCGGGACGAGTGGCATCAGGGGGTGGTGGGGCTGGTGGCCTCCAAGGTGAAGGAGAAGTACTACCGCCCGGTCATCGCGTTTGCCGAGAGCAGTGAGACCGAGCTCAAGGGCTCCGGGCGCTCCATCCCCGGGGTGCACCTGCGCGATGCGCTGGAACTGCTCGATACCCGTCACCCCGGCCTGATGGGCAAGTTTGGCGGCCACGCCATGGCGGCGGGGCTGACCCTTCCCAAGGCCAATATCGAGGCTTTCGGGCGGGCGTTCGAGGCGGTCATCGGCGAGCTGGTGACCCCTGAGCTCTTGACCGGGGTGCTGCTCACCGACGGCGAACTGCTGCCGGACGAGCTCACCCTCGAGCTGGCGGAGCTGATCCGCGCCTCCGGCCCCTGGGGTCAGGCCTTCCCCGAGCCGCTGTTCGATGGCGAATTCGTGCTGGTGCAGCAGCGGCTGGTGGGGGAGAAGCACCTCAAGATGATGCTGACCACGGATTCCGGCCACGCGGTGGATGCCATCGCCTTCGGGGTCGACTTGCAGCGCTGGCCCGATGCCTCGGTCAAACGGGTGCGGCTGGTCTACCGGCTCGACGTCAACGAGTGGCGTGGCAACCGCAGCGTGCAGCTGCTGGTGGAGCATCTGGAGGCCGCCGGCCTCTGATCCCGCGAGTCTCTCTTGCTGCCGATGACGGCCACCTCAGGGTGGCCGTTTTTTTATGGTATGAACCCGGATTTTGCCGTTGACCCGTCTATTGCTTCACAGTTTAAGCTTTCCTTCATCGGGTCACGGACCCCACTGAGAGTCGCTGTCATGAAAATATCCGAACTGGCCAGGCGCTGCGGCCTGGCCCGCTCCACCCTGCTCTATTACGAGAAGCTGGGGGTGATTGCGGGAACGAGAGGCACCAACGGTTATCGCCACTACGACGATGAAGATCTGCAGCGGCTGCGGATGGTGCAGGCCCTGCAGGCGGGCGGGCTCAGCCTCAAGCAGTGCCTCGCCTGTCTGGCGGGGGAGCTGGAGCAGGCAACGCTGCAGACCCGGGTCAGGGAGCTGGATGAGGAGCTGGCGCGGATGCAACGCGCCAGGGATCTGCTGGCGGATCTCGCTGGTTTGCGTGCGCACTCCGGCGACGAGTTCAAGGCCTGGCAGTTGCAACTGCAGCATCAAGCCCCGCAGGCCTACTTCGACTGGGTGATGAAGCAGGGATTCAGTGAAAAGGAGCGCTACCACTTGCAGTGGCTGAGCAAAGACATGAACGAGCATGATCGCTACATCCAGGATTTTAAACAGTTGCTGGATGGCATGAGCTATTGGGGGCCGGGGGATTGCGCCTTCACTCAGCAGCAGTTTGCCGCGCTGCCCATGGCACCTCGCCGGATCCTCGACATGGGCTGCGGGCGCGGCGCCGCCACCCTGGCGCTGGCACAGGTGACGGATGCCGCCATCGTGGCCATCGACCTCGACGAGGAGGCGCTGGCCGCCGTGGCCAGATCGGTCAGCGCGGCTGGCTTTGAGCAGGTCACTACCCTGTGCGCCAACATGGCGGCGCTGCCGGTGGAGCTGGCCCCCGCCGACCTTATCTGGGCCGAAGGGAGCGCCTACACCATAGGGGTGGCCAATGCGCTCAAAGCCTGGCGGGCGCACCTTGCCGGCCCTGATGCCTGCATCGTGCTGAGCGACCTGGTGTGGCTGACCGACACGCCGCCAGAGGAGGCGCTGGCGTTCTGGCAACGGGATTATCCTGCCATGCAGACCCTGGCTGGCCTGCTCAAGACGGTGCAGGAGGCGGGGTATCGCTGCCTGTGGCACACCCAGTTGCCGCAAAGGGCCTGGCACAACTATCTGGATCCCATCGAGCGCAATCTGGCGCGCCATCGCGCCGAGCTGGGGGATAGCCCAGCCTGGCAGGATCTGAGCCGGGAAGTGGCCATTCACCGCCAATACCTGGGCAGCTACGGCTATGTGATCTGCTGCCTGCAGGCAGTCTGATCAGAACATCCATTGAAAGAGAGCAAACGGAGAAACCCTTATGAACATCCTCATTCGACCGGAAACGGTCACCGATCAAGACGCCATTGAAGCGGTGACCGTGGCCGCATTCCTCAAGGCCCCCCATACCGATCACAACGAGCAGCTGATCGTGCGCGATCTGCGCCAGGCCGGGGCACTCAGTCTGTCGCTGGTGGCGGAGCAGGCGGGGCGAGTGGTCGGCCACCTCTGCTTCTCGCCGGTGACCATCAGCGATGGCAGCGAACGCTGGTATGGTCTTGGCCCCATTTCCGTCTCCCCCGAGCTGCACGGCAAGGGGCTGGGTTCACGGCTGATGGAGGCGGGTCTGGCCGAGCTCAAGGGGATGGGAGCGGCCGGCTGCGTGGTGCTGGGGGATCCCGGCTTCTACGGTCGTTTCGGCTTCGTGTCCGAGCCGGGGTTGACGCTGCCCGGCGTGCCGGCCGAGTACTTCATGGCCCGCTCGTTCGGCGCTGCCATGCCCAGTGGTGAAGTGCGCTACCATCAGGCCTTTGAGCAGGGGTGAGTCCTCACCATGAGAGCAGGCGTCATGGCGCTTGCTCTCACGGTGGTTTTTAATTGCTGGATTTTTTGATAATCAGGGCTTTTAGCATCGATTAAAGCTGATTTACCATATGGTAAATTCAATAAATCTAGGAATTGTGATAAATTCGCCCCTCTTGTTCCTCTTTGTTTGAACCGGATGCATCCCTTGCTGCCCCCTGGCCGACTGTCGACCTGGTCGATGGCCCTCGCCATCGCCTGCCTTCTCTGGCTTGCCGCCTCTGCCGCGGCAGGGGTCGTTGCAACCCCGGGGCCGGCAAAGGGAGGGCAGGAGGGCTCGATGCAGCTGCACGAGCCGGCCCAGCGGGGGCTGCTCGACAGCGCCAGCCTGCCGCCAGCCTCCCAGTGGCGCCTCGGCTTCGAGCAGGGGCGACGACTGGAAGGGGCCGCTCATGCCGAGCTCTACCAGATGCTGCTGGCCTGGTTCCAGCACGAGATCCTCGGCCTGCTCTGCGGCCTGCTGTTCTTCCTGCCCCTCATCTACCTCAGGCAGCTGGCCGACCACTTCGGCTATCTGCATCGGCGGCTGCGATGCTGCCACCATCTGCAATTTCGGTTCTGCCACAGCGACTAGAGGCCGGCTGCACGCCACGCGCCCGTTCGATCCGATCCTGATCCCAGCCACAGAGTACTGCCTGCGGGCCAGGCTCCGATCCGGCGCCTCTTGCACCGCCTTCGTGCCCGCTTGCGCGCAGGGAGGCGGCTCCCGTTCGTACCCGTTGTGAGCCGACCCGATGGACTATTACGTAAACCTCTTCATTCAATCGATCTTTGTCGAAAACCTAGCGCTGGCCTTCTTCCTTGGCATGTGCACCTTCCTGGCCGTTTCCAAGAACATCAACACCGCCTTCGGCCTTGGCCTGACGGTGCTGGTGGTCATGGTGATCGCCATTCCTCTCAACAACCTGATCTACCGCCATATCCTGCGCCCGGAGAGCACCTTTCTCGGCGAGTTTGATCTGAGCTTTCTCGATTTCATCGTCTACATCGGGGTGCTGGCGGCGCTGGTGCAGGTGATGGAGATGGTGCTCGACAAGCACTTTCCGGCGCTGCATCACGCGCTCGGCATCTATCTGCCGCTGCTGACGGTGCACTGTGCCATCTTCGGCGGGGTGATGTTCATGGCGCAGCGGGACTACGACTTCATCGAATCCGTGGTGTATGGAGCGGGCTCAGGCCTGGGCTGGCTGCTGGCCATCGTCGCCATCGCCGGCCTGCGCCAGAAGATGAAGTATGCGGATGTGCCAGAGGGGTTGAGGGGGATTGGCATCACTTTCATCGTGGCCGGGCTGATGTCGCTCGGCTTCATGTCCTTCTCCGGCATGTCGTTCTAGCCGGGTAGAAAACAACAACGGCCACCCTGGTGGCCGTTGTTGTCTGCCTCAGCCCTCCGCCAGCATGGCGAGCAGCCGGTCACGCACCAGCGGCAGGGTCAGAAAGCCGTCCCGGTCGAGGAAGTGGCCGCCATGCTCCAGGCTGTAGAGTGGCGCGGCCAGTCGCTCGCTCAGGTGCTGGCTGTAGGGATAGGGCACGATGGCATCATCCCGGGAGGCGACCACCACCCGGCGGGGGGCCAGCGCCATGATGCGGGCCGGGTCATAATCCGGGGTCATGAAGGGATCCAGCTCCGGCAGGGTGTGCAGCGGCTGATCGAAACCGGAGACCAGCAGGATCCCCCCCACCTGGCTGCCGGCGGGCAGCCGGTCGAGCTGACGCAGTATGGTGATGCAGCCGAGGCTGTGGCCGAGCAGGAAGGTGCGCTCGTCGTGATCCCGCACCAGGCTGTCCATGGCCGCGTCCCAGGTGGCGGGCTTTGGGTGGTGGGGGTCAGGCATGGCCAGCACCTCGACCCGGACATCCCGGGCCTCGAGTTCGGCCTTGAGCCAGGGAAACCAGTGAGAATCGGGGGAGGCGGTATAACCGTGCACGATGAAGAGGCGGGTTTGAGACATGGCATATCCTGGGCGGTTGACGATAACGGCGCCACATCATAACAGCGACCAAGGCCCCTCGACATGCCCGTTTCGGGGGCGCCGACCAGCAGGATGAGCTTTGCGACCTGCATAAAAAAGAGCGCCACAAGGCGCTCTTTTGCTGTCGGTGGGCAGAGGCTTATTTGACCTCTTCCCCCTTGGCTTGCAGATCCGCGTGGTAGGAGGATCGCACGAAGGGGCCGCAGGCGGCGTGGCTGAAGCCGAGCTCCATGGCCACGTCTTTGAGCTCGTCGAACTCTGCGGGCGGCACGTAGCGCTTCACCGGCAGGTGGTGGCGGCTCGGCTGCAGGTACTGACCCAGGGTCAGCATGTTGACGCCGTGCTCGCGCAGGTCCTTGAGCACCTGGACTATCTCTTCATTGGTTTCGCCCAGACCCATCATGACGCCGGATTTGGTCGGCACATGGGGGTGCATCTCCTTGATGCGGCGCAGCAGCTCCAGGGACCACTTGTAGTCGGCACCCGGGCGGGCGACCCGGTACATGCGCGGGGCGGTTTCCAGGTTGTGGTTGAAGACGTCGGGCGGGGTCTCGCGGAACACCTCCAGCGCCTGCTCCATCCGGCCGCGGAAGTCCGGGGTCAGGATCTCGATGCGGGTCTGCGGGCTGTGCTCGCGGATCTGCTTGATGCAGTCGGCGAAGTGCTGGGCACCGCCGTCGCGCAGATCGTCGCGGTCCACCGAGGTGATCACCACGTACTTGAGGTTCATCTCCTTGATGGTCAGCGCCAACTTCTTCGGTTCTTCCGGGTCGAGCGCCAGCGGGCGGCCGTGGGCCACATCGCAGAAGGGGCAACGACGGGTACAGATGGCGCCCATGATCATGAAGGTGGCGGTGCCGTGGTTGAAGCACTCCGCCAGGTTGGGGCAGGAGGCTTCCTCACACACCGAGTGCAGCTTGTTCTTGCGCAGGGTGCTCTTGATGTGCTCGATCTTCTGGCTCGACGGTGGCAGCTTGATCCGCATCCAGTCAGGCTTGCGCAGCACTTCTTCGTTGGGATCCGGCATGAATTTCACCGGGATCAGGGCCATCTTGTCGCCATCGCGCAGCTTGACGCCCGGCTCCATACGAACGGGTTTGCTCATGATTCACTCTCGGTGTTTGTTATTGTTTGATAACCAATCAGGCGGGCCAGTTCGGCCACCAGGATGGATTGCGCCTCGGCCACGCTCTGCGGGCCGCCCAGGGCGCTGGTCTGGGTCATGGCCATGCCCGCATAGCCGCACGGGTTGATGCGCAGGAAGGGGGTCATGTCCATGTTGATGTTGAGGGCCAGCCCGTGGAACGAGCAGCCCTTGCGAATGCGCAGGCCAAGGGAGGCCAGTTTGGCCTCCATGCCGAGCTCGTTCTTCACGTAGACCCCGGGGGCATCGGGTTTGGCATAAGCCTCAATCCCGCTCTTGGCCAGGGTATTGATGATGGCGGTCTCCAGGCAGGTCACCAGCTCGCGTACCGTCAGCTTGCTGCGGCGCACGTCCACCAGCACGTAGAGCACCAGCTGGCCCGGGCCGTGATAGGTCACCTGACCGCCGCGATCGCTCTGCACCACCGGGATATCGCCGGGGGCGAGCAGGTGTTCGGCCTTGCCGGCCTGCCCCTGGGTGTAGACGGGGTCATGCTCCACCACCCAGAACTCGTCCGGGGTGTCGGGGGAGCGGCTGTCGGTGAAGGCCTTCATGGCATCCCATACCGGCTGGTAGGGACGACGGCCCAGCTGTCTCACCAGCAGCTGGCTGGCGGACTGTGATGACTCGGCGGGAGTTTGGGGTGACATCTTTCCTCACTGACAGGCGCTTGGGTCGGCCGGCACGGCGCTGGTCGCCGGCGGCAAATAATCAGTCGCCCCGGTGGCGGGGCGAAAGAGGCGACTTACAGGACGTAGCGAACCAGTTCTATGTTGCCGAGGGCGGTATACATGGCTTCGATATGTTCCTTGCTCTGGGCAGTCACAGTGACCCGGACCGAGTGGTAGTTGCCCTTGGAGCTGGGCTGGACGGTCGGGCTGTAGGTGCCGGGGGCGTGCTGCTGCAGCACTTCCACCACCATGTCCGGCAGGGCCGGGTCGGCAACGCCGAGCACCTTGAACGGGAACTTGCAGGGGAACTCCAGCAGTTCATCAAACTTGGTATTCATTTACTCACCTTTTGCGGTCGTCGCGAGACGACTTTCTTGCTTGTGGCTAATGGCCGTTGGCCCCTCGGGGCCGCCATGCCCCCGTCTGTGCGGGGCACTGCTCAAGTGTATATGGGCATTGCCCGGGCCGGGATCAAGGCCGGACCGGCAGACAAGGGATGGAGGTGCTGCTTTTTACCACAAATCGTCAGTCGGCGGAACCTGCAGTTTACAGGGTTATTGACTGGCCCGACCCCAAAAAGACAGCAGCGGCGCCTGTTGGCGCCGCTGTTTGGTCGGGATCCTGCGTGTGGATTACTTGAACCAGCTGGAAACCAGCATCACCAGGTAGTCCCACAGACGGCTCATCAGGCCACCCTCTTGCACCTCTTCCAGGGCGACCAGCGGTACCTGCTTGATCTCCTTGTCCCCTTGCTTGAGGAACACGGTGCCGACACGCTGACCCTTGGCCAGCGGTGCCTTCAGCTCGCTCTCGAGCTGGAAGTCCGCCTTGAGGTTGTTGCCCTGGCCACGGGTGACCAGCACGGAGACGTCCTTGTCGACGCCCAGCTTCACTTCCGGCTTGTCGCCCATCCAGATCTTCTGGGTCACCAGCTCGGTGCCCGCCTTGTAGGGGGTCAGGCTCTGGAAGAAGCGGAAACCGTAGGTGAGCAGCTTCTTGCTCTCGGCGGCGCGGGAGGCTTCGCTGCTGGCGCCCAGTACCACGGCGATCAGGCGCATGCCTTCGTTGTTGGTAGCGGAGGAGACCAGGTTGTAGCCGACCTGGCTGACGTGGCCGGTCTTGATGCCGTCAACCTGCAGGGATTGATCCCACAGCAGGCGGTTGCGGTTGTGCTGGGTGATGCCGTTGAACACGAAGGATTTCTGGGCGTAGATCTTGTACTCCTCCGGCAGGTCGCGGATCAGGGCCTGGCCCAGGCGCGCCATGTCGTGAGCGGTACTGTAGTGACCTTCCGCATCCAGACCGTGCGGGTTCATGAAGTGGCTGTCGTTCATGCCGAGCTTGGCGGCCCAGCTGTTCATCAGGCTGGCGAAGGAGTCGGTGCTGCCCGCCAGGAATTCGGCCATGGCGACGCAGGCGTCGTTGCCGGACTGGATGATGATGCCCTTGTTCAGGTCATCGACGGAGACCTGCTTGCCCACCTCGATGAACATCTTGGAGGAGTCGGAGTAGTTCTTGGACCAGGCGTTCTGGCTGATGGTCACCATGTCGGTGCGCTTGATGTTCCCCTTCAGCAGCTCCTGGCCGATGATGTAGGAGGTCATCATCTTGGTCAGACTGGCGGGCGGCAGACGCTCTTCGGCGTTCTGCTCGGCCAGTACCTGACCGGAGTAGTAGTCGATCAGGATGTGGGCCTTGGCGGAGATCTCCGGCGCGGCGGGAACCACCACGGGGTTGGCGTTCGGCGTCGGGGTCGGTACAGGCGTGTTGGCCTGGGCGGTGGCGCTTATCAGGGAGGCCAGAATAACTGAACGGGCAAATTTGGACATCTTGAAATTCCTGGTGCCTGGTTGGGGTAACCCAAGTTAAAAATGCGGGCTTCACTATACCAGAAGCGACCGTCGGTCAAAGCCCGACGTGCCATCTGGTCTGGTTTTTTCTCCCTCCGTAGCCGCCATCACGCCGGGAAACGACGTGATGGCGGGCCACAGAGGGCGGTTCGGTCAGCTTGAGACTGAGACGCTCAGGGGACGATGAAGGCTTGCTCCAGCCCCCCCTGGCGCACTTTCTCCAGGGTGGCGGCCTGCTGGTCGGCAGGCACGGGGCCGATCAGCACCCGGAAGATGGCACCATGGGCGTCCACCCGATAGGGCAGGCCGTGACGCTGGGTCATCACCTTGCCCATCGCCTCCGCCCGTACCTGCGAGCCGCTGGCCAGCACCTGGATCATCTTGCCCTCGCCGCTGCTGGCGGGCGCCGCCGTCTTGGCCGCTGCCGGTTTGGCGGGTTTGGTGACCGGCGCCTTGACGGGGGCCGGCTCTTCTGCCGTCGGCGTGGCCATGGCCAGCTCGGTGGGTTGGCCGACGAAGCCGTCCTGAGCGACGGGGGCCGCGGCGGCCGGGGTGGTCGGCGTCATCTCGATGGGCTTCATGGGGGCCATGAGTACCATCTGATCCGGGGTGTCGTTGATTAGCTCGAGCCGTACCCGCGCCTCGCCCCCTTCCACCATCCCCAACTGCGTGGCGGCGGCATGGGAGAGGTCGATCAGCCGATCGCTGCCGAAGGGGCCGCGATCGTTGACCCGCACTATGGTCTCCTGCCCGTTGTCCAGGTTGGTGACCCGCACATAGCTTGGCAGCGGCAGGTTGCGGTGGGCAGCGCTGAACAGCTTGCTGTCCTGCACGTCGCCGTTGGCGGTCTTCTGGCCGTCCAGATCCTGGGAGAGCCAGCTGGCGGTCCCCTCTTCGCTGTAGTGTTTGATGTCGCGCCACACCTCGTTCTTCTGCTTGCCAATCCAGTAGTCACGGTTGCCGCTGGCGCTCAGGGGCTCGGGACGCGGGATGGCGCCGGTGGCCTGCGGGATCTCGATGACCTGGGGTTTTTCCGGCTGGACCGGTTCGGGAGGCGGGGGAAGCTGTTCCGGCTGGCTGCTACAGGCGGCCAGCAACAAGGTCAGGCTGAGCGGGAGAAGTTTGTGGCTGTAATGCATACGCGTCCTGGATTGCTTGACTGAGTTGATGCACCGCCATCGCATAGAGCGGGCTGCGGTTATAGCGGGTGATCACGTAAAAATTGTGGCGCGCGACCCAGTATTCCGGTCCATCGGCCTGTTCCAATGCCAGCAGTTTCACCGGCGTGTCGGGTGCCAGCGGGGTGGCGAGTTCAATGCCCGCGGCGGCCAGCTCGGCCCAGGTCTGGGTCAGCTCGGGGGCCGGCCCCAGCAGGGTACCCACTGGCGCCAGTCCGATCAAGGCGGGTTCGACCGCCGACTCCCCCCAGCGCCACTGATGCTCGGCAAAATAGTTGGCGACGCTGCCGATGGCATCCACCGGGTTGGCGAACAGATCGCGCTTGCCGTCGCCGTCGAAGTCGACCGCATAGTGGCGATAGCTGGAGGGCATGAACTGACCCATCCCCATGGCGCCGGCATAGGAGCCCTTCAGGCGTGTGAGCGGCCACTTCTCTTCCCGGGCAAGCAGCACCAGCTGGGCAAACTCCTTGGCGAAGAAGTCGGCCCGCTCGGGGTAGTGGAAGCCCAGGGTGTAGAGGCTGTCTAGCACCGGATGGCGGCCCATCTGGCGGCCGTAGAAGGTCTCGATGCCGATGATGGCGACGATGAGGGAGGCCGGCACCTGATAGGTCTGCTCGGCCCGTGCCAGGGTGGCGGCGTGGCGTTGCCAGAAGCCGACCCCGTCCCGGATCCGCTCCTGGGTAATGAACAGCGGCCGGTAGCGATGCCAGGGTTTGGCCTCCCAGGGGCGGCTGATGGTGTCGAGCACCTCCTGGCGCAGGCTGGCCTGGGCGGTGGCGGCCTGCAACTCGGCCAGCGGCACCTGCTGCTGCTCGGCGAGCCGGGCGAGCCCCGGGGGCTCGACGGCCGCCGCTGCGTTCAGGGCAACGAGCGAGAGCAGAAAACCGGCCAGTCGCATCAGGCCAGCAGCCTTCTGTGGGTCTGGATGGACATCAGGATGCCGAAGCCGGCCATCAGGGTCACCATGGAGGTGCCGCCGTAGCTCACCAGCGGCAGGGGGACCCCCACCACGGGCAGGATACCGCTCACCATCCCCATGTTGACGAACACGTAGACGAAGAAGGTCAGCGTCAGGGCACCGCCCAGCAGGCGTTCGAAGCTGTTCTGGGCCTGCATGGAGATAAACAGGCAGCGGCTGATGATGTAGAGGTAGATCACCAGCAAGAGGGCGACCCCCACCAGACCGAACTCCTCGCTGAACACCGCGAAGATAAAGTCGGTGTGGCGTTCTGGTAAAAACTCCAGCTGGGACTGGGTCCCCTGCAGCCAGCCCTTGCCGAACACGCCGCCGGAGCCGATCGCTATCTTGGACTGAATGATGTGGTAGCCGCGGCCGAGCGGATCCTTCTCCGGGTCCAGCAGCATCAACACCCGCTGGCGCTGGTAGTCGTGCATCAGGAAGAACCAGAGCACCGGCATGAAGGCGCAGATGAGCAGCACTGCGAGCCCGATGAGCCACCAGCTGATCCCTGCCAGGAAGATGACGAAGAAGCCGGAGGCGGCCACCAGGATGGAGGTGCCAAGGTCGGGCTGGGCCGCGATCAGCAGGGTGGGCAGCAGCACCATGATGAGGCTCAGCACCAGGTGGCTGAACTTGGGCGGCAGCGAATGACGGCTGAGCCAGGCGGCCACCATGATGGGCATGGAGAGCTTCATCACCTCGGAGGGCTGGAACTTCATGAAGCCGAGGTCCAGCCAGCGCTGGGCCCCCTTGCCGATGTGGCCGAACACGTCCACCGCGATGAGCAGCAGCACCACCACTGCGAACAGAGGCACCGACCAGCGGGCATAGAGGGAGGGCGGCAGCTGGGCCATGCCGATCATCAGGGCGAACGCCAGTCCGCCGCGCACCAGCTGGCGCACGATGGAGTCGACGTCCTGACCGGAGGCGGAGTAGAGCACCACCATGGAGAGGGACATCAGGGTCAGCAGGCCGAGCAGCAGCGGCAAGTCGATGTGCAGCTTGTACCAGATGCTCTGCTGGCGAGCGGAGTTACTCATGAGAGGCAACCTCTTCGGATTGGGGCTTCTTGGCCGGTGCCGGCGGCAGCTGGGGCTCCGGCGGCAGCAGATAGGCATCCAGCATGTTGCGGGCGACCGGCGCCGCCATGGCGCTGCCGCCCCCGGCGTTCTCCAGCACCAGGGCGACCACCGCCTTGGGTGCTTCGAACGGGGCGAACGAGACGAACAGGGCGTTGTCGCGATGCTCCACCTTGGTGGTGGCCGCGTTGTAGACCTGGTTCTCCTTGAGGCCCACCACCTGGGCAGTGCCGGACTTGCCTGCCGCCTTGTAGGGGGTGTTGGCAAAGGCACGCCGGCCGGTCCCTTCGTGGCCGTTGATGACCCGCCACATGCCGTCCTTGGCCACCTGCCAGTAGCTGTCGCTCTTGGTCTGGATGGCCATGTTGGGGTTGATGGGGGCGTTGACCACGCCATCGATGGAGGCGGTGCTCTTGAGCAGGTGCGGCGTCACGTCGTGGCCGTTCTGGGTCAGGATGCTGATGGCCTTGGCCAGCTGGATCGGGGTGGCGCTCCAGTAGCCCTGGCCGATGCCGATGGAGATGGTATCACCCTGATACCAGGGCTGGCGCCAGCGGGCCATCTTCCAGTCGCGGGACGGCATGACCCCCTTGGTCTCTTCGTAGATGTCGACACCGCTGTACTGACCGAAGCCGAACCTGGTCATGTAGCTGTTGATCTTGTCGATGCCGACCCGGTAGGCGAGATCGTAGAAGTAGGTATCCGCCGACACCTCGATGGCGCGATAGACGTCGAGCCAGCCGTGGCCCCAGCGGCGCCAGTCGCGAAACTTCTTGGTGGTGCCGGGGATGGAGAAGCTGGGGCCGCCAAAGTAGCGGTAGTTGGGGGTGATGGCCCCCTCGTTGAGCCCCATCACCGCCATCATGGGCTTGACGGTGGAGGCGGGGGCATAGATGCCCTGGGTGGTGCGGTTCACCAGCGGCCGGGCCGGATCGTTGAGCAGCGCCGAGTAGTTGGCGCTGGAGATGCCGGTCACGAACAGGTTGGGGTCATAGCTCGGGCTCGACTCCATGGCCAGGAGGGCACCGGTATTGGGATCCATCATCACGATGGCGCCGCGGCGGCCGGCCAGCAGCTGCTGGGCCTTGAGCTGCAGGCGGATGTCGATGTTGAGGTAGATGTCCTTGCCGGGCTCGGGCGGCTGGAATTTCAGGGTGCGCACCACCCGGCCGCGGTTGTTGACCTCGACCTCCTGGTAGCCTGCCACGCCGTGCAGCTGATCCTCGTAGTACTTCTCCACCCCCTGCTTGCCGATATCCTTGGTGGCGGCATAGTTGGCGAGCTTGTCCTCCTTGTCGAGGCGCTCCACGTCGCGGGTGTTGATCTTGGCCACGTAACCCAGCGCATGGGTCAGGGTGTCGCCAAACGGGTAATAGCGCTTGAGGTAGGCCTCGATGCTGGCACCCGGGTAGTTGTGCTGGTTGACCGAGAAAAGAGCGACCTGATACTCGGTCAGCTTCTCGTACAGGGCGACCGGCTTGAAGCGGCGCTGGCGTTTCACCTCGGCCAGGAACTTCTCCTTGGTCCCCTCCGGCAGCTTCAGCAGGGCGATCAGCTCGTCGGCGGTCTTCTCCAGATCCTTGGTCTCTTCCGGCACGATCTCGAGGCTGTAGACCGGGCGGTTTTCCGCCAGCAGCACGCCGTTGGTGTCATAGATGAGGCCGCGCGGCGGCGCCACCGGCACGACGCGTATGCGGTTGTCGTTGGAACGGGTCTGGTAGGTGTCGTAAGACTCTACTTGCAGGTAGTAGAGATTGCCCAGCAGCACCAGCATCAGCACTATCATGCCAACGTAGGCGACTAGGGTTCGTCGGAAGAAGAGGCGACCCTCGGCGCTGTGGTCGCGCATTTCGATGCGAGTCTTCAGCATGCCGCTACCTTATGACTGTCGAGCAGGTGAGAAACGGGGTGCAGATGTGCATGCTCACGCTCTGTGATTCGGGTTTGAGAGGGGAATGCTTGGATAGTGCATGGCTCACTCTCTGTGATACGGGTATGTGAGGGTGATGCTGGAATAGCGCATGGTTCACTCTCTGTGATACGGATGATTGGTTGTGATGCTCCAGGCGCGATAGAGGCTCTCGGCCACCAGCACCCGCACCAGCGGATGGGGCAGAGTCAGCGGCGACAGCGACCAGCTCTGCTCGGCGGCAGCCTTGCACTCGGGGGAGAGCCCTTCCGGGCCGCCCACCAGCAGGGCCACGTCGCGGCCATCGAGCTTCCAGGCTTCCAGTTGCATGGCCAGCTGCTCGGTAGTCCAGGGTTTGCCGGGGATGTCCAGGGTCACGATGCGCGAGCGGCCGGCGGCAGCCAGCATGGCTTCCCCCTCTTTTTGCAGAATGCGGGGAATGTCGGCATTTTTACCACGTTTTCCGGCGCCGATCTCGACAAGTTCGAATGGCATGTCTTTGGGGAAACGGCGGCGATACTCTTCGAAGCCATGCTCTACCCAGGCGGGCATCTTGGTGCCCACCGCAATCAACTGGATTTTCATCGGTCGTTACACTTGTGCTCGTTTATTGCGCATTCACCTGAGCGGTGTTGCTCCAGAGTTTTTCCAGCTGATAGAAATCGCGATGCTCATCCTGCATCACGTGCACGATGACGGAGCCCAGATCCACCAGCACCCACTCGCCGGTGAGCTGGCCTTCCACGCTCAGCAGATCGAGCCCGGCATGGCGAGCTTCGCTGGCCAGATGGTGGGCGATGGCGCTGACGTGACGGCTGGAGTTGCCGGAGCAGATGATCATGGTGTCGGTGATGCTGGATTTGCCGCGCACATCGAGGGTGATGATGTCGCGGCCTTTCATGTCATCGATCTTGTCGACGATAAAGGCATGCAGTTCTTGGCCTTGCAATGAGTCTCTCCTGTATTCCGGCGCGCTTTCATGGCGTGAGGGCGGCGGATTATATCATGGTCACTCCCGTTTCCCAGTCCGGTGAAGGGGAGTGGAACAGGGGCCGTGCCCGCTCGGAAAACGGCCCCCTGTTGATCACTATAGTGCGCGATCCGCGTCGGACAACCACCCCGGCAAACCGGGTTCAGGCCGGTCGATAGAGCCCCTGCTGGCGGATGTACTCCGCCACCGATGGCGGCAGCAGATAGCGGGGATCCGCTCCCGCCGCCAAGCGCTCTCTGAGCCGGGTGGCCGACAGCTCGACGGGCAGGTTGTCCGCCAGCCAGATGCGGCCGTGGCGCAGCCGGTGCAGCTCCGCCACTTCGCGGGTCTGGTGACGGGCCAGCAGCGCGACCACGTCGGCCGGGTAATCCGGCTGCCAGCCGGGACGGGTACTCACCACCAGGTGGGCGTAGTCGAGCAGCTCCTGCCAGCGATGCCAGCTTGGCAGGCTCAGCAGGGAGTCCATCCCCATCAGAAAGCAGAGCGGGGTGTCCGGCAGCTCGCTCCTCAGCTCGATCAGCGTGTCGATGGTCCAGGAGGGGGTGTCGCGCTTGAGCTCTCGCTCATCCACCACGAAGCCCGGGTTTTCCGCCGCCGCCAGGGCAACCATGGCCAGACGCTGCTCGCTCGAGCAGAAGGGGCTGGCGCGGTGGGGCGGGATATGGTTCGGCAGCAGACGTACTTCGGCCAGACCAATGGCGTCGCGGGCCTCGATGGCCGGGCGCAGATGGCCGATGTGGATGGGATCGAAGGTCCCCCCCAGGATGCCGATGGGCGGCTGCAGCATGAGTTCCCCGCCGGTGATGGCCGGAATGTCGACAGGCTGGCTCATGCGTCAGATCCCGCCAGCGGCAAGGGGGTACCATCGCGAAAACCGAGGGCGACGGTCTGCAGCATCAGCCAGGCTTGGTCGGTATCGAAGCGACGCTGGGCGTCGTCGAGGCGGGCCATCAGCTGCCACAACTGCTGCAACTTGGCGAAGGGGAGCCGGGTCAGCGCCTGCTGAATAAGCTGCTGGCGGCTCTGCCAGATGCGCAGGCGGCTGAAATGCTCCACCAGCGGCTGACCGGCGCGGGCCGCCAGCGCCAGTTCGGTGAGTTGCTCTAGCTCGCGACAGAGAGACCAGGCCAGCATGCCGGGCTCGGTGCCCTCGGCGCGCAGGGCCAGCAGGATGCGCTGGGCCCGGTTCACCTTTCCTTCCAGCAGGGTGTCGATGAGCTGGAACGGGGTGAAGTGGGCGTGGCGGATGATGGTCTCCTGCAGATAGGCGACGCTGATGGGCTGGGGCGGCGAGAGCAGGGTCAGCTTCTCGATCTCCTGGCTGGCGGCCAGCAGGTTGCCCTCGTAGGAGTGGCACATGAAGTTGACCGCATCCGGCAGCGCCTTGAGGCCGAAGCGCTGGAAGCGGGCGCTCATCCAGCGCGGGAAGAAGCGGGGCTCGGGGTGGTTGACCGGCACATAGGTGCCGCTCTGGCTCAGCTTGTCAAACCAGGCCGCCTTCATCTGGGTCTGGTTGAGACGATTGCCGCTCAGTACCAGCAGCAGGTCGGGGTGCAGCTGCTTGCCGATCTCGCTGATGCGGGCGGCCAGATCCTTGTCGACCTTGGCCGGCAGCTCCAGCTCGATGATCTGGCGGGCCGAGAACAGGCTCATGGCTTGGCAGGCATCGTAGACCTGATTCCAGTCCAGCCCCTGTTCCACCACGAAGCTGTGGCGCTCATCGAAGCCCTGTTTGCGCGCCACCTGGCGCACGGCATCGATCGCTTCCAGCTTGAGCAGGGGCTCGTCCCCAAAAATGAGATAGCAGGGCTTGAGCCCTGCCTTGAGATGATCCGCAAACTGCTCGGGATAGACTCTCATCAACACACTCTCATCAGGATGGGCGCATCAGAATTTGACCTGACTGAGCTGGCGGATCACCAGGTTGGCGGCCTGCTCCTGCATCTCCTTGCCGAGCTGCTCCTGCTCGCGGGAGGAGGCGAGCGCCGCGTCCGGCTTGTTCAGGAAGCTGCGGTTGAAGGCGATGGGGAAGACCTGGGTCGGTTTGCCCGGCATGGAGACGGTGAACTGGGTGTTGTAGCCCAGCACGTACTCACGGGCCTGGCCGATGGAGTCGACGGAGGCGACCTGACTGGTGCTGCCGACGCCGGACAGGGTCAGCACCGGAATGCCCTCCTTGTCGGCGAGTTCGACGCCAGCGGCCTTGAGGCGGGTGGTGACCAGCCGGTAGAAGTCACTCTTGTTGTCACCGACCACCTTCATGGTCATCAACTCGGGCGGGATGGCGGTGCCGCGCATCTGGAAGCCGCAGGCCTGCAGCAGCAGACCGGTCAGCAGGATGGCCATCCAGCGGGTGAGGGTGGTGCCCATAGAAAATCCTCTTTGCATGAAGTGAAGAGCGGCGGGCGCAGGGCCCGCCGTTATCATCCGTTTGCTGTGACCGCTTGGCAACCGCTCTGTTGGCGACGCAGTTGCGTCGACCCGAACCGGTCCCCGGTTGCCAGTAAGCGATATGGCATCAGTTGGCTACGATGTTGAGCAGCTTGCCCGGCACGTAGATCACCTTGCGCACGGTCAGGCCGTCGGTGAACTTCTGTACCGAGGCATCGGCCATGGCCAGCTTCTCGACGTCGGCCTGGCTTATCTCGGCCGGCACGGTCAACTTGCCGCGCATCTTGCCGTTGATCTGCACCACTACCAGCTTCTCGGTCTCGACCATGGCGGCCTCGTCGGCCACCGGCCAGGCCGCGTGATCGATGTCGTCGCCCTTGCCCAGCATCTTCCACAGCTCGAAGCCGATGTGTGGGGTGATGGGGTAGAGCATGACCACCACAGCTTCCAGTGCTTCCTGCATCAGGGCGCGATCCTGAGCGTCGCTACCCAGCTTGGCCAGGTTGTTCATCAGCTCCATGATGGCGGCGATGGCGGTGTTGAAGGTCTGACGGCGACCCACGTCGTCGCTCACCTTGGCGATGGTCTTGTGCAGCTCGCGGCGCACGGCTTTCTGGTCGCTGGTGAGAGCAGCCAGATCCAGAGCGGCAACGGCGCCACCGGAGACGTGCTCGAAGGTGATGCGCCACAGGCGGCGCAGGAAGCGCTGGGCACCCTCTACGCCGGAGTCGGACCACTCCAGGGTCATCTCGGCCGGGGAGGCGAACATCATGAACAGACGGACGGTATCGGCGCCGTAACGCTCCACCATCAGCTGCGGGTCGATGCCGTTGTTCTTGGACTTGGACATCTTGGTCATGCCGGAGTGCATCACTTCACGGCCTTCGAGGTCGACCGCCTTGGTGATGCGGCCCTTGTCGTCGCGCTCAACCTTGACGTCGAGCGGGCTGACCCAGACGTTGCCGCCCTTCTCGTCCTTGTAGTAGAAGGCGTCAGCCAGCACCATGCCCTGGCAGAGCAGGCGCTTGAACGGCTCGTCGCTGTTCACCAGGCCCGCATCACGCAGCAGCTTGTGGAAGAAGCGGGCGTAGAGCAGGTGCATACAGGCGTGCTCGATGCCGCCGATGTACTGGTCCACCGGCAGCCAGTGGTTGGCAGCAGCCGGATCCAGCATGCCCTTGTCGTAGTCCGGGGAGCAGTAGCGCGCGTAGTACCAGGAGGACTCCATGAAGGTGTCGAAGGTATCGGTCTCGCGGAATGCTTCCTGACCGTTGTAGGTGGTCTTGGCCCACTCGGCGTCGGCCTTGATCGGGCTCTGGATGCCATCCATCACCACGTCTTCCGGCAGCAGCACCGGCAGCTGATCTTCCGGGGTCGGCACGACGGTGCCGTCAGCCAGGGTCAGCATCGGGATGGGGGCGCCCCAATAGCGCTGACGGGAGACACCCCAGTCGCGCAGACGGTAGTTGACGGTGCGCTTGCCGTGGCCGAGGGCTTCCAGCTTGTTGGCGATGGCATCGAAAGCGCCCTGGAAGTCGAGGCCGTCGAACTCGCCGGAGTTGAACAGCACACCCTTCTCGGCGTAGGCGGCTTCGATCACGTTCGGCGCTTCACCGTCGGCCTGCTTGATGACCGGCTTGATCTCGAGGCCGTACTTGGTGGCGAATTCGTGGTCGCGCAGGTCGTGACCCGGTACTGCCATCACGGCGCCGGTGCCGTAGTTCATCAGCACGAAGTTGGCGACCCAGACCGGCACCTTGCGGCCATCCAGCGGGTGAATGGCGTAGAGGCCGGTGGCCATGCCCTTTTTCTCCATGGTGGCGAGCTCGGCTTCGGCCACCTTGGTGTTCTTGCACTCTTCGATAAAGGCGGCCAGCTCCGGATTGCTTTCGGCGGCCTGCAGCGCCAGCGGGTGACCGGCGGCGATGCCGACATAGGTCACGCCCATGAAGGTGTCAGGACGGGTGGTGTAGACCTCCAGATGCTCAGTTTGACCCTCGATGGCGAAGCTGATGTTGACCCCTTCGGAGCGGCCAATCCAGTTGCGCTGCATGGTCTTGACCATCTCAGGCCAGCCTTCCAGGTTGTCGATGTCGCTCAGCAGCTCTTCGGCGTAGTCGGTGATCTTGATGAACCACTGGGGGATCTCTTTCTGCTCCACCGGGGTGTCACAGCGCCAGCAGCAGTTGTCGACAACCTGCTCGTTGGCCAGCACCGTCATGTCGTTCGGGCACCAGTTGACGGAGGAGGTCTTCTTGTAGACCAGACCCTTCTCGTAGAGCTTGGTGAAGAACCACTGCTCCCAGCGGTAGTAGTCCGGCTTGCAGGTGGCCAGCTCGCGATCCCAGTCATAACCCAGACCCAGCATCTTCAGCTGGTTCTTCATGTATTCGATGTTTTCGTAGGTCCAGGGGGCCGGCGCCGTGTTGTTCTTGATGGCGGCGTTTTCCGCCGGCAGGCCGAAGGCGTCCCAACCGATGGGTTGCAGCACGTTCTTGCCATTGAGGCGTTGATAACGGGAGATCACATCACCTATGGTGTAGTTGCGAACGTGCCCCATGTGTAGACGACCAGACGGATAGGGGAACATGGAGAGGCAGTAGAACTTTTCCTTGTCTACTTTCTCCACCGCCTTGAAGGTTTTCTTGGCATCCCAGTGCTTTTGCACTGCTGGTTCTATGGATTGGGGAACGTATTGCTCTTGCATTGGTGACATCCGGATCTGTGAAATGGATAGATAAATCAGCTGGGAAATCGCAATAGAATACCCATATCCTGCGGCGGCAACAACCGCCAGCGTCCCTCGGGCCTTAAGCCGGGCTCGATCAGGGTTCAGTAGAGGAGTAACGGCCATGGACAAACGTCAAAAAGGGTACGAAGCCTTCATTGCCGAACTGCAAAAGCAGTGGCAAGAGACAGAACAGTTCCAGGGGGAGCGCCTCAACCGGATGATCGCCAAGGTACAGGCCTATCTGGAGGCGGCCGGGGATCTGACCCAGGATGAGCTGGCGCTGATCGCCGAGTACGTGAAGCGGGATCTGGGCAACTATGACGAGGGGCGCAAGGATGAGCAGGTGGAAGAGTCCGCCTTCATGCTGGCGCTCAAAGACACCGCCTGGTCCTGGCTGGCGGACGTGACCGACCGCACCCAGGTGGAGTGGCAGGAGCTGGCGGACGAGTTGGAGCACAAGGGAGTCTACCGGGCCGGCGACTGGGTGGGGCTCGGGGTATTGGTGTGCGATCACTGCGAGTGGCGCCATACCGTGCTGCACCCGGAACAGCTTGGCACCTGCCCCGAGTGCGGGGCCGATGAGTATCACCGTGAGCCGCTCTCGCCCTGAGCAGCCAGACAGTACCAAGCCATAAGCCAAGCCATAAAAAGAGGCGCCCAAGGGCGCCTCTCTCATTTATCGGGTTGTACGACTGGGTCAGCCCTTGCGCGCCCAGGGGTGGGCGCGGGGACGCAGCCACAGGGCCAGTGCCAGCAGGGCGGCGGCCAGACCGTACATGGGCCAGCTGCCAAAGCGCAGATAGGGAGTCACGCCGTGGGCGGGACGCACCTCGGTGCGCAGCACGCCAGCCTCGAACTGCGGGATCTGGGCGATGATGCTGCCGTCGATCTCGGTGACTATGGTGATGCCGGTGTTGGTGTCGCGCAGCAGTGGGCGGGCCAGCTCGAGGGCACGCATGCGGGCGATCTCCATGTGCTGCCAGGGACCGATGCTGGTGCCAAACCAGGCGTCGTTGGAGACGGTCAGCAGGAAGTCGGTGTCCGGCTGCACGTTGCGGCGCACCTCATCCGGGAAGATGATCTCGTAGCAGATGGCGGCGGCAAACTTGAGCCCCTTGGCGATCAGGTTCGGTTGCACCTCGTCCCCGCGGCTGAAGGAGGACATGGGCAGGTTGAAGAAGGGCGCGATGGGGCGCAGCAGATCTTCAAACGGCACGAACTCGCCGATGGGCAGCAGGTGATATTTGTAGTAGCGGTTCTTGTGCTGGTAGTAGTAGGACTCCTTGCCTTCCGCATCCTGCACCCCCATGCCGAGCACGGTATTGAAGAAGCGCTGCTGCTCGAGGTTGTAGTGGATGATCCCCGCCAGCAGGCCGGTATCGTTCACCTTCATCGCCTTGTCCAGGCTCTCCAGGTAGTTGCCCATCTCCTTCTCGATGGCCGGGATGGCGGATTCCGGCCAGACGATGATGTCGGCATCCTGGTTCTCGCGGCTCAGATCCTGATACTTGCGCACCGTCGGCACCAGGGCCTCCGGATCCCACTTGAGGGACTGCTCGATGTTGCCCTGCACCAGCGCCACCTTGACCGGTTCACCTCGGGTCACCCAGTTGAGCTGCATCAGCCCCTGGGCGGCGCCCACCAGGGCCACCGGCACCAGCAGCCAGGCCGGTTTGCGGCTCTGCCAGAGCAGCCAGAGGGCGGAGGCGGTCAGCAACAGCGCGAGGGTGATGCCCTGTACGCCGAGGATGGGGGCAAAGCCCTTGAGCGGCCCGTCGATCTGGCTGTAGCCGAACCAGAGCCAGGGGAAGCCGGTCATCACCCAGCCGCGTAGCCAGTCGGCCATCAGCCAGAGCGCCGGGAAGGCGAGCAGCCAGCGGCTCCAGTGACGTTCGCGGAAGAAACGGGCAAACAGCCAGCAGGCCAGGGTCGGATAGAGCGCCAGATAGGCCGACAGCCCGGCCAGTAGCACGAAGGCGACCGGTAGGGCGATGCCGCCGAACATGGTCATGCTGACGTGGATCCACCACAGCCCCGGCAAAAACAGCCCCATGGCGTAGCCAAAGCCGCGCCAGGCCGCCTGCTTGGGAGTGGCCTTGTCCAGCAGGGCGTAGAGGCCGAGCAGGGACGGGATCACCAGCGGCCAGTAGTTGAAGGGGGAGAAGGCCAGCACGGCGATGGCGCCAGAGGCCATGGCAAACAGGCTGGTCAGAAGTTTCGATTTTGCGGGCTGTAATTTCACGGGCGATGAGGCTCGGATTGGACTGCTATGGGTTGAATGGCCGGTATCTTAACCCGTAAAGGCGGTCAACGGCGAGCCTCCCGGCCGATGGCCCGAAGCGAGGGGATAAAAGGGTGATGACGGGCCCGGTAGCCGGTGGGAAACAGAGGGGGGCGTTCAAACGAACAGCGCCCCGACGGGCGGGGCGCTGTTGACTCGAACCAGGGCTTATTGGGCCTCGGACTGAGCCGCGACATGGTTGTCGGGGATCTTCACCTGCAGCTGCTGCAGACGACGCTTGTCGGCATGCATCACCTTGAACAGGTAGCCGTCCAGCTCGATCTCCTCGCCCTTCTTGGGCAGGTGGCTGAAGGCGTGCATCACCAGACCGCCGACCGTATCCACCTCTTCATCGCTGAACTGGGTGCCGAAGAAGTCGTTGAAATCCTCGATCTCGGTGAGGGCGCTCACCGAGAAGACCCGTTTGCTGATGCGGCGGATCTCGTCCGGCTCGTCCTCGATGTCGTCGAATTCGTCGTCGATCTCGCCGACGATGAGCTCAAGGATGTCCTCGATGGTCACCAGACCGGAGACGCCGCCGAACTCGTCCACCACGATGGCCATGTGGTAGCGCTCTTCGCGAAACTCCTTGAGCAGCCGGTCGACCCGTTTGCTCTCGGGCACGATCACCGTGGGGCGCAGGATATTCTCCAGTTGCAGCGGCTCGCTGGCATGGTGGCCGCCGAACCCGAACGGCAGCAGATCCTTGGCGAGCAAGATGCCCTCCACGTGATCCTTGTCCTCGTTGATCACCGGGAAGCGGGAGTGGCCCGACTCGATGATCACCGGCAGGATCTCGTCCACCGGCTGGGATTTCTCGATGGTCACCATCTGGGAGCGGGGGATCATGATGTCGCGCACGCGCAGCTCGGCAATTTCGAGCACCCCCTCGATCATGTCCTTGGTGTCCTGATCGATGAGATCGCGCTCTTCGGCGTCGGCTATCACTTCCACCAAATCGTTGCGGTCTTTTGGCTCGCCCTGGAAGAGTTGGCTGAGTTTGTCGAGCCAGGTTTTCTTCGGCGAGCCGGTACTAGGGTGATCGTCGGTCATTTTCTCTCTTGGTTACTCGTATGAACACACTTGAAATCGTTGTGGCTATATGAGGATGGGCATCGGCTGTTTCAAGACGATGGCCATCCGGTTCTTTACTCTTCGTCGTTCAGATAAGGATCGGCGAAACCGAGCTCCTGCATGATGTCGCGCTCGAGCGCTTCCATCTCTTCGGCCTCGTCATCCTCGATATGGTCATAACCTAGCAGATGGAGACTGCCGTGCACAACCATATGGGCCCAGTGGGCCATCAGCGGCTTGCCCTGCTCGATGGCTTCGTGCTCCACCACTTGGCGGCAGATCACCAGATCGCCCAGCAGCGGCAGCTCCAGACCGGGTGGTGCCTCGAACGGGAAGGAGAGCACGTTGGTGGGCTTGTCCTTGCCGCGATAGGTGAGGTTGAGCTCGTTGCTCTCCGCCTCGTCGACGATGCGCACCGTCACTTCGGCCTCCTGCTGGAAGCCGAGAATGGTGCCGTCGAGCCAGCCCTGCAGCTGGGCCTCGCTCGGCAGACCGTCGGTGCTGGCACTGGCCAGTTGCAGATCCAGGGTCACGCTCATTGGGCACTCTCTTTGCTGGTGTGGGTGGCGACTTTGTCGGCCGCCTGTTTGGCATCGAACGCCTCGTAGGCCTGCACGATGCGGGCCACCACAGGGTGGCGCACCACGTCGGCGGACTGGAAGAAGTTGAATGACAGGCCGTCGACATTCTGCAGCACTTCCAGCGCGTGGCGCAGGCCCGACTTCTGGTTGCGGGGCAGGTCTATCTGGGTGATGTCACCGGTGACCACCGCCTTGGAGTTGAAGCCGATGCGGGTCAGGAACATCTTCATCTGCTCGGTAGTGGTGTTCTGGGCCTCGTCCAGGATGATGAAGGCGTCATTCAAGGTTCTGCCGCGCATGTAGGCGAGCGGCGCCACTTCGATGATGTTGCGTTCCATCAGCTTCTCCACCCGCTCAAAGCCCAGCATCTCGAACAGGGCGTCGTAGAGCGGGCGCAGGTAGGGGTCCACCTTCTGGGAGAGATCACCGGGCAGGAAGCCGAGCTTCTCGCCCGCTTCCACCGCCGGCCGGGTCAGCAGGATGCGACGGATCTCCTGGCGCTCCAGCGCATCCACCGCCGCCGCCACCGCCAGATAGGTTTTGCCTGTTCCTGCAGGGCCTATGCCGAAGCAGATGTCGTGGCGCACGATATTGGCGATGTACTGGGCCTGGTTGGGGCTGCGCGGCTTGATGAGGCCACGCTTGGTCTTGACCGTCACCTCCTTGCCGTAGGGGATGCTCGGCGCCGGCTCGTCATCCTGCTCCAGCACCCGCGACTCCTGAATGGCCAGATGGACCATGTCGGGGGTGATGTCGGTCACCTTGCCGCCCTTGAGCGGCTGGGTTTCCACATAGAGATGCTTGATGATGACGGCGGCCGCGTCCACCTGGGCCTGTTTGCCCAGCAGCTGGAAGTGGTTGTCGTGGTAGCTGATCTCGACGCCGAGGCGGCGCTCCAGCTGTTTGATGTTGTCATCGAACGGGCCGCACAGACTGGCGAGACGCTGGTTGTCGGCGGGTTCCAGATGCAGATTCAGGGTCGAGAGGTGTCGGCTCAAAGTGTCCTCGTCTTGACGCGACCCCATCCGGTCGGGGCCGGATGGGGTGAACAGATTAGTGGGGAGTGAAGGCGGCCACGCCCAGCTGATCCGGTACGTTGTCCGGGCGGCGGGCCAGGATTTCGCTCGGGGCGGTGGCGATGCGCAGGTTCATCTCGTTCTCGCCGCGCAGGAATTTGCCGCGCAGGGAGTTGGGGCGCACCTCGGTGATCTCCACGTCGGCAAAGCCGCCGATCAGGGTGTGCGGGCCTTCGAAGTTGACCACCCGGTTGTTCTCGGTGCGGCCGCACAGCTGCATGGGGTCGAGCTTGGAGGGCCCTTCCACCAGGATGCGCTGGGTGGAGCCCAGCATGGCGCGACCAATCTGCATCGCCTGGTTGTTGATGACGTGCTGCAGGCGGCTCAGGCGGGCTTTCTTCACCTCCATGTCGACGTCATCGGGCAGGTCGGCGGCCGGGGTACCGGGGCGCGGGCTGTAGATGAAGCTGAAGCTCATGTCGAAGTTGATATCCTCGATGAGTTTCATGGTGGCCTCGAAATCCTCGTCCGTCTCGTTCGGGAAGCCGACGATGAAGTCGGAACTGATGGTGATGTCGGGACGGGCGGCGCGCAGGCGGCGGATCTTGGACTTGTACTCCAGCACGGTGTGCGGGCGCTTCATCATGGTCAGGATACGGTCGGAGCCGCTCTGCACCGGCAGGTGCAGGAAGCTGACCACTTCCGGCGTGTCCTTGTAGACCTCGATGATGTCGTCGGTGAACTCGATGGGGTGGCTGGTGGTGTAGCGAATGCGGTCGATGCCGTCGATGGCGGCCGCCAGTCGCAGCAGCTCGGCGAAGGTGCAGATGCCGCCGTCGAAGGTCGGGCCCCTATAGGCGTTGACGTTCTGGCCGAGCAGGTTCACTTCGCGCACGCCCTGCTGGGCGAGCTGGGCGATTTCATAGAGCACGTCGTCCAGCGGTCGGCTCACCTCCTCGCCGCGGGTGTAGGGCACCACGCAGAAGGAGCAGTATTTGGAGCAGCCTTCCATGATGGAGACGAAGGCGGTCGCCCCTTCGGCGCGCGGCTCGGGCAGGCTGTCGAACTTCTCGATTTCGGGGAAGGCGACGTCCACCTGGGCGCCACGCCCCTCCTGTACCTGCTTGATCATGGTGGGCAGGCGATGCAGGGTCTGCGGACCGAACACTATGTCCACATAGGGGGCGCGGGTGCGAATGTTGTCCCCCTCCTGGGAGGCGACACAGCCGCCCACGCCGATCACCAGACCGGGCTTGTTCGCTTTCAGTTTTTTCCAGCGTCCCAGCTGGTGGAACACCTTCTCCTGCGCCTTTTCGCGGATGGAGCAGGTGTTGAGCAGCAAGACGTCTGCCTCTTCGGGCTCTTCGGTCAGCGTGTAGCCATTGCTGGCATCCAACAGGTCGGCCATCTTGGACGAGTCGTACTCGTTCATCTGGCAACCCCAGGTTTTAATGTGAAGTTTCTTGCTCATTGCTTCTCTTGACTTGTTTTGAATGCGGCATGGTCAAAGGACCGGGCATTTTACTCCGCAATCCGGAGACTGCCTAGCAAATATCCAGCCCGCCATGGCCGGAACGCAGCCGTAGCCACCTCGGCAGGCATCGGCTTTCTCCTTGATTTGGCGCACTAATTCTCCACTGCCTTCACTGTTTCTCGGCGCCCCTTGCGGTATCATGTGACCATTCGGTCCGGCTGCGCTCTCCCCTTGCCCGGGCCCACCCCTTGCAGGAATCAAGTTATGGAACAGTGTGATATCGCCATCGTCGGGGCCGGCATGGTCGGCGCCGCCACCGCCTGTCTGCTGGCGGCGCAGGGCCTCTCCATCCGGGTCATCGAGACCCGGTTGCCGGAGCAGTACGCCCCCGAGCAGCCGCTGGATCTGCGGGTCTCCGCCATCAGTCAGGCCTCGGTGGCACTGCTGGAGCAGGCCGGTGCCTGGCAGCACCTGCAACAGATGCGGCTGTGCCCCTATCGCCGGCTGGAGACCTGGGAGCTGGACGGCTTCGTCACCCGCTTCAACGCCGCCGACCTCGGCCTGCCCCAGCTCGGCTACATTATCGAGAACCGGCTGGTGCAGCTGGCGCTGCTCAGACGCATGGAAGATTTCCTCAACATCCAGACCCATACCCCGGCGGCGGTCAAGAGCCTGCGCCAGAGCGCGGACGAGGCGGTGCTGACCCTGGATGATGGCAGCGAGCTGGCCGCCCGTTGGGTGCTGGCGTGCGATGGCGCCGAATCCCGCACCCGCCAGCTGGCCGGCATCGGGGTGTCGCGTTTTGAATACCGCCAGCACTGCATGCTGATCAATATCGACACCGACTTCGAGCAGGAAGACATCACCTGGCAGCAGTTTACCCCGAGCGGCCCGCGCGCCTTCCTGCCGCTGCCGGGCCGGCACGGTTCCCTGGTCTGGTATGACAGTCCGGCCCGGATCCGGGCGCTGGCGGCCATGAGCAACGAGGGGTTGACGGCCGAGGTGCGCCGCCACTTCCCGGCTCGCCTCGGTGGTTTTTCCGTGACCGGCAAGGGGAGTTTCCCGCTGGTGCGCCGCCACGCCAACGACTACCACGCCGGCCGGGTGGTGCTGCTGGGCGATGCCGCCCACACCATCAACCCGCTGGCGGGGCAGGGGGTCAATCTCGGCTTCAAGGATGTGGCCTGCTGGGCGGATCTGTTGCACAGTGCCGGTGCCGAGTGGCACAAGCCCGAGCTGGCGACCCGCTATGAACGGCGGCGCCGCCCGGACAACCTGCTGATGCAGTCGGGGATGGATCTCTTCTACGGTGTCTTCAGCAACGAGATAGGCCCCCTCAAGCTGGCCCGCAACCTGGCCCTCAATCTGGCGGACAAGGCGGGCCCGCTCAAGGAGATGGCGCTACGCTATGCGCTGGGGCTGGTTTAAGGCGCGTGGCGCCATCATGAGGGAGGAGAGCCCATGAACAAGGCATTGCTGGTGATCGATTTCATCAACGACATCGCCCACCCGGACGGGCGCATCGCCGCCTCGGCGGCCCATGTGCTGGAGCAGGACGCCATCGCGCACGCCAACCAGGCGCTGGCCCATGCCCGCGCCCACGGCTGGCTGGTGGTGCAGATCAAGGTGGGCTTTGATCCGCACTATCTGCTGCAGCCCAAGGGCTCCCCCATGTTTGGTCGGGCCCACCAGTTCGGGGCGCTGTCGCTGGCCGACCCAGGCACCGACTTTCACCCTGATCTGGACGTGCAACCCGGCGATCTGGTGCTGACCAAGCCCAGGGTCAGCCCCTTCTACGGCACGGCGCTGGAGCCGGCGCTGCGGGCCAATCGCATCGAGCACCTCTATCTGTGCGGGGTGAGCACCGGCTGGGCCATTCAGGCGGCGGTGCGGGAGGGGCACGATCGGGATTACGCCATCACCATCCTGGAAGATGCCTGCGCAGCGGCGGATGCCAACGAGCACCACGCCTCGCTGCGTCTGCTCGGCCGCATCGCCGAGATCATCAAGGTGGCCCAGCTGGCCTGATCCCGGCGGCAGGCGGAGCTTGCTCACTGTTTTGACATTTTGTCTGCGGCCCCCTGTCGGGCCGCAGCCATTTTGGGCAACATGAAGCGAGTATCGATGGCCACAAGGATGGGGACATGCGTTATCAGGGACGGATCGTGCGCTGGAACGAAGCGCGCGGCTTTGGTTTTATCGCGCCCGAGCAGGGCGAGGGTGCCCCGAAAGGGGCCGAACTGTTCGTGCACATCTCGGCACTGAGGTGCGACGGCCTGCCGCCCATGGCGGGGGAGCGGGTCTCCTACCTGGTGGGGGCCGGCCAGGATGGCAAGCCCAGGGCCGAGCAGGTTTTTTTCCCCGAGCGTCCCTTGTCGCTGGCAGACGGCAATGAGAGTCGACCCACGCCGGCGGGTCGCCGCATGTCGGAGGGCAATCGCATCCCGGCGAGCAGCGGGCCTACCCCGCAGCACACGCGTCCTCGCCCCGCCAACCGGCGCCGCAGCCACTGGCGCGGCAAGCTCATCCCGCTGCTGGTGCTGGTCGGGATCTTCTCCCTCTACTCCCGTTTTTCGGCCGAGTCGGTCTCACCTACCTCCACTTCCTCGTTCAGCCAGGCAGAGGCCGACAGTTCGGACAGCCCGCAGCAGACCGCCAATTTCGTCCGCCAGTGCGACGGTCGGCAGTACTGCTCCCAGATGACCTCCTGCGAGGAGGCGACCTGGTTTTTGCGAAACTGCCCCAATACCAGGATGGACGGCGAGGGCGACGGCATCCCCTGCGAGCGGCAGTGGTGTGGCCACTAGCGGACCCGGGGGCTGACTCAAGTCGTTGATCATCTATCATTATCTTGCTGGTCGGGTCATGGCAGGTGTGGCCCCGGTCATTGGCAACACACGGGCGGGCCGGGATGGCTCCGGTTGTCGCGGCCATGTCGGGGACGTCGTTTTTGGGTGAGGAGTGCGGTCATGGCGGACTATTTTCAGGGCTCACTGTTTCACTTCTCCGATCGGGCGCAATACCTGGCCGCGCTGCTCAATTCGCTGGAGGAGCAGATCTCGGTGATCGACCGGGACGGTGTCATCCACTACACCAACCTCGCTTGGAATCGCTTTGCCGAGCAGAACGGCATGCCGGCAGGCTATGACTGGCTGGGGGTCAACTACTTGCGGGTGTGCGACAACTCGGTGGAGCCGCTGGCCCTGATGGCGGCGGAGGGGATCCGGCGGGTGCTGCGCCATGAACAGCAGCACTTTCATCTGGAGTACCCCTGTCACAGCCCGGACACCCAGCGCTGGTTCATGATGCGGGTCTCCGCCATCCCGGGTATCGAGGTCGAGTTCTACACCATCAGCCACATCAACGTCACGGAGCGCAAGCTGCAGGAGCTGGACATGGCCTACCTCTCCCTGCACGACCCGCTGACCGGGCTGGCCAACCGACGACTGTTCAACAGCTTTTTGCACAACGAGTGGCGGCGCAGCATGCGCGAACAGACCCCGCTCTCCTTCATCATGCTGGATCTGGACAACTTCAAGCTGTGCAACGACCATTTCGGCCATCAGGTGGGGGATGACTTCTTGCAGCAGGTGGGCCGGCTGCTGAGCACCTTTTGCCAGCGAGCCACCGATCTGCCGAGCCGTTTCGGCGGCGACGAGTTTGCCCTGATCCTCGGCAACACCGGGGCCGAGGCCGCCGCCCGCATGGGGGAGGCCATTCGCCTCGGCATCGGCGAGCTGCTGATCCAGGGGGCGGACACCCTTAGGCTCAGCGCCAGCGTCGGCATCGCCACCCTGCTGCCGCAGCAGGCCCGCGTCTCGGAGGAGGAGTTGCTGAGCGCCGCCGACATGGCGCTCTATCTGGCCAAGCAGGGGGGCAAGAATCGCTGCCACAGCGTCAGCTGCAGTGCCCTGCCATCCCCCTGATATTCCTCGTTTTATCCTGCCTGCGACCCTGCTCTCTATGAACGATTCTGCTCTCTGTTAACGCTGTTGCCCGGCCGGCTGCGGTTCGGGATGGGCATCGACGACCAGTTGCAAGAAACGATCGCGGATCGGGTCGGCAAAGTCGGGGTTCCACACCAGGCTTATCTCCCACTCGGAGCAGGGGCCGGAGAGGGGATAGAGGGTGACGTCCCGGCCCGCGATGAAGCTGACGCTGCGCGGCAGGATGGCGTTGCCGATGCCGGCGGCCACCAGCGCCACCAGGGTCTGGATATCCTCTGCCTCCTGCACCATGCCGGTCAGCCGGTTGGTGCCGAGGAAGCTGGCGATCTGCTGGCTGAGGCCGGGGCAGCGGTGCCCCACCATCTGCAGCAAGGGCTGGCTGGCCAAGGCCTGCTCGATGTCGAAGGCGGCCGGATCCGGCTGCGTCATCTGGGTCGGCACCGCCAGCACCAGCCGGTCGGTCAGCAGCCTGTGCTCCCTAAGCTGCGGGGCCTGGGGCCGGCGCATGAAGCCGAGCTGCAGCTGGCCCGACAGCAGCCGCTCCTGCTGGATGGCGGAGGTCATGTCCTGCAGGTGCACCATCACATCGGGGGCCTGCTGTTTGAAGCGGGCCACCAGCGCCGGCGCCAGCGCAAAGCTCGACAGCCCGAAACCAATCTTGAGTCGCCCGGCAATGCCGCTGGCCAGCGCCAGGGCGTGGCGCTCAAAGCCCTTGCCATGCTCGACCAGCGCCCTGGCCTGGGTGAGCAGCTGGGTGCCGATGGCGGTCAGCTCGGCGCCGTGACGCCCCCGGTTGAACAGGGTGCTGCCGAGGGTCTGCTCCAGCCCCTGGATCTGCTTGGTGAGCGCCGGCTGGGTGATGAACAGGCGGTTGGCGGCCTCCCGGTAGTTGGCGGTCTCCGCCAGGGTCACGAAGGCCTGCAACTGTCTCAAATCGAATTTCATTCTGTTTGGTTATCGAAAGTGGCCATTTTGTGATTATAAATTATCTAACTGCCTTGTTCTAATAGACCTGAAGCGGGCCCTGTCGGCCCCGTCAGCTTGCTAACAAGGAGTCATTCATGCCTGCCGAACGCTATCTGTTTTTGATCAAGGGAGATCTGGTGCTGGCCCAGCCGCTGGCTGCACCGGAGACGGGGGAGCTGCTGACCAGCCTGTTGCAGCAGGGCTTTGCGGTGGGTCCGCTGCAAGTCTGGGCGAGCAATGCCGAGCAGGCGCTGGCCTGTTATGAGCAGGCTGCCCAGCGGCGGGCCTTCGGCGAGATCCTGGCCGGGGCCGAACCCGCCGTGGCCGGAGCCGTTTCATGAGCATGCTCACGCTGCGGGCCCGCGCCCTGCTGTTGGACATGGATGGCACCCTGGTGCACTCTACCGGCGAGGTGGAGGCGGTGTGGCGGCTGTGGTGTCGCCGCCACCGGCTGGATCCCGAGTCCGTGCTGGCCATGTGCCACGGGGTACGCTCGCGGGAGGTGATCCGTACCCTGGCCCCGCAGCTTGACCTGGCACAGGAGGTGGCCCTGCTCGACGATCTCGAGATCAATCACACTGGCCAGGCCGAGGCCCTCGCCGGCGCCCGGACCCTGCTGGCAAGTCTGCCCGTCGAGCGTTGGGCGCTGGTGACCTCCGCCAGTCAGCGGGTGGCCAAGCATAGGCTGCGCAGCGCCGGTCTGCCGCTGCCCTCCCTGCTGGTGGGGGCCGAGGATGTGGAACACGGCAAGCCGGATCCCGAGCCCTACCTGCTGGCGGCCGAGCGCCTGGGGCTGGCCGCCGCCGATTGTCTGGTGTTTGAAGATGCGCCCGCCGGCATCAGCAGCGCCCTGCGGGCGGGTTGCCGCGTGGTACAGGTGGGGGGCAGGCATCGGCTCAGCCTCGGCATCAGTGCCCTGATCCAGGACTGGCGCCAGGTGAGCATGGTGGTGGAGGCTGAGGGTCTGCAGCTGACGCTGCTCACCTGACAACAAAAAGCCCCCGCGAGCGGGGGCCTGACTGGCGATGGGGCTATTACTTGAACACGCGAAAACGCACGGCGTCGTCCATGAAGGTCTTGTCACCGGCCGGTTGCTGGATGCTGCCAAAGGGCATCTGGGCGCGCAGCAGCCAGCTGGCTGGCAGGTTCCACTCCTTGCGCACCGCCTCGTCGATGAGCGGGTTGTAATGCTGCAGGGAAGCGCCGATCTTCTCCTGGGCCAGGGTGGTCCAGACCGCAAACTGGGCGATGCCGGTAGCATGTTCCGACCAGATGGGGAAGTTGTCGGCGTAGAGGGCAAATTTTTGCTGCAGATCCTTGATGACGTCGGTGTCTTCGAAAAACAGCACTGTGCCGACACCTGCGCGGAAGCTGCCATTCACCTTGGCTTCGCTCTGGGCGTAGGCTTCCGGCGGCACTATCTTCTTCAGCTCTGCCTTGACGATATCCCACAGCTTGTGATGCTGGGCTCCAAACAGGATGACGGCGCGGGAGCTCTGGGAGTTGAACGAGGAGGGACTGTGCTTGATGGCGTCCTGGATGAGGGCGGTCAGCTGCTCCGGCGTATGGGAAACCTGGTCACCCAGGGCATAGATGGTACGACGTACTTTGATCTGTTCGATAAACGGACTGCTCATAACATCTCCTTTGTTTGACGGGGAATCGTCTTCGGTGATCCTTGGCAAGGCCATCCGGCTCCGATTGCTCGAGTTGTAGACTATAACACCCTCTTGCGGGTTAGCCGTCAACGCACAGTGGTCACTGTTTTTACTTTTTGTTGATATGCATCTTCGTGATGCGGGAGAGCGGCGTCACGTTTATGTGTTTTTTGTCAGTTAGCCGAAATCCGGCTGATATCAATCAATGAATAATTCCGTTTGAGCACCATAAAATTCTCGCATTCCAGTTTTTGTTGCGGAGTGTTGATGATCCAGTGGTTGGTTAGTCGGCGTTATTATCTGTTGACCTCGTTTACCCTCTTGCTGGGGGCCCTGGTGCTGGTGGTCACCCTCACCCTGGCGATGGCCAGCTATCTGCGCAGCATCGACAAGACGGTGACCGGCTACGGTCACATGCTCTCCTCCCTCGAAGCAGCCCTGATCCACGAGCTGGTGCTGGCCAACCAGCGTCAGATCGCCGTGCTGGAGGCGTCGCTGGACAAGGCCGCCATCGCCCGCGGCGAGCCGGCCGACAACCCGCTCTGGGCCATCGCCCACCAGATCAAGCGCGACAGCCACTACATCTACTTCTATCACCCGCAGACGGATCGCCTCAGCAGTTACCCGGCCTGGCAGCAGCCGGTCGAGTATCGTGCCGCCAGCCGGCCCTGGTATCGGGCGTTGTCGATGCCGGGGGCGGATCTCGTCTGGCTCGGCCCCTATCCGGCGTTCGACACCCAGAAGCCGATCCTGACCCTCATCAAGCGGGTAAAGGGGCTGGATGATCAACTGCTCGGCCTGCTGATGGTCGACATGTCCTTCAACACCATCGAACAGGCGTTGCAGCGGGCCATGGGCAGCAACCGGGCGGCCATCTACATCAGTGCGCGGGAGGACGGAAAGCTGGTGGTGGGCAGCAACATGGGGCTCTATCAGCCGTCAGCGGCCGAGCCGGGCGGTGCGGACAAGGGGCTGGCGGTGATCTGGCACGGCAGCCATCTGCGCCGTGAGCTGGAGGATATTGACTGGGATCTCAACATCTATCTGCCGCCAAGGCTGTTTCATGACGACCTTGAAGAAGCCCTGCTGATGGTGGCGCTGCCGCTGCTCCTGCTGTTTGCCATCTGGTTTTGCAGCATCAACTTTCTGGTGCGGGTGTTCAATCAGGAGCAGGCGCTGGTGGCGGGCTCGCTGACCGGCATAGTGCGGGATCCGACCCAGGCCAGGAGACCCGGCCGGCTGAAGACCTGGTTCGTACACGACAGCCTCAGCGAGATAGATCAGGTGCGGGCGAGTTTTCTGCAGGGGCAGGATGCGCTGCTGCACGATCCCCTCACCGGCATCATGAACCGGCGGGCCTTCACCCAGCGTCGCGCCGAGCTGGAAGAGCGCGCGACACCCCACTGGCTGCTGCTGTTCGACGTGGATCACTTCAAGCGCATCAACGACAGCTGGGGGCATGCGGTGGGGGATGGCGTGCTCTGCCGGGTGGCCGAACTGCTGGTGACCGAGCTTGGCAGCGGCGGTGTCTTTAGGATCGGGGGGGACGAATTTGCCGCCCTGCTGCCCTGGCCGCGCAGCGAGCTGGAGGCGGGGCTGACCCGGTTGCTGACCAGGGTGCGCAACCAGCGCTGGCGCGAGTTTCACGAGGCGGTGACCCTGAGCGTGGGCGGCGCCCACTGCCCGGAGGACGGGGCCCTGCTGTTCGAGCGGGCCGACGAGTGCCTCTACCGGAGCAAAAGGCTGGGGCGCGACGGCTGGTCGCTGACGCAGTGGCCCCGGCCGGACGGAGATGCTGACAGATCCTGTCATATCGATCATGGGTGAGCGGAGGTGCTCTGCCCGGGGGGTCGGCGACTGCCTCTGCTGCTATTTCACAACATCTGTTTTTTAGTAAGCAAATTCAAAAGGTTAAGCCTGATTTGGTCAGCGCGGCAGGTCGTGCCAGGCCGGGTGTCGCTCTGCTGCGACAGTGGCGCCCTTTGCCGGGAATCGTATAGTTCGGGGAAATTAATCAGGTTTGACAGGAGTACCCCATGGAGATGAACAAGCACGGCATGCGCGCCCTGGCCCTGTTGGGCTCACTGCTGCTGGTCAGCGGCGTAGCGCAGGCCTCGGAGACACTCAATACCATCCTGGGCGGCGGTGCGGGCGGCGTGGCCGGCACCATGATCGGCAAGGAGCTGGGCGGTGACACAGGCGCCCTGGTGGGGGCTGCACTGGGCGGGGCGGCCGGCGGCGCGGCCACGGCCAACAAGGGCAACAAGAACGAAGCGGCGCTGGGCGGGGCCGTCGGGGCGCTGGGCGGGGCCGCCATCGGCAAGAGCGTGGGCGGCAGCACGGGCCAACTGATCGGGGCCGGCGTCGGCGGGGCCAGCGGCTCTGCCATCGGGGCCAAGACCGGGGATGGCCACAAGAGCAACGATCGCTACTACGACGATGACCACAGGCACTACAAGAAACACAAGAAGCACAAGAAACACAGATGGCACGACGATGATTGATCGCAGCCAGCAATTGAGAGAGGGGCCGATGGGCCCCTCTCTCGTTTTGGTCACCAGAGGGGTCACACCAGCCGGTGCTGGCGGCGCCCCTCGGCGAAGGCGTTGATGTTGTCGATCAGCTGATCGGCGAGGCGCTGCATCGACTCCTCGCTGGCCCAGGCCACGTGAGGGGTGAGGATGAAGTGGGGGTACTGCAGCGCCTTCATCAAGGGGTGGTCGGGGGGCGGCGGTTCGACGCTCGCCACGTCGAAACCGGCGCCGCCGAGGCGACCGTTGGCCAGCGCTCGCAGCAGGGCCTCCTCGTCCACCAGACCGCCGCGGCCGACGTTGATCAGCAGGGCACCCGGCTTCATCAGCCCCAGCTCCCGCTCGCCGATGAGGTTGCGGGTATAGGGGGTGAGCGGGCAGTGCAGGCTGATGACGTCGGCGCTTTGCAACAGCTCGTCCAGCGGCAGCCGATCCTCGTCGTGGCTGGCGCCGACCTGGCTCTGGGCGTAACGCACCTCCATGCCGATCCCCCTGGCCCGCTCGCCGAGGGCCTGACCGAGGGTACCCTTGCCGATGATGCCGAGCCGCTTGCCGTGCAGATCCGTGATGTGGTGATCGAAGAAGCAGAACTGGCCGCTCTGCTGCCAGCGCCCCTCCAGCAGCGACTGGCGCCAGCAGAAGAGGTTGCGCGCCAGGGCCAGCATCAGCGCCATGGCGTGCTCCGGCACCGAGGGGCCTGAGTAGTTGCGGATGTTGCAGACGCCGACGTTGGCGGCGCGGCACGCCTCCAGATCCACGTTGTCGCTGCCGGTGGCCGCCAGCGCGATGAGTCTGAGCTCCGGCAGCTGGGCCAGCTCGGCTGCGCCGATGCGCACCTTGTTGATGATGGCGATGCTGGCGTCTTTGAGCCGCGCCACTACCTGCTCGGGGGCCGTGCTCGGGTAGCTCTGCCAGTGGTGGGGAAAGTCGGGGTGGCGCAGGGTGATGCCGGTATCCAGGGTATCGCTGTCGAGAAACACAATTTGCTGCATGAAGCCTCCTGCCGTTGAGGCGTCCATGATGCCAAACATCGGCGACCGAGGGCCAGTTTGCTGCACCTCAAGGCCTTGGCAATCGCGCCGGATGTGAGACAGGCGGCATTTTTGGCGTCAGAGCCAGCCGAGGTGGGTAAGCCAGCCCTGGATCCGGGTCGGCGTTTCATCCAGCTCCAGCAGGGCGTAGGGGCGGTAGTTGAGCTTGTGGCTGCGGCGGCTCTCGCTTCTGCGCGCCTCGGCGGCCAGCAGCGGCCAGCGTCCGCCATCCTCCTGATAGAGGTCGAGGGTCGGCATGGTGGCCTGGGCGATCTCCTTGGCGAAGACTTGGTTGCTCTGCTGGTCAGGGAAGAAGCCGTCGAGCAGCACCAGCGCATCGGGGGCGGGCAGCTGTTCGCTGGCGATGAGGTTGGTGGCCCAGGCGGCGCCTGTGCCCTGTGCCAGTATCAGCTTGAAGCCCCCCTCCTGCAGCTTGGCGTCTCCCAGCTTGCTGATGCGGGTGGCAAACTGCTTGCGAAAGTCGTCGATGGCTTGCTGTTTCTTCTCGGCGGCGGGGTCAAATTCGGTTTGCTGCGGTGAGGGGAGCAGTAGCAGGGTGTCGAAGCCGAGCCGGCCGAGGGCGCGGGTCAGCTGCCACAGCTGGCCACTGCGCTGCCAGTCGGGCAAGAGGATGGCGAGCCCCACGTAGCTGTCGCTGTCGTGCTTGGCAAACAGCACCGTCTGCTTGTCGATCTGGGTGCTGTTGGGCAGCCCCTGCCAGTCGCTGTTCTGCCAGTAGTCGAGGGGCGTGAGCGGTGTGCCCTCGCTGGCCTGCAAGGGGTTGCTTGCCAGCAGGGTCAGTAACAGCAGTGATAAGAACAGTCTGGCCATAGTGCGCTCCCCCGGTTATTCGGGTTAGCGGCACCAGGCCGGTTTTCTGAAGGGGGAAGTGGCAGCGCTAGCGTGGCGGCCGCTTGAGGCTTGCCAGCCCGGCCAGCTGGCGGTCGTGCAGGGGGGAGAGTAGCAGCAGGGCGCTGACGGCGCCAATCAGGGCGAAGAACATGTCGGACTGGGTATCCCAGGGATCGCCCTGGGTGCCGAGAAACTCATCCTCCCCCTGACCAAGCGCAAGGGCGGCTCCCCACTCGATGAACTCGTAGGTGGCGCTAATGGCGAGCACCACGCAGACCACCAGAAACGCCAGCATGCGCCGGCCCTGCACATAACCTCCGCGCAGCAGGATCTCCCGGCACACCAGGGCGGGCACGAAGCCCTGGAAGAAGTGGCCAATCTTGTCATAGGGGTTGCGACCGAGCTCGAGCCACTGCTGCAGTTCGAACCCGAGCGGGACGCGGGCATAGGTATAGGCGCCGCCCAGCATCAGCACCATGGCGTGCAGGGTGATGCACAGATAGAGCAGGCTGGTGAGCGGAAAAGAGCGGTGCGTCAGGATAAGCAATGGCATGGCGATGAGCACGGGCGCGACCTCCATCAGCCAGGTCGCCCTGTCATAGGGTTGCCAGCCGGAGAGGAGCAGCAGTAGCAGGGTCAACAGCAACAACAGCGCTTTGTGCAGGGATGTCATGGGGCGCTCCGAGGGATGGCAAAAGCCAGCATGCCCCATTTAGCCATGTTTGCGCCGCGAATGCAGCCAGGGGGCCGATGCGCCCATAAAAAAAGCGAGCCGACGGCTCGCTTTTTTACCACTGATCCAAGGGGTCAACTTAGTTGACGCGACGCTTGAACTCACCGGTGCGGGTATCGATTTCGATCTTGTCACCGATCTCTACGAAGGCGGCAACGGCCAGCTCGTAGGTGGTGCCCTTCAGACGGGCAGGCTTGGTCACTTTACCGGAGGTGTCGCCACGGGCAGCCGGCTCGGTGTACTCAACTTCGCGCACGATGGTGGTCGGCAGCTCTACGGAGATGGCTTTCTCGTTGTAGAAAGTCACTTCACACAGATCTTCCATGCCGTCTACCAAGTAGTTCAGCGCGTCACCCAGGTTGTCTTTCTCGACGTCGTACTGGTTGTATTCGGTATCCATGAATACGTACAGCGGGTCGGAGTAGTAGGAGTAGGTGCACTCTTTACGTTCCAGCTGAACAACGTCCAGCTTGTCGTCGGCCTTGAAGACGGTCTCGGTGGCGCTGCCGTTCAGCAGGCCTTTCAGCTTCATTTTGACCACGGCGGAGTTACGGCCGGATTTGTTGAATTCAGCCTTCTGGACCACCATCGGCTCGGTGCCGATCATGACTACGTTACCAGCGCGGATTTCCTGTGCGGTTTTCATGTAAAAAATTCCTGTTCGTGAAACGGACGGATAAAAACTGCCAGATTATATACGGCTTTCTAAAAATTTCACCAACCTCGTGACGAGATCCCCGTCCTGGAGCAGCTTATGTGACCAGTGTCGCCCATGTTGCTGCCATATCGCGGCGTGATCCGGCCATTGGGCCCACCATTCGCGGGTGTTTTCCCCCAGATTGAGGGCATGGCTGAAACCGCGCAGCCACTGGCCGGTGGCGGCGGGCAGCTGCGCCAGATAGTGGTCGAGAAAGCCGTCCAGCTTGACCATGTGCGCCTGCTCTTCCTGCGGGTAGATGTGCCAGAGGAAGGGGCGGGCAGCCCACTGGGCCCGCACGAAGGAGTCTTCGCCGCGCACCAGGTTGAGATCGCAGCTCCACAGCAGCCGATCGTAGCCGGCCTGATCGGTCATCGGCAGCAGCTTGATGGTGAGGTTGCCCACGCGCAGCAGATCCCCCGCCCGGGCCGTGGGAACGGCATCTGCCAGCCCGGCGCCGGTGAGCACGTCGTTGAGGGAGCGCCCGAGCGGCAGCAGCAGGGTGACGGGCGTGGCGCCCTGGCACCAGCTCTCGACCAGGCTGGTCAGGGCGGCGCTCTCGTAGGTAAAGAGGCTGACCCGCAGCTCGAGCTCCTGTTTGGGGGGCAGGCCCAGGCTCGCCCAGTAGGCGTTCAGTCCCGCTTCATCCTGTTGCCAGCGCTCGCGCTCGACGATGAGACCGCGCTCGCACAAGAGGCCGCCGGTTCTGGCGGTGAAGCCCGGGAAGAAGAAGTATTTGTTGAGACTCAGGCTGCCGAGGCTCTGGCTCTCGAGACGCTGGGGGGAGGCGAGGCCATGGCAATCCTCGACCCAGCTCTCGGCCGAGAGGTATTCGAGGTTGAGCCAGCAGGGGGGCCTGGGCTGGCTCGCCATTCGTTCAATGAAGGGGGCGGGCAGCTGGCAGGCGAACGCCTCGATCACCACCCGGGCCGGGATGGTATCGGCCGGCAGGGTGTCGTGCCAGTGCTGGATATGGATGCCGTCGACCCACTGGCTCTCCAACGCCGGGTCTAGCCCAGGGCAGATGCGGGCGAAGCTCGCCAGATCGTCCACCCAGAGCCGCACCTGAACCTCACTCTCCTGCGCCGGGAGCGCACCTTCCTGTTTCAACTGGCGGGCCAGCCGCCAGGTGACACCGATGTCACCGAAGTTGTCCACTACGCAGCAGAAGATGTCCCAGTCAAACGGGGGGAGCGGGCTTGTCATGTCGCGGGGTTCCAGATGCAAAAAAACCGGTGCGCAGGGTAGCACACCGGTTGGCTGGCTTCTAACCGTCAGCGCGTGACGGTGGCTGCGGCGAGTTACTCCTTGCCGTAGACATTGTTCTCTTGCTCACGCACCCGGATAAAGGTGGTGCGCTTGGTGAGTTCCTTCAGCTGGCTGGCCCCCACATACGTGCAGGTGGAACGCACGCCGCCCAGAATGTCGCGCACCGTGTTCTCCACCGGGCCGCGGTAGGGCAGCAGCACCGTCTTGCCCTCGGAGGCGCGGTACTCGGCGACGCCGCCGGCGTGCTTGTCCATGGCGCTGGACGAGCTCATGCCGTAGAACTTCATGAAGGGTTCGCCATCCACGTCGACGATTTCGCCGCCGCACTCCTCGTGGGCCGCCAGCATGCCGCCCAGCATCACGAAGTCGGCGCCGCCGCCAAACGCCTTCGCCACATCCCCCGGGCAGGTGCAGCCGCCGTCACCGACGATCTGGCCGCCCAGACCGTGGGCCGCATCGGCACACTCTATGATGGCCGAGAGCTGCGGGTAGCCGACGCCGGTCTTGACCCGGGTGGTGCAGACCGAGCCCGGGCCTATGCCCACCTTGACGATGTCGGCGCCGGAGAGGATCAGCTCCTCCACCATCTCGCCGGTCACTACGTTGCCCGCCAGGATGACGTGGTTGGGGCAGGCGTCACGAATCTTGCGCACGAACTCGACGAAGTGCTGGGAGTAGCCGTTGGCCACGTCGACGCAGATGAAGCGCAGCGCTTCGGACATGGCCAGGATCTGGCGGGTCTTGTTGAAGTCATCCTCGGAGGTGCCGGTGGAGACCATCACATGGCCCAGCAGCGCCGGGTCGGTTTCGTTGACGAAAGTTTGCCACTGCGCAAGGCTGTAGTGCTTGTGTACTGCGGTCATCATCTCGAAGCCGGCCAGGGTACGCGCCATGGCGAAGCTGCCGACGGTATCCATGTTGGCGGCGATGACGGGCACGCCCTGCCATTGGGTCTGGGTGTGCTTGAAGGTGAACTGGCGGGTCAGGCTGACTTGGGAACGGCTCTTGAGAGTAGAGCGCTTGGGGCGGAACAGGACATCCTTGAAACCGAGCTTCAAGTCTTCTTCGATACGCATTACGAATTCCTTATTGAGCCTTGTTTGATAGGTCACTTTGCAGTGGCAACTTTTCGGCAGGCACAAAAAAACCGGTGGTTTTCAGGGCCTCCGGTTTACAACAGTGTAGGCAAAAATCCCGCCAGAACAAGACTGATAATTCGCGAAGCCTTGTGGTAGCCTTTGGCGTCACAACCTGAGCACAGCCTCGGGTTTCATCCAACGCCAATCTTGCCTCCCTCCTTGCCTGCCAGGTCAGCTTCTGATGACTCTGTTCTGCTCCGCCACCGCAGGCTGCTGACGCACCGCATCCGGCCACTCGTCACTCACTGGTCTGCCGTGTTTTTCAGCGGTTGACAGCGGCGCCTCCCATCCCCACTCTGGGCGGCTCGGGCCTGTGTCGGCCCCGTCCTGACAAGGAGTAGACATGATCCGATTGCGAATGATACCGCTGCTGCTGGCCGGGTTCGCCCTGCCGGCCCTCGCCGCGCCGGCGCCCGCCATCTATGGCTGGATTGAGAAGGGGCTCATCATGCCGAGCGGGGTGGCGGTGAAGATGAAGCTGGATACCGGGGCGCTCACCTCTTCGCTCGATGCGCGGGATCTGCGCCACTTCAAGCGTGACGGCAAGCCCTGGGTGCGCTTTACCCTGCAGGTGACCGATGCCAATACCGACCGGCAGGTGAGCCAGACCCTGGAGCGGCCGGTGGAGCACATGGTGACGGTGCGTGGCGCCGGCGGCATGGAGCAGCGCCCCACGGTCACCATGTCCATCTGCCTGGGCGACAAGGTCTATGAAGAGTGGTTCACCCTGCGGGATCGCAGCAAGATGATCTATCCGGTGCTGCTGGGGCGCCGCCTGCTGGCGGATCTCGGCGCGGTGGATTCGAGCCGTACCTTCACGGTGCAGCCGAGCTGTCGCTGAGGCGAATAGCAGCATGAGAAACGGGGGCCAGGCCCCCGTTTCTCATTGCGCTGGTTGGGCCTGGCGGGCTGGGGCGGGCAGCAGCACGCTGACTTCCAGCCCCCCTTCTGGCCGGTTGTGGATGTCGAGATCGGCGCCGTGCAGCTGGGCGATACGCGAGACGATGGCCATGCCGAGGCCGACCCCGTCCCCCTGCTGGGGATTGACCCGAAAGAAGCGCTCGCACAGGCGCGACAGGGCGGCGGTGGGGATGCCGGGGCCGTTGTCGCGAATGTCGACCCTGACTCTGTGCCCCTCCTGGCGCGCCTCGACCGCAATCTCGCCCTGCGCCTGGGTGTAGCGCAGGGCGTTGTCGATGAGGTTGCTAAACATCAGCTCCAGCAGGGTGGCCTGTCCCATCACCGTCAGCTGCTCGGTGCCTTCCAGCGACAGCTGCTGATCCTTTTTCAGGGCGATGGGGGCCAGGGTGGCCAGGGTGCCCTGCAGCAGCTGGTTCAGGTTGAGCTCGGTCAGCTCCAGCCCCTGCTGGTTGTCGATGCGGGCCTGGGTCAGCAGCTGGCGCAGCAGCCGATCGCTGCGATCGAGCGCCAGCAGCATCTTCTGCAGGGAGTGCTGACGGCTCTCGGCATCCTCGGCGGCCAGCGCGTTCTCGCTGTGGATGCGCAGCACCGCCAGCGGGGTGCGCAGCTCGTGGGCCGCCTCGTTGGTGAACTGCTTCTCCCGCTCTATGGTATCGGCAAGGGCGTGCATCAGCCGGTTGATCTCGTTGGTGAGCGGGGTCAGCTCCTGGGCCCGGATCTTCAGGTTGAGCGGGCTCAGGTTGGCCGGGTGGCGCTCACCAATGGCCTGGGCCAGCTGGCGCAGCGGCGCCAGCCCGCGGGAGATGAGCCACCACAGCAGGCCGAGCAGGAAGGGCAGGGTGATGAGCAGCGGCAGCATGGTCAGGGTGGCCATCTTGCTGGCCAGCTCGCTGCGCTCGTCGTCCCGCTCCGCCACAATGAGCCAGGTCTGCGCATCCTGGTTGTAGAGGGTGAAGGTGCGCCACTCGTGGTTGTCCTTGGTGACGCTGTTGAAGCCGGGGGCCAGCGCGCCGAGGGGCTGGCTGGGGGCGCTGGGGGAGCGCAGCAGTATGCCGTCCTGCTCGCTCAGCAGCTGGAAGTAGAGGTTGCGCTCGAACTCGTGACCGAAGGGGGTGAGCTCTCTGTCTTCCCCCCGCAGGTTGAAGCTCTTGTCTTTCTGCCACGGCTCCGGGTTGCTCTGCTCCCACTCCTGATAGACGGTGCCGTTGGCGGGCAGCTCGCCGTTTTGTTCCAGATAGCGGCCGAGCAGCTGGTTGGTGATGCGGGCCGACTGGGCGAGCCTTGCATCGAACAGCTCCTCCATTTCGTGGCTCGCTTCCAGATAGCCGATGAGGGCGCTGACGGCCAGGCTGGCGCTGACCAGCGCCAGGATGCCGGAGAGCAGAAAGCGGCGGATGGAGCGGGGACGCGTCATGCCCGGCCGTCCCGGCGCTGGGCCTGCTCAAGCTGGGGAATGATGTAGCCGACCCCGCGGATATTGCGGATGAGGTCGCTGTAGAACTTCTTGCGCAGATGGTGAATGTGCACCTCCACCGCGTTGCTCTCGGCCCCCTCGTCCCAGCCGTAGAGGCTCTGCTGCAGCTGATCCTTGCTCAGCACCCGGCCGCTCTGGGTGATGAGCTCCTGCAGCAGCTTGTATTCGTGGGGGGTGAGCTTGACCGGCTCGCCCCGATAGGTGACCTGCTGGGATTCGGGATAGAGCTGCAGCTCGCCGTATTCGAGCACCGCCTGGGCCTGGCCCTTGCTGCGCCGCACCAGGGCGCGCAGGCGGGCGTTGAGCTCCTGCAGGGCGAACGGCTTGACCATGTAGTCGTCGGAACCCGCATCCAGCCCCAGCACCCGGTCGTCGAGGGCGTCACGGGCGGTGAGGATCAGCACCGGCAGTGTCTGGCCTTCCCGGCGCAGCTTGCGCAGCAGGCTGATGCCGTCGATGTCCGGCAGGTTGAGATCCAGAATGAGCGCGGCAAACTCCTCGCTCTTGAGCACCGACAGGGCAGGCAGCCCCTGCTGCAGCCAGTCCACCGTGTAGCCGCTGCTGCGCAGGGCATCCACCATGCCGTCGCCCAGCATCACATCATCTTCCACCAACAGGATCCGCATTGTTATTCCCCTCAAAAGACGCTGCCCACCAGTATGCAAGCTGGTGGGCAGAGTTTAAATAGCCCGCTGATCCCGAACGGATTTACAGCTTGTCGAGGCGGTCGCGGATCTCGATGCGTCGACCCTGATCCGCCAGCTCGCGACCCGGCCGGGGCGGGGCGGCCAGCGCCTTCTCCAGATAGCCCTTGGCCTCGGCCTTGCGGCCCTGATCCAGCAGGAAGTCGCCGTAGAAGAAGTTGGGGTCGATGCCAGTCGGGTTGATGGCCAGCGCCTGCTTGAGCAGCTGTTCGGCCTTCTCGTCATCGCCAAAGCCCACCGGCCAGCCCGGCACCTGGTAGTAGAGCGAGCCCAGGCTGGTGTAGGCGGAGCCGTCCAGTGCCTTGGGGTCCTGCCTGAGGGCGATCTCCAGCTTGGCCTTGGCCTCCTTGACCAGACCGAGCGCCCCCAGCCCGCCCTTGGCGCCGGCCCAGGTGCTCTTGACGATGGCCGACCAGATCAGCAGATCGGTGCGAAAAGCCTCCTTGGCGCTGGCCTGATCGGCCTCGCTGCTCAGCTGTTCGAGGCAGCTCTCCTTGGCCTTGCCGGTCTGTTGATACTGACAGACGGCCCACTGCTGCTGGATGGCGGGCAGGGCGTCGGCGGCCTGGGCCATCCCCGAGCCCAGCATGAGCAGCAGGAGGGCGCCGTGGGTGAAACGGGGGCGGAAAGTGGCGTGCTTCATCTTAACGTTCCTTCTCTGTCATGACGGAGGTGGTGTGCCCCGACGTGCCGGCAGCGGGCGCCGGGTGGCGGGCATAGCGCTCTATGATGGGTTTTTGCCTGGCCAGCGCCCGGTCTACCAGGCCGGGCAGCAGGCCGTTGAGCCGCACGAACAGCTTCTCCGGCCAGCCGAGCCAGCTGCGGCGGGTTTCGTTGCACAGGGCGATGACGGCCTCCTCGGCCACGTCCTGCGGGCTGTCGGTGTGGGTGCCGAGCTCGGCATTCATCTCGTAGGCCGCCTCCGAGTTGAGGCGGGTACGGGTGGCGCGGGGAGCAAAGTGCAGCACCTGGATGCCGGTTCCCTCCAGCTCGCGGCCGAGCGCCTCGCTAAAGCCGCGCAGGGCGAACTTGCTGGCGCAATAGACGCTGTAGCCGGCGTAGCCGATGGCGCCGAAGCTGGAGCCGATGTTCATGATCACCGCCGGTTTGCGCAGGCGGGGCAGCAGCATGCGGGTGAGCTGGATCGGCGCCTCGATGTTGAGCAGCAGCTGGCGCTCGACCTGCTCGCTGCTCTGATCCTCCAGCCAGGCAAACTGGTTGCAGCCGGCGTTGTTGATCAGCACGTCCAGCCCCTCGTCCAGCGCCGGGTGCTGCAGCAGTCTGGCCCGCTCCTGGGGCGAGCCCAGATCGGCGATCACCGTCTGGTGGCGCTCCGGGTGCGGCAGCTCCTTGCACAGCCGCTCCAGTGCACCGGCCCTGCGTCCGTGCAGCAACAGGTGCGCTCCCTGGGCCGCCAGCTCCTGGGCCAGCGCTTCGCCGATCCCGCCGCTGGCGCCCGTGAGCAGCACGAGTTTTCCTTCAAGCTTCATGATGTCTGGTTTTCCGTCAGTTGATAGAGCATGTCGGCGTAGAGGCGGTAGACCACCCTGGCCGAGTGAATGATGGCCGCCTGATCGGCCGGGTTTTCCACCCGGTTCATCAGGGATTCGAAAAACTTGAGGTGATCCTGATCCAGTGCGCCGTGGGAGCTGAGATAGCTCATGGCCTGGGGCGGCAGGCCGAGGCCCGCCTTGAGCTGGTCGGCCACGGTCAGGGCGATGGCGACGCTGGTGCCCTCCAGTACCTGCACCATGCCGAAGAAGCCCATGGGGTTGCCGCGCTGCACCTGGTCATAGAGAAAGGCCACCATCAGCTCGATGGGCAGCTCGGGCTGGCCGTGGCGCACCGCCTCGGCATCGCCGCCGCAGGCGCGGATGTCGCTCAGGATCCACTCCTGATGGCCGTACTCCTCGTCGATGTACTCCTTGATGGCGCCGCGCACCCACTCATACTCCTGGCCCAGCTTGCCGCCGGTGGCCATCAAGAGCGGCACCGTGTGGCGCACGTGATAGAAGGCCTGGGAGAGGAAGCGCAGATAGGTGTCGCGGGAGATCTCCCCCTTGCGGCACGCCTCTATGATGGGGGCGTTGAACAGATGCTCGCGCTCACTGGCAGTGGCTTGTTGCAGAGTCTGATAGAAGCTCATGAGGTCTCTCCTGTAAGGCATTGGCTGATCTGCCGGGAAAAGTGGTGATAAATCCGTTCGCGACGGGGGCGGCCGTTGGCGGTCAGCAGCTCCGGATGTTGATCCAGCGCCACCGGCAGCCAGTGATGGATGCGGGCGTAGTCGGGCAGGCGATGATTGAGCTGCTCGATCTGCTGGGCCAGCAGGGCGTCGGTGCCGGGCTGCGGCTGGATCAGGGCGACGTTGGCCGGCTGGCCGTCGCCGAAGATCACGATGCGGGCGATGGCCGGGCAGAGCTGGGCTTCCGCCTCGACCCACTCGGGGGAGAAGTTGCGGCCGAAGGCGGTGATCTGGACGTTTTTCTTGCGCCCGGTGATGTGCAGATAGCCCTCGGCATCCAGGTGGCCCAGATCGCCGGTGGCGACCTGTACTGGCGTCGGTTCGTCGCTGCCCAGATAGCCGAGCATGGCGGCTCCCTCCACCAGGATCTCGCCGTCGGCGGCGATCGATACCCGGCAGTGGGGCAGTGGCTGGCCGACGCTGCCCAGGCTGTGGCCATCGGGGCCGTTGAGGGCCACGACGGAGCCGCACTCTGACAGGCCGTACCCCTCGTAGACCGGCAGCCCCAGCTTGCGGGCCCGGCTGATGAGCTCGGGCGAGACCTTGCCGCCGCCCACCGCGACGAAGCGCAGGCCGGCCAGCTGCTCGGCCAGCGCCGGGTTGGCGCTGCACAGGGCCAGCAGCAGGCGCAGCAGCTCGGGCACCAGCACCAGGCTGTGGGTGGGCCAGCGCAGCAGGGCCTGGGCCAGGGTGGCCGGGTCCAGCTTGCTGGAGCCGGCAAAGCCGAGCTCTGCCAGCGAAGGGATGCGGCTGCAGGCGCCGGTGAGCAGCGGTACGTAGAGACCGGTCAGGTTTTCCAGCAGGGTGGTGAGCGGCAGCAGGGTCAGGTGCTTCTCAACCTTGGCCGGGGCGACCCGTTCGGCCAGCGACGCGCAGACCGCCATCATCTGGGCCAGCGACAGGCAGACCCCCTTGGGCTGGCCTGTGGTGCCGGAGGTATAGGTGATCTTGGCAGTGCCGGCCGGCAGGGGCGGCAGCCGGGCAGGGGTACGGCGCCACAGCGGCAGCTCGCCGGCCGCGAGCGTCAGCGGATCGCTGGCCTGCCAGCCCGGATGGTGGGGGCCGATCAGGGCGTCGGCGCCGCTGCTCTCCAAGAGCCACTCCTGCTGCTCCAGGCTGAAGAAGTGGGGGATCGGGATCACCACGATACCGGCCATGGCGCAGGCGAGATCGATGAGCGCCCAGGGCAGGCCGTTGTCCAGTTGCAACGCCAGTCGGCTGATCCCGGCCATCTGCAGGCGGTCGGCCAGCGCTGGCAACTGCTGCCACAGCGCCTCGTAGCTGAGGCTGTGCTGGCTGTTGGCAAGAGCCGGGCTGTGGGGCGTCTGGCGGGCGAAGTAGGCGATTTGGTCAAACAGCATCATAAGGCGCTCCGATGCGGGCAGTTGAACAGGGAGGGCATGGGGGCCAGCAGGGAGAGCAGCAGGCTGCCCCGGGCCAGCGCCTGCCGTCCGAGGCCGAGGTCGCCGACCATCACCTTGGGCTGGCAGTGGTAATAGGCGCCCCAGGCGCTGGCGTCGTCACCCACCTTGTCGGCCTGGGCGGGGGCCAGCTCCACCGGGGTGAGATGGAGGCGGTGAAAGCTGTTGCGCAGCTTGGCGGTGCCGGTGAACACCACGTAGTCGAGGTCGTTGTCGCACAGCAGGCGGCAGAGCGCCGCAAACATCAGGCGGGCGTTGCCGGGCTCGCTGCAGGCGAGGTTGCCCACCTCGACGATGCGATCCCGCCGGGCGGGGGAACCGAGCCGGGTTTCGATGGCGGCCTCGATGGGCTGATCCAGATACTGTTCCAGATAGAGGCGCTCGCTGCCGGCCAGCTTGAGACCGCAGGCGCCGACCAGCAGGCCGTCGGCTCGGTAGAGGCCGAGCAGGCAGGGCAGAAAATGGGGAATGCGGGCGTTGAACTCCTGGCTGTAGGCGGCCTGGATGTAGCCCTGCAGTGCCATGACCTGTTGCGGGGTATCGGCCAGCGCCAGCCGATAGGGGGCTTGAATGTCTGTGGTCATGGATGGCTCCTTCTTGTCGATTGTCATCAGACTAAAGGGGCAAACTTAAGAAACCCTTAAGAGGTAAAAAATCTGTTTCACACAGACGCAACTGGTTGAAAAGAGAAGTAAAGCTGTGACCCGATTGCGGGGTGGCCGGACAAAAACCTTGTCAGCCGCCAGGCGGGCAGGCAAGCTGCGGCCACGTTTGACCGCCCCGCTTTCGAGAGGAGATGCCATGACCCCCTTATCCTGCCCGCTCTGCTGCGCCGCCGATGCCTATGAGCTGCCGGTGGCTGGCAAGCTCTACCATCGCTGCCGGGCCTGCGAGCTGGTCTGGCTGGATGCGGCCGAGCACCTGGATCCCGCGCGCGAGAAGGCGGTCTATGACGGCCACGACAACCAGGTGGATGACCCCCGCTATCGCGCCTTTTTGCTGCGTGCCTTCGGCGAGGTGCTGCGCCGCCTGCCTCCGCCGGCCAGCGGCCTCGATTTTGGCTGCGGCCCGGGCCCGGCGCTCATCGCCATGGGGCGGGAGGCGGGCTACCAGATGGCGGGCTACGACAAGTTCTATGCCGACGAGCCCGAGTTGCTGACGCGGCAGTATGACTTCATCACCAGCACCGAGGTGATCGAGCACATCGCCGAGCCGCGCGCCGTGCTGGAGACGCTGTGGGGCTGCCTCAAGCCCGGCGGTCTGCTGGTGCTGCAGACCCAGCGGGTGCTGGGGGACGAGCGCTTCCGGCAGTGGCGCTACCGCCACGATCCGACCCACATCGTCTTCTTTGCCGAGGCCTCCTTTCGCACCCTGGCGACCCGCTGGCAGGCACAGGTCGAGTTTCCTCACGCGGATGTGGCGGTCATCACCAAACCCTGAGCCGGGCGTTTTCATTTGGCCATGAGTTGGGCATGCTGGTGGCCCGATACTCAGGAACGGATGCCCCTATTTCCATGTCGATCCCCCACCTCTCATTGCAAGACGCCCGTCATCTACAACTGGCGGCCCAAGGGCTGCTGACGCCGCGCCGCGGCAAGGCGAAACCGGCCGATCTGCTGGCCACCATCCGCCGCATGGCGCTGCTGCAGATAGACACTATCTCGGTGGTGGCCCGCAGCCCTTACCTGGTGCTGTTCAGCCGGCTGGGGCAGTACGAACCAGGCTGGCTGGAGCAACTGCTGGCCGATGGCGATATCTTCGAATACTGGGCTCACGAGGCCTGCTTCGTGCCGCGGGAGGATTACCGCCTGCTGCGTCATCGCATGCTGGATCCCGCCGCCATGGGCTGGAAATTTTCGGCCAACTGGCTCGCTACCCATCAGCAGGAGATTGGCGAGATCATCGAGCGCATTCGCCAGCATGGCCCGGTGCGGGCGGCGGATTTTGAACGCAAGGGGGGCAAGGGCAATGGCTGGTGGGACTGGAAGCCGGAGAAGCGCCATCTGGAGGTGCTGTTCACCGCAGGCCAGCTGATGGTGCGCGAGCGGCGCAACTTCCAGCGGGTTTACGATCTGGCCGAGCGGGTGATGCCCGAGTGGCGCGACGAGCGGGATCTGCCGAGCCCGGAACAGGCGCAAAGGGACATGGTGCGAACCAGTTGCCGGGCGCTGGGGCTGGTCAAGACCGGCTGGGTGGCCGACTACTATCGGCTGCGGCGCGGGAAATACGACGCCCTGCTCCATCAACTGGCGGACGAAGGGGAGCTGCTGCCGGTGCGGGTGGAGGGGTGGCAGCACGGCGCCTTCGTGCACGCCTCGCTGGCGGATGAGCTGGCCCGGGCTCAGGCTGGCACCCTCAAGGCCAGTCACACCACGGCGCTGTCACCGTTTGATCCGCTGGTGTGGGATCGCAAGCGGGCCAGCGAGCTGTTCCAGTTCGACTATCGCATCGAGTGCTACACCCCGGCGCCCAAGCGCCAGTACGGCTACTTCGTGCTGCCGCTGCTGCATCGCGGCAAGCTGGTGGGCAGGATGGACGCCAAGGCCCATCGCCAGCAGGGGATCTTCGAGATAAAGAGCCTCTATCTGGAGGCGGGGGTCAGGGTGACCCGGACCCTGGCGCAGGGTCTGGCCAAAGCGCTGCAGCGGCTGGCCGACTGGCACCAGACCCCGACCTTGCGCTACGGCGCCATCCCTGCACCCCTGCTGGCCCTGTGGCAGGAGGGGGCACTATAACGGGGAGTGTCACACCCGCCTGCACTAAGCTGCAAGGGAGGCGAAGGAGGGAGACGATGACGCGAGCCATGTTGTTGCTGCTGGGATGGGGCCTGACCGGGCTGGTGGAGGCAGCGGAGCCCGAGGTGCAGATCTGCCTGGGGGAGGGCAACGAGTGGGCCCCCTTCACCTACTGGGAGCGCAAGGATGGCGTGCCCGATACCGGCCGTCTCACCGGCTCTGCCACAACCCAGGTGCTCGAGGCCCTGAAGCGGCTCGGTTTGTCCTACAAGATCCGCTATCTGCCCTGGGCAAGGGTGCAGCAGGAGCTGGCCGACTATCGCCAGAACCGCTTGTGCGAGCTGACCTGGGATGCCAGTTACAAGCCGGAGCGGGCGGAATATGCTTTCTACAGCGTGCCGCTTTACTACACCCACCTCGGATTTTTCTACCTCAAGCGGCGCTTCCCCGAGGCGCCCGATCTGCAGATGGTCAATCGCTCCCGGGTGTGCGGGGTGCTCGGCTACAACTATGCCCCCTACGGGCTGGCGCAGGAGCCGCGCCGGCTCAAGCAGCTGCAGCAGGCGCTGGACATGCTGGGGCGCGATCGCTGCGATTTCTTGCCCAGCGAGATTGAACCCCTGATGAGCGGTATCGGCCTTGGCATCTACCAGAGCGAGAGCGGGCTGCTCCACCTCGCACTGCCCAGCCGCAAGGGCTTCTATCTGCTGGTGAGCAAGGGCTCGCCGCGCTCCTATGAGCTGGTGACCCGACTCAACCAGTTGCTGATCGAGTTTCAGGACAGCGGTTACAGCGACGAGGTGATGCGCCGTTTTTTGCCGCCGATGGAGTGATGACCATAAAAAACCGGGCCTGATGCCCGGTTTTTTATGGCTGTGATGGCGCTGACTGGGGCGGCAACTTCTCGGCAGGTTTCGCGTTCTGATGTCATCTCGCCCTTTGCCGCGACGTAGCCTCCTGGCCGAGGGGGCTTTACCCTCGCACCAGGCCGGGCAGGACCAGAGCAACGGCGGCGGCGATGCGCGCGCGGATATCGCTGCCCGGCGCCAGCAAGCCGAGCGCCATCTGGCGCAGCGGCTCCGCCATGGTCATCGCCAGCAGCAGATCGCTGGTCTGGGCTGAATCAAGCTCGCGCAGCCAGCCCAGTTGCTGCTGGCGCTGCAACCACGCCGCCAGCGTCGCCCTGCCGCGCGCAATACCGTTCTCCTGATAGGCCATCAACAGGGCATCGCGCCCCGTGAACTCATGCTGCAGCAGCCGGAACATGCCGACCGCCTGAGCACTCAGCACCTGATCTGCAATCGCCTGCAAGCCCTGCTCCAGTATCTCCCCCAGGGCGCCTGGGTGAGTGGCATCCTGCTCGAATGCGGGTTGAAAGGCATCGGTCCAGCTGCGCACCGCCTGCGCCACCAGTTCGTCGCGGTTGGCGGCAAAGCGGTAGAGGGTCTTCTTGGCGACCCCCGCCTCTTTGGCCACCGCATCCACGGTCGCGGCGCCGTATCCTCCCTTGAGCAGCAAGGTCAGCGTTGCCTCGGCGAGGGCGCCACGCAGATCCGCTTCCGGGGTGAGCGGGCGGCCTCGTGAGCGTGTCTCTTCATCGGTTTGGTGCGACATGATGGGCTCCTGGAAAGCATTGACAGACTCAGCATACAGGCATAGCGTAATTTAGGAAACGACTTTCGTTTCCTAAATTTATCGGAGTCTCATCATGAATACTTCCGCCTTGCTTGCCCCCTGGGGCGTCAATGACATCAATGAGTTGCTAAGATCGCAGCCGCTGCACCTGGAAATGGGCCTGACCCGCAGCACCGAGGGCCTGCTGACGGTCGCCATCCGCACCGATCTGCACGGCTGCAAGGGGCGCATGCTGGATTGGTGGTTCACCTTCTTCGAGACGACCCAGCACATCCGGTGGTGGCACCCTCACGACCACGTCGAGCACCGGGGCTGGGATCATCACTGGAAGAGAGGTGAGCGTTATGTGGGAGCCAGCATAGCGGCGGTGGAGTGGCTTGCCGAGCTGCCGCCGGTGGCTGCCCGCCTCAAGTTCCATGGCGCCGAAGAGGTGTTCGACCCGCAGCCGCTGCAGGAGGCGCGGGAGACACAGGCTCTCTCTGCCGCCATCTGCGCCCGCATCGGCTTTGGCGATGAGGTGGCGCTGGATGAGCAGGGGGCGCCGCTGGATGGCGAGATGTTGCACCTGGTGCGCGATACCCCTTATGGCTGTGTGCTGCGCAGTCGCTTCCTGCTGGGCAAGGCCTGCGCCAATCCGCTTGACGAGGTGCCGGACGAGATCGGCTTCAATCTGATGCGCCACTGCTACAGCGAGTTCAGCTATCTGGCGCAGTTTCTGCCGTCGCTCTACTACGCGGAAAACGGTCGTGAGCCGGCACCGCGGCTCTGGTGAAGGGATGTTGAAAGCTGTCTCATCAAGCACAGCTGGCCTGCTATCGGACGGAGATGAGCGGCAGAGATGAACATAAAAAAACCGGGCACTTGGCCCGGTTTGTCATGCAGTCTGGATGTGCTTACTGGAACACCAGCACCATCAGCAGACCCAGGGTGATGGCGGACACCAGGAAGGCGAAGCCATAGAACACATAGTGGTGCAGCTTGGTGGTGTGGATCCCCAGATCATGCAGGCCGTGGTAGATGCGGTGCATGCCGTGCCAGATGGGCAGGGCGATGATGGCCAGCAGGATGCAGGCACCCCACCAGGAGCTGGCGAATTCCAGCACGCGCTCGTAGCTCATGGTCTCCACGTCCATGATGCCCATGGGCACCAGCAGACCTGTGATGAGGACAATGACCGGCAGCAGCATGGCAACGACCATGCCGCCGGCACCAAACAGACCCCAATATATAGGCTCGTCAGAACGTCTCATTGTTTTCTCCTCAGGCCACGATGATCAGGACAAGCAGGGATACCACCGCCAGCGCCACATACTGGGCGATGACGATCGGCTTCTCCGGCACCAGGTCTTCGCCACGGAAGATGCGCATGGCTTTCGGCGCCAGGGCGAACCAGGTCTTGGCGTGGAACAGGCAGGCTGCCAGGGCGATGACATGGAACAGGATGGCGATCGGGCTTTGCAGGGATTCCAGCCAGCCGTTGAACGCCTCCTGACCCTGTACCAGCCGCAGCAGACCCCACATCAGCACGACGGCGTAGATGGAGACGAAGATGCTGGTGCCTTCGCGGATCATGTAGCCGGTGTAGAAGGCATTCTTCAGCCACCAGTCTTTCTTCATTTCGCGGACGTAAGGCTTACGTTTGCTATTGGTGTTGTTCATGGTCTCATTCCTGCTCTCAATCTGGCTTGAACATGGCGATCATGTAGTCCTTGGCGCTCTCGACCTTGCCAAGCTGGATGGCCGCCGCCGGATCCACGCCTTTCGGGCACACTTCGGAGCAGTAGCCCACGAAGGTGCAACCCCAGACGCCCTCGTCCTGGCTGATGATCTTCATCCGCTCTTTGGACGCGCTGTCGCGGTTGTCGGCGTTGTAGCGGTAGGCCAGTGCCAGGGCCGCCGGACCGGTGAACTTCTTGTTGATGCCATATTGCGGGCAGGCTGCGTAGCACAGACCGCAGTTGATGCACATGGAGAACTGGTGATACTTCGCCATGTCAGCCGGGGTCTGGGTGTACTCGCCATCGCACAGGTTGCGCGGCTCAGACGGGATGATGTAGGGTTTGATGCTCTCCAGCTTCTCGATGAAGTCGGACATGTCGACCACCAGATCGCGCTCGATCGGGAAGTTGTTGAGCGGCTCGATAGTCATCTTGCCCGGCAGGTAGTCCCGCAGGAAGGTCTTGCAACCGAGTTTCGGAATACCGTTGACCATCATGCCGCAGGAGCCGCAGATCGCCATCCGGCAGGACCAGCGGAAGCTCAGGGTAGAGTCCAGGTGATCCTTGATGTACTGCAGCGCATCCAGCAGAGACATCTCTCTCTGGTAGGGCACCTGGAAGGTCTGCATCCAGGGCTCGTTATCCTGCTCCGGACGATAGCGCAGGATTTCAATTTCAATCATCTCAGCCATTCTTCTTAGCCTCGTCTTGTTTCTCACCCTCGGAACCGTACACGCGCTTGGCCGGTTGGGATTTAGTGATCTTCACATCGGAATAGTCGATGGTCGGGGCCCCTTCGCCGTTGTAGAAGGAGAGAGTGTGCTTGAGGAAGTTGACGTCATCGCGCTCCTCGTAACCGTCCAGACGCTGGTGGGAACCGCGGGACTCTTTCCGGTTGATGGCGGAGTGCGCCATGGCTTCGGCCACGTCCAGCATGTAGCCCAGTTCGATGGCGTACAGCAGATCGGTGTTGAAGACGGAGGACTTGTCGTTGATCTTGATCTTCTTGTAACGGGCTTTCAGCTCGTTGATCTTGTCGATGGTGCCCTGCATCAGCTCTTCGGTACGGTAGATACCGACCCCGGCTTCCATGGACATGCCCAGTTCGTTGCGGATATCCGCCGGGTTTTCGGTGCCGTCGATGTCGAGCAGGGAGAGGTGCTGCTTGATCAGCGCCTCGGCCTTGGCGGCCAGCGCCTGGGTGTTGCCGTGAGACTGGGTCTTGGCAAATTCACCGGCGTGCTCACCGGCCACCTTGCCGAACACCACGATCTCGGACAGGGAGTTGGAACCCAGACGGTTGGCGCCGTGCAGACCGACGGAGGCACACTCGCCCAGGGCATAGAGGCCCGGCAGACGGGTGGCGCATGCGCCGTTGGTCTCGATGCCGCCCATGGTGTAGTGGGCAGTCGGACGTACCGGGATCGGCTCCTTGACCGGATCCACACCCACGTAGGCCTTGGCCAGTTCGCAGATGAAGGGCAGACGCTCCTTCAGGTACTTCTCGCCGAGGTGGCGCAGGTCGAGGTGAACCACGTCGCCCATCGGGCCCTGGATCACGCGGCCTTTCTGCTGCTCCTGCCAGAAGGCCTGGGAGAGACGGTCACGGGGACCCAGCTCCATGTGCTTGTTCTTCGGCTGGCCGACCGGAGTTTCCGGGCCCAAGCCATAGTCTTGCAGGTAGCGGTAGCCATCCTTGTTGAGCAGGATGCCACCCTCACCACGACAACCTTCGGTCATCAGGATGCCGGTGCCCGGCAGGCCGGTCGGGTGATACTGGACGAATTCCATGTCGCGCAGCGGTACGCCGTGGCGGTAGGCCAGCGCCATGCCGTCACCGGTGACGATGCCGCCGTTGGTGTTGTAGCGATAGACACGGCCGGCGCCACCGGTGGCCAGAATGACGGATTTGGCCTGGATGAAGCGGGTGATGCCGTTCTGGATGTCAAAGGTCAGTACGCCCTGGACGCGACCATCTTCCACGATGAGATCCATGCAGAAGTGCTCGTCAAAGCGCTTGATGCTCGGGTACTTGATGGAGGTCTGGAACAGGGTGTGCAGAATGTGGAAACCGGATTTGTCTGCCGCGAACCAGGTGCGGGGGATCTTCATCCCGCCGAAACGGCGCACGTTGGCCTTGCCGTCCGGCTTGCGGCTCCAGGGGCAACCCCAGTGCTCCAGCTGGATCATCTCGTTGGTGGCGTTGTTGACGAAGTAGTCGACCACGTCCTGCTCACACAACCAGTCGCCACCGGAGACGGTGTCGTTGAAGTGGTTTTCGAGGGAGTCATCATCACGGACGACACCGGCGGCGCCGCCCTCTGCGGCCACTGTGTGGCTGCGCATCGGGTAGACCTTGGAGATCAGGGCGATCTCCAGCTCCGGGTGAGCTTCCGCTATGGCGATTGCGGCTCGCAGGCCACCACCACCAGCACCGATGATGGCGACATCGGTCTTGATAATATCCACATCTGCCTCCTTAGGGATAGATTTGCTGGGCACGATTTTGCTCTATGAAAAAAATTCAGGCTTGATGCAAGTCAAACTGGTCTGTTTTAGTGCTTGGCAATGGTGATTTTTATCAAAATCACCCCATTCCTTGGATGAAAACGCCGTAATTATCGCCATCCTACAGTTATCGGTATCAGCCGCTGTCATTGCTATGGTTATTTTAAGCTCAGGATTATACGTAGTTTTCTTTCAAAAAAATGAGAAATACCTCTCTTTTTAGGTATTACCCCCAAAGTTTTTAAGTTTTTTATCAAAAATATTTAATAAGAATTATTCACGGATAGAAGAATGTGGTGATTGAGTTCAAAAAACTAATCCGAATGTCACGGTGCACCAGCTTTTGCAGGAGCGAGGGCTGACCGGTGTCGTGCAGGTGAGTCGGTAATCCCTGCGGGTTGATGTGGTAATAACTATTGAAACCAAAGCATTTTTTCATAAAAAAAGGGGCCTGCATGGCCCCTTTTGTCGCTCCGCATCAGATGCGGAACATGCCGACCTGATTGCTCAGTTCACCTGAAATATTTTTAAGTTGTTCAGAGAGATGACGCGAGCTGTCGGCATCGACCGCCAGCTCGTCCGAGACGTCCTTGACCGCCTGGATGTTGCGGCTCACCTCGTCGGTAACGGCCCGCTGCTCCTCGGCGGCGCTGGAGATCTGGGTCGCCATGTCGGAGATCTGGTTGATGGAGGCGGTGATCTGCTCCAGTGCCTGGGTGGCATCGTTGGCATCTTCCACGCTGTTCTGGGCCAGCAGCTGGCCTTCATGCATGGTGCTGACGGCGCCCTGGGTGTTGCGCTGCAGGGTCTCGATCATGTTGCGGATCTCGACGGTGGAGCTGTGGGTGCGCTGTGACAGCACCCGCACTTCGTCGGCCACCACTGCGAAGCCGCGGCCCTGCTCGCCGGCACGGGCTGCCTCAATGGCGGCGTTCAGTGCCAGCAGGTTGGTTTGCTCGGCGATGCCCTGAATGGTGGAGAGGATGGTGTTGATCTCCTGAGCGTTCTTTTCCAGCTCCTGAATGATGCCGGAAGCCTGTTTGACCTGGGTGGCGAGATCCGTGATGGAGCGCTGGTTGCGGGCGATCACCTGCTTGCCGTGCTCACAGCTGCTGGAGGAGCTGCGGGCCGCATCGGCAGTCTGCTCGGCGTTGCTGGCCACTTCCACCGCGGTGGCGGACATCTCGTGCACCGCAGTCGCGATCTGGGAGATCTCGTTTTGCTGGCGGGCCAGACCTTGGCTCGATTTCTCCGCCATGTTGTGGGACGACTTGGCCTGCTGGTTCAGTTGCCCGGAGGAGTTGGAGATGTCCTGCACCATCACGTGGATGCGGTCGATGAAGGTGTTGACGTGTTTGGCGACTATGCCCACTTCGTCTTCCCGCTCGATCTTGACGCGGCGGGTCAGATCCCCGTTGCCGCGGGAGAGATCGGCAATCGCCTCGCCAAGGGTCTTCAACGGTGCCAGGGAGCCGCTGATGGCGACGTAGGAGAAACCGGCCACGATGAGGATGGTCAGCAGGCCTTGCAGCAGGGCGGAGGTGACCATGCGTGAGACTGACTGGTAGGCGACTGCTTCGTCCACCACGATACCGAAATACCAGTTGGTGTTCGGGATCTCGGTCAGGTCGAACACGCTGGGTTTGCCGCTGATCTCCATCTCGGAGATGGTGTTGTCATGGGCCAGTTCGTTGACCTTGGCGGCGGTCAGATCGGGGGAGAGGGCGGTGGCCGGCTTGAGCGCCAGCTCCTTGTCCGGGTGGGCGATGATGGTGCCATTACCGTCAACCAGGATGGCGTAGGTACCTTCCGAATTGAGGGCCAGCACATCGCGTACCAGGGCATCGATGGAGACGTCACCGGCGATGACCCCCTGGGTGTTGCCCCGGGTGAAGGGCTCGGCGATGGTGATGATGAGCTGACCCGTGGTGATGTCGGCGTAGGGCGAGGTGATGGCCAGCTTGCCGGCTGCCATGGCGTCCTTGTACCAGGGACGTTGACGGGGGTCATAGCCGGCCGGCAGGTTGGTCGGCTTGCTCTGGATCATCTTGCCATCCTTGGTACCCACGTAGACCAGGTCAAAGTTGCCTGCGTTCATGGTCTGGGCCAGGTGGCTGATGGGTTCGTCTTCCTTGGCGAAGGCCTCTTTGGTGGCGGTGACCATGCCGATGCGGGCATCCAGCCAGCGGGAGATGCCTTTGACATTCGAGACCGAGCTGTCGTCGATGAAGCTCCAGATCAGACGCTGGGTCTCGCTTTTCAGTTGATTGGTGTTGTACCAGACCTGCAGGCCTGTGATGACCAGGATAATGACCCCGATGGCGAGGACAAGCTTGTTCTTGATGGATAAGTTCATGTTTACATCCTTGTGAGCTTCAGTCTGCGATGTGTGGTTTTATTGTTATGGGCCAACACTGTATCGGCCAAAGTAGAACTTTTTGTATCCCGGTGCGCCTTTAAATTTATAGCTTAAATCAGCGGTTATCGATCACCCCCGACACAATGAGTCCAATTTGGCGGATGGCAGAAAGCGATCCGGCCGGTTGGTGAAGATGCCGTCGACGCCGATGGCAGCCAGCATCGCCTGATCGGCGGGATCATCGACCGTGTAGACCAGCACTCTTAGCCCGCGATCGTGGGCATCCTGCACCAGCTGTTGATCGACAAAATCCACGTCGCAGTTGAGTGACCAGGCCCCCAGCTCGGCCGCAAAGGCCGCCTGGGTGAGGGGAATGGTGGAGGTGAGCGCCCCCAGCCTGATCTCGGGGCGCAGGGCGGCGAAGCGGGCAAGCTCGGGATGGTGGAAGGAGGATACGACCCACTGGGCGGTCGTGAAGCCAAGCTCGGCCTCGGCGCGCCGGGTCAGTCGGGCCACCTCGTCGGCTGTTTGTCCTCCTTTCAGCTCGATATGCAGCTCGGCCTGGCCGGCGATGGCCTTCATCACCTGCCACAGGGTCGGGATCCCCTCTCCCTCGCCGGCATTCAGGCTTTCCAGATAGGTGCGTGACTGGGCCATCAGCACGCCGCGGCCGTCGGTGCAGCGCTCCAGTCTTCGGTCATGGAAGACCCACAGCTCGCCGTCGGCCTGCTGCACGTCGATCTCGATGGCTTCAGCCCCCAGCGTCAGCGCCAGCCGGATGGCCTTGAGGGTGTTCTCCGGTGCCAGTCCGCTGGCGCCGCGATGGGCGATGATCTGCATGTTGTGCTCCTGTGAGGGCGACTCAGGCCCGGCTCAGACGAATGTCGATCTGCTGGTGCGGCAGCCCCAGCCCCTGTTGCTGCAGTTTCTCCAGCACCAGCGAGTGGACCTCGTGGGTGATGGGCATGCGGTGATCCATGCTGTTGACGTAGAGCCGGATCTCGTAGATCAGGGCCGAGTCGGTGAATTCGATCAGGAACACCTCGGGGGAGGGGGTCTCCAGCACCAGGGTGGAGGCCTTGATCGACTCTTCCAGAATGGTCTGTATCTTTCTCGGCTCCTGGGTCAGGCCGATGCGGATGCGCAGCCGTACCCGGGTGATGGCGTCGGACAGCGACCAGTTGATGAACTGCTCGGTGATGAAGGCCTTGTTGGGGACGATGATCTCCTTTCGGTCCCAATCCACTATGGTGGTGGCGCGGGTCTTGATCTTGGTGACGGTGCCGGTCAGCTCGCGGATGGTGACTGTGTCGCCGAGCCGGATCGGTTTCTCGAACAGGATGATGAGGCCGGAGACGAAGTTGGCGAAGATCTCCTGCAGCCCGAAACCCAGGCCCAGGGAGAGGGCCGCCACCATCCACTGCGCCTTGGACCAGTCGATGCCGAGGATGGAGAAGCCGGTCAGAGCCCCCACCACCAGCACTATGTACTTGGTCACTGTGGTGATGGCAAAACCGGTGCCGGGGGAGAGGCTCAGGTGCTGGAGCAGGGTCAGCTCCATCAGGCCCGGCAGATTGCGGGCGGTGACCACGGTCAGGATGAAGGTGAAGGCCGTCAGCATCAGATCCTGCAATGTGATGGCGACGACCTGCTCGATGCCGCCGATCTTGCTGCTCACCTGCCACACCTCGATGCTGCGCAGGAAGCTGAACGCCGAGTTGAGTTCGGACCACTGCACCACCACCAGCATGGTGAAGCCCAGCATCAGCAGGGTGCGCACCAGCCCGAGGGACTGGGCGCTGATGGTATCCAGATCCAGTTCGGTGTCCTCTACCACATCCGGGATCTCGGAGCTGAGCTCGTCGTGTCCCTCTTCCCGGCCGCGCTGGGCCAGGATCTCGGCGCGCTTGCTCTTGGCCCGCTCGAAGGCGAGGCGACGACGCTGGATCAGCATCCAGCGGTGGGCCAGATAGTAGACGAGCAGGCAACCCAGCCCCATCAGCAGGCTCAGCTCCAGCTGGCGCAGCAGGATGCGGGAGGTATAGAAGTAGCCGAGCAGAGAGCCGATCACCGCCAGCAGCGGCGCCAGCATCAGGCTGTTCCAGATGAAGTGGTGCAGCAGGTGGGGCTTGCTCATGTCGGCCTGACCCCAGGTGAGCGGCAGCCGCTCCCGGTTGAGGCGGGCAAAGAACAGCAGCAGCCAGAGGGCGCCGACGATGAAGGCCAGCCGGCCGAGAGAGTCGTAGAAGGCGTGCTCCTGATAGCTGTTGGCCATGCCCTGCACGAAGAAGCTCGGGATGATCACCAGCAGCAGGGTGCGAAACTGGCTCCACACCTTCTGCACCCTCTCCTTTTGCCAGCGAAAATGGAGGATCAGGATCCCCTTCTCCAGCGTCAGGTGGCGGGCCATCAGCAGTGCCAGCAGCAGGAACCAGATCTCGCCGAGGCCGCGGGCCACCGCCACCGCGAACGGGTATTGCCAGGCGCCGTCGAGCAGGCCGCGCACCATCAGCACCATGGCGGGCAGCGGCAGGGAGGCCAGCAGGGAGCGCATCAGCAGCCGGCTGGTGAGGCTGAACTTGTCCTGGGTCACCTTGCCGATGCGGGGCGCTATGTACTGGCTGTAGTGGGTCAGGTGGCGAGCCAGCTTGAACCAGCACCAGGCCAGCACCAGGATGCCGATACCGGCGAAGGTGAGGGTGATGGGGTTGTTCTCGGCGATGGCCTGGGGCAGCTGCAGCCAGTTGACCGGGTTGAGGGCGAGACCGAGGGCGGCCGGCACCCCGAGCAGCACGGCCGGGGTGAGCGGGCGCACGTCCGGCATCCAGAACAGGTGGCTGGCGCTGAGCTCGCGGATCTCGTCGATCTTGCTGTTCTGGCGGCTGTAGAGCAGCTTGAGCCGGGTCTGCTCCTGAATGAGGCTGTCGGCGGCGTCGTTGAGTCGGGTCAGCAGTTGCCGTCTGGCTTTGAGCAGGTTGTCGAGTACCGCCAGCTGGGCGCGATCCAGGGTGATGCCGTCGGTGGCCAGCAGCTGATCGCGCAGCTGGCGCGGATCCTTGAGGGCATCCTGCTCGGTCTCGTACTGGTATTTGGCCATGCGGGCGTTGACGATGGCCGACTCCAGCTTGTCGAGGGGGAAGTAGGCGGGCAGATCCGAGAGCTTGCTGCGCAGGTTCTCGCCGTAGGCGTTGCTGATCTGCAGCCACTCCAGTTGCTCGCGCACCGAGTTGACCAGGTCGTTCAGGGTCGAGAGGTTCGTGTCGATCACCCGCTGCTCGTCCTGCACCCGTTCAATCTGATCTTCGAGCGCGCCGAGCTGGATGGAGAGCGCCTGGTTCTGCTGTTGCTGCTCCAGCAGCAGCGGCATGTCGGAGGTGAGCTGCTTGCGCAGCCGCTCGCTCTCCGCCAGCGCCTGTTCTGTCTTGTCGCGGCGCAGCTGGTTCTGCTGGTTGAGCAGGCTGGTCTGCCACTCGTCCTCGTCGGTGATGGCGAGGTTGAGCTCCTGCAACCTCAGCTTGCCCAGGTCGTTGCGCTGCTGGGCGGAGAGCTGCTCCAGCTCCAGCATCTGGATCCGGTCGGAGAGGCTCTGCTCCTTGAGGCGGGTCACCAGCTGCTGGGCATCCTGCTGGCGGTCAGACTCGCTGCTGAAGCTGAGCCGATCGAGCAGGGCACGGGTCTGCTGCAACTGCTTGCGCAGCTCGTCGACCCGCAGGTGATACTCCTGGCCGGTGCTCTCCAGCTGGTTGAGGCTGTCCATCACCCCCTGGCGCTCCTTGCGCAGGTTGAGCTGGCGGTTGCTGCTCAGGCCGATGGCCTGGCGCAGCGCCTCCTCCTTCAGAGAAGAGAGGGCAGGGCGAGGCTGGGGCTGGTAGTTGTGCAGGCTCTCCTTGAGGCGGGCCGACTCCTTTGGATAGTCGATGAGCACCTGCTGATAGGCCTTGCCCTGCTCGCGGTAGCGCTGGGCCTCCCGGGCAAATTGCAGCGCCTGCTGGTAGCTCTCCCGCAGCTTCTGGTTCTCCGGGGTGTCCGTCTTGGGCACGCTCTGCAGCAGCTCTTCCACCTGGGTGATGGCGTCATCGGCCTGGGCAAGGGGAGAGAGAAGAGTAAGGCAGAGCAGCAGGGAGAGCAGGCGTTGCAACATGGCGCACGTTTCCGTTCAGGTGGAGTCGCCCTAGCCTAAAGCAGGGGCTTGGGCGGGTAAAGTTTTCCATATTAATGATTTGTAACATAAATAACGGGCGATCCCGGCCCGCTTTGGCTATCATTCCGGCCGTTTTCCCCTCCATTGAGCATCCTATGTCCGCAGTCGATCTGGGCACGGCCCCCCTTTCCCGCCTGTTCTGGCGCTACGTCACTCCGACCGTGGCCGCCATGCTGGTCACCGGCATCTATGTCACCATAGACGGCATCTTCGTCGGCCATATCCTGGGCCAGGACGGCCTGGCCGGCATGATGCTGGCCTACCCCATCTGCGCCGTGCTCTATGCGGTGGGGGCGCTGATCGGCATGGGCTCCTCGGCGCTCGCCTCGTTTTATCTGGGCAAGGGGGAGCAGGCCAGGGCCCGTCACATCGTCGGCAACGCGCTGGTGATGGTGCTCATTGCCTCGGCGCTGCTCGCCTTCATCGGCATCCACTATGGCGACGAGATGCTGGTGTGGATGGGGGCGGAGGGGGCCATCTTCGACGCAGGATACGCCTATCTGCAGTGGTATTCCTGGCTCGGGGTGTTCGCGGTGCTCTCCATGGCCTTTACCGCCCTGCTGCGCAACGACGGGCGACCCGGCCTCACCACCTGGATCCTGGTGGGGGGCGGCGTGCTCAACGTGCTGCTCGACTACCTGCTGATGGCGGTGATCCCCTGGGGGCTGGCGGGGGCCGCCATCGCCACCATGCTCTCCCAGGCGGTGACCGGGGGGCTGTGCCTGTGGCACTTCTTCACCCCGCGCAGCCAGCTGCGCATTGGCTGGGATACCCTGCGGCCCGACTGGCGGCTGATGGGGGAGACGCTGCGACTCGGGGTGTCGAGCTTTCTGATGTACCTCTATCTGTCGGTGGTGCTGGCGCTGCACAACAAGGCGCTGCTCTCGGTCGGCACTTCACTGCACGTGGCTGCCTATGGGGTCATCAGCTACAGCGAGGCCTTCTTCTATCTCATCTTCGAGGGGATCGCCATGGGCATCCAGCCCATCGCCAGCTTCAACGCCGGGGCGGGCAACTGGGCACGGGTGCTGCGGGTGCGCAACCTGGCGCTCGGGGTGACGCTGCTGGTGGCCCTGTGCGGCATGTTGCCGCTCTATCTCTGGCCGGAGGGGGTGGTCTACCTGTTTGCCGGTGACAACGCGGCCCTGTTGCCGGTGGCCAGCCTGGGCATCTGGCTCTACTTCTGGGGCTTGCCGATGGAAGGCCTGCTGCTGGTGGGGGCCACCTACTTCCAGGCCATCAACCGGGCCCGCGTCGCCTCCCTGCTCACCGGCGGCAAGCTGGTGCTGATCGGCGGCTTTCTGTGGGGCTTCTCTTCCCTGTGGGGGGTATCCGGCGTCTGGCTGGCGCTGCCCACCTGCAGCACCCTGCTGGTACTGGTGATGTGGCGGGCGATGAACAGGGAGGCGCACCAGCACAGCGCTGCCAGACAGGTGGTCATTCGGCCATGAAAAAGGCAGCCTCGGCTGCCTTTTTCGTTTTGAACGCCCCTGCCTGCGCGCGACAGGTCTCCGGCCTCAGGGCTTGAAGGCCCCGATAAAGATGGCGGGATCGACGCGGGCGTCGTTGAGGCTGACGTTCCAGTGCATGTGGGGACCGGTGGCGCGGCCGGTGGCGCCGACCCGGCCGACGATGCCGCCGCGGGGCAGGCTCTGGCCCAGCTTCACGTCGACCTTCGACATGTGGCAGAACATGCTGATGAGCCCCTGACCGTGATCGACGAACACCGTATTGCCGTTGAAGAAGTAGTTGCCGATCAGGATCACCTTGCCCGCTGCCGGCGACTTGATGGGGGTGCCGGCACCGACCGCGAAGTCGAGACCGGAGTGGGGGTTGCGTTCCTCGCCGTTGAAGAAGCGGCGCAGCCCGAACGGGCTGGAGAGCGGGCCCTCCACCGGCTTGTCGAACAGCAGGTTGCTGGGCTGGGTCGGGCTGAAGGTCTGGTAGGCGCGGGTCTGTTCCGCCAGCTCGCGGTTGATGCGGGCCATGTCCTCGGCCAGCGGGTTGACCTGACGGCTGTTCTTGAGCTTGATGTGCTGCTCGCGGTAGTGCTTGCTGCCGACCGTGAAGCCGAGGGTGCGGCCATCGCTCACCTGCAGCTGGTGGGGGCCGGGCTGGCTCTTGAGAGGGATGCCGACGATGGCAATCCAGCGCTTGCCCTCTTCACGCACCACCAGCACCGGCTTGTCCTGATAGCGGGCGGTCGGGGCCTGCGCCTCGCTGCCAAGGGGCACCACGGCGACACCGCCAGGCACCGGGTGATTGAGCAGGCGGCTGATGAAGCCCTCGGCGAGGGCGGACTGGCTGGCCAGCAGCAACAATAGACAACAAACGACTCTCATGATGATTCCAGGCTGGGTTGACTAAGACAAAACGGTAACGAAATCAGGAGGCTGGCTGGAAGCGCTGGTAGATGGCCTCCATCTGGACCGAGACCTCCTGGCGCACCAGATCCAGCTCCAGCATGTCTTGCAGCACCTTGAGCTGATCCGGGCTCAGGAATCCACGGCTGCTCTCCAGCACCCGCTGGGTATAGGCGCGCTGGTTCTCCAGATAGGTGCCGGCATCGCCGCTCTCCTGTTGGGCCAGCTGCTGGTTCGCCTCGCTTAACAGGCGCGTCAGGGATTGGCGCTGGGCCGGTGCCAGCAGCTCGCCGCGCTCCGCCAGGCGTCCCTGGATCTCCAGCAGGCGGTTGGTGTCGCCCGAGTAGATCTCCTGCTCGAGCCGGGTGCGGGTATCCTCCCCCAGCAGGTTGCTGAGGTTGCTCCAGATGCGCTGGCTCTCCTGCTCATAGGCGTCGGGATGATCGAAGCCGAGGCGATAGAGCTCGCGCAGTTGCTCCTGCACCTGGCCGCGCACGTCCTCCACGATGTCGAGCCGATCGAAGACGGTGGTGAGCTGGCTGCCCTGCTCGGCGTCATAGAGCCGTTCGATCAGCACGGACCCTTCGCTCGACTGGCTCCACTGGCTGATGGCGGCTTCCAGCTCGGGGTTGGGGGGGAGCGCCTCCTGGGTGGGCGCAGGCTCGCTCTGGGGGCCCTTGCCGGGCAGCTTGGCCAGCAGGTTCTGCCCCGGGTTCTGGCTGCTGCTCTGGGAAGCTGACGCGTCGCACTGGGCTGCGCGAGCGGTGCCGGCGGCGTCGGATTCCGGCTGGGCGGCGGTGTGGTCGGCTTGCCACTGCCAGAGGTTGAGCAACAGGGAGGCCAGCAGCAGCGGCGCCAGGTGAGATGTACGCATTTTGGATTCTCTTGAATAAGTGAACGCCCCTCGCAGAGGGGTCTCTTATGATAACCGTAACGTCTGATACAAGCAGCCATGACGTGCACCTGCGGTGTCGACGGCGGCCCGCCATTGAGTCGGGGGCCCCATGGCTCTAGAATCGGCAACCAGCCGTTTTCATCCGAGGAACTGTTATGAATGGATTGTCCCCCCTGCGCACAGCACCCGCCCGTCACCCCATAGGGCGTGGCTGGGTCTGGGTGCGGTCCGGCTTCGATATCTTCAACAAGGGGATGGGGGCCAGCGTCGGCATGGTTCTCGTCTGGTTTGCGGTCGGTCTGCTGCTGGAACGCCTGCCGGCGGGCAGCCTCATCTCCCAGCTGCTCTACATGGTCTGGGGCGCTGGCTGGGTGGCGGTGGCCCACCACGGCTATGAAGGCAACCCGTTGCGCTTCGCCGACTTCTTCTCCGGTTTTCGCCACAAGCTGACCCCGCTGATGCTGGGGGGCCTGCTGGTGCTGGCCCTGTTCAGCCTGATCGGTCTCATCTGCCTGGGATTGCTCTCCATGTGGGGGCTCACCTCCCTGCTGACCCAGGATCCCGAATCTCTGGTGGTCACGGCGGCCCAGGCCCAGGGGCTGCTGCTCTGCCTGCTGCTGGGGCTGGCGCTGCTGATCCCGGCGCTGATGGCCATCACCTTCGCCCCCGCGCTCATCTATTTCCACGACGTGGGGATCCTGCAGGCGGCCAAGCTCAGCTTCAAAGGCTGCCTGACCAACATGTGGCCCTTCCTCTGGTGGGGCATAGTCGCCGCCATCCTGATGCTGTTTGGTGCGGCGCTGATGCTGGTGGGGCTGCTGGTAGTGATCCCGGCGCTCAACTACTCCATCTATGTGGCATATCGGGAGATCTTCCTGGATGTGGCGCAGGAGACGCCGGCCGAGGCCCCGCTCAGCGGTTTCGAAGCCTGAATGCGGCCAGCGAGTCTGGCATATTGAACGAAAGGGGCCTGCTGGCCCCTTTTTCATGCCGGTTTAATCACGCCACATGGGGTCGGCGGCCATTCGCTCCACCATAAAGTCGAGGAAGCTGCGCAACAGCGGTGACATCTGCTTGCGGGTGCCATAGACGGCGTAGACGCCGAGTCGCTTGGGCTGCCACTGCTCCAGCAGCGGTACCAGAGTGCCGGTCTCGAGATGGGGCTGGGCGGAATAGCGAGGCTGCAGGCTGATGCCGGCACCTTCCAGGGTCGCCTCCAGCAACAGGTTGGAGATGTTGGCGCTGAGGTTGCCGCTGACCGGCACGGATTCGGGCCCGTCCGGCCCCTGAAATTCCCACAGACTCTTGCCGAAATAGGTGTAGGTGAGGCAGTTGTGCAGGGCGAGCTCCTGCACCTTGTGCGGTGTCGGGTGCCTGGCCAGATAGGCCGGGCTGGCACAAACCACGGAGTGGCAGGTGCCGAGCCGGCGGGCCACCAGGTTGGGATCGAGATCATTGGTGATGCGGATGGCGAGATCGATCCGCTCCTCCACCAGGTTGACGGTCCGGTCCAGCAGCAGGATATCGATGGCGGTGCCCGCATAGCGCGCCAGGTAGTCGTTGGCGGCCCCCACCAGCAGGGCTTCCGAGAGCGAATAGCTGCTGGTGATGCGCAGCTGCCCCTTGGGCGCCTCGTCGCCGCGCACGGCGATCTGCTCCATCTCTTCCCCCAGCGCCAGCATGGCCCGGGCCCGGTTCAACGCCTCTTCTCCCGGGCCGGTCAGACTGAGCCGGCGGGTGGTGCGGTGCAGCAGCCGCGCCCCCATCCACTGCTCCAGCTCCGCCAGATAGCGAGTCACCATGGCGCGCGACATCTCCAGTTTCTCCCCGGCGCCGCTCAGGCTGCCCTGTTCGACTACGCTGACAAAGACCCGCAATGCGGTCAGTCGATCCATGTTCAGGCTCTCTATATGCTCGATTAATGCAACAGTGATGCGCTCATTATGCTGTATTTGTACCGAAAGTGATCCAATAAACTGTGTCCATCTGATGAACCCCTGATGACTTGATGAGGAATACCCGATGAACAATACCCTGATCCGCAATCTGACCCTGGCTACCACCCTGCTGAGCGGTGCCGCCATGGCCGCCCCGCTGACCGTAACTGTCTACAACCCTGGCGAGAAGGCCATCTTCCCGGTCTCCTCTTCCCTGGTGGCCGGTGACAAGGAGGCGATCCTGATCGATGCCCAGTTTGACGTGCAAAACGGTCAGGCGCTGGTCGACATGATCAAGAAGAGCGGCAAGAAACTGACCACCGTCTATATCAGTGCCGGTGACCCCGACTTCTACTTCGGTCTGGAACCTGTCATGGCCGCGTTCCCCGACGTCAAGGTGCTGGCCGACCAGCATGTGGTTGACCACATCAACCAGACCAAGGATGCCAAGCTGAGCTACTGGAGCCCCATTCTGGGCAAGGGAGCACCCAAGAGCCTGACCGTGCCGCAAGTGATGACGGCCAGCCACCTGACCCTGGATGGCGAGAAGATCGAGATCAAGGAGATGAACACTCCGAACGCCTACCTGTGGGCGCCGTCCATCAAAACTGCCTTTGGTGGTGTGCCGGTCTACAGCGGCGTACATGTGTGGATGGCGGACAGCCAGACCAAGGCCGCTCGCAGCAACTGGGTCAAGGCGCTGAACAATCTGCTGGCGCTGAAGCCTGAGCGCGTGGTGCCGGGTCACTTCCTGGGGACTGCGCCCAAGGGTACCGAAGCCGTGACCTTCACCCGTGACTACGTAGAGCGCTTTGAGCAGGAGCTGGCCAAGGCCAAGAACTCCGGGCAGCTGATTGAAGCGTTGAAGAAGGCTTACCCGTCCCTGCCGGTCGACGATGGTCTGGCCATCGGTGCCAAGGTCAATACCGGCGAGATGAAGTGGTAATCCCCTGACGCCTACTTCCCTGTGTTTTTTTACCGGGCCCGAGGGCCCGGTTTTTTATCCAGAATTGAAGCGAGAATGATGATGAACGAAGTGCAAACAACCCTCCATTATGTCTATGACCCCCTCTGTGGCTGGTGCTATGGCGCCGCCCCGCTGCTGAAAGCCGCGGCCGATGTCGCCGGCTTGCAGATCGAACTGCATGCCGGCGGCCTCTGGCTGGGTGGCCGCCGCCAGGCCATGGGTCAGGCGCTGCGCGACTATGTACGCCCCCATGACGAGCGGATCCAGGCGCTGACCGGTCAGCCCTTCGGCGAGCGCTATTTCAACGAGCTGCTGCTGCGCGATGGGCTGCTGCTGGACTCGGAGCAACCGATCCGCGCCATCCTGGCGATGACATCCCTGGGGGGCAATGGGTTGGTGATGCTGCACCGCATCCAGCAATCCCACTATCGCGATGGCATCTGGATCGGTTCTCTCGAGCATCTGACCAGCCTGGCGGCGGAGCAGGGCATTGCGCAGGAGGCCTTTGTGCAGGCGTATCAGGCGGTTGAGCTGGCAAGCCATCTGGCGGACAGCCAGGTCTGGATGCGTCGTCTCGGCGGGCAGGGTTACCCGACTCTGGGGCTGGTGCAGGGGGACAAGGTAACGCCCTTGTCAGCGTCCTCTTTCCTGGGCGAGCCGCAGGCATTTGCCCGCCATATCCAGCAGCTGATGGGGCGCTGAGGGGGGAATTGGTATCCTGCCGAAGATAACCTTGATCGGATGAGTCCTGAGTGGATTTTCTTGCCTGGGCGACCCTCATGCTATCCCCGGGCAGGACGATATATTCAGCAGCGGATAGTCTGAAAATCATCCGCTTGCAGTCATCGCGCTATGCTCTATGGGGATAGCCCGGACGTTCGATGTCAGGGGCTTGCGTCTAGCCGCCAAGGATACCAATCATGTTCAAAAATATGTCTATAGGTCAGAAGTTGAGCGCCGGTTTTGCCGTATTGGCCCTGCTCGTGGTGGGGCTGGCGTGGTTCTCCATCACTCAGCTGTCCCACCTTTATGCCGATACCGCCACCATCTCGGGCAACCTGTTGCCATCGACCCGTTATGCCAGCCAGATGCACGTGGCCATTCTCGATGCTCGTCGCTCTGAGCTTGCTCAGGTGATTGGTGGCCTCAACCAGGATCCGCAGGAGGTGAGCGAACGTACCGGGACCTTCAACAAGGCCAAGGAGGAGTTCAACACCGCTGCGCAAAAATATGGTTCACTGCCGTTTAGCACGGACGAAGAGAAACAGACCTACGAGCAGTTGCTGGCCGCCGGTGCCAAGTATTTCGCCGTACATGAAGAGCTGATGGCGGCCTTTGCCAGCGGTGATCTGGATAAAGTGAAGAGTCTGCGTCGGAACGAAACCCGTGTCGCACTGGAAGAGGCTGGGGCCAAATCCTATCGTCTGCGCGAGATCAACAACGAGCTTGCCGACAGCATGGTGAAGGCAGTTGCCGACCTCTACAGCAGCTCGCGCACCATGAGCATCATCGTCAGCCTCATCACCGTCTTGTTCGTGGTGGTGGTGGCCTGGTTGCTGACTGGCCAGATCCGCAACCCGGTCATGGCGATGCTGGAGCAGACCCGCAAGGTGGCAGCCGGCGATCTGGCGGCTCATCTTGATGCCAGCCAGTTCAACAATGACGAGCTGGGTCAACTGGCCAAGGGCTTTGGCGAGATGCAGAAAAACTTGCGCACTCTGGTCAGTGAAGTCTCCGGCTCCGTGGTGCAACTGAGCTCAGCGGCCGAAGAGATCAGTGCGGTTGCCCGTCAGTCCGCCAACAACATGAACAGCCAGCAGCACGAGCTGAACCAGCTGGCCACCGCCATGAACGAGATGCAGGCGACGGTGCAGGAAGTGTCCCGCAACACCAGCGATGCCGCCAGTGCCGCCAGCGCCGCCAGCAGCACCGCCGAGCTGGGGGCCCGCACCGTCAACGACTCCATCAAGCGCATTGAACAGGTGGCCGGTGCCATCGAGAGTACCGCCGTGGTGATCCGCCAGCTGGGGGACGACAGTCGCAACATCGGCATGGTGCTGGAGGTCATTCGCGGGATCGCCGAGCAGACCAACCTGCTGGCACTTAACGCCGCCATCGAGGCGGCCCGGGCCGGGGAACAGGGACGCGGTTTTGCGGTGGTGGCCGATGAGGTGCGTACCCTGGCGAAACGGACCCAGGACTCCACCTCCCAGATCAACACCATCATTGCCGAGCTGCAGCAGCGGGCCGAGCAGGCCGGCACCACCATGCAGCAAAGTCAGGACATGATGAACTCCACCGTCAGTACTGCGCGCGAGGCGGGGGCATCCATCTCCGAGATCAGCGGCTCGGTGGAGAGCATCTCCCACATGAACATCCAGATTGCGACCGCCACCGAAGAGCAGGGGGCGGTGAGTGAAGAGCTCAACCGCAACGTGGTCAATATCAGCCATGCCTCGGAAGAGGTGGCGGCAGGGGCGACCCAGATGGCGCAGGCCTGCAACGACCTGAACCATCTGGCCACCCAGCTGCAGGAGCTGGTACGCCGCTTCCGGGTGTGATGAGGCGACGCTGACCCGACGGGCCCGGATCCAGGATCCGGGCCCGTTTTATTTATCCCCTGTGCATGGTCTGTCCAATCTCACCATCCCTTGTCCCTCCCGCCGTTCTTGGGCATGCTAATGGCCCCATTGGTTGGCAGGATTCTGGATGTATGAACCTTCGCGATCTCGAGTATTTGGTGGCGCTGGAAGAGGAGAAGCACTTTCGCAAGGCGGCGGAGCGCTGTTTCGTCAGCCAGCCGACCCTGAGCGGCCAGCTGCGCAAGCTGGAGGATGAGCTGGGGGTGATCCTGATCGAGCGCACCTCCCGCAAGGTGCTGTTTACCCCGGCTGGTGATGCCATGGCCCAGCAGGCTCGCAAGGTGCTCAAAGAGGTGCGCGAACTCAAGAGCATAGGCCAGCACTTTGCCGAACCCATGTCCGGCGAGATCCACATCGGCTTCATTCCCACCGTCGGCCCCTATCTGTTGCCCCACATCATCCAGGATCTGCGCGAACATTTTCCCAAGCTGGAGTTCTACCTCTATGAAGAGCAGACCCAGGTGCTGCTCAAACGGCTGGAAGAGGGGGAGCTGGACTGCCTGATCCTGGCCGAATTGGAGGGGATGGAAGGGTTTGGCTCCATTCCTCTCTATCAGGAGCCCATGTGGCTGGCGGTGCCCGAGCAGCATCCGGAGGCGAAGGCCAAGGCGGTGCCGCTCAGCAATCTCAAGGGCAAGAAGCTGCTGATGCTGGCCGATGGCCACTGTTTGCGGGATCAGGCGATGGGCTTCTGTTTTGCAGCCGGCATCGGCGAGGATCAGCGTTTCAAGGGCACCAGCCTGGAGACGCTGCGCAACATGGTGGCAGCCGGCAGCGGCATGACGCTGGTACCCAGGCTAGCGGTGCCTGCCAATACCGAGGAGGGGGGCGTGAGCTACCGGCCGGTGATCGATCCGGTGCCGGGGCGTACCATAGCGCTGCTCTATCGCCACTACTCGGTGCGCCGGCCCTGCTTCAACGAGCTGGCGGCCCGCATCTCGACCCTGATGAAAAGCCTGCTCGGCTGACGACAACGCATTCGTGTTCACCAAAAGAAAACCGGCGCCTGGGCGCCGGTTTTTGTCTGCTGCGGTTGCTTAGAAGATATCGTCGGTGGAGACAGGGCCGTCAGTGTCCGAGCCATCGCCGCCATAGACCTGATTGCCATCCGAGCTCTGGGTGGCGAAGCGGGTCGGTTCGGTGCCTTCCTTGAAGAACTCGTCCGTGCTGCTGCCATCGGTGCGGTTGGTCAGCAGGCCGGTTTCACGGTCGATGCGCACCGTGATGATCCCTTCCGGCACCGGCATCTTGCGCTCGGGGATCTGCTTGAGTGCCGTCTTCATGAAGTCGATCCAGATGGGCTGTGCGGCGCCGCCGCCAAACTCGGCCCGGCCCAGGCCACGCTGGTGGTTGTCAAAACCGATCCAGGAGGTGGCGACCAGGTTCGGGGTATAGCCTGAGAACCAGGCATCGCGCGACTCGTTGGTGGTCCCGGTCTTGCCCGATATATCGTGGCGCTTGAGATCGCGAGCCGCCCGCCAGCCGGTGCCGCGCCAGCCATTGCCGCCCCAGATGGCGGTGGTCAGGGTATCGGTGACCAGGAAGGCGCTCTGAGCACTGATGGTCTGCGGCGCCATATTGTTGGGCACGACGGGATCGATGGGGCACTGGGCCTTCCAGTCGGGGGCCGTATTGGCATAGGCATCCGCGCTGTCCAGACCGGCGGCGGCCAGTACGCCGCAATCGCGGCAGGCGGCGGCCGGATTGGCCTGATAGAGAGGCGCCCCGAAGCTGTCGGTCACCTCGGTAATGAAGTAGGGGGTGACCTGGAAGCCGCCGTTGGCCAGCACCGAATAGCCGCGCACCACTTCCAGCGGGGTGAACTCGGCCGCGCCCAGTGCCAGCGATTCGTTGGGCGAGATGGTGTCGCGGGCAAAGCCGAAGCGGGTCAGGCCGTCGATATAGGTATCCAGCCCGATGGCGCGCATCAGCCGCACCGACATCACGTTCTTCGACTTGGCAAGACCAAGGCGCAGCGGTGTGGGGCCGTCATAGATGGCCGGGGAGTTCTTGGGCTGCCACATGGGGCCCTTGGAGGGATCCCACTGGTTGATCGGCGCATCGTTGATGAGCGAGGCCAGGGTATAGCCCTGCTCCAGCGCGGTGGCATAGAGGAAAGGCTTGATGTTGGAGCCTATCTGGCGACGTGCCTGATCGACCCGGTTGAACTTGGACAGCTCGAAGCTGAAGCCGCCGACCAGCGCCTCGATGGCGCCATCCTGCGGATTCATGGCCACCAGGGCGGCGTTGACCTCGGGGATCTGGGAGAGCAGCAGCTCTTCACCCTTCTCCCGTACCCAGATCTGGGCGCCGACCTTGAGTACGTCCCGTGCCGATTTCGGGGCAAAACTCTGGCGATCGTCGGTGATGAAAGAACGAGCCCACTTGATGCCGTTCCAGCCAAGCTCGGCCTGCTTGCCGTTTTTCAGCACTATGGTCGCGCTCTTGTCACCCAGCTTGGTGACCACGGCGGCCATCAGCGGCTGATAGGTCGGCTGCTTGGCCAGATGGGCCATGATCTTGTCGTAATCCCAGTCGGCCTCGCCGCTCTTCCACAGCTGGGCGGTCACCCCCTTGTAGCCATGGCGGGTGTCATAGTCGAACACGCCGTCGAGCAGAGCCTGACGGGCAGCCCGCTGACGCTTGGCGGTGACCGTGGTGTAGACGTGCAGGCCCATGGTGTAGGCGTCTTCCCCAAACTGCTCCACCATCTTTTGGCGAACCATCTCGCCGAGATAGGGGGCGTTGAGGGTGGTCTCTGCTCCGTGATAACGGGCCTTGATCGGCATCTTGGAGGCTTCGTCATACTGGGCCTGGGTGATCTTGCCGGTTTCCAGCATGCGGCCCAGCACCACGTTGCGGCGGGCGAAGGCCCGTTCCGGCGAACGGATCGGGTTCAGCATGGAGGGGGCCTTGGGCAGACCGGCAATGATGGCGATCTCATCCAGAGTGAGCTCTTTCACCTCTTTGCCAAAGTAGACCTGGGCGGCGGCGCCGACCCCGAAGGCCCGATAGCCGAGCGGTATCTTGTTGAGGTAGAGCTGCAGTATCTCGTCCTTGGAGAGATTCTGCTCGATGCGCCAGGCCAGGAAGACCTCCTTGATCTTGCGCACCAGGGTCTTCTCGTTGCTCAGGAAGAAGTTGCGGGCAACCTGCTGAGTGATGGTACTGGCGCCCTGGCGTGCCTGGCCGGAGACGGCCCAGACGGTGGCAGCCCGCAGAATGCCGATGGGGTCGATGCCGGGGTGCTCGTAGAAGCGGGCATCTTCGGTGGCGAGCACCGCATCGATCATGGACTGGGGAATTTCATCCAGATGCAGGGGGATGCGACGAATTTCGCCAAATTGGGAGATCAATTCCCCATCCCGGCTGTACACCTTCATCGGGGTGGCCAGCTTGACGTCGCGCAGTGCGGTCACATCCGGCAACTGGGGCTTGATGTAGAAGTAGATACCGATGAGGCTGGCAACACCCAGCACAGCACCCAGCATCATGACAATAAACAGGCGTACGAGCCATTTCAGCATGGAAGAACTACCAATCGTCTTAAAATTAGCCAACGGGCGCAGAGTATAGCCCTTTTGCCTTCGTGAATTCGAGGTTTTCCTGACGATGGTCCGGTTCCTCGAGAAGAGGCGGGAGGTTAGCACTCTGCGACTCAATAACCAAGGGGAGGAGGGCGCGGCTCGGAAAGCGAGTTGCATCACTTTTCGGCATAAACTTTATGACATTGATAGATAGAGCATTTAGGATGAGTTAAGCCATCATCTTCTGATTAGCTGTCCTACAATCAATCCTAAAACCCATATAACGCATGGATGTGTATATGTTTGGGCTATTCAACAAGGGTTCTCTGCTTCCACTGGCAGGCATTGATTTTGGAAGTCAGACCATCAAGGCCGTGACCATCACCGGCCGTCCCGGCAAGCTGCACCTCGAATCCGTGGCGGAGGTTGCCACTCCCAAAGGCACCCTGGTCGATTATCAGCTGCAGGATATCGAGCGGGTCGGCCAGTCTCTCAAGAGTCTCAAGCGCCTCATCTCGGGCAGCAGCCAGTATGTGGCTACTGCCGTCACCGGCTCCAACGTGATCACCAAGGTCATTCAGGTGGATGCCAGCCTGAGTGAAAGCGAGCTGGAAAATCAGGTCCAGCTTGAGGCCGAACAGCTCATCCCTTTCCCCCTCGATGAAGTGAGCCTGGATTTCGAGATCCTGGGCAAGGTCGCCGATCAGGAGCGTCAGGAGGTGCTGCTGAGCGCGGCCCGCACCGAGAGCGTGAATGGTCGGGTCACCGCGCTGGCGGAAGCCGACATGACCACCAAGGTGGTGGATGTCGGGGCACACGCCTTGGGGCGGGCGGTACTCGCCTGTCTGCCTGAGTTGCAGGAGTGGGACAAACCGGTCGGTGTCATCGACATCGGCGCCAGCGCCATGACATTTGCCGCGCTGGTGAAGGGGGAGGTGATCTACTCCCGCTTGCAGAACTTTGGCGGTGACCAATACAGCCAGGCGCTGGCCTCTTTCTACAGCCTCTCTCTGGATGATGCCGAGCAGGCCAAGCTGCAGGGCAAGTTGCCAGTTGATCACGAGCTGGATGTGTTGCTGCCCCACATGAATGCGTTGTTGCAGCAGGTGCGGCGTAACGTCCAGCTGTTTTGCAGCTCTTCCGGCCACCGGGAGCTTTCCAAACTGGTGTTGAGCGGAGGGGGCAGTTTGCTGCCCGGGTTGGCGGCTCAGATTGGCAACGAGCTCAGCTGCGAGGTGTTGCATCCCGATCCCTTTACCCTGTTCGGCAAACCCAAGGGAGAGGTCGCTGCCCATGGTGCCAAGTACATGACGGCGCTGGGTCTGGCATTGAGGAGCTTCACGCCATGTCAAATATAAACCTCCTTCCCTGGCGTGAAGCCAGGGCGCTGCGTCAGAAGAAGCAGTTCGGCGTCATGCTCGGTATCTTCATGGCCATCACGGCGTCCCTCGGTTTTGCCGCCGACTGGCTGGTGGAACAGCAGATCGGCCATCAGCAGCAGCGCAACCAGCGTCTGCAGCAGGAGATGACCATTCTCGATGCCCAGCTTGGCGAGATCCGTCTGCTCAAGGAGCGGCGCAAGGAGCTGATTGACCGCATGCAGTTGATCGAGCATCTGCAGATGCGTCGCAATCTGCCGGTTCGTCTGTTCAACCAGTTGCCTTCGTTGGTACCCAATGGGGTGTATCTCAACACGTTGGCCCTGCAGGACAACCGGATCGACGTGAACGGCAAGACCGAAGCCTATGGCAGGGTGGCCAGCATGATGCGTCGCATCGATGGTTCCGGCTGGCTTGGACAGTCGCAGATCAGCACCATCTTTGCGGCTGATGTGGCACCAGTTTCGCTCAGCCAGTTTTCCATGATGTTCAAGGTCGCCGTGGCGGCTGGAGCCAGCCTCGACATGGCTAAGGGGCAGAAATGAACCTGCAACAGCTCAACGAACTGGATTTCAACAATATCGCCAGCTGGCCCAAACTGGCCAAGGGGATCTTCATTCTGTTCTTCTGCGCCCTGCTTGGGGGGGCCATCTATTACTACGTGATTGCCAAGTCGCTGACTCTGCTGACCCAGGAAACCGACAAGGAGGCAGAGCTCAAGTCACAGTTTGAGAGCAAGGCGATGCTGGCTGCCAACCTCGGTGCCTACAAGGCGCAGATGGTGCAGCTTGAACAACTGGTCGATACCCAGCTCAAACAGCTGCCCAATACCCATGAGGTTGCCGGGCTGCTGGATGACATCAGCTTCATTGCCACCGACAACGGCCTCAAGCTGAATCGCATCAACTGGGAGCCGGAGATCAAGCACGAGTTTTCCACCGAGCTGCCCATGCGAATAGAAGTGGTGGGCACCTATCATGAGATCGGCAAGTTCACGGCAGACATGGCGGCCTTGCCAAGGATTGTCATTCTGGAGTCGTTCACACTGGGTCAGGGCAAGGAGCAGGATGACATGATCGCCATGTCGATGCTGGCCAAGACCTATAAATACAACGGCAAGACGGTGGAGCAGAAAAAATGAGGATACTCTGCGTTCTGTTGCCGGCATTGTTGCTGACGGCCTGCGGCGGTCAGGATGACATGGATAATTACGTGGCCGATGTGAAGGCCAGAAAGCCGGTTCCCATTGAACCGCTTCCCGAAATAAAGCCCTTCTCTCCCATGGCTTATCATCTCAGTGATCAGCGCAGTCCCTTCATCGCTCCCCAGCCCGAGGCCAGCAGTGCCAAGACGGATGCCAAGGTGAAACCGGATTGCGCCCAGATTGTCGCCAACAGAGAGAAAGAGGTGCTGGAGAACTATTCACTGGCCAGCCTGAGCATGCAGGGTTCCCTTGGCAAGCAGGGGCAGCTCTGGGCCCTGATCAGAACGCCGGATGGTCAGTCCATCCGAGTGGGCCTCAACCAGCATATGGGGCTGGATCAGGGGCGGGTGATCAGGATCACTGACACTTATGTGGATTTGATTGAGACTATACCGGACGGCAAGGGATGCTGGGTGACTCGAGAAACCCAGCTGGGCATGGCCAATCTTGAAGCAAAACGATAATCAGGGATGAACTGCGATGAGAACAACAATAGGTAAGGCAACCAGAGTGGCCCTGCTGTTTTGCGTCGGTGCATGGGGCCAGGCCTGGGCGGTGGCCACCCTGCAGGAGGTCAAAGTCAATCCGCTGATGGCCGATCAACTGCTGCTGGAGCTGAGTTTCAGTGAACCGGTCAGCGGGTTTACCGATCGGCTATCCTATGAACCCAACCAGTTGCTGCTGCATGTGCCGGGGGCGGTGGGGGCACTCAACGTGAATCCCCTGCCCATCAAGCAGCAGGGGGTGGATAACATCAAGGTAGAGGGCAAGGGGGCGGGTCTCGATATCAAGATTGCGCTCGATCAACTGACTCCCTATCAGGTGCACCAGCAGGGCAACAAGCTGTTAGTTGCGTTGGGGGACAAGGCGGCCATGCCATTGCCAACCACGACCTCTTCCTCCGGACTGGTGGCTTCCCAGCCGACCTCGTCCGCCCTTATCAATACCCAGCCGGTAACCTCGTCGGCCTTGATCAACAGCCAGCAGCTTGCTCGCCAGAGTGCTCCGGTGGCGGCGCCGGTTGCCAGCAAACCTGTGTTGCCAACCCCGCAAACTTCGGCCAGTGGCGCTTACTTCAACTCCGTCAAAGGCGTGGATTTTCGACGTGGCAAGGACGGACAGGGGGAATTTCTGGTGACGCTGGATAACAGCTCAGCCGCCGTGGACGTCAGCAGCCGCGGTCAGACTGTGCTGGCCAAGTTTCACGGCACCCGGGTTCCGGACGACCTGCTCAATCTGATCAATGTGCAGGATTTTGCCACCCCTGTTTCTCAGGTTGAGGTGTTTCGCCAGGGCAATGACACCCTGTTCGAGCTGTCGGTCAACGGCCAGTTTGATTATCGCTACGACCAGGCGGACAAGATGTTCATCGTCGAGGTGAAAAAGCGCACCGCGGCGAGTGCCGGCAAGCAGTATCAGGGCAAACCCATCTCCCTCAATTTCCAGGATATTCCGGTCAGAACCGTGTTGCAGCTCATCGCGGACTTCAACAATCTCAACCTGGTGACCACGGACTCGGTGTCGGGCAACATCACCCTGCGGCTGGATGGGGTGCCCTGGGAGCAAGCCCTCGACATCATCTTGAAGGTGCGTGGACTCGACAAGCGGCTGGACAACAACATTCTGCTGGTTGCACCGGCGGAAGAGATTGCCGCCCGCGAGAAACAGCAGCTGGAGAGCCGCAATCAGGTCGCCGATCTGGCCCCGCTCTACACCGAATATCTGCAGATAAACTATGCCAAGGCATCCGAGGTGGCGGCGCTGCTTTCGTCTGAAAGCACCAAGCTGCTCTCTGCCAAGGGGGCGGTGAGCGTGGATGAGCGGACCAACGTGCTGGTAGTCAAGGACACCGCCGACGTCATCAGCAACATCAAGCGCATGCTGGATATTCTGGATATCCCGGTCAAGCAGGTGGTGATCGAAGCGCGCATGGTGACCATAGACGATGGCTTCGACGAGGCTCTCGGGGTGCGCTGGGGGGTGACCAAGAACGACGGTCACGGCAACAGTACCTCGGGCTCCATCGAGGGCAATGATGGTTCCGGCAACAACAACGGTGGCTCGACCATTACCCGCCCCGGGGTGGACGATCGGTTGAACGTCAACCTGCCGGTGACCAATGCCGCCGGTACCCTGGCCTTCCAGGTGGCGCGGCTGGCGAACGGCACCTTGCTGGATCTCGAGTTGTCGGCTCTGGAGAAGGAGAGCAAGGCCGAGATCATCGCCAGTCCCCGGGTGACCACGGCCAACCAGAAGCCGGCGCTGATCGAACAGGGGACCGAGATACCCTATGTGGAGTCCTCCTCCAGCGGGGCTACCTCGGTCACCTTCAAGAAGGCAGTGCTGAGTCTCAAGGTGACGCCGCAGATCACCCCTGACAACAGGGTGATCCTGGATCTGACCGTGACCCAGGACACCAAGGGTGAAACCGTACCTACCGGTACCGGCGATGCCGTCTCCATCAATGCCCAGTCGATCACCACCCAGGTGCTGGTCAACAATGGCGAGACGCTGGTGCTGGGCGGTATCTATCAGCAGACCATTACCAACGATGTGACCAAGGTTCCCCTGCTGGGTGATATCCCGGGTCTGGGGGTGTTGTTTCGCAAGACGACCAGTGCGAACAAAAAGCGGGAGCTGCTGATTTTCGTGACACCGAAGATAGTGACCGAGACTTTCTGAAGACTTTACATGTGAAGGTAAAACACATATAACCTTACGCCCCAATGAGGCTGGGGCGTAAGGGCTGCGGTTGCCAGTCCTGATTTCTATTGAGATAATCCCCCTCCTGATCCATCGCAAGATAAGGTTCATAGGTACCCCGATCGAGAGTTTGTCGGGGTCGTACAGTTTGTAATTACTAACGAAAAGACATGGCTGAGAAACGCAATATTTTCCTGATAGGTCCCATGGGTGCGGGCAAGAGCACCATAGGTAGACATCTGGCAGAACAACTGCATATGGAGTTTTTCGACTCAGATCATGAGATTGAGCGCCGCAGTGGTGCCGATATCGGCTGGGTGTTCGATGTTGAAGGCGAAGAGGGTTTCCGGATCCGCGAAGAGAAGGTCATTGGTGACCTTTCCGAACAGCAGGGTATCGTGCTGGCAACGGGTGGCGGTGCCATCAAGAGCCGTGAAACACGCAACAAACTCTCTGCTCGCGGCATCGTGGTGTACCTCGAGACCACCATTGAGAAGCAGCTGGCCCGGACGCAACGTGACAAACGTCGCCCGCTGCTGCAAACCGAAGAGCCGCCGCGCGAAGTACTCGAACGTCTGGCGCAAGAGCGCAACGCCCTGTACGAAGAAGTGGCTGACTTTGTCATCCAGACTGATGACCAGAGCGCAAAAGTTGTTGCCAATCAAATCGTCAAGTTGATCGGCATGTAATCAAGAGGACGTCCATGGAAAGGTTGAAGGTCGAACTGGGTGAACGCAGCTATCCCATCGAGATAGCGGCAGGTCTGTTGCAGCATGCAGAGGTGCTGACGCAAACCATCAAGGGCAAGCGGGTCATGATAGTGACCAACACCGTTGTCGCCCCCTTGTATCTTGAGCGCATTACCCAGCTGCTGTCCGGTTATCAGGTTGAACACCTGATCCTGCCGGATGGCGAGGCCTACAAGAACCTGGCAACCTTCGAGCGGATCATGTCCGCTCTGCTGGAAACCAACCATGGCCGTGATACCACTCTGATCGCCCTGGGGGGCGGTGTGATAGGTGACGTGGTCGGCTTTGCTGCGGCAAGCTACCAGCGTGGCATTCCTTTCATTCAAGTGCCTACCACACTGCTCTCCCAGGTTGACTCCTCCGTCGGCGGCAAGACCGCCGTCAACCATCCTCTCGGCAAGAACATGATCGGGGCCTTCTATCAGCCCAGACACGTGGTCATCGACACCGAGTGCCTTCAGACCCTGCCTGCCCGTGAATTCGCCGCCGGCATGGCCGAGGTGATCAAGTACGGCATCATCTGGGATGTCGAATTCTTCTGCTGGCTCGAAGCCAACATGTCCCGTCTGCAGGCGCAGGAGCCGGCCGCGCTGGCCTATGCCATCCGCCGCTGCTGCGAAATCAAGGCCGACGTGGTCGGTCAGGACGAGACCGAGCATGGCGTGCGTGCCCTGCTCAACCTGGGTCATACCTTCGGCCATGCCATCGAAGCCGAAAAGGGCTACGGCAACTGGCTGCACGGCGAGGCCGTGGCGGCGGGCACCATGCTGGCTGCCTGGACCGCACAGGCCCGTGGCGATGTGACCGAGCAGGACGTAGCCCGTATCCGGGCGCTGCTGCTGGCGGCCAATCTGTCGGTACAGGCCCCGCCCGAGATGGATTTTGCCGCCTTCATTCGCCACATGCGTCGCGACAAGAAGGTGCTGGAAGGCAAACTGCGTCTGGTGCTGCCGGTTGGCATCGGTCATGCCCAGGTAGTGGCCGATGTCTCCGATGCTGAACTGCTGGCGGTGATCGAGTCTGGTCGTGACAAATAAACTGCTGAAGCTTCCTTCCCAGCGGCAGCTGGTTGACCGGCTGCTGCATCTGATTGAATTCAATCATCCTTTCATTTTTCTTTCCGGCAAACCCGGTAGTGGTCGCGGCACCTTGTGCCAGGACATGCTCGATCGTCTGCCTGAAAAAGTCCGCGTCGCCAGCCTGATCGGCAGTCCGGCCATGAAGATGGTGGACGTGCGTCAGCTGTTGCTGCCCCAAGTGGTGGCCCGCCCGCTGTTCAATCCACAGGATGCGCTGGCAGACAGCTTCTTTCGCATGCTGGAGGGCAAACCGGCCACATTGCTGCTGCTGATCGAACGGGCAGACGAGCTGCCTGCCGAACTGGTTGGCGAGCTGTGGAGCCTGTGCCGCCACAACGACACCCTGGCTGTGCCCCATCAGCTGGCGATCATGGTGTCCGGCAGTGACGTCTGGTGTCGCACCCAGAAGGCGTTGCTCAAAGGGCGTGCCATGCCGGCACTGGAGCTGGAAGTCGCGCCACTGAGCGCCCCCGAACAACGTATCTTCTTGTATGAGAAGGCCAAAGAGCTCAAGATCCCGACAGCCCTCTTGCCCAAGCCGAAAGTGGAAGAGATCCTGAAAGTGGCGAATGGACATCCGTCCACCATCATGCAGTTACTGGAGGATATCATGACCGACAGAAGGCCCAAGAAACGTCAGGCCGAGTTGCCCGTCAAGAAGATTGCGACCCTGCTGGCACTGGTTGCCGGCGGCCTGCTGGCCCTGAGTTATCTGCTGCCGGCCCTGTTCAGCAGTGACGACAAAGGGGCCGTGTCTGAACCCGCCCAGAGCACGGCGCTGTCGATCCCGGTGTCGGGTGGCGATCCGCTCACCGTCGGCGGCAGCAACACCAGCCAGAACGGCAATCAGAGTGTGAACAATGATGGTGCCGCCACCAATCAGGGTGGTGTGGTTCGTGACTGGCAGCCCGATGCCAAGGCCTTGCCCAAGGCGGTGGAGAGCGACACGGTTACCACCGAATCGACCAACTACGAGGGGCGCCGGGTGGTGATCTCCGACGAGGTGGTCGAGAAGCTGATGAAGCAGCCCAACGTCAGCGGAGCCCTGCCCACGGCGGTGGTGGATGAGCTGACCGGTGCTGATTCCCGGGCGGCAGCCACCCAGGATGCGCCTGCCAAGCAGGCGGCCACACCCAATGCCACCGCCCAGGCTGCCCAGCCGGCAACAGCCGCCAAGGCCCAGCCCGCGCAGGCTACCAGTAAGCCGGTGGTCAAACCGGCTGCCGCCGAGCCGGTGGCGACTCCTGCACCCAAGGTGGCGTTGACCCCCGCTGCCACCCTGAACAAGAAGCCGCGCAGCCACTACAGCATCCAGCTGATGGGGGCGAGCAACACCAAGGCGGTCGACAAGTTCGTGGCCGAAAATGGTCTGGCCGGCAAGATCTGGGTCTATCAGACCCAGTTCCGCGGCAGCCCTTGGTACGTGGTGCTGCAGGGGGACTACGCCAGCAGCAACCAGGCCAAGGCCGCCATTCGCAAGCTGTCGCCCGCCTTACTGAAGGGTCAACCCTGGCCCAAGTCGTTTGCGCAGGTACAAAAAGAGTTGAAGCAATAGCCATTTTGGCCGGGAAGGGGGTAGAATCGTCCCCCCTTTTTTGGTCGATGCCTTCTTAACACCGGATTTCCATGAAAAAAACACGCGCTTTTTTAAAATGGGCCGGGGGAAAATACTCCCTGGTTGAAGAGATTGCCGAGCGTTTGCCGGCCGGGCGTGTGTTGCTGGAGCCCTTCGTCGGGGCCGGGTCCGTGTTTCTCAACACCGACTACGACGCCTATGTGCTCAACGACATCAATCCGGATCTGATCGGGCTTTACAACCACCTCAAGCAGACCCCGGACAGCTTCATCGCCGAGGCGCGCAAGCTGTTCGTGGCCGAGCATAACCACAAGGCCGCCTACTACCGGCTGCGTACCCAGTTCAATCAGGCTGATACCAGTTTCGAGCGTGCTCTGCTGTTCCTGTTTCTGAACCGGCACGGTTTCAACGGCCTGTGCCGTTACAACAAGAAAGGGGGCTTCAACGTCCCGTTCGGTTCTTACAAGAAACCCTATTTCCCGGAAAAAGAGCTGTGGGCCTTCGCCGAGAAGGCGCAGAAGGCGACCTTCATCTGTGAAAGTTATGCCGACGCCATCCAGCGCGCCGAAGAGGATTGGGTCATCTATTGCGATCCGCCCTATGCGCCGCTTTCCACCACGGCGAGCTTCACCACCTATTCGGCCGGCGGCTTTACCTTGGACGATCAGGCCGTGCTGGCCAGGCTGGCCCGCCACACCGCGGCTCGCAAAGGAGTGCCCGTGCTCATCAGCAACCACGACATCGAGCTGACCCGCGAACTCTATCGCGGCGCCCGCCTCGACGAGATCCTGGTCAAGCGCACCATCAGCCGCAACGGTGGCACCCGCAATAAGGTAGCCGAGCTGCTGGCGCTCTATCCGCCCGGCATCGAGCCGGAGCAGGGATACTACCCGAGCGACGCCGAACTGGCGCCACTCGGCTGAGACAGACGGCACCTTGGGTGCCGTTTTTTATCTCTCCCGCGGTTGATGATGGCGTCCGCTTTTTCCATACCGTGTGCGGGTCGTTTTCGGCGCTCGTTTGCGGTAAAATTGCGCCGCTTTTTCTGCCACGCTGCCAATGGATGACGCTGATGAAAGACTTTCTGATTGCCCCCTCGATCCTCTCCGCCGACTTTGCCCGTCTGGGGGACGATGTCGCCAAGGTGCTGGCCGCCGGTGCCGACGTGGTCCATTTCGACGTGATGGACAACCATTATGTGCCCAACCTGACCATAGGCCCCATGGTCTGTCAGGCCCTGCGTGACTACGGTATCGAAGCCCCCATCGACGTGCACCTGATGGTCAAGCCGGTGGATCGCATCATTCCCGACTTTGCCAAGGCCGGTGCCTCCCTCATCACCTTCCATCCGGAAGCGTCCGACCACGTCGACCGCTCCCTGGGCCTTATCAAGGAGCAGGGCTGCCAGGCCGGTCTGGTGCTGAACCCGGCCACCCCGCTCACCTGCCTGGAGTACGTGATGGACAAGCTGGACGTGATCCTGCTGATGTCGGTCAACCCGGGCTTCGGTGGCCAGAGCTTCATTCCTGGTACCCTCGACAAGCTGCGCCAGGTGCGCCGCCTGATCGACGAGAGCGGCCGTGACATCCGTCTCGAGATCGACGGCGGGGTCAAGGTGGAGAACATCCGTGAAATTGCCCAGGCGGGTGCCGACATGTTCGTGGCCGGCTCTGCCATCTTCAGCCGCCCGGACTACAAGGCGGTGATCGACGAGATGCGGGCGGAGCTCTCTCATGTCAAACGCTGAACGTGATTTTGACCTGGTGCTGTTCGATCTGGACGGCACCCTTATCGACAGCGCTCCGCAACTGGCGCTGGCGGTCAACCGTACGCTGACCGAACTCGGGCTGGCCGAGGCCGACGAGGCCGTGGTGCGGACCTGGGTCGGCAACGGTGCCGACAAGCTGATCCAGCGGGCGCTGGACTATCGCGCGGCGCCTGAGCTGTTTGCCAGCGCCCGTCCGCTGTTTGACCGCCACTATCAGGCTTGCCTGCTGGAAGGGCTGGCCATGTATGACGGGGTCGAGCAGAGCCTGCGCCGCCTGCAGGCGCTGGGCTACCGGCAGGGGATCGTGACCAACAAGCCGAGCCACTTCGTGCAGCCGATCCTCGATGCCCTCGGCATCGCCGATTGCTTCGCGCTCTGGCTGGGGGGCAACTGCGTGCCGGTCAAGAAACCGAGTCCGGAACCGCTGCTGCTGGCCTGCCACGAGCTGGGCGTCAGCCCGTCGCGCACCCTGATGGTGGGCGACTCCGAAAATGACGTGCTGGCCGCCCAGGCTGCCGGCATGAAGGTGGTGGGGCTGACCTACGGCTACAACTATGGCCGTCCCATCGCAGATTCCCGCCCGGACTGGGTATGCGAGCAGTTTGCCCAGCTCGACGCGCTGCTGGCCGAATAAGCTGGCCAGGCAGGCCGAATAACAAGGATCAACACTCTGATGACTAAACCTATCGTATTGAGCGGGGCCCAACCGTCGGGCCAGCTGACCATCGGCAACTACATGGGGGCCCTGCGTCAGTGGGTCAACATGCAGGATGACTTCGACTGCCTCTACTGCATCGTCGATCTGCACGCCATCACCACCCGCCAGGATCCGGCCGCCCTGCGCAAGGCCTGCCTGGACGCCGCCGCCCTCTATCTGGCGGTCGGCATCGATCCGGCCAAGAGCACCGTCTTCATCCAGTCCCACGTGCCGCAGCATGCGGAGCTCGGCTGGATCCTGAACTGCTACACCCAGATGGGCGAGCTGTCGCGCATGACCCAGTTCAAGGACAAGTCCGCCCGTTTCGAGAACAACGTCAACGTCGGCCTGTTCGGCTATCCGGTGCTGATGGCGGCCGACATCCTGCTCTATCAGGCCAATCAGGTGCCGGTGGGCAACGACCAGAAGCAGCACCTGGAGCTGACCCGCGACATCTGCACCCGCTTCAACAACCTCTACGGCGAGGTGTTCACCCTGCCGGAGCCCTTCATTCCGACCGAAGGCGCCCGGGTGATGAGCCTGCAGGATCCAACCAAGAAGATGTCCAAGTCGGATGACAACGAGGCTAACTTCATCGGCCTGCTGGAAGATCCCAAACAGATCGTCAAGAAGATCAAGCGTGCGGTGACCGACTCCGACGAGCCGGCGGTGGTGCGTTTCGATCCGGAGAACAAGCCGGGGGTCTCCAACCTGCTGACCCTGATGTCCGGGGTGACCGGTCGCTCCATCCCCGAGCTGGAGCAGCATTTCGAAGGCAAGATGTACGGTCACCTCAAGACCGAAACCGCCGAGGCCGTGGTTGCCTTGCTGGAGCCGATCCAGGCGCGCTTCCACGAGCTGCGTCAGGATGAGGCTCATCTGCAGGCCATTTTGGCGGCAGGTGCACAAAAGGCGCGGGAAAGGGCTGAAAAAACCCTGGCCAGCGTATATGATGTAGTCGGCTTCGTTCCTCGAGCCTGACATACTGGGAAGGTGTAGTAGAAGAGAGCTGGGTATTTGCCTGGCTTTCTTTGTTTTACCCGACCTGCTATTCGTTGTTTTCATCTTCCAATTTCAAACGCGGGCGTCTGCCCCAAGAGTTAGCATGTCTGTCGAATCAAATACCACGATTGAAGAGTTGGGTGACAAGGGTCACTGGCTGCGCAAGTTCCGCAAGGCCAAGAACCTGCATACCCTGCAACTGATGGTCTCCAACGCCATCGACAAGCACCACAAAATCCCCGCCATTGCCGCCGCCATCTACCTGGCCGAGTGCCAGCGCGAGCGCGAGATGGAGCAGGGTCGCTATCTGGATCGTTAATTCTCTGCCCTGGTTGACCCATGCTGTTGTTGATCGATAACTACGACTCCTTTACCTGGAATCTGGTGCAATATTTTGGCGCCCTGGGACAGGAGGTAGTGGTGAAGCGCAATGACGAACTGACGCTGGACGCCATCGCCCGGCTCTCTCCCCGCTATCTGGTGATCTCTCCCGGCCCCTGCACGCCAAACGAGGCGGGCATCTCTCTGGCGGCCATCTCCCGTTTTGCCGGTCAGCTTCCCATTCTCGGCGTCTGTCTCGGCCACCAGTCTCTGGCGCAAGCCTTTGGCGCCCGGGTAGTGCGCGCTCGTCAGGTGATGCACGGCAAGACCTCGCTCATCCGTCATCGGGGGGAGGGAGTCTTCAAGGGGCTCAACGACCCGCTGCGGGTCACCCGCTACCATTCGCTCATCGTGGAACGCGACACCCTGCCCGATTGTCTCGAGATCACCGCCTGGAGCGAACATGCCGACGGCAGCCCGGACGAGATCATGGGCCTGCGCCATAAGCAGTTGAATATAGAAGGGGTTCAGTTCCATCCGGAGAGCATTTTGAGCGAACAGGGCCATCAATTGCTGGCCAATTTTCTGGCAAATTCCTGACAAGTCGTGATCGGCCTCTCAAAATCGTGATGAGGCCAAAAATATTTTCCCTGACACTTTATTCACCTGCCTCCCTGTCCAAATTATCTCTTGCCAACACCCCCTGAGCCGTTATGCAATGCGGTTGCCTAAAATCTCACGGGCAATCGAACATTGTTCCCTGTAACGCGCTTTGTTGCAGACTTTTAGCTTTTTTTCTGTGACAATGCCGATGTGTTTACATGGATTTAACTTTTGGGCGGTGGATTATTCTGTCGCCAGATCGAAGGAGAGCAATATGTCAGAGTTGTTGGCAGTGACACGTGAAGTGTTTGATGAAGTGATGGTTCCCAACTATGCGCCCGCCAAGATCATCCCGGTGCGTGGTGAAGGGTCACGTGTCTGGGATCAGGAAGGCCGTGAGTATGTGGATTTTGCCGGCGGGATCGCCGTCAATGGCCTGGGCCATTGCCATCCCAAGCTGGTAGAGGCCCTGAAAACCCAGGGCGAGAAGCTGTGGCACCTCTCCAACGTGATGACCAACGAGCCGGCTCTGCGCCTGGCCAAGAAGCTGGTCGCCGCTACCTTCGCCGACAAGGTCTATTTCTGCAACTCGGGTGCCGAAGCCAACGAAGCCGCCCTCAAGCTGGCCCGTCGCTACGCCATCGAGAAGTTCGGTGCCCACAAGACCCAGATCATCGCCTTCCATCAGGGTTTCCACGGTCGTACCTTCTTTACCGTCAGCGTCGGCGGCCAGGCTGCCTACTCCGATGGCTTCGGTCCCAAGCCCGCTGACATCACCCACGTGGCCTACAACGATCTGGCCGCACTGGCCGAGGTCATCTCCGACAATACCTGCGCCGTGGTGATGGAGCCGCTGCAGGGCGAGGGCGGCATCATTCGTCCCACCGACGAGTTTGCCAAAGGAGTGCGCGAGCTGTGCGACCAGCACAACGCCCTGCTGATCTATGACGAAGTGCAATCCGGCGTCGGCCGTACCGGCGATCTGTTTGCCTACATGGGTCTGGGCGTCACGCCGGACATCCTCACCAGCGCCAAGGCGCTGGGCGGTGGCTTCCCCATCGGCGCCATGCTGACCACCACCGAAATCGCCTCCCACCTGAAAGTGGGCACTCACGGCTCCACCTACGGCGGCAACCCGCTGGCCTGTGCGGTGGCCGAGGCGGTGATCGACGTGGTGAACACCCCGGAAGTGCTGAGCGGCATCAAGCAGCGCGAGCAGCTGTTCCGCGAAGGGCTGGAAGCCATCAACGCCAAGTACCACTGCTTCAGCGAAGTGCGCGGCAAGGGCCTGCTGCTGGGCGCCGTGCTGAACGACGACTACAAGGGACGCTCGCGCGATTTCCTGCTGGCCTCCATCGATCAGGGCCTGATGGCGCTGGTTGCCGGCACCAACGTGGTGCGCTTCGCGCCGTCCCTTGTTATTCCGGAAGCGGACATCAAGGAAGGGCTGGCCCGGTTCGAGAAAGCGGTTGCCCAGGTGGTTAACGCCTGATCCAAATTGAGGTGGGGAACCCGCCCGGCAGGAGCCGGGCCCCCACCTGTCGTCAATGAAAGGGAGTTGTCATTTATGTTGGTTATCCGTCCCATCGAGCAAAAAGATTTTGCCGGTCTCAAGACCTGTGCCATCGAATCCGGCACCGGCATGACCTCGTTGCCCGTCAACGATGAACTGCTGCAGCGCAAGATAGACGCCTCCATCCAGACCTTTTCGGACAAGCCTGCGGGCAAGGGTGACTGCCTCTATTTCTTCGTCGCCGAGGATCTGGAGACCGGCGAAATGGTTGGTACCTGCGCCATCGATGCGGCCGTGGGCCTGTCCCAGCCGTTCTACAACTATCACATCGGCAAGGTGGTGCACTCTTCCCCCAAGCTCGGCATCTACAACGTGGTGGAGACGCTCACCCTCTCCAACGACTACACCGGCAATTCCGAGCTCTGCACCCTGTTTCTGCGCGAATGCGCCCGCGAGGGGCTCAACGGCCGTCTGCTCTCCAAGCACCGCTTTCTGTTCATGGCCGAACACCCCGAGCTGTTTGACGAAACCGTCTTCGCCGAGATGCGCGGCGTCTCCGATGGCGATGGTCACAGCCCCTTCTACGAGTGGCTGCAAAAGCATTTCTTCTCGATGGATTTTCCCACCGTCGACTATCTGACCGGCATCGGCAAGAAGCGCTTCATCGCCGAGCTGATGCCCAAGTACCCCATCTACGTCAATCTGCTGAGCAACGAGGCGCGCGCCGTCATCGGTCAGACCCACGAGAAGACCCGCCCGGCCATCAAGATGCTGCAGGACGAAGGGTTCGTGAATCGCGGCTATGTCGACATCTTCGATGCCGGCCCCACTGTCGAGTGCGACGTGAAGAACATTCGCAGCGTGCGCCGCAGCCAGAAGCTGCGGGTACTGGTGGGCGAGCCCATCGGCGGCAAGACCCACCTGATCTGCAACACCCGCTACGAGCACTACCGCGCCTGCTACGGCAACATCCGGGTCGATCTCGACAAGCACGAGGCCATCATTCCGCCCAAGATGGCGGCGGCGCTCAAGGTGCAGGATGGCGACATGGTGCGTGCCGTCGATCTCGACTGATCCGGCTGGCGACGAAACCGAATATGAAACAGGCAGCCTCGGCTGCCTGCATACCACAGGGAGTGATTGGATGACTCATTTAGTGCAGTTTATCGACGGTCAGTGGCTGGCCGGTGAAGGCAAGCCGTTCGAATCAAAGGATCCGGCCAAGAATCAGGTGATCTGGCAAGGGGAGGCCGCCAGCGCCGCCCAGGTGGATGCCGCCGTCAAGGCCGCCCGCCAAGCCTTCTATCATTGGTCCGATCTGGCCCTCGACGATCGTCTGGCCATCGTGCGCCGCTACGCCGACCTGCTTGGCGAGCACAAGGAGGCGCTGGCCCTGACCATCGCCCGCGAGACCGGCAAGCCGCTGTGGGAGACCCGCACCGAAGTGGCCGCCATGCAGGGCAAGATAGCCATCTCCATCCGCGCCCATGACGAGCGTACCGGCACGGTGGAGAACCCCATGCCGGGCGCCAAGGCGTTCGTGCGCCACAAGCCCCACGGCGTCGTGGCCGTGTTCGGCCCCTACAACTTCCCGGGTCATCTGCCCAACGGCCATATCGTACCGGCGCTGATCGCTGGCAATACCGTGGTGTTCAAGCCCTCCGAGCTGACCCCCATGGTGGCCGAGGCCATGCTGAAGATCTGGCAGGAGGCGGGGCTGCCCAAGGGCGTGCTCAACCTGGTGCAGGGCGAGGTCGACACCGGCAAGGCGCTGGCCGGCAATCCGGACATTGACGGCCTCTTCTTCACCGGCTCGTCCCGTACCGGTCACTTCCTGCACCAGCAGTTTGCCGGCCAGCCGGGTAAGATCCTGGCCCTGGAGATGGGTGGCAACAACCCGCTGCTCGTGAAAGACGTGAGCGACATCGACGGCGCCGTCCATGCCATCGTGCAGTCCGCCTTCATTACCTCGGGCCAGCGCTGCACCTGCTCGCGTCGCCTGTTTGTCGAGCGCGGCGAGCGGGGCGATACCCTGGTCAAGCGCCTGGTAGAGGTGGTCAGCCAGATCAAGGTCGGCCTCTATGACGCCGCCGAGCAGCCGTTCATGGGCGCCATGATAAGCGAGAAGGCAGCGCTCGGCATGGTCGAGGCGCAAGTCAACCTGCAGCGCCTCGGTGGCGAGAGTCTGCTCTCCCTCAAGCATCTGGAAGCAGGCACCGGTTTCGTCTCCCCGGGCATCATAGACGTGACCGCAGTCAGCGCGCTGCCGGACGAAGAGTACTTCGGCCCGCTGCTGCAGCTCATTCGCTACGACGACTTCGATGCCGCTATCGAGAAGGCGAACGCCACCAGCTTCGGCCTCTCGGCCGGCCTGCTCGGCGACAGCGAGGCGGACTGGAACCACTTCTTCAAGCGCATTCGCGCCGGCATCGTCAACTGGAACAAGCCCATCACCGGTGCCTCCAGTGCCGCCCCGTTCGGCGGTATCGGTGCCTCCGGCAACCACAGGGCGAGCGCCTACTACGCCGCCGACTACTGTGCGTATCCGGTCGCTTCCGTCGAAGACAGCAAGGCTGCCATGCCGGATCAGCTGTCTCCCGGCCTGAGCTTCTGACAACAACGAAAAGGGGGCACCTCAGGGGGCCCCTGTCTGTACCCGCAATCAAAGGAAAGAGAGATGCAAAAGGATATCGACACCCTGTTCAGTCATCTGTGGGACAACTACATCAAGGTGACCCCGAGTGCCCACAAGGTGCACACCCTGCTGGGGGGCGGTGAACCCATCGTCAACGATCACGTGGCGTTTCGTACCTACAACCTGCCCAAGCTGGGGCTGGAGAAGCTGGCGGCCCACTTCCTGGCGCTCGGCTACGAGCAGAAGGGCGAGTACGTGTTCAAGGCCAAGAAGCTCTACGCCAAGCACTTCGAGCACAAGGATCCGGACGCTCCCAAGGTGTTCATCAGCGAGCTGAAGGTAGAGGAGCTCTCCGAAGGCGCTCAGGCCATCATCCACAAGCTGGTGGATCAGGTGCCCGATCATCTGACCGATACCGCCGCCTTCCTATATGCCGGTGCCCCCTGGCAGGTCTCCTATGCCGACTACCAGACTCTGCTGGCCGAGAGCGAGTATGCGGCCTGGATGGGAGCCTGGGGTTATCGCGCCAACCACTTCACCGTCAACATCAACCGCCTGCGGGATTTCGACACCATAGAGCAGGTAAACGCAGCCCTGAAAGCGGCCGGCTTCGTGCTCAACAGCGTGGGCGGCGAGGTGAAAGGGGACCCGCAGGTGATGCTGGAGCAATCCTCCACCATGGCCGACAAGGCGGACGTGGCCTTTACCGACGGTGTGCGCACCATCCCGAGCTGCTTCTACGAATTCGCCCTGCGCTACCCGCAGGCCGACGGCGTGCTCTACCCGGGCTTCGTCGAGGCGTCGGCCGACAAGATCTTCGAATCCACCAACGCCATGTAAGGCGGGGCCGGCTCATCCCGGCACTGCTGCATGCAAAACGCCTCCCTTGTGGAGGCGTTTTTGTCCTTGCTGACACAGAGTGTTGGGCCTAGCGCTGGTAGAGCTCCCCCTCCAGCACCAGTACCGTCTCCATTCCGGCGGCGCGACCCGCCTGCAGGCCGATCTGGGTGTCTTCGAACACCAGGCAGTTGGCGGGGTTGGCCCCCAGCTGCTCGGCCACTTGCAGGAAGGTGTCGGGGTGGGGCTTGTGGTTGACCACGTCGTCGGCGCTCACCACCACCTGGATATAGGCATCGAGCCCGGTACTTTTGAGGATCGACTCCGCCTGATTGCGCGGCGAGCCCGTGCCGATACCCATGGGGACCTTGCCGTGGTAGCGCCTGACCAGCTCCCACATGGCAGGAAAGACGCTCACTTGCTGGATATGCTCCATGTAGAGGGCCACCTTGCGGCGGGCGAAGGCTTCCACATCGATATCCAGCCCATGCTGTTCGGCCAGGATGGCGACGATCTTGCGGGTGGGAATGCCGCCGTACTCGTTGAGCTGGGCGCGATCGAAGGGCAGGCCGAATTCGGCGCTGGTGGCTTCCCAGGCATCCAGGTGGCGCGGCATGGAGTCCACCAGGGTGCCGTCCATATCGAAAATCAGGGCGTCGTACTGCTCAAACCGGAACTGCTCGGACATGGGGCTGCTTCCTCTCGGGGTAAAAGGGCAGCCTACCAGAGCGGGGGGCACAATGCCGCGACCGGGGTCATGCTTGCCGGCATGGATGCCCTGGTTTTGGTCATCCGCCGGTGATGTATGAGACAATAACAAGTTCTGCGCCGCAGACGCTGGAGCAACAAAGGAGCGAGCCCGTCTTATGTCCCCCAAAACCATCTTCTCGAGCGTGGCCCTGGTGATCGCGCTGGGTTCACTGGAAAAGAGCATAGTCACCACCCCGCTACCCATCATAGGGGACGAGCTCAATGCCGGCGCCGCCCTCACCTGGGTGGTCACCGCCTACTTGCTGGCGGCCACCGCCGCCCTGCCCATCTACGGCAAACTGAGCGACATGTTCGGTCGCGTGCGCATGCTCAACATCGGCATTGGCCTGTTTCTGGCCGGCTCGGTGGCCTGCGGCCTGGCCCAGGATCTGCCGACCCTGCTGGCCGCCCGGGTGCTGCAGGGGCTGGGAGGCGGCGGCCTGATCGCGCTCGCCTTCACCGTCATCGCCGACAGCATACCGCCGCGGGAGGTGGGCAAGTATCAGGGCTACATCTCGGCGGTCTACGCGGTTTCCAGCATTGCCGGCCCCTTGCTCGGCGGTTATTTTACCGAGCAGCTCAGCTGGCGCTGGATCTTCTGGATCAACCTGCCGCTTGGGGCCATCGCCCTCTGGCTGGTGAACCGCAACCTGGGCCACCTCAATGTGCGTCGTCACAGCCGCTTCGACTGGAAGGGGGCGGCGCTGCTCATCACTGTCACCACTCTCACCCTGTTGCTGCTCTCGCCGGAGGCGGCGCTGCCCGCCATCTGGCTCGCGGCCGCGCTAGTGGTGGCCCTGTTGTTGCTGGTGCTGATCGAGCGGCGGGCCCACGACCCCATCTTGCCGGCCCACCTGGCGCGTCAGCCCGGTTATCTGGTGAGCGTGCTGCTGGCGCTGGCCTCGCAACTGCTGATGTTCGCCGTGCTGGTCTACCTGCCGCTGCAGATGCAGTGGCAGAAAGGGATGAGCGCCAGCGACAGCGGCGAGATCATGGTGATCTTCATGGTCTGTATCACGGCGGGGGCCTTCGTCGGCGGCAAGCTGATCGGTCACACCGGCTACTACAAGCGTTTCGTGGTGGTGGGGTTCGCCCTGGCGGCGCTGGCCCTGTGGCAGATCCACTTCGACGTCTGGATCAGGCTGGGGCTGGCGTTTGCCGGCATCGGCCTTGGCCTGGTGCTGCCCGCGCTCTCGGTGGTGGTGCAAAACGCCCTGCCGCGGGAAGATCGCGGCATCGGCATGTCGCTGTTCAACTTCGGCCGCGAGCTGGGGGGCGCGGTCGGGGTGGCCATCTGCGCCGTGCTGTTCCACTCCGCCCTGCCGGCGGGCAGCAGCCACAACCTGGCCAGCCTGAGCCCGGTCGAGCTGGCGCCCGGCTTCAGCGCCACCTATATCGGCATGGCGCTGATCGCCAGTGCCGCCCTGCTGGTCACCCTGCTGGCGTTGAAGCGCCACGAGCTGGCCGACATGCCCGCCTGATGGCCGCCAGCCGATAAAAAGAGGGCTCCCCGCGGGGAGCCCTCTTTATTGGTGGCAGCTTGCGCGCTTACTCCTGCGCCGGCGCCTCTTTGCCGGCCAGCTGGCTCAGCCAGGCGAAGCGGCGGTGGGCATCCTCCTGCGCCTCCTCATAGAGCCGGCTGGCCACCTCCGGCAGCTGGCGGGTGAGGCGCTCGAAGCGGGGCTCCTGCTGCAAGGTGTCGGCCAGCGACGCGCTGGGGGCGCGGGAGTCCAGTGCCAGCGGCGCCTTGCCCTCCTCCTTGCGGCGCGGATCGTAGCGATAGAGCGGCCAGAAGCCGGTGGCGGTCAGCTGCTTCATCTGCTCGTGGCTCTGGGCCAGATCGTAGCCGTGCTCCTCGCAGGGGCTGTAGGCGATGATGAGGGAGGGGCCCGGGTAGGCCTCCGCCTCCTGAATTGCCTTCACCGTCTGGTTCATCTGGGCGCCGAGGGAGATCTGCGCCACGTAGACGTGACCGTACATCATCACGTTGGCACCGAGATCCTTGCGCCCCTTGCGCTTGCCCTGCTCGCCAAACTTGGTGATGGCGCCGAGCGGGGTGGCCTTGGACTGCTGGCCGCCGGTGTTGGAGTAGCACTGGGTGTCGAGCACCAGCACGTTGATGTTCTCCCCCAGGCTCAGCACGTGATCCAGCCCGCCGTAGCCGATGTCGTAGGCCCAGCCGTCACCGCCGATGAGCCAGACCGATTTCTCCACCAGGTAGTCCGCATCACGGGCGAGCTCCCGGGCCGCGGCGTCGCTGCGCCCCTCCAGCAGTGCGCGCAGCTGCGCGATATGGGCCCGCTGCTCGGCGACCGGCAGGCTGGCGTCTTGCAGCCCCTGCTGCAGCTCGGCCGGGACGGCGTCCCCCATGCTCGCCAGCAGGCGGCGCACCCGCTCGCGATGCTGATCCACGGTGAGCCGAAAGCCCAAGCCAAATTCGGCGTTGTCCTCGAACAGGGAGTTGGCCCAGGCCGGGCCACGCCCATCGGCGTTGGTGGTGTAGGGGGTGCTGGGCAGGTTGCCGCCATAAATCGACGAGCAGCCGGTGGCGTTGGCGATGAGCAACCTGTCCCCGTAGAGCTGGGTCAGCAGCTTGATGTAGGGGGTCTCGCCGCAGCCGGAGCAGGCGCCGGAGTATTCAAACAGCGGCGAGATGAGCTGGGAGGTGCGGATGTCGATGCGCTCCAGCTGCTCGGCCGTGCGCTCGGGCAAGTCCAGGAAGAAGTCGTAGTTGGCCTTCTGGGCCTCGAGGTGATCCAGCCGCGATTCCATGTTGATCGCCTTGCGATTCGGATCGGCACGATCCTTGGCCGGGCACACCTCGACGCAGAGGTTGCAGCCGGTGCAATCCTCAGGCGCCACCTGCAGCACGTACTGCTGGCCGCGCATGTCGCGGGCCTTCACATCCAGCGCATCCAGGGTGGCCGGCGCATCGGCCATAGCCGCCTTGTCCACCACTTTGGCGCGGATGGCGGAGTGGGGGCAGGCGGCCACGCAGTAGTTGCACTGGGTGCAGAGGTCTGCCTGCCAGATGGGTACCTCCTTGGCGATGTTGCGCTTCTCCCAGCGGGTGGTGCCCACCGGCCAGGTGCCGTCTGGCGGGAAGGCGGAGACCGGCAGGCTGTCGCCAAGCCCAGCCAGCATGGCGGCGGTGACGGTCTGCACGAAGTCGGGGGCCTTGGGGGAGACCACCGGCGGGCGGGGCCGGCTGTCGGCCTCCATCTCGCCGAGGGGCACCTGGGTCAGGGCTGCACTGGTGGCCGCGAGGGCCTGCCAGTTGCGCTCCACCAGCGCCTGCCCCTTGCTGCCGTAGCTGTTGGCGATGGCCTGTTTCAGCAGCCGGATGGCCTCATCCAGCGGCAGGATGGTGGTGAGCTGGAAGAAGGCCATCTGCATGACGGTGTTGATGCGCTGGCCGAGCTGGCAGTCGCGGGCAATCTTGGCGGCGTTGATGGTGTAGAGGCGGGCACCCTTCTCGCGCAGGGCATGCTGTACCTCGAGGGGGAGGCGGCCCCAGACCTCGGCCGCACCATAGGGGCTGTTGAGGAGGAAGATGCCCCCCGCCTTGAGCCGCTCCGCCATCTGGTAAAGGTCGATGAACTGCCACTGGTGGCAGCCGACGAAGTCCGCCTCTTCCACCAGGTAGGCCGACTGCAGCGGCCGCGTTCCCACCCGCAGGTGGGAGACGGTGAGTCCGCCCGCCTTCTTGGAGTCGTAGACGAAGTAGCCCTGGGGGTAGAGCTCGGTGTGGTTGCCGAGGATCTTGATGCTGTTCTTGGCCGCCGACACGGTACCGTCGCTGCCAAGGCCGTAGAACAGCGCCTCCAGCTTGAGGTGGCTGGCCGGGGGCACTGAGGTCGGCAGCGGCAGGGAGAGGCCGGTGATGTCGTCAAAGATGCCGACGGTAAAACGCGGGCGCGGATTAGCCAGCGCCAGCTCGTCAAACACCGCCTGCACGCAGGCCGGGCCGAACTCCTTGGAAGAGAGGCCGTAGCGCCCGCCGATGACCCGCGGCAAGCTGACCCGCTCACCCCGGCTGACCGCCTCGGCCAGTGCCGCCATCACATCCAGATAGAGTGGCTCGGCCTGGGCGCCCGGCTCCTTGGTGCGATCCAGCACCGCTATCTTGCTGGCGCTCGCGGGAATGACCGCCAGCAGGTGCGCGGCCGAGAAGGGGCGGTAGAGGCGCACCTTCACCAGCCCCACCTTCTCCCCTCTGGCCAGCAGGTGTTCTATCACCTCCTCGCAGGTGCCGATGGCGGAACCCATCAGCACCAGCACCCGCTCGGCCTCTGGGTGACCCAGGTATTCGAACGGCCGGTAATGGCGGCCGGTCTGCGCGCCGAAGGCGTCCATCGCCTCGCTCACGTGGCGATAGCCATCGTCATACCAGGGGTTGCTCGCCTCCCGGCACTGGAAGTAGGTGTCCGGGTTGGCGGCGGTGCCGCGAATGACCGGCTTGTCGGGGGTCAGCGCTCGCTCCCGATGGGCACGGATCGCTTCGGCGGGCAGCAGGGCGCGCAGGGTGTCGTCAGCGAGCGGCACTATTTTGGCTATCTCGTGGGAGGTGCGAAAACCGTCGAAGAAGTGGATGAAGGGGAGTCGGCTGTTGAGGCTGGCCACCTGGGAGATGAGGGCGAAGTCCTGCGCCTCCTGCACGTTGCTGGCACAGAGCAGGGCGCAGCCGGTCTGGCGCACCGCCATCACGTCCGAGTGGTCACCGAAGATCGACAGGGCGTGGGTCGCCACGGTGCGCGCAGCCACGTGCAGCACGAAGGGGATGAGTTGACCCGCCAGCTTGTAGAGGTTGGGGATCATCAGCAGCAGCCCCTGGGAGGAGGTGAACGAGGTCGCCAGCGCTCCGGTCTGCAGGGCGCCGTGGACGGTGGCGATGGCGCCCCCCTCCGACTGCATCTCCACCACCCGCGGCACATCCCCCCACAGGTTGGCACTGCCCTGGCTCGCCCAGGCCGACGACTGCTCGGCCATGGCGGAGCTGGGGGTGATGGGATAGATGGCGATCACTTCGCTGGTGCGATAAACCACGGAGGCAACGGCGCTGTTGGCGTCCGTCGTTAGCATGTCGTGTTTCATTCTCAAACCTTGGTTGCACAGTCGGCGTGGGTACGCAAACGACAAAAGAGACCGGGCCTTGCCCCGGGGGGAGCGAAAGCGTGCTGTGCCCTTCCTTGTGGCAATCTGTGTCACTGGCCTGTGACGGTGAATTCGCTGATCCTGCGCTGGGGTGAATCAACGTTGCGGCAAGAAAAATATGTGATGGAACGTTAATATGAGTAATGTTTTGCCGTTGTGATTGTCAATCTTCAAATTTATCCGTTCGATGAATTAAGGCTTCATATTTATTAAGCAAGAGTCGGCATTGCCAAAATAAATATCTGGTGAATCAGACCATCCTGTTTATGGGGGAATGGATGCCAATGCGTCCCTGCACTGGCATGCAATAATGGTCATCAGCAGGTCATCATTCTCTTGTCATTAAAATTTGTCGGACCAGCCCAGCTGCTGAAAAATCTGCTTTGATTTTTCCCCTTTCAAATATTCGGCGAAACGTACCGCATCCTGGCTGGGATTCTTGTTAAGGACTATGTTCACATCCCGATAAACCACCAGCTGCTCTTCAATCGCCACCACGTCGCCCACGTCCGGGTTGCTCCTGGCCCAGTCAATCCAGGTGATCCAGGCATCGACGTTGGGATCTTCTTGGAACGCCTTGCGGGCACTGCCGCTGTTGGGGGTGTATTGCACTATGTTGTTTCGAAAATCGGCGACCAGCTTGATGTCACCGGTGCGACCTATCATGTCTTCCCACACACCGGTTCCCGAGGTGTTGCTGACCCCGGCCCCCTCCGGCACGACTATGCCGATACCCGGTTTGGCCAGATCGGCCAGCCCCTTGATATTCTTGGGGTTGCCCTTCTTGACCAGAATGATGGCCGGGCGCAGGTAGAGCGGGGTAATCTTCTTGATGTCGAACTGCTGCTGATGGTCGGTGGCGATCGCCAGGGCCGATTGCTCGGAGGCGCCGAACAGCATGTCGGCGTTTTTGCCGGCATCGTCATTCCAGGTCGCCTGCGGCCCGAAATGGACGTTGACCTTGATCCCCGTCTCCGCTTCAAAGGCGCTGCCCACCTTGATCAAGGCGGTGTGCGGCCCGCCGGGGCCATATAAGTTGACGTCCGCCAATGTGGCATAACTGGTCAGCATGGTTACCAATGCGGAAGCCGTCATAAATATATGCTTTTTCATTATCTACACTCCTTTGGGACTGATGGTTCAAGCGAAAAGGACCGGTCGTTTATCGAATTTATTTCAACGAAATATGAACGGTGAAATATTTCATGGTCAGGCATCAATACTATTTAAAGCGGCACAAGCCATGATTTGACATCTCTTCTTTCTTATATTCTGACGCCCACCATACCGGCAATGATGGCCAGCGCGAGGGCTGCCGAGCCGGCCAGTCCGGTGTACCACAGCAGCCTGATGCGGCTCGTTGCCACGCCGTGGGCCGCGAGCACCACCCGCAACCCGGCCAGCAGATGCGCCAGTACGAAGAAGACGCCGAGGGTGTAGTGGGGCACCAGGCGAATATTCCAGGGATCCATCAGCAGGCCCGCCTCACCACCGGTGGCAAAACTCCAGTCGGTCGGTATGCCGAGGAAGCTGCGGGCATAGATGAACACCGAGTTCATGTGCCCCAGCACGAACACCGACAGATAGACGCCAGAGGCGATCTGGAAGGTGGTCAGCCAGCCATGCCGGGTACTGCTCCAGCGCCAGGCAAGATAGAGACCTGAGCCGACCTGGAAGAGAAACGCCGCCACCAGCAGGGGTTCGACAACGCCGGCCCGGTAGACGGTGCGACCCGCCTCCATGACCCGGGCGTGAAGCTCGGGGCCGACCAGCCCGGTCAGGTGATTGGCCAGATGAAAGATCACATAGCAACAGAGCACCAGTGCGCTGATGCCATGGGCGACGCGCCAGCGTCCCGGTCCGCTCACGGGACGGGCCTGCACTGCCTCTGTCTGGTGTGACTCCCACCCCAGCAGCATGGCGCCAACCCAGAACAGAGACCACACCAGCACATCGGGCAGCGGGCTGCCGACCAGCGTCTGCACCACTCCGAGCAGGACATAGAGGCTGGGGGCCGCCACGCTCAGGTAAGCCAGTCGACGCATGCCTGTGGTGATGCCGGGCCGATTGGCGACGATCAGCCCCGTCAGGGGAACGGCCAAGGCCAGCAGCAGCGAGAGCAGGGCGCCGAGCAGACTGGCAGCGCCGTTCTGGCCGACCAATGTGTTGAAGATCACTAATAGAAACGGATAGCCGAGCGCGGCCAGCGGGGGGAGCAGACAGAGTGTGTGAGGGCGCTGCACCATCATGTGCTCGCGGCTCTCGTCCGCGATCCTGGAAGGTAAGGGCATACTGATATTCCTGCTTGATAGGGCGGAAAACCACCTTGATTCGGGTCTATTCAGATAACCGCGGCGCGATATCCTGCGCGAGGCAACCCGTCATGCCGCCATGAGCGAGCGGCCGCAGTGACCGAGAGTCGGCTCCCAGCAATCGGGGCCGGCGAGAGGTGGGCCAATCTATTCCAGGGAATATCTCAGCAAGGAGGTCAGGTACTGCATATGTTTTATTTCCCCTTTAACTGAGTGCCAGGTTGATAATGTGAGGATAAAAAAAGCGGCCAAGGGGTAACAGGGACAAGAATGGTCATATGGAGTAGTCCATACAGATAATAGGGAGTAATTGGATTTCCTTTGACTCCCTTTTATTGATTGCCGACAACCGGTAGGCTGGCAGAGATAATTCGGCCACAGCGTGATATAAAGACGGGCGGGAGGCGACGGATTTTAATCTTGACGTATTGCGCAGGCTTGTATAAAAAACACGCCAGCTGATAGCGCTATACCAAGGAGAGTGTGTCGTGTTCGAGTTCACTGTTAATAAGGCGGCGCTGCTGTCTCTTTCACTGTTATTTACCTCCTCGGCCATGGCCATGGAAATATCTGCAGATAAAACCAGAACGGTTCAGGAATTTACCGGCAATGTCATGTTGAAGGTAAATGATAATGAGTCTGTGACTGTCTCTGCCGATTCGGTCAGAAAAAGCCAGGATGGCATGGAATATTCTGGCAAGGTCACCTTGTCTGCCGAAAAATTCAATGCTGAAGCTGATGAAATAAAATCGACGACAGATGGCCACGGTACGACCACCTTTACCACTGACAAGCTGACGCTGATCAGCAAATAGCGGTCAGCCAATGCACGCCCGTGATGACGCCATATACCATGTTTCCATGGTACAGGGTGTTATCAGCCAATATTGTCATGCTGCTCTTCTATCGTGATGCCAACAGGAGTGGATAATGGATAAACAACGGAAGTGATAGAATACAGAGCCATATTTCATGGACCCCTCTCATGGACATTCAGGATCTGAACCTCAGCCGGGAGCAGGCAACCCCGCTCTATCTGCAGATATACCAGCGCTATTGCCATGCCATCGCGAGCGGAGCCTTGAACGCCGGTGACCGTGTGCCCTCGGTGCGCAGTCTGGCAAGCGAACTCAACCTTGCGCGCGGCACGGTTGAAATGGCCTATCAGATGCTGATCGGTGAAGGGTATCTGATATCCCGCGGTGCCGCGGGCACTGTGGTTGCCGCCGGGCTGAACAGGCTCGTCGAGGCGCCGCCCTCTCCCCGACCCGCCGCCGCGCCTGCGCCGGCCCAGGGGATCCCTCACAGCGAAATCCTGCCGTTCCAGTTGGGTGTGCCTGCGCTGGATCTGTTCCCGCGCAAGAGCTGGGCCCGGCTTGCCACCCGGCATCTGCGCAATATGGAGATGGTGACGCCGGATCCGGCCGGGCACCCGGCCCTGCGCCGCGCCATCGCCACCTATCTGGGCATTTCACGGGGGATCCGCTGCAGCCACGAACAGGTATTCATCACGGTTGGTTATCGGGGGGCGCTGGATCTGGTGTGCCGCGCCCTGCTGCGAGCGGGAGATCTGGGCTGGTTTGAAGAGCCTGGCTATTTTCATGCGCGCCAGTTTTTGCAGCAGGCGGGCCTGCGGTTGCACCCGGTGCCCGTCGACATGCACGGCATGGACGTCAGCCTGGGTGAGCAAACCGCCGACGAGGCCCGGTTTGCGGTGGTCACCCCCACCCACCAGAGCCCGATGGGGGTGGCCCTCAGCCTGCCGCGTCGACTGGCGCTGCTGGAGTGGGCAGAGCGGCGTAAAGCCTGGATCATTGAAGATGATTACGACAGCGAGTTTCGCTACCACGGCCGGCCCTTGCCTCCCCTCAAGAGCCTGGACCATCAGGGGCGCGTGCTCTACACGGGGACCTTCAGCAAGGTGCTCTACCCCGGCCTTAGGCTGGCCTATCTGGTGGTGCCCGAGGCGCAGGTCGCCCGTTTTCGCGAGCTGGTGGCGCAGTTGCCCGGCGCGGGCAATCCGGTGCTGCAGGCCACCCTGGCAGACTTCATGGATCAGGGGCATTTCACCCGTCACCTGAGCAAGATGCGCAGAGTCTATGCCGAGCGGCATGGCTATCTGGTCGATGCCTTGGCCACCCGCCTGGGCGACCGGTTGCGGGTGCAGCCGCAGGCTGGCGGGATCCAGCTACTGGCGCAGGTTGCCGGGGGCGTGACGGACCAGCAACTGGTCGAGGTCGCCCAAGCCAATGGGCTGGCATTGCACGCCCTGAGTAGCTGGTACATGAACCCGGCGCAGCAAAGGGGAGTGATGATGGGGTTTGCCAACTTTGCCAGCGCAGAGCAGGCCGATCGGGCCGTGCAGCAGCTGTTGTCCCTGTGGCCCGCAGAGTGAGCGTCAACCTTGGGTGATGCATTTCCTCGGCTTGTGAAGAGGAGGAGTTACCAGGCGTTGTCTGCCACATGGCAGAGGTCATGAAGAGGGCTCCCGCGGGAGCCCTCTTGTCATTGTGCCTGTTGTACTCAGCCCGGCAGCCGCACCGGGCGCAGGGCGAGGATGGCCCCGCCAAACAGCAGCAGGGCCAGCAGGGCCATGGCCATGGGGCCGGCGCTGTAGGCAAAGCCGGCGACGGCGGACCAGAGCGCCACCCCGAGGTGCATCAGGGTCATGGCCAGCGACATCAGCATGCCGCGCTGAGCCGGGGCGAGCTGGGCGATGTAACCCTGCAACGCCGGTGAGCCGATGCCGCCGGCCAGCGCCCACAGGCCCAGCGGCAGGGCGAGGCTGGCCAGGCTGCCGGCCGGATAGAGGTAGAAGAAGGCGCTGACCAGGGCGCACACCACCAGGGCTCCGCGCATCAGGGGGCGGCCGCTCTCCACATACCCGGCCAGGCGCGGCATCAGCACGTTGCCGACCACGCTGATCACGCCAAGGGCGCCGTAGAGCAGCCCCACCGACCAGACGGGCAGCCCCTGACTGTCGTGCAGGTGCTGGCCGACCAGGTTGAACAGGCCGATGCCTCCCCCCAGTCCCAACCCCATGGCGAGCAGGGCGCCGAGCGCCCCCGGAATGGCCAGCACCGAGCCCTGCGGCGCGGGGTGCGTGCCGCTCCCATGAACCTGCGGCGTGCGCGCCGTGAGCCAGGCCAAGGCCGCCGCCACGGCCCAGGCGCAGAGGCCGAGCACGATAAAGGGGGTGCGCCAGTTGCTGAGCTGGGCCAGCAGGGCGCCCACCGCCGGGCTCGAGATCATGCCGAGGGTGAGCCCCGACTGCACCCAGGCGATGCGCTTCATGGCGTCGGCCGGTGCGCCGTCTGCCGCCATGGCGAAGGCGATGGGGAGCATGCCGGCGCTTGCCAGCCCGGTGATCACCCGGGTCGCCAGCCCAACCTCGAAGTTCGCCACCAGGCCGGTGGCCACCGAGGCGGCACCAAACAGCAGGGAGGCCGGCAGCATCACCCGCAGCCGGCCGTGGCGATCCGACAGGCCGCCGAGCAGGGGGGCGATGAGGGCTAGCGCCACGCTGTAGGCGGTGATGAACAGGGTCACCCGTTCCGGGGCGACCCCCAGCTCGGCGCCGATGGGGGCGAGCAGGGGGCCCAGCATCAGCTCATCGGCCCCGACCAGAAATGCAATCAAAAACAGCAGTACTTTCAGTAACATAATTTTTATTCCTTAAGCTTGGGTCGATACAGCGGCGAACTGCTGGATGTCCACCACCCGATCCGGCCAGTCGGCCACAAAGGCCGGCTCGTGGCAGACGGCGAGCACGCTGCCCGGGTAGTCGCACAGGGCCTGGCGCAGGGCGGCCTTGGTGCCGGCATCCAGGTGGGTGGTCGGCTCATCCAATATCAGCAGATGAGTGGGCTGCAGCGCCAGTCGGCACAGCTTGACCCGGGTCTGCTCACCGCCGCTCAGGGCACTGATGGGCTGGATGGCCAGCTTGCCGCCGATGCCAAGGCGCGCCAGCTGCTGGCGGGCCCCTTTGTCATCCAGCCCGGGGGCGGCGGCCTTGACCAGAGCCAGCGGGGTGGCCGCGGGATCGGGCCAGTGCAACGCCTGCTCGAAGTAACCCGACTTGAGGCCGGGGGCCAGGGCCAGTTCACCGGCGAGCGGGGCGAGGCGGCCGGTCAGGGTGTTGAGCAGGGTCGACTTGCCGATGCCGTTGAAGCCGGCGATCACCACCTTCTCGCCACGGCGCAGCTGCAGGCTGAGCGGCGCCAGCAGGGGCTGGTGGTAGCCGATCTCCAGCTCGCTTGCGGTCAGCAGTTGCGGCTGGCCCCCCTGGGCGGCGCGAAAGCTGAGGGTGACCGGTTTGGCCTGCTCGGGGGCCGCCAGCCGCTCGATGCGCGCCAGCTGCTTCTTGCGGCCGTTGGCGATGCTGGCGTTGACCCCGGCCCCGTTCTTGGCGATGAACTGCTCGAGCCTGTCGATCTGCCGCTGCTGGGCCTGGTATTGACGGGCGTGCAGCGCCTCGGCGGCGCCCTTCTGGGCCAGCGCCTGGTCGAGGTTGCCGCGATAGGTGTGGATCTGCTGGCGGTCGATGTCGGCGATGGCGGTGGCGATGCGATTGACGAAGGCGCGGTCGTGGGAGACCACCAGGAAGGCGCCGGGGAAGCGCTCCAGATAGCCTGCCAGCCAGTCGACGTGGGCCGTGTCCAGATAGTTGGTCGGCTCGTCGAGCAGCAGCACCTCCGGCGTGCGCAGCAGCAGGCCGGCCAGCATCACCTTGTGGCGCTGGCCGCCGCTTAAACTGGCGAGCCGCGTCTGCATCCCGAGCTGGGTCAGACCAAGGCCGGCCGCCACCTCGTCGATGCGCGGATCTAACTGGTAAAAACCCTGGCTCTCCAGGTGCGCCTGCAGATCGGCCGCCCGGGCCAGCTGCCGCGGCCCCAGTTCGGGGTCGGCGTAGAGGGCCAGCATCTCGGCTTCCGCCTCATAGAGGTCGGCGAACACCGACTGCAGGTAGCCCCGCAGGGTGAGGTGGCCATCCCGCGCGGCGTGCTGGTCGAGATAGCCCGCCTTGATGCCGGGCTGCCAGAGGATGTCGCCGCCGTCTGGCAGGCGCTCCTCCTGGATCAGCTGGAGCAGGGTACTCTTGCCGGCACCGTTGTGGCCGGTGAGGCAGACATGCTCGCCGGCGTGGAGACGAAAGCTCGCCTGTTGGTACAGGGTCTTGTCGCCGATGTGGTAGGTCAGGTTGTGGATAGTGAGCACACTCATGGTTGTAACATCCATAAAAAAACGGGGGGCAGGTACGCGACGTACCGGCCCCCCGTCTCAGCAAGGTGAAACGCTGCCAAATGGCAGAGACAAAAAGGCCGGCGATGAAGCATCTCGCCGGCCTGTGTCTCCTGTTTTCATCAGATGCGGGGCAGCCTCCCAAAGAGAGGGCATTCGCGCAGCTGATGAAGATTCAGTCGATGGGCTCCGGGCAACACTTCATCGTGTTAGTGCACGGAGCACAGCCTCCTGACCGAGCATTTGAACAGGATGTACAACATTGAAAAGCGGTCCTACAAAAATTCTGGTCGCAAAATACCCAGAATTTGCCGGTGAGTCAAATCTGCGACCCCCGCGCTACTCGTGGTGCAGGGTGATGCAGTCCAGCCCGCCGCTGCCGCGCAGCAGGGCCTCCGCCTGGTTCAAGCCATCCCGTCGGTTGCTGGCAGCCTGCCCCACGAAATAGGGGGTGATCCCGGCTACTTCGCGCTGCAACCAGGCGGCGAACGCCTCATTGAGGGGGGCTATGCTGGCGGCATTGGTGATGTAGAAGGGCTGCTGACGGGTGCCCATGATGCCGTTCATCCAGTTCACCTGCCGTTTGCCCACGCTGAAGGCGCCCGGGGTAGCGATGGGGGTCAGGCCGGCATCGCGCAGTTGCTGATGGATGAGGGCGTGGATCTTGTGCCAGCGCTCGCCTTGCTGGCGCAGGTCGGTCACGCTCTTGGCCAGTTCCTGCCGCTCGCTGTCGCTCAGGGTGGCATCGCTGGCCAGCACCTGTTCGGTCAGTGCCGCGCTGGCGGCGTGATCGTTGAAGAGGATGCGGCCGTCGGCCAGCGGGCGCATGGCCATGTCGAGGTGGAAGCCGGGCTGGGCCAGGATCACCAGATCCCGCTCGGCCACCTTGAGCTCCTGCGCCATCAGGCGCTGGCTGATGGCCATCATGGCGAGGAAGCGACGGGTCTGATGATCTTGCTCGGTGCCAGCCAGCCCAGTTCGCTGGTAGCCGCCGGCCTGCAGCATGCGGCCCAGCCGGGCCAGAGTGGCGGCATCGGCCGTCAGCGTCGGCAGTGCCTGGGCTATCTGCTCATCACCAAACTCGGAGTGAAGCTCGGCGGTCACCACCAGGCTGGCGTACTCCTGCTTGAGGCGGGTCAGCAGATCGAAGGAGGCCGGCAGCGGTTGGCCATGGATGGCGCGATAGCGCTCGGCAATCCGCTCCCCTTGCTGCGGGCTCAGAAACATCCGCTGCTCCACCGCCTCCCGGGTTGGCCCATCCACTTCGTACTTGGCGAGCTCGGCCTTGGCACGCGCGGTTCTGGCAAAGGCGTGGCGCTGCTGCTCATCCAGCCCCTGCGGCAACAGATTGGCCGCCTCCAGCAGGATGAGGTCCACCTCGGTGTCATGGCCCTTCTGGAAGGTATAGGGGCTGCCCAGCCACTCCTCTTCGCTGAGTTGCAGCCGAAACTCGCCGTCGCGCTCCATCTTCTCCTGCAGGGCGGCGATGCGCTCACTGTCCAGCCGGCTGTGGTGCAGGGTGGTCTGCAGCAGGGCATCGCGGCCGATCAGGGCATAGGGGGTGCCGTCGGCCCGCTGGCCGGTCAGCATGTTGCCGCCATCGATGATGGAGAAGGTGGGGATGAGCTCGCGCCCCTGCGCCTCGGCGAAGGTGTTGGCCTGGGAGAGCATGCTCTCGTTGAGCCCCTGGGAGGCCTGGCTGCCGAGGCTGTGATGGCCCTCCTGCTGGGCCTCCGGGCTCTGCTCGGTCAGGGCGGTGACGAAGGCGTGGTAGCTGTCCTTGTCGGCCAGTGGCGCCCGGGGGCGGAAGACGAGGGCGCCATCGCGCGACAGCCACATGTTGTCCTCGGTCCAGGTGTACATGTCAGCGTGGGTGCTGACCGAAAAGCCCTGCTCCCTGCCGATCTGCTCCAGCTCCGCCACCAGTTCCGGCTCGGTCTGGAGGGGCAGGTGAAGCTGGTGGATCCGGTTGCCCAGATCGTCCTGGGCCAGCTGGAAACTGCGATCGAGGGCGGGGGAGTGCGGGCCGTTGGTGAGGGTCGGATCGTCCGGGAAGATCAGAGGGGCCGCCATGGCCGAGTGGAACCAGAAGAGGGTGGAGATGGCAAGTGCCACGCCGGTTTTGCGCATGATGATTTCCTGTTGTTATGGCGGGAGAGTGCCCGCGAGCCTGAACCTCGGCGTGCGGCGCCGTGCTGCACGCTTCGGATGGAAACCATAAGGAGCCGGTGAAGAACCACAAGGGCGCAAATCTGAATTGACTTTTAACCCTGACTAAACAGCGTTTAATATCGCCACTTGATGATAAAGACATCGTTTTTGATGTGGTTTATTGCCAATAAAAACAAGGTGTTGAACTATTTCAATTGTCGATAGCGAGCCGTGACTGGATATTGCCTGGCAAGGCGGTGCAGGCGTGAAAACGTGAAGTTTTTAAGTGAGTAAATCACCGGGGCGCATCGACCGCCGAGGGGAGGGGAATCATCAGGGGGCAGGGGCCAGCCCCCGTGACGAAGGTTGGCGCCGAGCCAGGGAGTGCCGTTATCCCCTTGCTTTCAGCAGCCAGGCTGCCGCCTGATAGGGGGCAAAGGTGGCGGCGGGTTGCCCCAGGTAGTTGCTCATCAGCAGGGTGGCACCTGCCTCCACCTGATCAAAGTGCGGCATGACCAGGGGGTGGTCAGTGAGGTTGGCAAGCAGCAGCAGGGTGTGCCGCTCTCCACTCGCCGGATCCTGCCAGCAGCGGCGATAGCCGATGCGCTCCGGGTCATCCCCATCCAGCAGCTCGAAGTCGCCGTGGCGAATGACCGGATGGGCCTTGCGCAGGGCGATGAGCTGGCGATAGCAGTGAAACGGCGAGTCAGGGCGGGCCAGCTGCTCGGCGGCGTTGATCTCGATGTGATTGGCATTGAGCGCAATCCAGGGCGTGACGGTGCTGAAACCGGCTTGGTGGCCGGCATCCCACTGCATCGGGGTGCGGGCGTTGTCGCGGCCGATGGCATTGAGGCGGCGGGCGAGCTCGGCAGGGTCCAGTTTCGCCTGACTGGCGCGGTAGTTGATCGCCTCCAGGTCGCGCAGCTCGTCCGGCTGCCAGTGACGATTGGTCATGGCGAGCTCCTCCCCCTGATAGATGAAGGGTGTGCCCTGCATCAGGTGCAGCACCATGGCCCACAGTTTGGCGCTCACTTCGCGCCACTCGGGCCTGTCGTCGCCAAAGCGGGAGACGGCGCGGGGCAGGTCGTGGTTGCCGAGAAACAGGCTGTTCCAGCCTCGGCCGTGCAGCCCCTGCTGGTGGCGGGCCATGGCCCGTTTGAAGGCGAGGGGATTGAAGCGGGAGGTCCACTTGTCACTGCCGAGCCCCAGATGCTCGAAGTTGAACACCATGCTGAACTCGCTGCCATCGGGGTTCGAATAGTTCTGCATATGGGCGAGATCCGCTCCCCAGGTCTCCCCCACCGTGATGATCCCCTGGCCGCCGAAGCTCTCGGCATTGAGCTCGCGAATATAGTCGTGCAGGCGCGGGCCGTTGCTCATGGCAAGCCGTTTCCACTCCTTGCTCACCATGTCGATCACATCGAAGCGAAATCCCTTGATTCCCTTGCCCAGCCAGAAGTTGATCACCCCGGCCATTTCGGCGCGCACCGCCGGGTTGTCCCAGTCCAGATCGGCCTGACTCGCATCGAAGTTGTGCAGGTAGTAGCGATCAAGCGCCGGCACATACTGCCAGCCGCTGCCGCCAAAAATTGAGGTAATGGGGTGAGCATCGACAAAGGCTTGATCCCGGAATACGTAATAGCCCTGATAGCGGGGATCGCCGGCCAGCGCCTGCACAAACCACGCGTGCTCGGTGGCGGTGTGGTTGGCGACGATATCCATCATGATGCCGATGCCGTGAGCGGCCGCCTCGGCTACCAGCTGCTCCATCTCGGCCAGGGTGCCGAAGGCGGGATCGATGGTGCGGTAGTCCGCCACGTCGTAACCGTTGTCCCGCTTGGGAGAGCGATAGAGGGGGGTGAGCCACAGCATATCGACCCCCAGGGTGGCCAGATAACCGAGCCGCTGACGAATGCCGTTGATGTCGCCCATGCCGTCGCCATCGCTGTCCTGAAAGCTCATGGGGTAGATCTGGTAGATGACGCAACTATCGAGGTCGATGTCGGGTGTGTGGAGAGGTAGCGGGTTCATCAACTGGGCCGGTTGGGGGAAGCGATGGTTTATCTTACGCAGATGCGCGGGCCCTCGACAGGGCGGGGGAAGGCTTGAAAAGGGTTCCATAGTTGGCTGATTGCCAAAAGTGAGGGGAGGGTCACAACTGGGCCATCCCGAGCCATGGTTGTGGTCGGGATGGCACGACACTCAGCGATGACGCAGTGCAAGGAAGCGGGCTACTGGGCCGCCTTGGCCTGTTCGCTGCGCTGCTCCTGCTGGCGCTCTGCCTTGTCTTGCTGGCGTTCCGTTTGGGCTTCCAGCTCCTTGCCGAGGAAGTAGTTCAGGAAGGTGCGGATCACCGCGATGATGGCGAGGCGGATCAGCTCCTCCTTGCTCGGCGCCACCGTGGTGGCCAGGATGTCGGCGGCGAGCTGGAACTCCAGCGCCAGAATGAGCCAGCTGCCGAAACAGAGCCGGATATGGGGAAAGCCGGGCTCGTGATCCCGCACCCGTGCCGCCAGCCAGAGAGTCTTGCCCAGCCCAATCACCACGCAGGCGATGGAGATGATCTCCAGCAGCAGCTGGAACAGCTCGACCCCGTGCATCATGCCCTCTCGCAGGCTCGCTATCTCAAACACTCGGATCACCTCCCTGATTCAAAAGAGGACACTATTAACACATCGCTCGGCAAAGACCAAATCCGGCTCAATCAAGCAGTTTGAATTCAATGACATAGAGCGGCGGCAGGGTGGGGTAGATGTCGCGGATGACCTGTTTGAGCTCGGGGAGGGTCATGTTCTCCTGGCGGGCGTGTTCATCATTGAGCTCATCGAAGGCGACCGCCTTGACCGAGAGCACCTCTATGGTGCCAAAGGGCTGGTGCTCCGGGTTGGTGAACAGAGCCAGACGCTGGCCGGGTTGCCAGTTGGCCTCGCTCTCGTCGCGGATGGTGATGGTCTTGCGGCCGGCCTGGATGTCGGCGACGAAGCGGCTGAAGAAGGTGAACTCGGGATGGGTAGACATGGCACTCTCCTGACAGGGTGAATCGAAATGGGGTGAATGGAAATCAAAGGTCGAGATAGGCGCGTAGCCTGGCCAGATCGGCGATGAGGGGGCCGTCGGGGCCATCGGCGACGATGCCCTGTTCGATCAGCTCCTTGAGGGCGCGCCGATAGACCCGCTCGGTGGTGCCGAAGCGCGCCGCCTCGTGGGCCCGCTTGCGTGAACCCAGCATGGGGGTGCGCTGGCGCTCGCGCCACAGCTCGAAGGCGATGTTGTAGGCGATGGGATGCAACAGCCGGCTGGTGGTGATGTCCAGGGTATCCAGATAATCGCTGGCGAGCGCCGCGGCGAAGAAGAGGGTCAGCTCGGGCTCGGTCAGCAGCCGTTTGGCCAGCTTGCCTGCGCAGATGACGGCAGCGTCCAGCTCGGTCTCGGCCACCACGCTCCACTGCACCGGGGTGGCGCTGAAGAACTCCATCTCGCCGAAGATCTGCTGGTGGCACTCGATCTCGCCGAGTTGAAACAGCCGTCCCGAGTGCACCGCGCTGTTGAGGGAGATGCGGCCCTGGGCCACCAGATAGAGCTGCTCGCACCGCTCCCCCTGCCGCATGATGGGCTCGCCCGGCAGGTAGCGGCGCGAATAGAGGGTGCAGGCCGTCAGCGCCGCGGCAAAGCGCGGTTCGAGTGCGGCAAGCTCGGCGTGAAAGCGACCGAGGGGGTAGGGTTGTTGCTGCATGGGGAAGGCCCGGCTTGACGAGGGTCATGAGGCTAGCAAGGGCGGGGGCTGGATGCCAGCGCTGGTGCTCCCGAATGTGCCGGGCGTAACGTTTTGCCGGGGCCTTTGCGGCCCCGGCAGACCCGCCCTATTGCGTCAGGGCGTGGAGGGCGGCGGCGATGGCCAGCCGCTCGCCGGTCATCATGGCGGCTTCGCTGGCCGCGTAGTCGCTCACCCCCGCTTGCACGTCCTGCTCGAAGGCCACCACGTTGCAGAGCACGGCGGCCACCCGCACCTTGCGCAGGCGCCCCACGGCGAGCAGGGAGGCGCTCTCCATGTCGGCCCCGAGCACCCCGCGGGCGTGCCAGTAGCGACACACTTCCTGCTCGTCATCCCGGTAGAAGCTGTCGTGGGAGCGCACCAGCCCGTGCCAATGGGGATGCTCGCTGGCGCCGAGATGGGTGAGCAGGGCGGCCTGCAGACGGATGTCGGCGCAGGCGGGGTACTCGGGGGGCAGGTAGGCCTGCGAGGCGCCTTCGCTGCGCACCGCCCCCTCCACCACGATAAGATCCCCCAGCGCTATCTCATGCTGCAGGGCGCCAGCGGAGCCGACCCGGATGAGGGTGCGGGCGCCCGCCTGCACCAGCTCCTCCAGCGCGATGACGGCGGAGGCGCCACCGATACCGGTGCTGCACACCGTAATGGGCAGCCCCCGGTAGCGACCGTTGATCAGGCGAAACTCCCGATGCTGGCCCAGCACATCACACTCATCGAGCTGGCCGGCGATGCGGTCGACCCGGGCCGGGTCGCCGCACAGCACCACCCGTTCGGCGATCTGATCCGGGCGGCATTGCAGATGGGGCAGCAGGCTCATGCGATCACTTCCTGTTGCGGACGTTTGGCGCTGACCATCCACAGGCGAGTGCCGTTGGCGGCGATGAACAGCAGGATCAGGTACTCAAGGGACATGGCATAGACCCCTTGGGCGGCATAGACGCCGATGCTGATGATGTTGATGACCACCCAGAGGATCCAGTTCTCCACGTACTTGCGGGTCATCAGGATCTGGGCCACCACGGAGAGCACCGTCATGCTGGCATCCCAGAAGGGGAAGGCATCGGGGGAGGGCTCAGGGGTGGCGAGGTTGGCGCCAAACAGGTTGAGCAGGGCGACCGAGGTACGTGCCAGGGCGGCGAACACTGGGTCGATGTAGAGGGTCAGCAGGGCGATGGCCAGCACGCTCACGGCGGCGGTGGCGATGAGCTTAGACTTGCTGAGCCAGCGGATCTGCAGGGTGTCCCCCTGGGCATTGGCCGGGCGGGTCCAGGCGTACCAGCCATAGAGGTTGGCGCAGAAGAAGAACAGCTGCAGCAGCAACAAGCCGTAGAGCTGGATCTGGAAGAAGATGATGGCGAACAGGCTGACGTTGATGAGCCCGAACAGGTAGTTGATGGTCTTCTCCTGGCTGGCGCACCAGATGCAGGCCAGTCCGAACAGGGTGCCGACGGCCTCGATCCACGACATGGCGTAGCCGCCACCCAGCGGTATGGTCACCAGGGTGTGATTGATGCTGAACCACTCGAATATGCTCATTTTCATTTCCTTGGAAAATAGGGGGGAGTGAACCGGGCCTATTCTAGGGGCGGTGTGAGGGTGTTTGCAGGACTTTTGTCCGTGCAGGGCCGAGCCACCTCAAAGAATGGACAAACCGCAAGCAACTTTAGGCCCCCGATGACACCCTGATATGCGATGATGCCCTGCCCTTTATTGACATGTCACAAAATGGGGATGAATGGGCTGTGGTTTGATGGAATCCCCCCGCTATGGTTGGGGTGGTGTTGAACGAAAGGAGCGAGCGTGAATTCCGAGCTGGTCTGGGTCCTCTGCATGCTGGTGGGCGCCATTTATCTGTTTGTGAGCAACAGGGTCCGCATGGACGTGGTTGCCTTGCTGATCATCATCTTGTTCGTGCTGAGCGGCACCCTGACCCTGCCACAGGCGCTGGCGGGGTTCAGCGATCCCAACGTCATCCTGATCGCCGCCCTGTTCGTGGTGGGGGAGGGGCTGGTGCGCACCGGCATCGCCTATCAGGTGGGGGACGCACTGGTGAAGGTGGCCGGCAGCAGCGAGACCCGATTGCTGGTGCTGCTGATGGTGGCGGTCGCCCTGCTGGGGGCTGTGATGAGCAGCACAGGGGTGGTGGCCATCTTCATCCCTGTGGTGCTGAGCGTGGCGAACCGGATGGGGATCCCGGCCGGCCGGCTGATGATGCCGCTCGGCTTTGCCGGCCTCATCAGCGGCATGATGACCCTGGTGGCTACGCCGCCCAACATGGTGGTCAACAGTGAGCTGATGCGCCACGACATCCACGGCTTCGGCTTCTTCGGCTTCACCCCCATGGGGGTCATCATCCTGGGGATGGGGATCCTCTACATGCTGCTGATGCGCACCTCTCTGGTACGTAGCGAGGAGGAGGGCAAGCACAAGCAGAGCGGGCGCAGTACCATGCGCGATCTCATTCGCGACTATCGGCTGGCCGGGCGGGCGCGCCGGTTGGCGTTGCGGCCAGACTCCCCCCTGATCGGCCAGACCCTGGACGAGCTGCAGTTGCGGGCCCGCTACGGGGCCAATGTCATCGGGGTGGAGCGCTGGCGCAAGTTCCGGCGGGTGATGGTGACCGTCTCTGGCGTCACCGAGTTCCAGGCCAAGGATGTGCTGCTCATCGACATGTCCGACCCCGATGCGGACGTGCGGGAGTTCTGCAGCGAGGCGCGGCTCGAACCCATGATCCTGCGCGGGGAGTATTTTTCCGATCAGGCGCGGGAGGTGGGCATGGCGGAGGTGTCGCTCATCCCCGAATCCCGTCTGCTCGGCAAGAGCATCCGCGAAGTGGCGTTTCGCTCCCACTATGGCCTCAACGTGGTGGGGATCCGCCGCGCCGGCGAGGCGCTTGGCGGCAAGCTGGTGGACGAGGCGCTGCAGATGGGGGATACCCTGCTGGTGGTGGGCAACTGGAGCTTGATCCGCCTGCTGCAGACCCACAGCCGTGACTTTCTCTTGCTGGGGCTGCCGGCGGAGGTGGACGAGATGGCGCCGGCCCGCAGTCAGGCCATTCACGCCCTGATCGCGCTCGGGGTCATGATAGTGCTGATGGTGACGGATCCCGTGCCCAACGTGATAGCGGCGCTGATCGCCTGCCTGCTGATGGGCAAGTTTCGCTGCATCGACATGGAGAGCGCCTACAAGTCCATCCACTGGCCGACCCTGATCCTCATCGTCGGCATGCTGCCCTTTGCGCTCGCGCTGCAACAGACCGGCGGGGTGGATCTCATCGTCGGCGCACTGATCTCGGCGGTGGGGGAAATGGGGCCGCGGGTGATGCTGGCCAGTCTGTTCGCCCTGTGCGCCGTCATCGGGCTGTTCATCTCCAACACCGCGACGGCGGTACTGATGGCCCCGATCGCGCTCGGCACGGCCCAACAGATGGGGGTCTCGCCCTATCCGTTTGCCATGACCATCGCCATCGCCGCCTCGGCGGCCTTCATGACGCCGGTCTCCTCGCCGGTCAACACCCTGGTGCTGGGCCCAGGCAACTACAAGTTCGTGGACTTCGTGCGCATCGGCGTGCCCTTTACGGCGCTGGTGATGGTGGTGAGCGTCATCGCCATCCCCTGGTTCTTCCCGTTCTGACGACACATATGACATGGCGGCCTGCGGGCCGCCTTTTTTATTGCCCGCAGTAATCTGACATGAAAAAGACGACATAAAGCGAAAGCCGGGCATGAGCGCCGTCGCAGAGGAGAGCACATGGCCCAGCGATGGGAGGGGTTGTAGAGGTGCGATGGCATGGAGAGGGGAAGAAGAGTGGCAAACGCCGGATACAAAAAAACCAGCCTGGGCTGGTCTGTTTGGTACTGCTTTCGATGGTGCGGAAGGAGAGACTCGAACTCTCACGCCTAGGGCGCCAGAACCTAAATCTGGTGCGTCTACCAATTTCGCCACTTCCGCAAGAGTAATGGTGGCTATGACGGGATTCGAACCTGTGACCCCCGCATTATGAGTGCGATGCTCTAACCAACTGAGCTACATAGCCGTCTTGTGCACGACTTTCGTCGAATACAAGTAAAAATGGCTGGGGTACTAGGATTCGAACCTAGGGATGGCGAGATCAAAACCCGCTGCCTTACCGCTTGGCGATACCCCA